>JAMCWD010000067.1 GCA_023475345.1 Chloroflexota bacterium | reverse complement strand
ACCCTTTTAAGGGTCGCTAGAGCGACAAAAGCGGTTGGCGAAAATAGAGCACTTTGAGGTGCCGCTGGTATCAGACCCTTATAGGGTCAAAGAAAAACCACCCGCTACGCGGGTGGATGTTTATTTAATAAACAAGGGATAACCTGATTAAAAGCGAAGATATTTTGAACTTATTTTGCCTGCCGCGCATCTAAAAAGGAACATGCAGGCAGAAATAGAATTTTCAAGTAAGTTGTATTTGTTGTTACCCGGATTTATTAAGAGTTGAGTAAGGAGGAACAAATAAATGTGGGAACCGTTCACAGAACCTGCACGCCGCTCCATAGTCCTTGCCCAGGAAGAAGCCCAGAGGCTTGGCAATAATTATATAGGCACCGAGCATTTGCTGCTGGGCATTATCAGCGAAGGAGAGAGTGTAGCCGCCAAAGTATTGAAGAACCTGGATATAAGCCTTAAAAAAGTGCGCAAGGAAGTCGAGGCCATAGTCGGGAAGGCCGGGACGCCCGCCCAGGGAGACATGATATTCACTCCCAGGGCCAAGAGGGTCATAGAGCTTGCATTCGATGAAGCCAGGAACCTCGGCCACAATTATATAGGGACCGAGCACCTGCTGCTGGGCCTTTTGCGCGAGCAGGAAGGGGTCGCGGCGCGTGTGCTTTCAAGCCTCGGAGTTGACCCCAAGAAAATCAGAGCAGAGATCAACAAGATCCTCGGCCTGGAAGCGCCGGCCTCCAAGCCCTCCAAGGAAAAAACGAAGACCCCGACGCTTGATAATTACGGGAGGGATCTTACCGAGCTTGCCAGGGAAAACAAGCTGGACCCGGTCATCGGGCGTCATATGGAAATACAACGGGTAATCCAGGTTTTATCCCGCCGGACTAAAAACAACCCGGCGCTCATCGGTGAGCCGGGCGTGGGCAAGACCGCCGTCGTCGAGGGGCTGGCCCAGAGGATAGCAAAGAGCGACGTCCCTGAACTTTTAAGGGATAAAAGAGTAATATCGCTTGACCTTGCGGGCCTTGTCGCCGGGACCAAGTACAGGGGTGAATTCGAAGAAAGAATGAAGCGCGTGATGGATGAGATCCGGGCTGCCTCCGGCGAGATCATCCTGTTTATCGATGAGCTTCATACGATAGTCGGCGCAGGCGCGGCTGAAGGCGCGATCGATGCCAGCAACATCCTGAAGCCTCCTCTTTCGCGCGGGGAGCTTCAGTGTATCGGCGCAACCACCCTTGACGAATACCGCAAATATATCGAAAAGGACGCGGCGCTGGAACGCCGCTTCCAGCCTATAACAGTAGAGGAACCGAATGTAGAAGAAACGATCAACATCCTGAAAGGCCTCCGCGACCGCTACGAAGCCCATCACAAGGTCAGGATAACGGACGATGCGCTGGCGCTTGCGGCCCGTCTTGCGGACCGTTATATAAGCGACAGGTTCCTGCCCGACAAGGCGATAGATGTGGTTGACGAATCGGCATCGAGAGTGCGCCTGGCGGCGACGATGGCGCCCCCCGAACTCAGGAAAGTGGAAGCCGACCTTAATATGATCCGCCAGGAGAAAGATACAGTAATCAAAGCCCAGGAATACGAACGGGCCGCACAACTGAGAGAGAAAGAAGAAGAACTCAAAAATCTTAAGGATCAACTGGAAGAAGAGTGGAAATC
The DNA here is from genome assembly GCA_023475345.1 of Chloroflexota bacterium. Lineage (GTDB taxonomy): Bacteria > Vulcanimicrobiota > JAMCWD01 > JAMCWD01 > JAMCWD01 > JAMCWD01. The sequence goes on along the minus strand of JAMCWD010000067.1, from coordinate 129,775 downwards.
CAAACGGGAAGACCGCGGCGATACCCTCAACACGGTTACCGATGAAGACATCGCGCATATAGTATCCGCATGGACGAAGATACCCGTCAAGAAGCTTGCCGAGGAAGAAACGGCAAAGCTCCTCAACATGGAAGAGGAACTGCATAAGCGGGTCATCGGCCAGCACGAGCCTATAAAAGCCCTGACAAAGGCTATAAGACGCGCCCGTGCCGGTCTCAAGGATCCCAAGAGGCCGATAGGCTCGTTCATTTTCCTCGGCCCGACCGGCGTCGGCAAGACAGAGCTTGCCAAGGCGCTTGCCGAGTTCCTCTTTGAAGACGAGGACGCGATGGTCCGCATCGACATGTCCGAGTACATGGAGAAATTCGCGGTTTCCCGCCTTGTCGGCGCACCTCCGGGATATGTGGGTTTTGAAGAAGGCGGCCAGCTTACCGAAGCGGTGCGGAGGAAGCCTTATTCGGTGATACTGCTTGACGAGATTGAAAAAGCCCATCCCGATGTTTTCAATATCCTGCTCCAGGTACTGGAAGACGGCAGGCTCACCGATTCACAAGGACGGAACGTCGATTTCAAAAACGCCGTATTGATAATGACATCGAATATCGGGGTAAGGGACATCAACCCGGATGCCGAGATAGGCTTCAGGACAGTGAAAGACGAGGGAAGCGAAGAATCAAAGTACGAGCGCATGAAAAAGAAAATTCTCGACGAGGTCAAGAAAATATTCAAGCCCGAATTCCTCAACCGCCTCGACGAGATAATGGTATTCCAGAAACTGACTCTGGAAGATATCAAAAAGATCGTCGATCTCATGATGAAGCGCGTGAGGGACGAGGTGCTGGGCGCCGAGCGCGATATTGAAATGACCGATACCGCAAGGGACCTGCTTGCACAGGAAGGATATGACCCGGTTTACGGCGCGCGTCCGCTCCGCCGGGCAATACAGAGACTCGTGGAAGATCCGCTTGCCGAAGAATTCATCCGTAATACTTTTGAAATTGGCACAACGGTTATTGTGGATACAGAAGAAGTAAAAGAAGAACCGAAGGAAGTTACAGAAGTCAAGGATATTAAGAAAGGCAAAGAAATTAAGGAAGGCAAGGAAGCTGAAAAGATCAAGGCAAAGATAGTTTTCAAAAAAAAGCCCGGAGTGAAAAAGGCCAGGGCAAAAAAGGAAGAAATCCTGATAGAAGAAGAAAATCCCGTTGAAAAGGCCGAGGAATTGATAAAAGAAGCCGGAGAAAAGGAAGGCAAAGCCGGTTCCGGCGGGGACGAATAAAGGGTTTCTCATATCTATAAATTCAAATTGTAAGGGGTTTGTTAACTGAAAGTCCGTAGCGTATTTGTTTGTCAGGAATGCGGCGCACAGGCTCCACGATGGCAGGGCCGTTGTAATGAGTGTGGGGGCTGGAGTACATTTGTCGAGGAAATCCAGGATGATTCCGTAAAAGCCACAGCCCCGACATCATCGGGATTCGAGCCGGTGTCCATCGCCGAAATAAAATCGGACCCATCGTCGCGGGTTGAGACGGGCCTTGTGGAATTTGATCGCGTCCTCAGCGGCGGCCTGACGAAAGGCTCCATGATCCTTATAGGCGGCCCCCCGGGGATCGGGAAATCGACTCTGCTGCTCCAGGTGGCCGAAAGACTGGCGTCTCAGAATAAAAAAATCCTGTACGTAACCGGGGAGGAATCACAACAGCAGGTCCACCTGAGGGCGGGACGCCTGGGCCTGAACAGCCCCAGCCTTTACATCTATCCCGAAATCAACCTTGAAGCCATAGAAAACCAGGCGGCGGCCCTGGACGTTGATACTTTGATTGTCGATTCCATCCAGACTTTATTCAAGCCCGGCCTTTCCCCCGCTCCCGGGAGCGTAACGCAGGTGCGGGAATGCGCTTCGGATTTATTCAGGCTATGCAAAACCAGGGGCATAACCACTATCCTCGTGGGCCACGTAACGAAGGACGGGTCGCTTGCAGGCCCGCGTGTACTTGAGCATATAGTCGATACGGTGCTTTCGTTCGAAGGAGAAGGCTTCCAGAGTTTCCGGCTGCTGAAAGCAATAAAGAACCGTTTCGGGAACACCCATGAAATCGGGATTTTTGAAATGAGCGAAAAGGGCTTGAAAGGGATAAGCAACCCGTCGGAATTTTTCCTCAGCCAGAGGAGTTCTCTTGCGCCGGGGGCGGTGATCGTTCCTGTCATGGAAGGTAGCAGGCCGGTCCTTGTAGAGCTGCAGGCGCTCGTTACCAGGAGCGCTTACGGCATCCCGGCCCGGCGCGCGTCAGGGTTTGATCTTAACCGGCTCCAGGTTCTCCTGGCCGTGCTGGAAAGGAGAGGGAGGCTCCCTCTTGCAGGCGCCGATGTTTACCTGAACGTTGCAGGAGGGATGAGCGTCGATGAGCCTGCAGCAGACCTCGGGATACTGATTGCCGTAGCTTCGGCTGCGGTTGACCGCCCTGTTGATTCGGAAACCGTGATTATAGGGGAAATAGGCCTGGCGGGAGAGATCAGGGCCGTCGCCGCAATCGAAAGAAGGCTGGCGGAAGCCGCCCGGCTGGGCTTTAAATTCGCCATCCTTCCTGCATATAATATGCACAAGGGTCTGAACGTACCGGAAGGGATAACCGCCATAGAAGTTGAAAATATAAAAGAAGCGCTTAAAAAGTCGCTGCCGGGGGATCACAGGGGAAAGGAAATATAATTGTAAAGGAGGTGAAAAACGAATGAATAAATTTATCCGGGGGATGTTCTACTTTCTTTTCATTGTATTCGGCGGTATGGTAGGGATGCGTATCGCACAGTATAATACTTCCTTTTATATGGGATTGTCAGAAAAAGGACGCCTGTATAACTACTGGGGGATGATCGGTACCTGCGCACTCATAGGGTTGATTATAGCTCCTTATATAGCCCAGCTTTTCCTCAAGGGCGTCGATAAGGTGGTAATGTCATTACAACGGCTTTCACTCCAGGAAGTCATACTGGGCGCAATAGGTTTGATTTTCGGTCTCATCATTTCATTTTTCTTTTATCTCCCGATTAACATGCTGCCGCTGGACGAGATACCCGTAATAGGGTTTTACCTGAAGCCGATACTGATCATATTCTTAACGATTTTCTTTTCATACCTGGGCATATATTTCGGGACGAGGACGGTGGTGGTTCATAATTTCGGCCAGCTCTTCACAGCCCAGGGGAAAAAAGGCACGCAGGGCATCGGCAAGAATTACAAGATACTGGATACCAGCGCGATTATTGACGGGCGCATCGCCGATATAGCCAAGGCCGGGTTTATCGAGGGGAACATGACCGTTCCCAAGTTCGTGCTGGACGAGGTCCAGCAGCTTGCCGATTCCGCCGACGGCAACCGCCGTAACCGGGGCAGGAGGGGACTCGATATACTGCATATCCTGCGCAAGAATGAAGGGCTGGATATATGGGAAAAAGATTATCCCGATATTACGGTTGACGGGAAACTTATCAAGCTCGCCCAGGAATTGAACGGGGTACTGTTAACCACGGATTATAATCTGAACAAGGTCGCCCAGCTTCAGGGGATAAAGGTATTGAACGTGAACGAGCTTGCCAACGCACTCAAGCCCGTGGTTCTGCCGGGAGAAGTCATGACGACTACGATTATCAAGGAAGGGAAAGAATCGAACCAGGGCGTCGGTTATCTCGATGACGGCACGATGGTGGTGGTCGAAAACGCCCGTCGCAGCATAGGCGAAAAGCTCGATGTCGAAGTAACGAGCGTTATCCAGACCGTCGCGGGCAAGATGATCTTCGCCAAGATAAAACAGTAAAGAGAGAGAAAATCCAAGTGAAAACATGGGTCATAGTTACCGCGGCTGGCAAAAGCCGCAGGATGAAAGTAAAAAATAAAATGCTCATTTCCCTCGGCGGGAGGCCGGTGTTGTGGTGGAGCCTGAGGCTCTTTTCGTTATCTCCCGGCATTGACGGCATCGTTATCGTCGGGCCTTCACAATATCTTAAAGAGTACATGGAACTTGCAAATTCCCCGGGGATAGAAAAGATCAAAGCCGTCGTCGAAGGCGGCACCAACCGCCAGGAATCCGTATTCAACGGCCTCAGGACAGTCCCCGAAGACGTTGACCTGGTGGCGGTTCATGACGGCGCAAGGCCCATGCTTTCAAGCTTCCGCCTGGAACGGCTCCTGGCCCAGGCTGAAAAGCACGGGGCAGCTATCCTGGCCCATCCCGTCCATGACAGCCTTAAAAAAGTAAAGGACGGGATAATACAGGACAATTTCAGCAGGGAAGGTATATGGGCGGCCCAGACCCCCCAGGCATTCAAGAGAGAAATCCTGGTCCGGGCTTTCGAAAAAGCTAGAGAAGACGGATACCGCGGCACCGACGAGGCATCGCTGGTCAGCAGGCTCCCTTATGATGTTCACGTGGTGCTCGGCTCCCTGGATAATATCAAGCTGACGACCGCCGAGGACATAGCGGCCGCAAAGAACCTCATCCTGAAGAGGGCCAGGGAAAGCGCATCAAAAGTTCTGACGACGGAAGAGTCTGAGCCTCTGGAAGTGGCTTTTTCAAAAGACTCGCCGTAATGGAAAATTATGGATCCTGAACTTAAGGAACTCCTTGCTTACCTGGACGAGGTAATTGAAGATTACCAGCGCTATGTTTTCAATATTGGAAAAAACGGCCTGGCCGCATCGCTCATGCTTTATTACAGGGACGAAGTCCAGGACCTGCTTGAAGAACTTCAGTACGAAGAAGACCTGGACCTGACCGACCGGTGGCGAAGGGTAGGCGAGCTTGACAAGCTCCTGCGCGAGAACCAGGAAGCAGCGGTGAAAGAAATCGGCCACAACAGTTTCAAACAATACCAGATAGTGAACGATCCCCCCAGATCCCACTGGTGGTGGTACCTGGACAGGGTAACCCCCGCGCCGGAAGCCGACAAAAAATTCTGGGAATTCTGGAAACACTGAATTCGCCTTTACGAAAGGAGCCCCTCATAAAATGGAAAATATTCGCGTGCGTTTCGCGCCTTCGCCGACAGGCTACCTCCATATCGGCGGTGCAAGGACAGCGCTCTTTAACTGGCTTTTCGCAAGATCAACCGGCGGAAGATTCATCCTCCGCATCGAGGATACGGACATAAAAAGAGGGCTGGAAGATTCCGAGAAAAAAATTATCGACGATCTGAAATGGCTCGGTCTGGATTGGGACGAAGGCCCGGATAAAGGCGGGGAATACGGCCCTTACAGGCAGACCGAAAGGCTGGAACTATACAACAGCAAGGTAAATTATCTCCTTGAAAAGGGACTCGCCTATAAATGCTATTGTACCGAAGAGGAATTGAAAGCGCGCAGGGAAGAAGCCCTCGCACGGAAAGAAACGCCCCGGTATGACGGCAGGTGCCGCGACCTGACGGAAGAAGAGCAGGCCCGCCTTTCTGGCGAAGGAAGGGAGCCCACCATAAGGTTCAAAGTGCCGCCTGGCGTTATCGTCATCAACGACATGGTGAAAGGCGAAGTTTCTTTCGATGCGGGCCTTATCGGCGATTTCGTCCTGATGAAATCAAACGGCATCCCGTCTTATAATTTTGCAGTAGTAGTTGACGATTCGGGCATGAAAATTTCCCATGTCATGCGCGGGGACGAACACCTGATAAATACCCCGCGCCAGGTCATGCTGTTCGTAGCGCTCGGTGAAAAACCTCCGGAATACGGGCATGTGAGCATGATCCTTGCGCCCGACCACACCAAGCTCAGCAAGCGTCACGGGACAACTTCCGTAAGCGAATTCAGGGATCAGGGCTACCATCCCGCGGCGCTTGTCAATTACCTTGCTCTCCTGGGGTGGTCTCCCCCTGGCGACAGGGAGATTTTTACATTGCAGGAACTCGTCGAAAATTTCGACCCGGCCCGCCTTGCAAAGAACCCGGCGATTTACGACAAAATAAAATTAACATGGCTCAGCGGCCAGTATATTAAAAACGAGCCTGCCGAAAAAATATTCGAATCCTGCGCTCCTTATATCGCCGCCTCCGGCCTGATGTCCGGGCAGGAGCTTGAGGCTCGCAGAGATTTTATTATATCCGCAATCGAACTTGTGAAAGACGGCCTGAATACTTATGAAGATTCCGTAAAACTGCTCCGGCCTTTGATTTCTCCGCCCGGAGAATTCACGCCCGAAGCCGAAAACGCGGTCAAAGAAGGTGCCGCGCTTTTAAAATCGCTCATTGAGAAACTGTCAGGTCTTGGAACAATGGACGCGGAAAAATTCAAGCTCATACTTTCCGAATTGAAAAACGAAACGGGGTTCAAGGGGAAGCAGTTGTACATGCCCATCAGGTCGGCTTTGATAGGCGAGGTCCACGGCCCGGATCTCGCTGCGTCTGCAGCCCTCCTGGGGCCGTATGAGATCAAAAAGCGTGTTGTATCTGCCCTGGAACGCTTCGTATCCTGATCATGAAAAAGGACGCCTGCCTGGGGATAGATGTCGGGAGCCGCTCAGTTAAAATGGCTTTCGCGGAACACGGTAAAATTTTAGATTTCCTTATCTTCGATACGCCGAAATTTTACCGGGAGCTTTGCGGCCGCACCACAGAAGGACTTTTCATAAAACCAGGTGCCCTCCCATACAACATCACAGGCATGACGGGTTGTGGTTATGGCCGGGACTGCCTCGGATTCGAAGGCGTGGAAATAGTAACGGAGATGAAGGCCCACGCCGCCGGGGGAGTGCTCCAGACAGGCATGTCGGATTTCCTGCTGCTTGATCTCGGGGGGCAGGACAGCAAGCTCCTCGTCGTGCGGAACGGGAAAATGACGGAGTTCGTCAGCAACGACCGTTGTGCGGCCTGTACCGGCAGGTTTCTTGAAAACATGGCGGCGGTGCTGGGCATGGAACTCGGGGAGTTAAGCGCGCATCATCTCAACCCGGCGGCACTTTCTTCAACGTGCGCGGTCTTTGCCGAGACAGAACTTATAAGCCGCATGGCTTCGGGCGAACCGCGGGAAAGCCTCGCCGCAGGAGTCAACTACAGCATATTCCGCAGGGTGGCCGGAATGGTCGGACGTTTCCCGAAAGGAAAACTCCTGTTCGCAGGCGGTGTCGCAGCCAATATTGCGATTTTGAAATATTTGAAAGACGAAGGCTGGGATGTCGTCGAATTGAAATATCCCAGGCACAATGCGGCTCTGGGCTGCCTGTACCTTTCAGGCCGGATTAAAAAATTCGGCTGATCTTTTTCGCACGATAAAACCGGCAGGCGGCATAAAATCCCCCATACGTTCCACAGCAGGCAGACAACTCGACAACCCCCAAACCCCGACTCGGCCGAGCTCGTCGCGGGCCTTAACAAGGGGGACTCGTTTTGCATCTTGCAGGTTTAAGGCTGAATTGATCTTCTCCCGAAAAAGTGGACTTAATAGATTTACTGCTGTTCCATTTTCAGCATTTCAAGTAAATTTGCCGTGGTATGCGCCGCCAGTTCGTCGTAAGATATGCCCTTGATATCGGCTGCGGCGCGGGCTGTCAGGACGGCGTGAGCAGGCTCACAACGTTTTCCCCTGTAAGGGACGGGGGCCATGTAGGGGGAGTCGGTCTCGATAAGCAGGCGGTCCAGCGGAACCTTTCCCAATGCCTGTTTCACCCGGTCGGCTTTTTTGAAAGTTATGACGCCCGTAAAGCCGATGTAAAATCCACGCGACAGGAATTCGTCAACATAATCCGGCCCGGAGGAGTAACAGTGGATGACTCCCGGAGGGGAGGGGAGCGCTTCTTCGCTTAATATTTTTATAAAATCGCTTTCGGCCTCCCGGAGGTGGCATATCAGCGGGAGCCTGTATTTAACGGCAAGGCGGATTTGCCTCCTGAAAACTTCCATCTGGACGTTGCGGGGCGAAAAGTCGTAGTGATAATCAAGCCCTATCTCGCCTATGGCCTTCACCCGGCAGGAAGAGATAATATCTTCCAGGGCGGCCTCCGCCTTTTCGTTCCACGATTTTGCCTCGTGAGGATGGACGCCTGCCGCAGGAATGATAACATCGGGATATTGTAGCGCGATTTCCAGGCACCGTTTGCTCGATTTTATATCCGTGCCGGGACAGACGATATATTTCAAGCCGCTTTCCTGTGCCCGCCCGACTACCGAATCGAGATCGTAGGAAAAAGCCTCATCGTCAAGATGGGCGTGAGAATCGCACAACATGGGCCGTTTAAACTGCAGGCTCAGCTTCGATTTTGGGAAATACAGGCTCGCCCTTGCCCGGCTTTGTCCCCGGCTTCATGAAGTTATTATATATTTCGTCCCAGCGGATATCTTCGAGCGGGGTTTCGTACCCGAGCTGTCTGAACATCCTGTTGGCCGATCCCGGCATGAATGGGTACGCCATGATGACAACGCGCCGTATGCCTTCCAGCAGGTTATATAAAGCGGTGTTCAGTTTGCCTGCCGCGCCTTCTTTTTTAAGCTGCCAGGGAGCAGTCCTTTCCACGTACTGGTTGAGCTGGACTACGAGGTCCCACAACGTTTCCAGGGCCAGGCGGAACTCCAGGTTTTCCAGCCGGATCTTAAATTTTTCAGGGACGGTTTTCATCATTTCGAGCAGTTCATCGTCGGGCTCGTTTTTATCTCCCGCCTCCGGGACGATGCCGCCGCAGTACTTGTGAAGCATGGCAAGAGTCCTGTTCAGGAGGTTGCCCAGGTCGTTCCCCAGCTCGCTGTTGTGTCTTCTGATGAGGGCTTCTTCGGAGAACTCCATATCCTGCCCGAAAGTCCCTTCCCGCAGGAGGAAGTATCTTATGGAATCGGCTCCGTATTCTTCAATCATTTCCCTGAGGTTCCGCGCGCCGCCCTTTAAATTTGATTTACTGACCTTGTAGCCGCCCATGACCAGCCAGCCGTGGGCGAAAACACAGTCGGGCAGGGGAAGCTCCAGCGCCATGAGCATTGCAGGCCATATAATGGCATGGAAGCGGAGGATGTCTTTTGCCAGGAGGTGGACATTTGCGGGCCATATCTTTTTGAAAAGCTCAGGATCTCTTTCGGGGTAACCGATGCTGGTGAGATAGTTGCAGAGGGCATCCAGCCACACGTAAATGGTGAATTCGGGATCTCCCGGCACCCGGACTCCCCATTCCAGCTTTTTCCTGGTAATGCAGAGGTCTTGAAGCCCCTGTTTTATGAAGCTCACGACCTCATTTTTCCTCGATTCGGGCCTGATGAAATAAGGATATTCCTCGATATACTTCAGGAGCCTTTCGGAATAATCCGAAAGCTTGAAAAAGTAGCCTTCCTCTTTCAGCAACTGGACTTCCCGGTTACACTCGGAATTTGGGCACCTGCTGCCATCGACAAGCTGAGAAGGGAGCCAGAAGGTCTCGCATTGAATGCAGTAAAGTCCTTCATATTCCGATTTATAAATCTGCCCTCTGGAAAGGAGCTCTTGGAAAATTTTCTGCAATGCCGATTCGTGGCGCTCTTCCGTTGTGCGGATGAAGTCGTTGTTGCTGATATTGAGGCTCGCCCACACTTCCTGGAAGGCGGCGACTATCTTATCGACATATTGTTTGGGTTCCTGGCCTTTTTCTCTTGCGGCCTGCTCGATTTTCTGGCCGTGCTCATCGGTGCCCGTGAGGAAAAACACGTTGTCTTTTCCGCGAAGCATCCTCTGGAACCTGGCGGTACAATCGGCCGCGATGGTAGTATATGCGGTTCCGACGTGGGGCACGTTATTGGGATAATATATTGGTGTCGTTACGTAGAAGCATTCCCTGGACATTTATTTCTGAATTCCTCTCTGAATTTTTCTGTCATTTTCGCCGGATAACGATGATCCCCTTCAATGGGGGCCGTCTGAAAAGTCGGATTCGATTTTCTTGATTTATTTTCGAAAACATATGTCGTTCTTTAAATTAAAATTCAAGTGATTCAGGCAAATAGCAAGGGAATCTTTTTCTAAAGAAGAATATTTGATTCTAAGAGGTGAACTAATTTGCCGGATGATAATTTATCACAAAATACGAGTATTCAAGAAAAATCATTAAGACCATTTTCGTGTTTTATTGTTCATTCTGATCGTAGTCATGTCGATTATATTGATGTGATTTTAGATAACATAGAAAAAGTCTTAATAGACCATAACTTTGAACCTCGAAGACTGGGAGATGAAACTAGAAGATTGGGAGATGAAATACGTTCTGGAGAGAATTATTTAAAAAAACTTGATGAAATGGTAGATGGTTGCCATTTAGGAGTTGTAATTCTTGATGGACTGAGGCCGAATGTATTGTTCGAGTTGGGTTATTTATTGGGCAAATCTAAACCAACAATATGGATACAAGGAAATAAAGCTTTTATTAATATTCAAAGTTTATTTTTTTACAAATCAGAACATTCCGGGTTAGGAGAAAAAAACTTCTCAAAATTAACGAACCCTCCATTAGATATGAACAAACATTTATCTGATTGTGCAGGGAATCATATATTATTTATTGATCCTTTATCCCCCGAAAACATAAGAGAAAAATTTAAGAACGAAATATTAAAATTTATCCCGGAAATCGAAAATGAAGTCAAGAAAGAAATACAAGAGGAGCAGAAAGAGATACCAGACTCATTATTGATAGATATTGGTAAGCTTATAAGTTCAACAATCAAGGTAGAAAATTCTCAAGAGAATTTGGAATCAATTTTGGAAAATATTGAAAAAAATGCAAAAGAGAATAGCTTGAAATTACCATTAATCTTTTATTCAATTGCATCAAGCTTCTATGCAAAATCGGAAGATTACGATAAAATGTTACATTATTGTGAGTTGGGGGCAGAAACATGGCCTACCAAGAGTGAAGCTTGGTATAACTGGGGGAATGGACTTGCTAAAATAGGCCTGGAAAAAAAAGATGTAAAACGTTTATCATTAGCGATAAGAAAATATAAGGAATCAATAAAATTAGATCCAAGTTATTATAATGCATTGGGTAACTGGGGGAATTCTTTATGGAACATTGGTATGTGGAAACAAAATATTAAATTAATCGAAATGGCTATTGACAAGCATCGTGAAGCTAAAAAAATAAAACCAGATGATTATGTGGTATTAAATAATTTGGGCGCAGCACTTGCGGAATTAGGGAGATCTAAATATGATAAAGGGCTTTTGAATGAAGCCGAGGTGGTTTTGAACGAAGCCATTGAAAATTTCAAAGAATCAATTGATATAAAATCAGATTTTTACCACTCCCATTATAATATGGGGAATGCGTTAGCTTGGTTGGGTCATTTGAAAGAAGATTTGTCTTTATTGAAAGAATTTTCAGAGTTGTTGAAAGAGGCTTTAAAACATTATGAATTCGCACAAAGTATTAATTCTAGTGATTATTATATCTGGAATAACTGGGGTTCTGTTTTAAGCGAGATAGGCTATAATGAAAAAGACGAAAAAATATTTGAACTAGCTTTTGACAAATTTCAGAAAGCAATTGATATTAATTCAAATAAATATGAGGCATGGAATAATTGGGGAAGTTCATTGTTAAATTTAGCTTTAATTTCCGAAGGAAAAAAGAGATATGCTTTCTTTGACGATGCAGAAAAAAAGTTTCTTGAAGCAGAAAAAATCAAATTGGGTTTTGGTTCATACAACTTGGCATGTCTTTACGCGATGAAAGGGGATATTGATAAAGCAATATTGTGGCTTACAAAAGCGTTTGAAGCCATGAAATATCCTCCGAAAGATCATATTTATTCAGATCCTGGTCTTGCTGCAATTCGCTCAGATTCTAGATTTGTTGCTCTTATTCATAAATATTTCCCTGAAAATTAATGGACATGGAGAATTTAAACCCTCACCCCAACCCTCACCCGGAGGGCAAGGGTTAAACGGGCGCGGAAACCGCGCTCTTACTTTTTAGACAGCTTCGAAGGCGGGAACCCCCTGGAGAGCGCTCCGCATTCCTCTTCCCATACAAAAAAGAAACAGACGCCCGGATTAATCGGGCGTCTGTTTTATCTTCTGCTCGAACCGGTATCAGTTCTAAGACTACTTATTCAAGTCGAAGTAGTTATACGTCTCGCGCATGATGTGGTCGTGCTTCCGTTGAATGCGCTGAGGATCGGGCTGGAGATCGAAGTAATTCTTTACCTCTTCCTTCATCACCTTTACATCCTTCGCGGCGTCGTATTCGCCATTTTTCCACCCTGCGATCAGGCCCTCATGGGCCGCCTTGCCGCCGTGGATAATGGAGGCAGTGTAGCTTCCGGGGAGTCCCGCCAGGCCCAGCACAATGAGGCCCGCGCCAACAGGACCGCCGACCATCATCCCCAGGGCAACTCCCGTCATCACGTTGACGAGGGGCACGATGCCTTTGCCGACCTTGGAAACGTTGTTCTTGGGTTCGCCCATCACTCCGGATACAAAGCCTTCCACGCTTCCCCTGAGTCCTGCCGCCAAAGATCCTTTTACCGCTGCGGCCGTTTTCTGGAAGACGTCCTTGGGAGCGGGGCAGGGGCATTCCTCTTCACCCTTTTTCGCCACTTCCGGCTTCTCAATCTGGGGACGAATCTCGGCTCCGGTCAGATTTCTTATCTCAACCATATTCAAATCCTCCTTCAAATACTCCCTTACATCTCTTATTTTAACCAGCCCGGAGCGATGGGTCAACCGGCTTATGTTGCCATTATGTTAACTTTTCCAAAGGGCCTTTTCACCGATAGAGAAGAGTGCAACGGAGACAGGATCATGAGCCTATAAATTCAATTTACCTCCGGGGCGGATGAATGCCGGGGATGTGGAATTCATTCCCTGTCCTGCTTTACACGGCCGCTTTTAGTTTTCAGCACGCGCTCCATGATGCGGCCTGTATTTTCTTCTCCAAGCCCGGTTATCACGCTGGCGGCCGCTTCAAGCCTGCTTTTTGCCCCGGCTGTTTCTGTTTTCAATATAAGGTTTATGAACGCCGCCGGGATGCCGTTTTTCTTATACTCATCTTTCAGGAATCCGGGGAAGCTGTTTATTATATCGGCATGAGAAGGTAAAAAATTTCCGCCTCCTGATAAGCCTTCTTTTCTTGCCCAAATCCTGAACAGTTTGAACAGCTTCACGGGCCGGATCTTCAATTCTTCCAGGGCGGTTTTTATAGACAGGGGGAAGTGATGGAGCGCGTTGTTATAAAAACGGACGGTTTCATGCAGTAAGCGAGGCGTCATGCTTTTCAGTGGCACGCTGTAAAAGACGCTGAAGAGCCGGGGATATTTTTTTACAAGCGCCATGTTTGCCGGTATCCCGGACAGCGGGCCGTCGGCGATGTCGTTGAAAAAACCGGCCCGGCGGAGACTGTCTTTGACCCTGTCATAGACGGCGCTCCCGGCCATCGCGGCAAGCTCCCGTATTTCGCAGTAAACGTTTTGGAACTTGCTACAATCGACGGCAAGCATCAGGGTGTCGTTTATATCTTTTTCGGTTTCTTCAGGGAACCCGGCGATGAAAGCAGCGACGGTAAATATTTCCAGCGAATCGAGAAGCTCCATGAGAGGCATTATATTTTCAAGCCTGAGCCTCTTCCCGATATTTTCCTGAACGGTTTCAGACCCGGTTTCGATCCCCAGGAAAACGCTGAAGAGGCCGCTTTTTTTCATAAGCCGGAGAATTTCCTCATCAATATTTTCCGGCCTGGCACTACAACACCATGTAATCCCCAGATTCTCCCGTATCAGGAGTTCGCAAAAGCGCTTTACATATTTTTTATCGACGAGGAAATGGTCGGCCCCGATATTGAAGCCGTTTATGCCATAGGTGTTTTTCAGATTTTTTATTTCGCTCACGACTTTGCCCGGGCTTTTCAGTCGGTATTTACCGTTATACATTTTATGGCACACGCAGAATTTACAGTGATAGGGGCATCCCCGCCCGGCGTCGATATATATCTCCCGGCGCGCATTTAATTCCGGGGAAGCAAGCTGTGATTTATAAAGGTGGTATGCGGGTTCGGGGAGGTTGTCGAGGCCGGGGAAAAGAGCGGGAGCCGGGTTTTCGATTATATCGCCGTCTTTGCGGTAAGTGAGGCCTTTAATATTTCGGAGGCTTCCTTTTTTTTGTATCCGCCCGGCAAGTTCGGCGAACGAGTATTCGGCCTCTCCCCGCAGTATGAAATCGACAAACGGGAAAGCCTCCATCGTTTCTTTCCCAACAAATGTAGCCTGTATCCCGCCCAGTGCGACGGGGGTTTTGGGGCTTATGTCCTTCAGAGCCTTTGCGATATTTATCGCGGTGGGGAAACTGTCACAGCGGGTATTTATGCCGACGAGGTCCGGGTCTTTGCCTGCGATGAAGCTGGCGGCTTTTTTGAAAATGTGGCCGTCGGCTTTCCAATTATTTTCAAGGATCAGCAATTTGAGATCGACTATTTCGACGGTGAAGCCGTTTTTCTCAAGCACGGCGCCGATTGAAACCAGCCCGGGCTGGATTTCGAATCTTAAAAAATCGGGGGTCAGCAGGTTAACGTTTGTATTGACAAGGCATACTTTCATGGTTCATGCTTTTATTCTCTTCCCCGGTTTTGACTCCTCCCGGAAGGATTTTAACGGCCATCCATGAATTAACGGGATATTAAGGAGGTCTGAAATGATTAAAGCAAAGCATTTTGATACAATGAAAATATGGCTCAGCCTTTTCGTATTTATCATATTATGTTCAGGCATCGTCAGTGCGCGGGAATTCAATCTGGAGGATATAAGGGACAGCTTCGGGAAGAATTTCGACGGCGTGAGCGCGTTGAAGGCTCCGCTTGAAAGGCTGAAGACACAATATCCCAACATAAAACCCCTGCTGGATTCTTATGATAATTTTATAACGATGGGGAATTCCAGCCTCATAGATATCAAGGGCGGCCGGGAATCACAGAAAGAGATGGACGATCTTTTCCAGGCGTTCAAAAACATGGATAAGCTTTCCGAAGAAAACCCTTTGAAAAGCGATAAATCGTTGTCGTCCGCCGGGAAGGGCACTTTAAGGAACCTTACGAAAGCCAACCGTGATTTGCGTTACTGGTTCAGGGATTATTTGGATGCGCGCAAAAAATTGATGTGGCGGTACGATAAAACAGTGGAAAGGCTGAATAAATATAGCCAGAAGTTTCATGCCATGTTGAAATCGATGGAAGAATCACTGTACGGCCTGGACGGGTCGCCTTTCGACGAGGTAAAGCCCATAATTGCCAGGGTTGATAGATCGGCCATGTTATGCGAGCAGGCGGTTCAAGAAAAACAGGGCGCCAGGGTCCAGAAAAATCTTCTCGAATCTTTGATATCCGAAACCCAGGAATTGAGCGCGGTGGCCAACAATACCATCCGCTATAATTTCCCGAATGGGGGAAATGAAAAGGACAAGAATTCTCTGCGGTATAAGGCTAAAACGATCAGCATGGCCGCCATGGAAATTGCCGATTATTCCAAGATGAAGCTTAATTATGCTTATACGGAATTGATAAGTGTAATAGGAGACTTAAAAGGAGCCCTGAAATAATAGGCCGGCATTTTCAATATTCTGCTTTAAGAGATCGAACGAATACGGCATGAGTGCTGTGCTTTCACAGGCTGCGCGGGGGGTTGTAAAGGCAGCGTTAATTTTTAAACATAACGGGTATATATTTAAAGGGGTTTGACCGAGGAGGTAATGAAAGTGAGAAAAATCCCGGGGATTTTTTTGATACTCATATTTTTGGCATTGGGACTTGCTGCGGGAGCGGAGAAAGAAAACACAGGCGGCGATCAAATAATCAAAAGCAAAACAGTCCCTGTTACAACCGTTGATCAAGAGAAAGCCGGTTCCGGGACTTCGAAAATTGAAACCGTTAAAAATGTCGTCATAGTTACCATTAAAGGCGTGATAAACCCGACGATGACCTCGTATGTGGTACGGGGACTGAGAGAGGCAGAAAAAAGACAGGCCGTGTGCATTTTGAAAATGGATACACCGGGCGGTCTGGATACTTCCATGCGGGATATCATCCAGGAGATCATGCGAAGCGATATACCCGTAGTTACGTATGTAGCGCCGGAAGGCGCGCGCGCTGCTTCGGCTGGCGTTTACATAGCTTATGCCTGTCATTTCATAGTCATGGCGAACGGGACCAATATGGGCGCGGCACATCCCGTCATGATGGCTCCTTCCATGCCCGGCACCGGCGGGGAAGATGAGAAAGGGAAGGAAAAGGAAAAAGAAAAAGCCACTTCCACGATGGAAGAAAAAATTACAAATGATGCGGTCGCTTATATCAAGTCCCTTGCCGAAAAAAGAGGAAGAAACCTTGAATGGGCCGTTAAGGCCGTCAGAAAATCCGAGAGCATCAGCGCGACGGAAGCGCTCAAGATCAAAGTCATCGACTATATTGCAAAGGACGATAAGGCCCTCTTGAAATACCTCACCGGAAAAACAGTCGATCTGCCGGACAGGACGGTGGTACTGGAGCCTGCAGGCGCGCCTGAAAACGTTGACATGACTTTTTCCGAAAAGTTCCTGTTTACAATAACAAACCCCAACATAGCTTTTTTGCTCATGATACTCGGTTTTTACGGACTTATTTACGAGTTTGCTTCCCCCGGCTCCGTTTTGCCCGGAGTGGTCGGCGCAATATGCCTGCTTCTGGGGTTGTATTCGCTGGGTACGCTGCCTATCAATTACGCGGCTCTCGGCCTTATAGTGCTGGCGTTCGGCCTGTTTATAGCGGATGTATTCGTTACCAGCCACGGGATCCTGACTGTCGGCGGCGTTATAGCCCTTGTGCTTGGCGGCTTGATGCTTATACCTTCGGGGCCCACTTACATGCGGATCTCCAAGTCCATGGTTTTCTTCGTGGCTTTATTTTCCGCCGCATTCTTCTTCATAATAATGGGCCTGGTTGTTTCCAGTTTCAAAAAGCGGGCAGTATCCGGCATACAGGGGATGCTGGGCGAACTGGGCGAGGCCAGGACGGAGCTCGATCCGGTAGGGGATGTGTTCGTCGAGGGTGAAATATGGAAAGCCGCAAGTCATTCGGGCAAGATAGAAAAAGGAGATACGGTTAAAGTGGTGAAGGTCTCAGGGCTGAGACTTGTTGTTGAAAAAACCAGGGAGGACAGATTTTAGTGACCGGACTTGTTGTATTAATAGTGATCATTGTCCTTGTTATAGTAATCGGCGGGATTATCCTGGCGCTTGCTCCAAGGAAAGAACCCATCCAGGCAGGCCGCGAAGAGATGATTGGCAAAGTGGGCGAAGTCCGCAAGACTATCGACCCCTGGGGTGAAGTGTTCATTAACGGCGAGATATGGAAAGCGTTCAGCAAGAAAACAAGGATCGAAAAAGGCGAAAGAGCTAAGGTGAAGGCTTTTAAAGGTCTCACTTTGATTGTAGAGAAAACCGAAGAGGAGGAATACTAATATGAATATGCAGTCTATAGTTCAAGCTTTAGGAACCGGCGGTATAATGCTGATAATTTTGCTTATCATTATTGTACCTGCGACTATCAAGGTGGTTACCGAATGGGAGCGGGGTGTTATTTTCAGGTTCGGGAAATTCGACAGGACGAGAGGGCCCGGCCTGGTATTCTTATTCCCGTTTATCGAGAAGATGATGAAAGCCGACCTCCGCGTTGTAACAATCGAAGTCCCGGCCCAGGAAGTCATAACGAGAGACAATGTTACGATTAAGGTGAACGCCGTAATTTATTTCCGCGTGGTACTGCCTGAAGATTCCATGATAAAAGTTTACGATTACCTCAGGGCTACTTCTCAGATAGCCCAGACGACGCTCCGGAGCATCCTGGGCCAGTCCGAGCTTGACGAGCTTCTTGCCAACCGCGATAAGATAAACGATGAACTCCAGAAGATAATCGATCAGCAGACCGAGCCGTGGGGCGTCAAGGTAACGGCGGTTGAAGTCAAGGATGTAGAACTGCCCGCTACAATGCAGAGGGCGATGGCCAAGCAGGCCGAGGCCGAGCGTGAGAAAAGAGCCAAGGTCATTCATGCCGAGGGAGAATTCCAGGCGGCCCAGACTCTTGCCAATGCCGCCGATGTCATATCCAAAAATCCTGCGGCGCTCCAGCTGCGCTATCTCCAGACTCTTACCGACATAGCGATGGAGAACAGCTCGACGATAGTTTTCCCTGTTCCGATCGATACTCTGTCACCGTTTTTCGATACTTTCAAAGCCTTTACAAAAGGCGCATCGGCGATAAAGCCGCCTGCAAGTTGAAATAGCCGCCTGAAAATTTTATAAAGGGCTGTTAATGGACAGGAATTTTGTCACCCACAGGGGGCCTTTTCCCTGTCCATTAAAAAGTAACTTTTTCACGCTCCGGGCCGGGCCTGATTTATTGCGCTTATTTATATATCTGAAGCTCACATTTCTTGCACTGGATTCCCGCGGGAATCCAGAAGAAAAACAATCGTATTTTTCACTCATCAGGTGTCTCATGAAAATCTGCCTTATTGATTCGATGTCCCTGGAATTTCGACACTTTACAAACTCAGGCGCGACATCGGGCATCTGCTCCTATATGATTTTTTTATTGGACACTACTGCTTTTCTATATTGTAGCTTTGTGCTATATCATATATAATAAAAGGTAGTGATATTATGGGGGGGCATGAAACAAGCAGTATCAGTTTTTTGTTTCATGATGGGGGCTCATAGTATTTGCTCATATCTCCAGAATATTGAAACCGGATGAATTTTAACTGTAAAAGCGGCAAGTTCGGTTTAAAAATATTCAAAGTGGGAACGTATGGGGAAAGAGGGGGATATCGGCAAAGCGCTCAGTAGCCTGGTGAATATGGATGGAGGTTCCGGGCAATAAGTTTTATAGAGGGTGAATTATGGAGAAAAATGTACACATCTTAATAGTTGAAGACAGCCTCACCCAGACGCTGAAACTTCGGGAGCTTTTAGAACAAAACGGCTACAACGTTTCGGCTGCCAATGACGGCAAGCAGGCTCTGGCGATGCTGGAAGAGCTTGTTCCCGATATAATCATATCCGATATCGTTATACCCGGGATGAGCGGGTATGAACTCTGCGAGGAGATCAAACGGCGGGAACATTTAAAAAATATCCCGGTGATTCTCCTGACATTGCTATCCGATCCCGAGGATGTCATCAAGGGTCTGATCAGCGGAGCCAGCAATTTCATAGTCAAGCCTTATGACGACGAATTCCTGCTGTCCCGGATCCGGTACATTTTAGTAAACCAGGAGATAAGAAAAGAATCCCCTTCACAGATGGGGATCGATCTGCATTTCAGGGAAAAAAGATATTTTTTGTCTTCCGAACGCATACAGATAATCGACCTTTTGCTTTCAACCTATGAGGCCGCCGTTCAAAAAAATCTTGAATTTAAAAAGGCCAACGGGAAACTGGAACAGGCCAGAGCGGAACTTGAAATAAGAGTTCAGGAGCGGACGGCGGAGCTTCAAAAAGCCAATGAGGCCATGAAGAAAGAAATCGAGGAGAGGAAGCGGGCTGAACAGGATCTGGTATTAAGCAATACCATACTGTCCACCCAGCAGGAGACTTCGATAGACGGGATCCTCGTCGTTGACGCACATGAAAAAATAATATCGTTCAACCGGCGTTTTATTGAAATCTGGGGCATCCCCCCTGGCGTCATTGAATCGCGTTCGGACAGGCTTGCTTTACAGGCGGTAACGGACAAGCTGGCGAATCCCGAAGGTTTCATTGAGCAGGTCAATTACCTTTATGAACACAAGGAAGAGAAGAGCAGGGATGAGATTAAGCTGAGGGATGGGAGATTTTTAGACCGTTACTCCGCCCCCATGATAGGCGCTGAGGGCAATTACTACGGGCGCGTATGGTATTTTCGGGACATCACCGAGCGTAAGGTGGCGGAAGAGGCAGTCAAAGCGTCTTTAAAGGAGAAAGAACTGCTTCTCAAAGAAATTCACCACCGGGTGAAAAATAACCTCCAGATTATTTCCAGCCTCCTGAACCTCCAGTCACAGTACATCAAAGATGACAGCGCACTGGAACTTTTCACCGAGAGCCGGAATTGTATCAAGTCCATGGCCCTCATCCACGAATCGTTGTACGGGTCGGAAGACATGGTCTCTATCGATTTCGCCGATTATGTCAGAAAAATGGCAAATTATCTTTACCGTTCACACGGGATTAATACCGATAAAATAATTTTCAAGACAGACATATCGGATATTTTTCTGGGAATTGATACGGCGATTCCGTGCGGGTTGATCATTAACGAGCTGATTACAAATTCTTTGAAACATTCTTTCCCGGGGGGCAGGAAAGGCACAATCGAAATCAGCCTTAAACGTGATAACGGCGGCTATATCCTTGTCATCCGCGATGACGGGGCAAGCATCTCTGAGGAAGTTGACTTGAAAAGCAGTGAAACCCTGGGATTACAACTGGTATATGATTTAATTGCTCAGATTGACGGGAAGCTGGAACTTGACCGTAGAGGCGGGACTGAATTCAGGATTAAATTTAAGGAATTAAAATATAAAAACAGGGGGATATAAGACCGCCATTCTATAGACAAGTTTCTGATCGGTAAAGGGCAAAGAACAGGTTTTCTTACAACTGCATGCGGGATTTTATCCGTAGGTAGCTGTTTATCAGCTTAACCGACAGGTCGTCGGGGGTACACTCAAGCACTATGCCCCCCTTTTTCTTCAACCCGTTCAAAATCGCGGCCCGTTTCCTGAGAAACATGTGGGCTGTCCCCTTCTCGTAAACATCGCTGATTTCACCGGGGGTTTTATGAGCAAGGGAACTTATTTCGGGGTCGGAGAAAGTTACGAACAGGGGCAAATGGGGCGGGCACAACGGGGAAAGCGATTTAACGAGCCTGCCTGTCTCTCTTGCGTCGGCGGGGTCTGAAAATATGACGAGCAGCGCCCTTTTCGGTTTCTTGCAGGCAAGGAAGCGGAAGGCTTCCCCGTAATTTGAATCTGTAATCATGGCCTTCGTGTCGTTAAGCGCCTCGGCTATGCCGAACAGGTGGCGCCTGCCTTTGTGGGGAGGGATGTAAGTTTTGACGCTGTCGGAAAAAGTCAGGAGGCCGACGCGGTCGTCCTGCTTCGAGGCTGCGAACGCCAGCAGTAAAGCCCCGTTGATGGCGTAATCCAAACGTTCCGCGCCGCATACAGGAGAAGTCATAGTCCTTCCGGCGTCGATGATTAAGAACACTTCCTGGTAACGTTCCGTCTGGTATATCTGGCTTATGGGCTTCCCTCTTCTTGCAGTGGCTTTCCAGTTAATCTGGCGGTACTCGTCATCGGGCTGGTATTCGCGGAGCCGCTCGAATTCGCGGCCTATCCCCGGCACACGCGACAGCTTCAAGCCGGTATCGAGCGGGCTGCCCTTTCTGCTTACAAGCTCATATTTTTTGATCCCGGACAGGTCGGGATAAACTTTGACTTCCCACTTCCCAGGATATTTATACTGCTTCCATACGAGGCCCATCGGCGAAAGCGCCCTCAGGTTTATGCCGCCGAATTCGAAAGAGCCTCTTGAAAGAGGAGTTACGTGATATGTAAATATCTTTTCTTCGCCGGGGTTAAGCATACCCTCAGTTTCAAGGCCTTTTGCCCTGAAATATTCTGGAGGTTCGTCTTTGATTTTAATTATCGAAGGCAGGCCCGCCCTGCTCCTTGCGCTTATGCTCACAGGGTTGGGAACGCCCTGGGACAGGCGGTTATCGCCGGTCCTTTTGATGACGAAGCCTCCCTGTCCCGGCAGGCGGCGGTAGTCGTAAAGCGCCGCCAGGATTACAAGAATATTAAAAGTCAGCGCCGCCCACAGGAATATGGATTTCCATGCACCCAGCGCAAGAAGCCCTGCGCCCGCGATAAACAGGCCTCCCAGGATAGGGGTAGGCACCATCAGCGGGGCACCTCTACCTGGGCCAGGATGCGGCCTATTACCAGGTCGGCGGTAACTCCTTCTATTTCGGCTTCGGGCTTCAATATCAGGCGGTGACGGAGTACGGGATAAGACATGAACTTTACTTCATCAGGCGTCAGGTAATCTTTCCCCCTCAATGCCGCAAGCGCCTTCGAAGCTCCCAGAAGCATCACGCCGGCACGGGGGCTGCCCCCGAGGAAAATATCCGGGTTCAGCCGGCTCGCCCTTATCAGAGACCTTATGTATTTCAGCAGTCCCTCTTCGACTTTCACTTCCCTTAACGACGATATCGCCTTTTCAAGCTCTCCTGAGTCCGTTACGGGAACAAGCCCCGCCTCCGAAGGGTGGTGGACAGGAAGCCCGTTATGATGCCGGAGCAGCATCTCGTCTTCCTGCTTTTCGTCCGGGTACTCGACTTTCAGCATCATCATGAACCTGTCAAGCTGGGCTTCCGGGAGCGGGTATGTCCCCTCGTATTCAACGGGGTTCTGTGTGGCGAAAACCATGAATGGCGGCGGCAGAGGATAAGATTCACCTTCCAGGCTTACCTGGCTCTCTTCCATGGCTTCCAGCAATGCGGCCTGTGTCTTCGGCGGAGTCCGGTTTATCTCGTCGGCAAGGAGGAAATTCGTGAATATCGGGCCTTTCTTCAGATGGAACGATGTGCTCTGCATATCGAAAATACTCGTTCCCAGCACATCGGAAGGCATGAGATCCGGGGTGAATTGTATTCTCCTGAACTTCACCCCCAGAAGGTAAGCCAGGATTTTTACCATCAGGGTTTTTGCCGTTCCCGGTACGCCTTCAAGCACCACGTGCCCCCCTGCGAAAAGGGCCGCAAGCATCCCTTCCAATATTTCGTCCTGACCCACAATAATTTTGGAAAATTCCGCCTTTACCTTTTCGGCTATACCTCTTGAAATATCAAGGCTCATATTCTTTTCCTCCTTATGGGATTTATGATTTTCTCCATCAGTGCGGTCATACGGAGCAGGCCTTTTTCCGTTACCGGTCCTGAGATTACGCTGTCGCTTAACAGTTTCAGGAATTCGTCCGAGAGTTTTTCCGGGATGAGTTTTTCTTTTTTTCCGTAAGATATTAAAGCGGGGCTCGTCGTATTCGGTGAAAGCCCCAGGGCCTTTGCCAGGTCTTCCCTGAAGCCGGCTACGATCTCGCCCTCGATCAAAGCGGCGGCGTTTTTCTTCTGTAACAGCCCGGCCATGCTTTTAATGTATTCGATGCGTTTCCTCCGGCCCTGGCCGGGGGTTTTCTCTTCTCTCGGCGAGGAAAAGCGGTAACCCATCCCGAACAAAATCAGGATCACGCCGAAAAGAAACTGGAGTATCCCCCAGCCCACGGGGGTATGGAGCATAACGCCCAACATGCTGTCCCTTTGCTGTATCCCGTGATGGTATTCGTCGAAAAACACCCGGTCAGAGACACCCCATTCCTTCAATGCCTGTAATATGAAGCGGGCGTTGTCGGCTTTATCGATATTCCGGTTGATAAAAGGCGCGGCATCTGCAAATATGATTATGCGCCCTTTTTTCCAGGGGAGGTAAACCGCGTTGGCCCTTTGAAATTCGCCGAACAGCGGGATCGCCGAACCGGGAGCTTTTACGATAAATTCCTTGTTTGAAAATGTTACCGAATTAATATTCTTCGTTGCCGCCGCCGTCATTGAAGGTGGTACAACTGTCAGTTTATCGTTCTCCGGAGAATACTCGTCGACTGAATATGTAGGTTCCTCAACCTCGTCAGTAGAACTGTCCGGAATATGTTTTTTAAAATTTTTCAGTTCAGGAGGGGTCTTCTTTTTATTTTTGATTTTTTCAGGATCACCGATTTCTATTCCCAGTTGTTTTTCAATGACATTTCCCGGGTTATCGATAATGAATAAGGTGTTTCCTTTCGCAGCCCATTCAAGGAGGGCCGATGCTTCTTCTTTATCGTAGGGTGGATAATACGGGCGCACAACCACCAGCGCCATAGGTGTAGGGGGGAGACGAAACGCCGACCTTTCCCACCTTCCCGGCCTGAAGCCGAAAGCATCGGCAAGGCGGTATAAGGCCAGGAGGCCGTCGCCGCTCCCGGAATAGCTGCCGGCGGGAAGTATGAAACCGGCGGCTCTATCCCTTTGCTGCTCGTAGATGCTGAACCCGGTAAATATCGTGAATACGGCCATCAGCACGATGACGAGCACGGCTTCCCTGTTGAGCCTGAGGCGCTTCAGCACAGCCTCAACACCTCCCAGTAAAGCCCTTCGCATATCTCCATGTCGTTTGAATCCGCCGGTTCCATCCCGTACCACTTCCTGTCGAAAAGCATCGAAAATTCGGCGGCAGGGACTCTGAAGGGAGCATGTGACGGCATCATGTTTACAATCTCCCAGTTGGTAAGGTGGGGATTATATTCGATGATTTCTTTTTTATCCATCGTCATCAGCATCGCCAGGAAAAGGAACCGGAGCGCCTCCCTGTAATTGCCCGACTTTGCGGCCCGCATGGCTTCGTTAAAGGTTTTATCCGGCAAGAGCTTTTTGAATTCGTCGGCCTTTTTTTTCTTTTTTCCGCGGCTTTTCAGCCGGACTATCATTACGGCTATAAGGATGACAAGGATGATGACAAGAGCGCCGATAAGCATGTACAACATTTTAAAAAATAAGCCCCCTGCATACCCGGCGTTATTCAAAAACCTCTGGAGGGAATCGAGGAAGTCCATTTTTTCCGCCATCTCGGCTGTCGCTTTGTCCAGCCATTTGTTCAGCCTGTTCCACAGCTCGAACAGGGAGGGCAAATTGCGCGTTTGAAATGCCCTTGAAGATAATATTGCAGACAGCTTTTCATGCACGGTTTTTCGATCGATAATATCTGTAGTCCCGGAATTTACAGGTGTGGAAAGAGCGGCAAGCCGCCTGAGATCGGCTTCAAGTTTTTCTTTTGCGCCTCCCGTTCCTTTCTTTACCAGGTCAAGCCGGGGAAGCAAATAATCGAGGCTGACAACTATGTCCCAAGATTTGTCTTTGACATGATACGGGACGGAGATTATTTTATCCAGTTTTTCAAGGCCCTCAGGCGAAGAGAGGAGGGAGGGCGCGTCCTGTAATATCCGGTTAAATTCCCCGGCTGAGATTTCGACCGGGCTCTGGGCGGCCCCGGCATGCGCCCCGTTGTATTCTCCGAACAGCAATAAGATGATGAGCAGGATGTAAATGACGGAGCCTGTCCGGGATTTTTCATTTTTGTATTTGGGAGCCTTTGCTGAGGTCATTATCGATGCGCCTTTCGCAGTTAGTTTTCTTCCGAAGCGGTATGTATCCTGCATTTCAGAAGCAGTTTGTTCGGCATGACACTACATATTGTTGCAAAATCTGTGGATAAATTCAGGGGGGAAATGGCTTCGAACATAGTATCTATAAGCATCTGGTGAGGGTAAACGAAAATGTTATATAAGCCAAGAAGAACTTTCTTGTTAGGAGCGGGATTCTCAAAAGCAGTGGCTGATGGGCCGTTAATGGGTGAGATATGGGAGAGGATGAAACAGGCTCACGAGAGAGAAAAAAGTCGTAAATACGGAAGAAGCAGAGTCAAATGGTTTGAAACAATAAAAAGCAATATTGATCAAATTGAAAATGCTGCGAGAAAATACTTCGGGAATAGTGAATTATCTAGCATTTTTAGCGATCTTAAGGACAATATAGAAAAGTTATATACGATTTTAGATTTGCATTTACTTAGTGATTCGCTTATTAATTCAGAGAAAGAAAACGTGAAAATTTTGTGGGATAAATTACCAAGTAGGTTTACTTCTATTCTTCTAATACCAATTGGATTAAGTGTCGATGAATTAAAAGAAATGCGCTCACGCCTGAATGCTTATTTATATTTAATCCTTGTCAATTTAATGCCTAATGAGTTATCTGCCGCTTTTTCCGAAATAATAGATGGGAACGATGAATTTATAACATTTAATTACGACCTGATTCTGGAGAAGGGATTAATAAATAAAAATATGTGGTCTCCTCTTGATGGGTATGTTGGGATAAGTGATTTTGAACGTGAAGATGACAAAGAGATGTTTAAAGATGCAGGCAGGCGTTCAAAAATAAAGATTCACAAGGTGCATGGCTCTATTAACTGGCAAAACAACTTATTCCAAGGGCCTGTTATATCACTTGACAATAAGGAAAGAGGAGAATGGCACTTTGAGATCTGTAGTAAATTGTTAAAGAGAGAACCACACTTATTCAAGCCAGAAGGAAGTGATGGTTATGGTGGAGGATATAACACATTTTGGGTGTCACCTTCTTTTATTAAATCGTATGAGGAAAACTTTGATGAAATATTACAATCTGCTAAAAGTGTATTGTCGAGAACAGATGAACTTGTCATCATAGGTTTCAGTTTTCGAAATGAGGATGAAGCGGCATGGGAGTTACTATCACAATTTTCTAGGGGAGGGAAAATGGTGGTAATTGATCTCAAACCTGAAGATATTTCAAAACGCCTTCAGGAGAAAGGGTTTGGCGTGTTAAAATCTTATAATGGCTTAAGTGATTACATAAAAGAACAAAAAATGAGCTTCTGATCCTCTCATGATGGTTGTCATCTTTCGCAGTTAGTTTCCTTCCGAAGCGGTATGTATCCTGCATTTCAGAAGCAGTTTGTTCGGCATGACACTACATATTGTTGCAAAATCTGTGGATAAAGTAAGGAGGGAAACGGCTTCAAACATAGTAATTATAAGCATCTGTGGGTACAGGAGGGGGAAACATGTTTATAGTAGTTGCCGGTGCAATAGGGGCAGGGAAATCGACGGTTACCAGGATCTTTTCCCAGATCTCCGGGTTCGAGCCGCTTTATGAAACGGTCGAAGGGCATCCTTACCTGGAAAAATTTTATAAAGATCCTCCCAGGTGGGCGTTTCACACCCAGGTATTTTTTCTTTACGACAGGTTCAACAAGCATTACGCCACCGTTCAGAGCAAGAAAGACATCATTGCCGACCGGAGCATCTACGAGGATGCCATCTTTGCAAAGGTACTCTGGAAGCGGGGCGAGATGTCGGAAGACGAATACGTCAACACGTACAAGCCCCACTTCGAGCTTTTGACGAAGATACTGCGCCCGCCCGACCTTTTGATTTACCTGAGGGCGAGCCTGGACACGCTGATTTACAGGATCGCAAAAAGGAGCCGGAAGATGGAATCGGGGATCCCGCGCGATTACCTGATGACCCTCAACGATTCTTACGAGGAGTGGATCGGCGAATATCCTCACAGGAAGTTGATAGTGGAGACGGATGACCTGGACTTCACCTGCGACCTTCATCCCGACTGGTTCTGGCTGGTGGAAGCCATTTACAACAAGGTGATACATAACGATATACCCGACAGGGCTATAGGGCTGTCGGGTATGAAATCGCGCTTTCCCCAGTCCAGGCTGAAGAACGGCAAGAATCTCAAAGAAGAAATTTTTGCCACAGGAAAAGCGATGGAAGAATTCCCCGGAGTAGCGCAGGAATTCGCCTTTTCTTGATATTCGGCGAGGTTATCAATTATTTTCAGCCCGAACGGTGAAAGAACTTGAAATTTTCAGCGGTTGATGTACAATAAGAATTGAGAGAACCGGCACGTGAGCGTATGAAAGTGCACTGATCGACACATTTGACCTGGGGAGCCGGGCGTCTGGTTGCGGAATTGCGGATGGCCTGTCCATCTACAGGAAGCAGCCGGCGAGCACCCACTAAGTGTTCCTTGGTCAGCCCTTCAGGCGCCACGACCGGGGTCTCTCTTTTTATAAGGAGGTATTATGGCTCCTGATAATCCGGGGTTTTGCGACTGGGAAGACAGCTTGATGGAAATGGAAGTTACCAGGTTCCATTATGACCCCAATTCATATTACGCGCTGCTCATAGACGGACAGAAACTTAATATACTCCGCTCGGTAAGTATCCAGCCGGAGATCGAAGACCCAGGGGATTTCAATACTTACATGTGGGCGGAAGCAAGAGAAGGCTTTTTCCTTTTCAGGCAAAAATTCATCGAAAACAGGCCCATGGGATGGGTACTGGAAAGCCATGTTATACCGCGTAAAGCAGTGGGCTTCTTCGAACAGTATAGAAAAGTTCTGGAAACGCGCTGGGGAATAGGCAGCGATGTGCCTGAAAGAAAAGTTTACGAGTCGGTCTCTGAAGAGCCTGAAAAGGATGAAGCGCCTTCCGATGAGCCTGAAGCCCCTGCCGGGATCAAGAACAACAAGAATGCAAGCATCCTTGTTGTTGACGGGGATGGCGCCACCGCAGCCGCATTCACGGAGCTTTTCGGGGCAGGCAATGAAATAGTCGCAGCCGATAGTGCGCAGGAAGCGCTTGAACATCTGAAAAAAGAACATTTCGACCTCGTCGTTACGGAACTAAAGCTCCACGGCAAAATCCCGGGAGAAGAATTCCTTGAGAAGCTCAAAGAGTTGTATCCGGATATCCCCACCGTTATCATTACAGGGTGTCCCGATGTAGATACGGCGGTTAAAGCTTTGAGGAACGGCGCGATAAACTTCATCTGTAAGCCGATGGATACCCTTCAGGTACAGCAGATCCTGTCAAGAGTGCTTGAGATGAAGCAGCGGCTCAGGAACCATGTCCTGACGCAGGAATATGTTGTTTCGGACAACAGGATAGTTATCCCGTCGTCCCTGGAGCATGTTAAGGGCGTCGTCAATTTTTTCATATCCAGGACAGTTCTTGCGGACTGCTATCCCCACTGGATCCTTTCCCAGATCCAGCTTGCTTTGCAGGAAGCGCTCATTAACGCGATGGTGCACGGGAACAGGCTCGACAGCAATAAAAAAATAGTCATCAATTCTCATATAGACTCGGTCAAATTTGAAATAGACATAACCGATGAAGGCCAGGGTTTCAAAACTTCGATCCTCCCCGACCCTTCGTCTGAGACTTGCCTTTCAGATTTGCTGGAACATGGCCGCGGGATTTTCCTGATACAATGCTCTATGGATGAGGTGAATTTCAACAGGAAAGGCAATTCCGTCCACATGGTGAAATACCGCATTCCGGCCGATAAATCGAAGGCGGCTGAAAACATGGTGAATAAATGACGGAATTTACAGTCGATACAACGGCCCGCTGCCAGCTTGTCAAAATAACGCATGATGTTCAATCCGCAGTAACTGGGGCGGGGTTAAAAGACGGGCTTTGTATTGTTTTCGTCCCGCATACCACCGCAGGGATTACCATTAATGAAAATGCGGACCCCGATGTAGTTTTCGACATCCGGTCGGCTTTTGAAAAGATTTGTCCGTGGGACGCCGGTTACCGGCACGGTGAGGGGAACGCCGCCGCTCATGTCAAGGCGTCCATGACGGGGTCATCGGTCAGCATAATTGTCGAAGACGGCCGCCTGCGCCTCGGCACATGGCAGGGGATCTTTTTCTGCGAATTCGACGGGCCGCGGAGCCGCAGGGTCTGGGTTAAAACGCTGCCCGCATAAATTTTATGGCCGGCTGCTTATCCTGACAAGTCCTTCGTATGCTTTTGCAGGATCGTCCGCCCGGAAAATCCTCGAGCCAACGCAGGCTGTATTAGCACCACTTTCTCTCAGGATTTCCAGGTTTGATTGATCCACCCCGCCGTCAACCCCGATTTCGAAATCTCCCGTCAGGATTGAAAGCTCTCTTACTTTTTCAAGCATATCGGGGAGGAAGGGGCTGCCGTAAAAGCCCGGTTTCACCGTCATTACAAGGACATGATCAATCAGATCCAGCAGGGGGATGATCATGCTTACCGGCGTTTCGGGATTGATTGCAAGCCCTGCCGATAATCCAAGCTTCCGGATCTCTTCTATATGCGCCAGAGGATCGCCCGGCGATTCGAAATGCGTTATTATGCGGCGGACGCCTTTCAGAGCATACCTGCCGATATATTCTTCAGGGCGCTTCACCATCAGGTGTATTTCCATGCCGATATCCGGGCTGCATGACCTCAGGTCTTCGGGACCCGCGCTTTTGCTGGGGACGAATTCGCCGTCCATGACATCGATCTGGACATAATCACAAAATGTTCCTGACAACTCAAGCATGCGGCACAGCTCTTCGCCGCCATCCGTCAATATCGCCGGTACTATCTTCATATTGCTCAATAGTTTTCTTTCCGATAAAATCCGGTTTTAAAAGGTTCCCTCACAAACGTCTTTTAATTTTATTTCATCAAGGCGTTCGGCAATTAATTCGGTCAATTTGTTCCATAAAATGTGGGTTTTACAACCGGCCATCCTGGGGCATGCCTGGCTTCCTTCCATTTCCTCACAATTGACAAGGCACAGCGGGCCTTCTACGATTTCAAGGATATCTTTGATTGATATATCGCCCGGATCTTTTGCCAGTTGATAACCGCCCTTAAGCCCCCTGAAGCTTTTAATAATTCCGGCTTTCATCAGTTTGTGGAAAAGTTGTTCCATGTAATCCACCGAAACTTCCTGTCTCTCTGCAATTTCGCGTATGGAAATCGGTCCATCTTTTCCGTTACTGGCAAGATCCGCCAGACCCCTTATTGCATAACGTCCCCTGGTTGAAATCTTCATGTTTGTCCCCCGTCAGTCGTAAGACAAATTACCTGTTTAATATTTAAGGACATGACTCCGGTTTCCTCCTCGAATTGAAGTTTTTTACAAATTGGAATTTGCTTCAATATGAAGAATGCAGCTTGCGCGGCTTCCCAATCTGAAATTATAAGCAATATTAATTATAAGCAATATTATAAGAGGACTTACAACCGTCCTGATGAATTATCAGGCGAAAAATAATTAGGATAAGCAAACGGCTGAGAAATGGATATTGTGAAATTGAATTCCGGTCTGCCGGGTGTTTCGGTCGGCATGCCCGTATATAACGGCGAAAAATTTATCAGGAATGCGCTTGATTCGCTGCTGGCGCAGGATTACGGGAATTTCGAGATAATAATTTGCGACAATGCATCTACGGATAAAACCGCCGAAATTTGCCGCGAATACGCCGGGCGAGACCCGATGGTAAAGTATCATTTGAATGAAACGAACCTCGGCCCGTTTAAGAATTTCGGTAAAACTTTCGAATTGAGCGGCAGTGAATATTTCATGTGGGCGGCATACGACGACGAATGGGAACCTTCATTTATAAGCAGGTGTGTCGAAGCCATGGAAAACA
The DNA here is from genome assembly GCA_023475345.1 of Chloroflexota bacterium. Lineage (GTDB taxonomy): Bacteria > Vulcanimicrobiota > JAMCWD01 > JAMCWD01 > JAMCWD01 > JAMCWD01. The sequence continues at coordinate 98,665 of JAMCWD010000067.1, read as the reverse complement.
GCCCCTCGGCCGTCATGAGCTATTCGGCGATAGAATTCATAGACGAAGACGGCAAACCGTTTTCATCTCCCGGCCATGACTGCGTAAAGTATTATCATTTGCTGGACAATCCCGACCTGTCGATGCCGGATGTCCGCGAGAGGCTTAAAAGACTTTTTGGAAGAAACGGCTGGTATTCCACTTACGGCCTCGTCCGCTCCGAAGTCCTCAGAAAAACCAGGGGCATGAGGTCCGCGTTCGGAAGCGACGTGGTTTTGCTGATGGAGCTTTGTATGCAGGGGCCTTTTGCAAAAGTCCCCGAAAAGCTTTTCCGCTACAGGATTTTAAGTGCAAAAAAGTTCGATGATTTTCTCGTCCAATTCAACCTGAGCGAAAATGAAAAAAAATACCCGTATCTCCTTTTTCTATATGATATCCTGGAGGCCGTATCAATTTATCGTCCCGAGATTTCCGGCAAAATTTATCGGGATCTTGTCGTTGAATGTTACAGGCATGATAAGTGGAAAGGCCATCTCAAAAACTTTGCCGACGGAGTTTTATTCGTCAAAGATTCCGTCAAAAAAAGCGAATACCACAGGCTTTTTGCATTGCTCCCGTTTCTTCCGCTTGCGATATTTTAAAAATACGATGCGAAAAGACGGAGTTTCCCGTTTATGATTTTTTGGGCGGCGCATCATATAGTAACTTTGAACGGAAGGCTTTTTTGATATTCTGAAGAATTAAAAATTTCAAATTGACATTATGGAGATTAGCTATGAAATGCGTGTTGCTTGCAGGCGGGTTGGGATCAAGATTAAGTGAAGAAACCCAGTTGAAGCCCAAGCCTATGATTGAGATAGGCGGCAAGCCGATACTGTGGCATATCATGAAGATTTATTCCCATTACGGCATTAATGATTTTATTATATGCGCCGGTTATAAGGGCTACATGATCAAGGAATACTTCGCGAATTATTTCCTCCACCTTTCAGACATAACTTTTGATCTCCGGCAGAACAGTCTCCATGTGCACAACAGCTATTGTGAACCGTGGAAAGTTACTGTGGTCGATACTGGGGACAAGACGATGACAGGCGGCAGGCTCCTTCAGGTCAAGGATTATATAGGCGGTGAGACGTTTTGCTTCACTTACGGCGACGGTGTGAGCGATGTCAATATAAAAGATCTTATCGAGTTTCATAAAACGCAGGGCAGACATGCCACGGTTACGGCGGTCCAGCCGCCGGGGCGTTTCGGATCGCTGAGCGTTGATGGAAACGGCGTTACCGGGTTCCTGGAAAAGCCGATGGGCGACGGCTCGTGGATTAACGGGGGCTTTTTCGTCCTTGAGCCGGAAGTTTTCGATCTTTTGAAGGGTATGGGGACTGTCTGGGAAAGGGAGCCTATGGAAAAACTTGCCGGGAAGGGCCAACTGTCCGCCTACAAGCACAGGGGCTTCTGGATGCCCATGGATACGCTGAGAGACAAAATGAGAATTGAAGAACTCTGGGATAAGGGCAAAGCGCCCTGGAAAGTATGGGAATGAAGATGGAATTCTGGAAAGATAAAAAGGTATTAGTAACAGGCCATACCGGGTTTAAAGGCGGGTGGCTTTCCCTCTGGTTAGAAAGCCTGGGAGCCGAAGTTATCGGGTACGCATTGGCGCCCGATACAGAACCGTCACTTTTCGATATGGCTGTTGTCGGTAAAGGGATGACCTCCGTTTACGGCGATATAAGGGATCTGGACAATTTAAAAAAGGAAATCAATAAGCACAAGCCGGACATCGTTTTTCATCTTGCCGCACAATCCCTTGTCAGGAGGTCTTATGCCGACCCTGTGGGGACTTATGAAACCAACGTTATGGGTACTATAAACATCCTTGAATCCGTCCGTTCCGCAGACAGTGTTCGTGTCGTCGTCAACGTTACAAGCGACAAGTGCTATGAGAACAGGGAGTGGGTGTGGGGCTACAGGGAGTGTGACCCGATGGGCGGTTTCGACCCGTATAGCAGCAGCAAGGGCTGCTCGGAGCTTGTTACATCCGCTTACAGAGATTCGTTTTTCAATCCTTCGAATTATGACGAGCATGGTGTCGCGCTTGCTTCTGCAAGGGCGGGGAACGTTATCGGGGGCGGTGACTGGGCCACGGACAGGCTGGTGCCCGATATCATCAGGGCGATCATCGCAGGAAAGCCTGTAGTTATAAGAAACCCGAAAGCCGTGAGGCCCTGGCAATTCGTGCTGGAGGCTTTGAACGGCTATCTGACGCTTGCAAGCAGGCTGTGGAATGACGGGCCGTTGTATTCGGGACCGTGGAATTTCGGGCCGTCCGACGATGATATCGTCCCGGTTGCCGAGGTTACTCAAATGATAGTGGATCTGTGGGGTGAAGGGGCCGAATGGGTTCTGGATAAAAATTCCAACCCGCATGAGGCGGGCCTTCTGAAGCTGGATTCCTCGAAAGCAAAGTATAAACTGGGATGGAAGCCGAAATTAAAATTGAAAGATTCCATGAAATGTGTCGTTGACTGGTATTCTCAATATGCAAAGGGCGGCGATATGCGGCGGTTGACCCAGAAGCAGATCGAAGAATTTCAAAATATGGGCGGGAAGGATAAATGAGCAAATTGAATTGTCGCTTTTGTAATTCTGTACTTGGAGATTGTTTTCTTGACCTCGGGATGAGCCCGTTTTCGAATTCTTACGTAAGGCCGGAGGATCTGCATAAGAAAGAGCCTTTTTACCCGCTGGCGGTTTATTTCTGCCCGGAATGTCTGCTCGTCCAGGTGGAGCAGTTCGAAAGGCCGGAGACTATTTTCATCGATTATGCTTATTTCTCGTCTTACTCCGACACATGGCTTGAGCATTCGAGAGCTTATGCCGGAATGATCGCCGGACGGCTCGGCCTGGATGAAAACTCTCTTGTCATGGAAATCGCAAGCAACGACGGCTATCTTCTCCAGTATTTCAAGGATAAAAATATCCCCATACTCGGCGTTGAGCCTGCCGCCAATGTCGCGAAGGCCGCGGAGGAAAAAGGCGTCCCGACGGTCGTTGATTTTTTCGGCGAAAGGCTCGGGAGAAAACTTGTATCGGAAGGCAGGTCTGCCGACCTCATCATCGGCAACAACGTTCTGGCGCATGTCCCGGACATAAACGATTTCGTCCGCGGGATGAAAATTGTTCTCAAGCCCGAAGGCGTCATCACGATGGAATTCCCCCACCTGCTCAAGCTGATGGAAGGGAACCAGTTCGACACAGTTTATCACGAGCATTTCTCATACATATCATTTCTTGCCGCAAAGAACATTTTCAATTTTCACGATCTTACGCTTTTCGATGTCGAGGAACTGCCGACACACGGCGGCTCGCTGAGGATTTATGCAAAGCATATCGAGGACAAATCCAGGCATGAAACGGACAGGGTTTCGAAGATGATCTCCAAAGAAGAAAGTGCAGGGATAAGAAGCCGGGGCTGCTACTACGACTTCAGCGAAAACGTGAAGGAAACCAAGCGCAAGATCCTGGAAACATTGATAGGGATAAAAAGGAGCGGCAAAAGAATCGCCGGTTACGGCGCTCCCGCCAAGGGCAACACCCTTTTGAATTACTGCGGCATCAGGACTGATTTTATCGAATACACCGTTGACAGAAGCCCGCATAAACAGGGGCTTTTCCTGCCTGGCACACATATCCCCATCGAAGCCCCGGAAAAAATTCGTGAGACAAAACCTGATTTCATATTTGTCCTGCCCTGGAATATCAAAGACGAGATCATAGAACAGATGTCACATGTGAGGGAGTGGGGCGGCAAATTCATAATCCCCATCCCGGACGTATCGGTGATATAAGATGAAATTCATAGAGACCGCTTTGAAGGACGCCTATATCGTAGAACCGGAGCCGATAGGAGACGAGCGCGGGTTTCTTGCAAGGAGCTTTTGCCGGGAAGAATTCATAAAACACGGGTTAAACCCCGAAGTCGCCCAGTGTAACACCTCATATAGCAAAAAGAAAGGCACTCTGCGCGGCATGCATTACCAGGCGGCCCCGCATGAAGAAGCAAAGTTGGTCAGGTGCATTAAAGGATCTGTGTATGATGTGATCATAGATTTGCGCTCTGGCTCTCCTGCTTATTGTAAGTGGACGGCGGTAACTCTGGCCGCCGATAATTTCAGAATGCTTTATGTCCCCGAAGGCTTCGCTCATGGTTTTAAGACACTGGAAGACGATACGGTATTGTTTTACCTGATGTCCGATTTTTATCACCCTGAAAGTTCCCGCGGCATAAGGTGGGACGACCCGGCTTTTAATATCGAATGGCCTGAAACCGGATCATTGATTGTCTCCGATAAGGATAAAAGCTTCCCGGAGTTTTCCGTATGAAAAAAGTTGTAGTTACCGGGGCGGGCGGGTTCATCGGGAGGCAGAGCCTCGGCCTGTTACTGGACCGGGGATTTATCGTCCATGCCGTCGATATACAGCCGCCTGTGATGAAAAAGCAGAATCTGTTCTGGCACTCCGTCGATCTCCATAAGCCGGATGAAGTCGAGAAATTTTTCAAAGATGTGAAGCCGGAGTACCTGCTCCACTTTGCATGGTATGCGGTCCCCGGCAAGTACTGGACATCGCTTGAGAACTTCAGGTGGGTCCAGTCAAGCATCGAGATATTGCGAAGGTTCCATGAATCGGGCGGCAGGCGAGCCGTATTTTCAGGGACATGCGCCGAGTATGACTGGAATTTCGGGACATGCCGCGAATATGAAACGCCGAGGAACCCCGTAACGGTTTACGGCACATGCAAACATGCGCTCCAGATAATGGTCGATGCTTATTCTAAAGAGACCGGGCTCTCCACCGCATGGGGCAGGGTATTTTTTTTATACGGGCCTTACGAATACCCGTCAAGGCTTATTGCATTTGTAATCCGCTCGTTATTGAAAGGGGAGGCTGCCTGTTGTACTCATGGCGGGCAGCAGAGGGATTTTCTTTTCGTTAAGGATGTCGCAGGGGCCTTTGTCAGCCTGCTTGAAAGCGATGTGCGCGGGGCGGTGAATATATCGTCAGGCGAACCTGTGGCATTGAAAGATGTGCTTTTAAAAATAGGCGATAAAACAGGCAGGCCGGAATTGATTAATCTCGGCGCCATACCGCCGGGCTCAGGTGAGCCGGATTTTTTAATCGGCGATAACACACGCCTTAGAAACGAAGTCGGCTGGTCTCCAGAATATGGTCTCGATACGGGACTGGAAGAGACTGTCAGATGGTGGAAGAACGAAATGTCAGGGGCTTATTCATAGCTTTAGCGGATGCGGTTTAAGCCGCCGGATACAGGCCCGGTTGGACATACAGGAAACGGCGCAGCAGGATTTCACGCCGTTTTTGTCAAAACGGGTTTTCAACTCAGGAGGATCTGTTATTGTCTGAAATCGCGGTTATTCACCTTGTCAGGTTCGGCAACGGCACGGAGCCTTTGAAAAGATTCCTGGATTCGTATTCCGAAAATCCGGGCGGGATCGATCACGACCTGGTCATCCTCTTCAAGGGCTTCCCGCCGGACAGCGATGAATTGAAAGGTTGTAAGGAGAGCCTGAAGGCATATACATACCGCGAGATTCATATCGACGATTCCGGTTTTGATATAGGAGCATATTTAAAGGCCTATAAACAGCTTGAGCATAAGTATTTTTGCTTCCTGAATTCGTACAGCGTCCTGCTGGATAAAGAGTGGCTTAAAAAGTTGTATTCTCATATTTCGAAGGAGGGCGTTGGTCTTGTCGGTACAACGGGATCTTACCAGAGCATGTATTCGGCATTGCCCGAGATGCACGAGCCTGTCAAAAAAAATCGAAAAAAATCTAAAGGCCAGTCGGACGGCGACCGGACTGTAGAATTATATAATTTATATTTCGATCCTTTCCCGAATTATCACATAAGAACGAACGCCTTTATGTCCCGGCGTGAAGTGCTCGATAAAATACATTGTATGGATATAAAAGAAAAGATCGACGTTTACAGAATGGAAAGCGGCAGGGACAGCATCACGAGCCAGGTGATAAAAATGGGCCAGGATACGCTGGTAGTGGGAAAAGACGGGCAGGCTTATAAGAAGGAGGAGTGGCATAAAAGCAATACCTTCTGGCACAACAGCATGGAAAACCTGCTGGTGTCCGATAACCAGACCGATGATTATAAATCCAGCGATGCCGACAGGAAACAGTTTTTATATAAACATGCATGGCTCAATCCCACGGAATGGCCGGAATATTCCTACGCCGAGGACAATATGCCCTGTCCGTTATGCGGTTCGGAATCGGCGTTTCTCTTCAAGTCATCGGATTTTAACAGCAAGGTAACCAGCCGGACTTTCTTTTATTATCGCTGTACCTGTTGTAGCCTGGTTTTCATGTCGCCCATACCTGATAATCTTTGCATTTTCTATCCTGACAATTATTATCAGATCCCATCTTCAGTGGAAGTGCTTGCTGCGGGCGCACAGGTACATGAGAAATATAAGATAGACATCGTCAAGAAATTTGCAGACGGTGGGCGGTTACTGGAGATCGGCCCCGCCACGGGAGGTTTCCTTTATTTCGCCAAAAAAGCAGGGTTCGAAGCCGAAGCTGTGGAGATGGACGAGCGCTGCTGCCGCTTCATCTCCGAAAGCCTGGGGATAAAAACTTATAAGAGCAGTGATGCGGCGGAAGTGCTTCGAAATACAACGACGTTGTACGATGTAATTGCCTTATGGCATGTGATCGAACATTTGCCGGATTTCATGGAAACGTTGAAGGAAGCGGTTAATCACCTGGCTCCAGGCGGCGTTCTGGTTATCGCCGCTCCCAACCCGGATTCACTACAATTTAAATTGTTTAAAAAATTCTGGACACACCTGGATGCGCCGCGCCATGCATATTTGATCCCTTCGAAGCTCCTCGAGCAGCAGATGGAATCTTTGAATATGAAAATGGAACTGCTCACGACGACGGATAGCGGCGGCCTTTTCTGGAACACATTCGGATGGCAGTACAGCATCAGAAATTTTCTCGGAAATATATTGGGCAGAAAATTTTCATTGAAAACCGGGATGAAATTCGGACCGTTTTTCGAAAAGCTTTTTTCCCGGCACGAAAAAGACGAAGACGGAGGTACCGCTTATACCGCCGTCTTCAGGAAGGGTCCAAATGGTTAAGTTTTCAGTTTTATTGCCGACAAGGAACCGCCTCGACCTGTTGAAATATGCCGTTGAAACCGTAGTCCGCCAGGATTACGACAACTGGGAGATTATCATTTACGATAACTGTTCCGAAGAAGATGTCAGGGGATTTGCGGAGTCATTGGATGACCCGAGGGTAAAATATTTTTCCACCGACAGCTTTGTTCCCGTAACCGACAATTGGAATAACGCGCTCGAAAAAAGCTCCGGCGATTATGTTATCATGCTGGGCGATGACGACTGCCTTATGCAGCATTACTTCAAGAGTCTTAACGAGCTTATTTCCGAGCATTCCAATCCTGACCTGGTTTATACCAATGCTTTTTTGTATGCGTATCCCGGCGTTATCCCGGAGTCGCCCGACGGCTTTTTATCGGTGTGGGATTATACAGTTTTCAGGGAGAAGAATCCTTACCTGTTGAGCAAAGAGAAGGCGAGGGAGCTTGTCGGGAAAACGTTTGATTTCATTGTCGGGTTCGGCTGGAATATGCAGTTTTCTCTCGTCAGCCGCAATTTGATAAATAAGATAAAGTCCGAAGGAGCTTTTTACCAGTCCCCTTATCCCGATTACTACACCACGAATTTGATCTTCCTGGCTGCGGAAAAAATACTGGTTGTCCCTTATCCCATGGTAACGGTGGGCATTTCGCCCAAATCATTCGGGGCCTATTATTTCAGCGGCCGTGAAGACCAGGGGATAGATTTTTTAAAAAATACGGTCCCGGCCGGTTATCAAAATTTATCCGATGTCGTGCTCCCGGGGGAGCAGCATAATACCAACTGGCTGTTCTCGGTAGAAACGGTTAAAAAGAATTTCGGCACCTTTCTCGGCGGTATAGATGTCAATTACGAGAAATACCGCCGCCTCCAGATATTTTATCTTTACAAGCGTTATTATATCGACAAAAAGGCAAGCAAGAGCCAGGTAAGATCCCTGGAAAAATTCTTAAGGCCTGAAGAAAAAAAGTATGCGTTGAAATTGAGGATCAAGTTTAACCTTATGAAGCTGGGTATTTTGAAAGAGGGCAGGGAGATAGACAGGATAATAAACGAGTTCGGTCAATACCCGAAAGATACTACCAGGCTTTTAAGGAGCAAGGATAATTATAAAAATATCCTTGAAGTATTCGAGAACGAATCGGACAAACATAATCCCGGTGCCGCGAAAAACGGCTGAAGCGCTGCTGTCATGCGCGCCGTTAAAGCAGACCCATTAAATCCGGGATTTTGACGAATGTGAACGAAGGGGAAATTTATGGATGAATATAAAATCTGTATAGGCTCGCACAGGGTAGGGGACGAGGAGCTTGAGCTTTTAAAAGAAGTAGTCCATTCAAAGTGGCTTACCAGCGGGGTCCAGGTCGAAGCTTTCGAAAAAGAGTTCGCCGAATTTGCAGGCGTGAATCATGCGGTGGCCATGTTCAACGGAACTGTCGCGCTCCATGCGCTTTATGTCGCGATGGGTGTAGGGCCTGGCATCGAAGTCATAGTCCCATCGTTTACTTTCATATCTACCGCTACAGCGGTGCTTTATTGCGGCGCGGCTCCCGTGTTCGCCGACATAGATCCCGATACTTTCAACCTCGACCCGGCATCCGCCGGGGAGAAGATTTCCTCCTGTACCAAGGTCATAGTCCCTGTCCACTACGGCGGCCAGGCAGCCGATATGGACGCCTTCATGAAGCTGGCGGACGAGTATGGGCTCAACGTTATAGAGGATGCTGCCGAATCTCACGGCGCAACTTACAAAGGCAAAAGCTCAGGCTCTCTCGGCGATGCAGCCATATTCAGTTTTACGCCTACGAAAAACATAACCACAGGCGAAGGCGGGATGGTAACAACAAATGACGGTGCGCTTGCCGACGAATTGAAGCTGCTCCGGAACCACGGCCAGTCTGCGTTGTACAGGCATGTGAGGCTCGGATTCAATTACAGGATGACCGAGATGCAGGCCGCCATAGGCCGCGCCCAGTTGAAAAAACTGCCCGCGATACTGGGGAGAAAAAAAGAGATAGCCCAATTCTATGAAGAAAAATTATCACCGATCCCCGGCATCAAGCCCCCCGTCGAATCGGGCTTCGGAATACACCCGTACATGATCTACGCGGTTAAAGTCATAGAAAGCGAGGCCGGGATTTCCAGGGACGAGCTGATGAGCCGCATGGAAGAGCGCGGGATCCAGACAAGGATATATTTCCCGCCCGCTCATACCCAGCCTGTATTTATCGAAAGAGGCATGGGCGATGTTTCCCTCCCCGTAACGGAGATGGTTGCAGGGCAGGTGTTGTGCCTCCCGTGCCACAGCAAATTGACCGATGCCGATCTTTTGGAAGTAACCGGCGCTATTGAAGAGGCGCTTGGATAAAAAGGAAACACCGGTTCTTAAATAGAATTATTACCCGGCATAGCGAGGTGTTTGTTGTGAGAAAAATCGTAATATTTATTTTCCTGGCGGCGTTTGTTTTATGCAGTTGTGGTAAGAATCAGGCAAATAAAGATTTGTATTCGTCCATGCATACGTTCGGGGGCACTGCATTTGAAAAAATATGGTTGTGGGATGCTTCAGCCAAGCAATATAACGAAGCTATAAAGCTGAACCCGAAAAATGCTTCGGCCCATCGGGGCATGGCCTCTGTATATTTCGAGACCCAGAAATACGACGATGCCATACGTCATACAAAGCGCGCTATCCAGCTTGACCCTTCGTGGGTTAAGGGATACATGTTCCTGGCAAAGGTTTATGAGAAAGACAAACAAAATTCATTGGCCGCCGAAGCATATCAGATCTACCTTGATAAATCGCCGGGTATGAATGAAGCGGCCAGGATGCTGATTGAAGATAAGATCAGAAGACTTTCCCTTCAATAGCCTGACCGGTTTATATGCTTTTCAAGTTGTTGTTTCGGGCCTGTTTTATAAAGGGTTTGAACACGGGCAGGCAGAAGTTAATTATCGAGAGGTGATTCCTGTGAAACGTTTTCTTGTTATATTTTTTACGCTGGTTATAATTATGGGCTTTGGGGTGTCCGCTTACGCCGACGGCGGCCATTACTCCTTCAATCCCAATATCAGCATTTACCAGGAAGGCCAGAAAGCAATTTGCGCATGGAACGGCAGAGAAGAGATCATGATCCTTTCAAAAGATCTGAAAGCAGGCGGAAAAACAAAAGTGCTGGAATTCGTACCGTTGCCTTCAAAGCCGACAAAGGTGGAGAAAGCCGATGCTGCGTCGTTTGAAGCTGTTAACAGATTAATTTACGGGAATATGCCCTATGATATCGGGCGTTCGGAGGCAAAGTCGGGCGCATCGACCGATATCAATGCAGTTGAAGTCGTGTTCCATGAGAAAATCGGCGCACATGATATCACCATCGTCAGGGCAAATGACTATTCTGAATTCATGAACTGGATATACAAATTTCTTCAGAAAGAAGCCGTGGAGTATAACCCCCGCTGGGGAGGGAAAGCCATCCCTCTGATTTCGGATCTTATGAATGAAGGCATCCATTACTTCGTTTTCGATATAATCGAGTTGACGCCTGAAGTCAAGACAATCGAGCCTATCAAGTACCGTTTCCCGACGAAGTCCCTGTATTTCCCGCTCAGGGTTTCGTCACTGGACGAGGGCCGTGTATCCATCGGGTTGTTTTTGCTGACCCCGAAGCCTGCCGACATTCACGGCACGCTTACCGGGTTTGATTGCGGCCATTATGTTTTACCGGCAGGGCCCGTGGCGGTACACAGGGCGCAGCCCGTGCCGATTAAGTTCCAGGTTAAAAAAGAGCAGTTGAACGATATAGACATGGATATAAGCAACCTGTTCGGCAATGGTAATGCATGGCTCAGCACCGCCGTTTTCAGGGGGCCGGTCAATATGCTGAAAAAAGATTTTTATATCAGGTAGGAGATGCTTATGAGAAACAGGCTTTTAATTATTTTTTCGGCAATGATTTTACTCACGCTCTGTCCGGCGCTTGCCGAGGTTGAGAACGGGAGATATTCAGGGCCGATAAACCCGGAAAATATAGCATGCGTATCAGGTCCCCAGGGATTTACTTTAAGTCCGGACGGGCACACGGTATTTTTCCTGATGAAAAAGGACGGCTGCGACCAGATATTCCGGATGCCGGTAAAAGGCGGCTATCCCCTCCAGGTTACCGCATCCCTGGAAGATCACGACGTTCCGAACATATCGCCTGACGGCAAAAGGCTGGTTACAATCATAGACAACCAGCTCTGGGTCATGAATATCGACGGGGGCAACCCCCTCCAGCTTACTTTCCACGGGGCCGATAAAAGCTGCCCGACATGGTCGCCTGACGGCGGGAGAATAGCTTATTATTCGCGCCAGAGGGGCTGGGACCAGATATGGACGGTCTCGCCGGAAGGCGGGGAGCCGAAAAGGATAACCGAAGGCCCGTACGACAACTATAATTCCGAAGATTTCACAAGGACCATAGAATGGAGCCCCGACAGCAAGTATTTCGTGTACACATCCTGGCGTGGTGAAGATTTGACGAATTCGGACATCTACCTCATTCCTTCGTCCGGGGGGAAAGAAGTCCGCATTACCAATGTTCCGAAACAGTTCGATGAAAACCCCAGGTTCACGCCCGACGGCAAAAGGATAGTCTTCATTTCCGACAGGGACGGCTGGTATCACATTTACATCATGGACATCGACGGCGGGAACGTTAAGCAGTTGACTTCGGGCGAATTCGAGGATTATTTCCCGGAAGTTTCTCCCGACGGCAAACTGGTGGCTTTTATAAGGAACGTGGAAGGGAAGTGGGATATCTGTACCGTTCCCGTCGAAGGCGGGGAAATTACCCCCGTTAGCAAGAGGGACGGTATGCACTGGATCACGGGATGGCTTCCCGATTCGAAGTGGATAGTGTTCGGTTTCGATTCTCCCAAACGGCCGTATGATTTGTGGAAGGTCAACCTTGTTACCGGCGATGAGATCCAACTGACCGATTCTCTGGCCGCCGGCCTTACGACCGAAGTTTTCCAGGCTCCGGAGCGCGTAAGCTACAAAACGCGGGACGGCCTTACGGTTTACGGCTATTTGTACAAGCCTTTCGATATGAAGCCCGGCAGGCGTTACCCGGCGGTAATAAATCCCCACGGCGGCCCGACCTGGCAGTTCACATATACATGGGAGCCTTTTTTACAATTTCTGGCCCAGCAGGGTTACGTGGTACTCGGCCCGGACATCCGGGGAAGCCTCGGTTACGGCAACAAGTTCCGCCGCGCCAATTTCGGAGTGTGGGGAGTAAAGGATACGATGGATCTCGTTGACGGCGCGGACTGGCTCAAAAAACAGTCTTATGTCGATCCCGACAAAATCGCGGTTTACGGGGGGAGCTATGGCGGGTACATGACCCTTTGCGCCCTGGCGTTTCATCCCGGTGTTTTTGCTTGCGGCGTTGACCTTTACGGCGACAGCGAAATAGCAGAATCGTACAACATGGGCGACCGCTGGGGGAGGCTCGACCTCCTGCGCCAGATGGGGAAGCCCGATGAGAATAAGGAAACTTACAGGAACGGTTCCCCGGTATATGCCGCCGAGAATATAGACGCCCCGCTCCTTATCCTCCACGGCGAAGAAGATCCCCGCGTAGTCCCGTATATGTCGGAGAAGATGATAGAAGCTCTCAAGATCGAATACAAGTTTTTCGAATATCATTTCTATGAAGGCGAGCCTCACGGCTTTTACGGCACGGAAAATATCGAAGACAGTTACGAGCGGATATACGAATTTCTGGAAAAATATCTTAAAGGGGTGACCAAAGATTAAATTACAACAGGATACCCCTGTCGATCTCATAGTATCCCATGTCAATGCGGATTTCGATTCGCTTGCATCGATGGTCGCCGCTTCCAGGTTCTATCCGCATGCCGTAATGGCGTTTTCAGGCTCGGCGGAAAGCAACGTAAGAGAATTCCTCCGGCTCCATAAGGACCTGTTCGATGTCAGGTCGGCAAGCGATATTTTCGGCGTCCCGGTTAAAAAATTGATCATTGTCGATACGTCCCTTCCCAGCAGGCTCGGCGAGTTCAGGAACCTTGTCAACAACCCCCAGGTGGAAGTGCACGTGTATGATCATCACCCTCCGACCGAGGAATCGGTGCTGGGCGATGTCAACGAGGTCGAGTTATACGGGGCCGTTATCACGATGTTCGTCAAGAAGATCAGGAGGAATCACCTGAACATCTCACCCCAGGAGGCAACCCTTTTCCTGCTTGCCATATACGAGGAGACGGGCAACCTCACTTACTCCACCACCACGCCCGATGATGTCGAGGCCGCGGCATGGCTGTTGAAGCGTGGAGGCAGCCTGAGCCTTGTCCTTGCTTACTTACAGCAGAGCCTCCGGGAGCCCCAGAGACGGCTTTTAAACGAGCTTATTTTAAATGCCGAAAACACTACAATACACGGGTACAGGATAACGATAGCGATGGGAACGACCGCCGAATACACCGATGAGCTTGCTTTGATCACCCACAGGCTGAGAGAGTTGGAAAAGACCGATGCGATATTTGTGCTGGTAAGCATGAAGAACCGGATTTATATTGTAGCCCGCTCATCGACGGAGGATATCCCCGTTGACAGGATCCTGGAACCGATGGGAGGAGGCGGCCATCATACCGCTGCGGCAGGTTCTATCAGGGGGGTGGATCTGGAAGGCTTGAAAACTCAACTCCTTGATGAGATCAGGAAAAGCATAAAGCCCCTTCTGACGGCAAAAGATGTGATGTCAAGCCCTGTCAGGTGTCTTTCCCTGATGAAAAACCCGTCGATTAAGGACGCTCAGAAACTGATGCAGAAGTGGGGACACAGTTCCCTCCTGATAACCGAGGGGAACCAGCCCATAGGCATCATTACAAGGAGAGACGTCGATAAAGCGGCCAGGCACAACCTGTCCACCGCCCCCGTATCGGCATACATGAGCAGGGACCTTATCTGGTCGTATCCCGGCGCATCGCTGAAACAGCTCATGCGCCTGATGATAGAGCACGATGTGGGGCGCATCCCCATAGTCGAAGAAGGCAAAGTCGTCGGCATCGTAACAAGGACCGATATCCTCCGCACGCTTCACGGCGCCGAGCTTCCCATAACGCCTTCGAGCAGGCACCGCAGGACATCGGATTATCTTAAAAACCTGCCCCTTTCCATACAGGGGATACTCGAGCAGGCAGGCGAAGAGGGCGACAGGCTGGACTTCCCGGTATATGTCGTCGGCGGGTTTGTCCGGGATCTTTATATGGGTGTGGATAATTTCGATGTTGACCTCGTAGTCGAAGGAGACGGCATCATATTTGCCCATGCCCTTGCGGAACGGCTGGGCGGCAGGACCAGGGTACATGAAAAATTCGGGACAGCTATCATCATCCTTCCCGACGGCTACAAGATCGATATCGCCACATCCAGGTCGGAATATTACGCGCGTCCGGCGGCACTGCCTGAAATTACGGAAAGTTCACTCAAAAACGATCTTTACAGGCGGGATTTTTCCATAAACGCAATGGCCATCAAGCTCAACAGGAAAGATTACGGTCAGCTCATCGACTTTTTCGGTGCGAGGCATGATCTGAAAAACGGGACGATCAGAGTCCTCCACAACCTGAGCTTTATCGAAGACCCCACCAGGATCTACAGGGCGATAAGGTTCGAGCAGAGGTTCCAGTTCAAGATGGATCAGAATACCGAGAACCTGCTCAAATCGGCTCTTGCCCTCAACATTTTCAGGGTCATGCCCGACGAGAGGATCCGGGACGAACTCATAGCGATCCTTTCCGAGCCGAGGCCGCTTCCCGCATTGCTCAGGATGCAGCAGCTTAAAATACTAAGGCTTATCCATCCCAGGCTGGTGCTTACCCCGAAGGTTGTCGAGATCATCGAAGAGATAACGGCGACCCTCGTGCAATATCACAGGCTCTGCGAGCAGGAAAACATCGAGAGGTGGATCATATATTTCACTGCGCTCGTCTCCGAGCTTTCCCCTGAGGAGATAGAGGAAATCGGGCGGAAGTTCAGGGTTACGGCCGACCAGATAAAGAAGCTTATTTTCAGGCCCGAGGAAGCCAAAAATTTGATCCGGACGCTGTCCGTGCAGAAATTGAAAAACAGCCTCTTATACAGGACGTTGCATAAATTCTCGACCGAGATGCTGCTTTATTTCTTGGCAAGGACGAAGAGCAGGGTCATTAGGCAGAGGATAGCGATGTACCTGTCCAGGCTCCATAAGGAAAAGCCGATGGTGATGGGCAAGCAGCTCAAGGAATGGGGAGTCCCGCCCGGCCCTGAATACAGGAGCATCCTCGACAAATTGTTCGACCTCCAGCTTGACGGCGGGATCCAGACGGTTGAAGACGCTAAGGATATAGTTCTTTCCGGCAGCAAGGAAAAGTTGTACGGGAAGTCGTATTTAAAGAAAACCCCCGGTAAGGAAGAAACCGGGTTAAAACCGGAAAATGAAGCAAGTTAGCCTGGGAGGACGAAATGGGTTTTGATATATCTAAATTAATATTAATGCTCCTGGTATCTGTTCCCGGCATTTTAATAGCATTTACCGTGCATGAATTTGCTCATGGCTATGTTGCCTGGATACTGGGCGATCCGACGGCGAAATACCAGGGCAGGCTGACCCTCAACCCTGTAAAACACCTGGATTATATGGGGGCGGCGGTACTCCTGTTTTCACTTTTGATCGGCACAATGTACGGCGGAGGCTTTATTTTCGGGTGGGCCAAATCAGTTCCCATCAACCCGGGGAGACTGCGCCACCCTAAAAGAGACAGCGCCATCATTGCGGCGGCCGGCGCTATTGCCAATTTCACCCTTGCAGCCGTTATAGGGTTATTGTTCCGGTTCGGGATATTGAGCCTTCAGGACATGAATATAATATCCTATTTTTGCAAATATCTCGTCATAATCAACATAGCTCTCGGGGTTTTCAACCTTGTCCCGGTTTTCCCGCTTGACGGCTGGAAAGTTCTCCAGGGATTCATGCCTGATGATATTGCATATAAAATGACCAGGCTGGAATATTCAAATCCCATGTTGTCCTGGGTTATCCTGGGGATTTTGATTTTTTCCGGGATACTGTGGTTTATCATCGGTCCCCCGTTCAATTTTTTATTTCGGCTTTTTACCAGCCCTTTTTGATAACGATTGAAGAAGGAGACACAGCATGAAAAAAATCCGCGTTTTATCGGGAATGAGACCTACGGGAAAACTACACCTGGGCCACCTGCTCGGGGCGATTAAAAACTGGAAATCGCTCCAGTCCCAGGATAAATATGAATGTTTTTTCTTCATGGCCGACTGGCACGCGCTTTCCACCGCCTACAGGCACAGCGAGCACATAGCCCAAAATACCATCGAAGTAGCCCTCGATTACATGGCTTCAGGGCTTGATCCCGAAAAGTGTACTTTCTATGTCCACAGCCACGTGCCCCAGATCGCCGAGCTTTTCATACTCTATGCGATGATCACGCCGACCGCCTGGGTTACGCGTGTCCCGTCATATAAGGGCCAGATCCAGGAGCTGGGTGAGGATATAGATACTTACGGCTTCCTGGGTTATCCTGTTCTCATGGCATGCGATATCGTGGCGTTCCGCGCAGAGAGGGTCCCCGTAGGAAAAGACCAAGTGCCCCATCTGGAGCTTACCAGGGAAATGGTGAGGAGGTTCCATTTTATTTTCGGTAAGGAGATTTTCCCCGAGCCGGAAGCCCTGCTCACCGAAACCCCGCTCGTGCCCGGCCTTGACGCCCGCAAGATGAGCAAGAGCTACGATAACGCGATTTACATCTCGGACGAGCCGGATGTCATCCAGAAGAAAATCAAGACTTTTTTCACCGACCCGGAAAAAATTCACATGGGAGACCCGGGCCACCCGGAAGGATGTCCTGTTTTCTTTTTCCAGAAGATTTATAATGTCGATATTGCTCCCGAAATTGAAAAAGATTGTAAGGCCGGGAAGCTGGGTTGTGTCGCCTGTAAGAAGAAGCTTTCGGAAAGCATTATTAAAGATCTGGCGCCTATTCAGGAAAAGAGACGGGAGCTTGCATCCCGTCCCGAATATATAAAGGAAATTCTCATGTCCGGCGCAGAAGTCGCAAGGGGCGTCGCCGAAGAGACTCTTGTCCTTGCCAGGGAGGCTGTTCACCTGCTGTGAGTTACCGGGTTAAAATTACCGATTTCGAAGGGCCGCTTGATCTCCTCCTACACCTCATCCAGGAGGAGGAGCTTGATATTACCGAGCTTTCTCTTGCACTGATAGTTGACCAGTACATGGAATATATCCACCAGGCGGGCGAATTGAACCTGGAGGTGGAGACATCGTACATCGTGGTACTTGCCGAACTGCTGGAAATAAAATCGCGCGCCCTCCTGCCCGCTCCGCCCCAGATCGGACCGGATGAAGAGGATGTTCCCGAATCCGATCTCATCGAAAGGCTCTGCGAATACAAGAGGATCAAGGATGCCGCCGAACAGCTCGAAGTCCTGCACCGTTACTCTTCGATATGTTTCCCGCGCGCAAAATTCGTAACCAGGCACAGCGAAAAGATTTTGCTTTCGGTAACCCCTTCCGACCTTTTGAACGCATTTGAAGAAGTCATCGAAAGGCGCGTGGAAAGCAACAGGATAGTTACGGTCCGCCGCCCGGCCATCCTTATCGCCGACATGATTGAAGGGGTCTGGCAGTTGGTCGTGAAGGAAAGGCTTCTGAAATTTGCCGTGCTTGCGGCGACCTGCTCCACAAAGGCCGAGCTTGTCGCAGCGTTCGTAGCGCTGCTTGAGCTTGCAAGGAGAAGGAAACTCCGCCTGCTCCAGCAAACCTGGAAAGAGGAGCTTGAAATAGAGTGCCTCTCCGGCAAACCCGCAAAGAAGGATAAAGAGGAAGGCAGTAATGATAACGGATAATGAAAAACTGAATATTATAGAATGTCTTCTCTTTACATCGGCAAAGCCGCTCGGCCCCGCCGAAATAGCTGAAATTACCTCATGGCCCGTTGATGAAGTCGTGATGTTCCTGGATGAGCTTGTTAGCAGCTACAGGGAGAGAGGGATAAGGGTCCGCAGGGTCGATGAAGGTTACCAGATGGTAACATTTCCTTCCGCCGCCGCCTTTATAGAAAAACTTCATCACCAGCAGCTTTCACAATCTTTGACCAGGGCTTCTCTGGAAGTGCTTGCCATAGTCGCTTACCGCCAGCCCATAACCAGGGCGGAAATAGAGCATATAAGAGGCGTCCAGGTGGGCGGCATACTGACAGGTCTCAGGAGAAAAAGACTTATCCAGATGGCCGGCAGGGCCCATCTCCCGGGCAGGCCACCGTTATATGCCACCACGAGGGATTTCCTCGTTCACTTCGGCCTGAACAATTTGAGCGAACTGCCGCCTCTCCCCGAAGCCGAACAGGATTCCGTCCGCCAGGTCATGCTTTTCCCACTGCCCGGAGAATCCGTAACTTTACCGCCGGTCGAAGAGCCTGTGCTATAAGGCGCCGCATTGTCGGAGTTCTTAAGCCGTTCGAATAGAATCTCACGCAGGGGCGTGGTTTCCGCGCCCGTTATAGGTCTGCACAAGATCTGAGATTTTTTCGTAGGGGCGGGGTTTTCCCGCCCGCGATGGATTTGACAGAACCGATACCTGCCCGAAACTCCGCATTGAATGAAGGAGTATGGACGCCGGTATGGTAATGAACAGTAAAATATTGTTATATTGATTTTTTATGAGACCTGTACCGAAAAACGAAGGGTTCGACACATTGAAAGGTTTTGCGCTGGCGGCGGCTTTCGCAGCCACGTTCCTGTCCGCAATGATCGGCACCATCATGCTCAGGTTCAGCAGCCGCCCGGATATAGTCCCGACAGGCCCGATGGGGATGATGGACGACCCCCACTCGTACAACATGGGCCTGCTTTTGATTTTTTGCTCCGCCATTTTTTTCATCGGGCTCATTCTTTCAAAAAACAGGTTCGCATATTACGGCATAACCGGGGCGGGCGTCATATCCATTATCCCCCTTACGTGGGGCTGGTTGTATGCTACCGCGATATACCTTGAGAGAATAGTCGTGCTTATGGGCTTCGGCGCATCGGTTCTTTCGATAGTATTCGCAGTTGCTTATATTTTAAGACGGCAGTGAGCATCCCCGGGAGCAGGGATGACGGTTTTTTTGCTTTTTGATATTGTGCCTTCTCCTCAAACCTGTCTTTGAAAGCCGCATCGGGAAAACGGAGGACTTGGCATACCGGCGTGGAACTTCTTAGCTTACATTTATTCCGGAGGGACGATGGAATACGAAACTGTCATAGGTCTGGAGGTTCACGCGGAGCTTTCCACCGAAAGCAAGCTTTTCTGCGGTTGCGCCAACCGTTTCGGCGCGCCCCCTAATTCGCTGGTGTGCCCCGTGTGCCTGGGACTCCCCGGAGTCCTGCCCGTAGTCAACAGGAAAGCGGTTGAATACATCGTACTTGTCGGCCTTGCGGTGGGCGGCGAAATAGCCTCGTACAGCAAGTTCGACCGGAAGAATTATTTTTACCCCGACATGCCCAAGAATTTTCAGATCTCCCAGTACGACCTGCCCTTATGCGACGGCGGCACCGTCAGGATAGAACTGGACGGACTGAAAAAAGACATACGGCTCAAACGGGTCCACCTCGAAGAAGATACCGGCAAATCCGTTCACGGCGGAACTATAGACAGTTCGGATTTTACCCTGGAAGACTACAACAGGGCCGGGGTCCCGCTCATGGAAATCGTCTCGGAGCCCGACATGAGGTCCCCGGCGGAAGCCCATGCTTACATGGAGGAACTCCACCGGCTCCTTCGCTGGCTTGGCGTCAGCGATTGTAAAATGGAGGAAGGCTCGCTCCGCTGTGATGCCAACATATCCGTAAGATCGAAGGGCGAAACGGCACTCGGCGTAAAGACCGAGATCAAAAATATGAACTCGTTCCGCTCGGTAGAGGCGGCCCTTGCATGTGAGGAAAAGCGCCAGATCGAGATCCTGGAAAACGGGGGCGAGGTTTTGCAGGAAACCCGCGGGTGGAATGAAGATCGTTGTATTACTTTTCTTATGAGATCGAAAGAAGAAGTACAGGAATACAGGTATTTCCCCGAGCCTGACCTGGTGCCTATAAGGGTTGAGCCGGAAAAGATTGAGTCTATCCGGGCCGGGCTGCCGGAGCTGCCTTTCGACAGGCAGGCGCGGTATATGGAGCAATATAACCTGGAGGCCGATACCGCAAAGGCCCTCGTCCAGAGCCGTTATTTCTCCGATTTCTTCGATCGTTGTATCCTTACATATAAAGAAGCAAGGGCTGTCGTCAACTGGCTCCTGGGCGACGTCAGCAAATTCCTTAACGAGAATAATATAGAGCTTGAAAAAACGGGTGTTACGCCTCAAAGCCTCGTAGAGATGATCAGGCTCATAGACGATGGAAAGCTCAGCGGCAAGATAGCCAAGGAGATCCTGCCGGAGATGATGAAAAGCGGGGAGCCTCCTGCCGCTATCGCTCAGAAGATGGGGCTTTCCCAGGAATCCGATGAGAGCAGGATCCTGGAATGGGTGCTGGAGGCGCTCAGGGAATCTCCGGATGCGGTGGCGGAATACCGCCGTGGGAAGGAGAAGGCGCTGGGATTTATTGTCGGACAGGTAATGAAAAAGAGCCGGGGGCAGGCCAATCCCGGCATAGTTAATAAATTAATAAAACAGGAGTTGGATAAGAGCTGATGGAAGAGAAAAAGAAATTGGTTGAGGAAAAAGTCAGGGAAAAAGCCGTCGATGGCAGGCTTTCTTGCAGGTCCGCCTTCGGAATAGCGGAAGAGCTTGATGTGAATCCCAGGATGGTGGGCGACGCGGCGAACGAGCTTAAAGTCAAGATTTTCGCATGTCAGCTTGGATGCTTCAAATAACATAGGTCTTCAGACAAAATAACGGAGGATACATGTTAAGGGATAGACGGGAGCTTGAACGGGTCCCTCTCGATGAGGCCGTTGACCGCTGGCTGGGGGAGCTGGATTTCAGGGGTCTTCTTGAAGTTACGCAGGCGGAAGAAATAGCAGTTGAAGATTCGCTGGGCCGCATAACCGCGGGCTCCGTTATCGCCAGGCTTTCTTCCCCCGGCTATTACGCATCGGCGATTGAAGGCGTCGCGGTAAGCTCGAGAGATACTTACGGCGCAACAACGGATACCCCGGTGAAGCTCGATATCGGCAAAAACGCTTTCTTTGTCGGCATAGGCGACCAGATGCCCGAAGGCTTTGACGCCGTCATCCCTCTTTATGCGGTTTCCCTCGTATCGGTTGACGTCCTGGAAACCGGCTGTACCATTGCTCCCTGGTATAATGTCCGGCCTGTAGGCGAGGATATTGCGGCAAGGGAGATACTGCTCCATGCAGGCCATAAAATCCGGTCGCTGGATATCGGCGTGCTGCTTCAAGGCGGGATAACCAGGGTGAAGGTAAGGCGGAAGCCTGTAATTACTATTATCCCTATCGGCAACAACCTTATTCCGCCGGGCCGGATACCCGAGCCGGGCAAGTCCATCGAAACCGATTCGTATATACTTGCGGGCCTTATTACGGAACTCGGCGGCAGGGCCGTCCTCCCCGGCATTGTCCCGGAAAAGCCAGATGAAGCCGCGGCGGCGCTGGAAAAGATAGATGAAACATGTGACCTTGTAATAATTGTCGGCGGCTCTTCGTGGGGGACGCTGATGCCGGCATCCGTCCTTGCCGAAAAGGGAGAGCTTATAATTTACGGCGTGGCCATGAAGCCGGGACAATCCACGGCGCTTGGATTTATTAATGGTAAACCAGCAATATGCCTCCCATTTTTCCCGGTTTCGGCATTTATGGGATTCGAATTCTTCGTGAAGCCTGTCATCGTTAACAAGCTGGGCGCCAGGGAAATCGAAAGATCCCGCATAGAGGCCGAGCTTGCAAGGCCTGTTTCATCGCCTGGAGGCGTTGAAGAATTTCTCAGGATGGAAGTAACGAAAGTCGGCGATAAAACGGTTGCATTGCCTTTATCGAGGAGTTCCGCGCTCCAGAAATCGCTTGCCCGTGCGGACGGCTACCTGAGGCTCCCCGAAGAACATGTTGAAATCCCAGCCGGGCAAAGTGTAACAGTGTACAGCCTGAGACAGGAGCCTTCGGCGGGTCAGAAGCTTTTCATAATGGGGACACATGATATTATTCTCGATATATTGCAGAACGAATATGAGCAGCGGTTCCCCGGCTGCCAGATGACATCGTCGGCTGTCGGGGGGCTGGCGGGTCTTGAAGCTCTCCGGGCGGGTCTGTGCCATGTCAGTGGAATACACCTGTTTGATCCCGAAACGGGCGAATATAATATGCCTTTTCTCCCGAAGCTCATCGGCGATTTCCCCGTAACGGTGGTAAACCTGTTTTACCGTCAACTGGGTTTCATAGTCGGGAAAGGCAATCCGAAGGGTATAAATGAACTCAAGGATCTTATGCGGGATGACGTTACTTTCGTTAACCGGAACCAGGGGTCGGGGACGAGGCAGATTTTCGATTTCCTTACGAGAAAGCAGAATATGGATATATCGAAGATCAAGGGCTACGATAACCATATAAATACTCACATGTCCGTCGCGCTGGCAGTGGCGGGGGGCGGGGCGGACGCAGGCATCGGGATTTATATAGCGGCCAAGGCACTGTCGCTGGATTTCATACCGCTCACGCTTGAGAGGCTAGACCTGGTTATCCCCAACCAGTTCATAAATAATTATATTATTAATAACCTTATGAAACTGGTTAATTCATCCGATTTCAAGCATACCCTTTCAAAGATGCAGGGATACGACTTTTCGGATACGGGCAAGGTGTTCAAGCAGCGGGCATGATAAACGCGAGCCTTTCCGATAAAGGAACCGACCTTTTAAGGGTCTCCGTTACCGATCAATATAATATTCTTTGCATCAAAAGCCGGAACGCCCCCGAAAAACCTCCTTTTTCGGACGACCCGCTGACTTTTCCACAGATTGAATCGGTGGCACGGGCCGCCGTGTCGTCGGGCATAAAAAGGATCAGGATTACGGGCGGGGAGCCTCTTTTGAGGCCCAGCCTGGTTGACCTGGTCAGCCGTCTTTCTAAAATCGAAGGGATTGAGGAGCTTTCTTTAAGCACGAACGCTACACTCCTTGCTCCCCAGGCCGCTTATCTCAAGGCCGCGGGCCTTGACCGCGTAAATGTCTGTACCGACACCTTCGACCCGGAGAAGTATCCCCTGCTTACCGGCACATACCTTTTTCCACAGATGAGGGAAGGCGTAAAGAATGCCATGCTGGCGGGCTTTTCACCTGTATATATCGATGTCGTTTTGATGAGAAGCATCAATACCGACGAGGTCGATGACCTCATGGCGTTGAGCTGCAACAAGGGCATAGTAGTCAGGTTTATAGAGCTTCTGCCTTCGATGGGGGACGAGGAGTTTTTTAATTTTCACCATGTGCCGGGCGATGCCATATATAGCTACCTTGCCAATAGGTACTGGCTTGAAGAGATACCGCCCGGAGGCGGCTATCATTCCGATACCGGCTCATATTATAACGTGAAGAGCCTCGGGGTTATCGCCATACTGTCGCCTTATTCGTCGAGATTTGAAAAGCCGCTTTCCAGGCTGAAAGTTTCCGCGAAGGGGATACTGAAAGTAAGCCCTGAATTCACGATTGAAGCCGATCTCAGGCCTTATATCGATGCCGGGGATATTGACGGCCTGGCGGGGGTCATCGGGAAATTCTCATCGGGAAAAATCCTCGACGATATCGCAGTTCAAAACGGCTGAAATATCAGGTTCATCTACAGGGTTTGAGACTTTCCCTGTAAACCTGCCGTTTATTTTCCGGTTTCCAGTTTCTTGTTTTCAGCAAACTCGTCCGGCAGCGGGAGTTCGGGGGCGTTTATCCATAACTCTTCGAGGTTATATTTTCTTCGTATCTCTTCCTGGAAAACGTGTACCACCACCTGGCCGAAATCGAGCAGTATCCACGTGGCGGAATCTTTACCTTCCACTTTTTTTTCAGGCACGTTGATTTTTTCTTCGGCCTCTATTATGGCGTCGGCTATGGCTTTCAGGTGAGTCGTGGAATTTCCCGACACAACGACGAAATAATCCGTTACAGGGTGTGTTTTTTTCATATCCAGGATCAGGATATCCTCGGCCTTTTTATCCAGTGCCGCTATCGCCGCGGCAAGGGCCATCTTTTTTGCGGAAAGTCGGGGCATAAATTCCTCCTACAGGTATAACTCGTTTTCGTGAATATATTTTTCAACGGCTTCCGGCACCATGTACCTGATAGACCTGCCGTTTTTCACCCTTTCCCTTATCCCCGTCGATGATATGTCAAAGCCGGGGATAGGCACCGTTTTGAAACGGTCTGCGTTTTTCAAGATCAAGCTTTCGATGTGCTCTGCAAGTTCACCTGTATCATATCCCGGCCTGGTAACGATATAGAAGTTTTCAAGCAGCCCCAGGAGATCGTCCAGCCGGTACCAGGAGCTTTTCAGGAGCGAATCGGCGCCTGTAATCAAGCTGAAAGAGCCGCCGGGGAATTCGGTTTTTAATTTTTCTACGGTGTACAGGCTGAAAGATGTGCGCTCGTCGTCAAGCTCCGTCCTGAGCACCTGGAAATCGGGATTCCCACGGGCGGCAAGCAGGATCATGTTGTATCTGTGTTCGGGGTTGCCTCCGGGTTCCTCAAGCTGTTTATGAGGCGGGATGCGGTTGGGTATCAGCAGTATCCTGTCCAGACTACAATGTTCAAGCGCTGTCTGGGCGGCCAGCAGGTGGCCGTAATGGGGCGGGTTGAACGTTCCTCCGAATATTCCGTAGCGTTTCATATTATACTAATAATTTTGACGGACGGCCCTGGAGTCCTGCCTTATTTAAGCTTTAAATCAAAGGATTTTTAAGACTGAACGCGGAAACTTTGGGAAGGGTCATCTGTTACCCTTTATATTTTATTTGAGGAGAAATATTATCAGCCCCGTGAAGATATGGCGATATTCAATCCTGGCCGTGTTGATAATATTTGCGATAATACAACCGGTCAGGGCCGATAATGATCCTGAGCGCCTTTTTTTTACCGCGGAAAAAGTGGAAAAGCAGGGCGACCTGATGCTCCTGCGGGGGAACGTGGTTATTCAGGACGGCGATACCCGGCTTGAAGGGCAGAGCTTTATCTGGGACAAAGCCAGGGGGATATTTAAAGCGCCCGGCACGGCTATGATAACCCGTCAGAACGGGATGCTCGTAGGTGATGACCTGATTTATAATCAGAACACCCGGACAGCCGAGGTTTACAATGTTTACGGCCATGCCCAGAATTTATCGGCAGGTGAGATGAAGACGGAGGGCGAGCTTTTTTTCTGGGGAGAAAAGGCCGTATGGAAAGGCGATAAGCTTTTCATTTATAAAGTTAAAACCACCACGTGCGATCTGCTCACGCCGGACCAGCATTATTTCATGTCGGCGGATGAAGTGGAAGTCATCCCCAGGAACAAGATGATCTCCAGGAAGGTGAAGCTTTACTTCAACGGCCGGCGGCTTTTAAGCAAAGGCACGATGGTGCTCTCCCTGAAGCCCAAAACCAGTATGCAGGCCCAGCAGTCTATTTTTCCGCGCATCGCCAACAGCAGGACGGATGGGATGCAGGTAAAATTTTCTCCGACTTATGCATTCGGCGATTCGTCTTATGGTAAAGTAAAGCTGGATTATTATGCCAAATCCCCTTTCGGAAAGGGGCTCGAGCATTATTTTGATTTCGGGGATCGCGGGAATGCGAATCTTTATTATTACGACCAGGGCGCAAAATGGAGCGGGCTTTCCAGGAACGAGCTTTCAGGCTCGGCATCATACATCTTCCCCAATCAGCTTGCCAACTTCGCATCATACCAGTCCGCAAGGTATGCCGAACCCGGAAGCGATCTTCAGCAGACAAGGTCTTTCACATATAACCTGAATCAATCTTTGAAAAATCATTATTATTCTCTATCTTACAGCACTTACGATACAACAGACGCGAAGTCGTCATCGGCGATTTTATTCGACAGGCTCAAGCTGGGAAAGTACCTGCTGAACCGGCTCCAGGTATCGACTACCACGGGCAATGTGCCGGGAAATCCCGGCCTGTCCGATATCACTTCCTACACGATAAACATCAAGGAGAGCCTTCTTTTCAGGACTAAATTCCTGGAGCTTCAGGGTGACTGGGAAAGCGCAAAAGGCGATGAATATTTCCGGCTTAACAGGACGCCTGAATTCATAGTCCGCTTCCCGAGGCTGAGCGTTGCCAGGGTGCCTTTCCTTGCCGTGGCAAGCTACGGCCGCTATAAGGAAGAGCCGGGAGGAGCCGATGCGAACAGGGCATTTTACCGCCTTGCGCTGCCCGACTTTGATCTGACAAGTGGCACCAGGACACGCCTGACTGTCGGCGGAGGTATAAGAAATATTTCTTACGACCAGGGAAGGCAGTTGAACGTGGGCACCGCCGATGGATCGTGCTGGCAGGCATTAAGCGACAGATCGTGGGCATATCTCGGCTATCATTACCAGGATGTAAACGGCGTTACGCCATTTCTTTCCGACAGTTACGATTCGTATAATTTCCTTTCCGGCGGTTTCCGTTTCAATAATAAAAATCATTGGAGCATGAATGTCTTCGGGGCTTATGATTTCGGGAACAAGAAATACCAGGATCTTTTCGCCAGCATGAAAGCGTCGGTCGGAAAAGACGGCTATATTTCGGCGGGAACGGATTACGACCTGGACAATAACAAGTTCAGCGGATTTGACGGCCAGTTCGACCTCCAAGTATCGAAGGCGCTCAGGGTCCAGTACTGGGGATATTACGACCAGGTCAATAAACAACTGCTCTACCAGGACTACAGCATTTACCATGACAACCATTGCTGGGCCGCCCGGCTTACGTACAGGATGTCCCAGCAGCAATTCTGGCTACAGGTGATGCTGAAGGCGTTCCCTTCGGATGCGACGCCCATAGGCGCGCTGCAGGATACGGTGGTCATGCCGCAAAACTGGTGGGAGAGGCTTCATCCCTGATCAGCTTATGGAGAAAGAGGGAGATCATCCTGAACGGAAATCTCAAAAATTCTTATATCGAAATTATCATAAGGGAAGCCTTCGCCCAGGCCTTCATGTTTAGTTATATCGTTAAGAGGGTCGGAAGGGTAAAAAGGCGGAAGAGGCTGGAGTGCTCCCGTGAACCTGTTAACCTGTATGGTGTTGAGGTCGTTCTGGTCGAGGCCGGGACCGATGCCTTCGAAATCCAGCACCTTTCCCAGGATGCTGCTTCCTTCGAGGGTGCATGTCATGCCGTGTATCGTGAACCTGTTGTTCGTGATATACCTGAGGAACTGCATGTTGGGGTTTTCCAGGTCGAGGAGGATTTTAAATTCCCGTTCGTCGGAGGAGATATGTGCCAGCCGGTTCAGGTTCCCGGCGGCGATCCATGTGTAGCCGGGAGGAGGAATATTGTCCCGCCTGTGAAACCATTCGAAATTGAAACCGTCGAACCTTATAAAATCGGTGTAAGTATCGGGATTGGTTACTTCGATCGGGTTTCCGTTGTTGTTGAAAAGGATCACGTAAAACCCGTTCCCGTCGATGTCGATGTGGCCGCGGTCATTGACGGCGAATGTAATTACGAGGAACCTGGGCGTGCCGCCCTGTGCGGGAGCCTGTCGCACTGCCGGGAGGATGATGGTGGCCGCAAGCAATAATATGAGCAATAACCTTTTTACGAAACGAGATATGGACACAAAAACTTCCTTTACTGCCAAATTGGTATCCTGGCTGGTAATCATTTTTCTTTCCGGGGTTTCGGGTTTCCTCCTTGTTATCTCTTTTCCCGATTTCGGAAAATATATTTTTGCCTTCATCGCCCTTGTCCCGGTGCTGGTTATATGGGGCCGGGCCGGCTTCTGGAAAGCGTTTCTTTCAGGTTATATCATGGCGGCCGTGTTTTTCGGCGTTATATTTTACTGGGCTGCCGACCTGGGAATCCATGTATGGATAGCCCTCACGCTTTTCCAGGGCGTTTATTTTGCGTTGTGGGCGGGGCTTGTTTCATGGTGCTGCCGGGGACAGGGGATAAGCAAGGATTTCAAAACCATGATTTTTCTCCTTGTTTCATGGGTCTTTATCGAGTGTATCCGCAATTCCGGCCCGCTGGGACTGGGCTGGGGCGGCCTCGGCTACAGCCAGGCTCCCGACCTGCCTTTGATCCAGTCTGCATCCGTCCTGGGATATTACTGGGTGGGGATTATCGTGCTCGGTGTAAATGTCGTCATCGCCGCGTATATCGACAGGCTCCGCCGCGATATGGCGTCGTCTTTCGCCGCCGATTGGAAGGAACTGGAACTGAAAGGCACAGGAAATATTATTTTGCGGGGTTTTATCGGGCCTTTTACTTCGAAAGTTTCCGGCTGTTCTTTGCCGCTGTTTACGGTGTTGGTTATTTCCGCATTGATATTCAGCCTGGCATACGGGTTTGGAAGGCTGAAGCAGGCCCCGGAAGGCCCGGGTTTCCGGGCTGCGGTGCTCCAGATGAATGTAGGCATGTACCGACCGTGGGGCATGGTTTACCTGGAGGAAGCAAGGAAGAATCTTTTGCATTTAATGGAACTGGCGATGAAAACTTCGCCGGACATTGTCATTCTTCCCGAAACGACCCTCCCTGCAAGCATGGAAAAAGGCGACCCGATTGAAATGGAATTTCGCGGGCTTGCCGTGAAAAACGCTGTTTACGTGCTTTTCGGCATCCCCAGGCGTATCGGCGATGTTTTTAAGAATGCCGCCGTATTGATGTCGCCGCAGGGCGAGATTAAGGGGGAGTACCATAAGATCCACCTTGTCCCTTTCGGCGAATATCTGCCTTTCGAAAAACAACTCAGGAAGTACCCGGTGTTCGACAGGGTGCAGGATTTCGTTCCGGGGAACGAAGAAGTGTTATTTGATTTTCCGGGCGGAAAATTCGGGGTGCTTATATGTTTCGAGTCGAACTTCGCATCGGTTGCGCGCGCTAAAGCCAGGATGGGAGCGAACTTCCTCGTAGTGGTTACCAACGATTCATGGTTCGGGCTGAGTTCCGCCGCCGCCAATCACATAGGGTGGGATGTTTTCAGGGCGGTCGAGACAGGCCTCCCGTTGATTCAATCGGGGAACAGCGGCATAAGCGCGATAATCGACAGCCGGGGCAGAATACAACAGGAAACGACCCTCGCAAGGCTGGATATGATTTCAGGCACGATATATCCTTCGGATAAACGCACAATTTACACCGGTACCGGCGATATTGTCATGCCTGCTTCGGTCATGGCTTTTCTGATCCTTTGCGGGATAAGGTTTCTGAAGGAAAAGAAGAGCGGATGAAGAACATTTCAGAAATCCCGGAGGGATAATGAAAATTAAGGAATTTCAAATAAAATATTTGCTCCTGCCGGCTTTTTTATTAACGATGGTTTTTCTGCCGGGTAAGTTGTTTGCGGAAAAAAAGCAGGAAGTTTATATGGGGGCTGACCGCCTTGAATACAGCAAGAAAGATAACCTGCTCCGGCTTTATGGCCATGTATTCATAGAATTCAAAGATATTACGGTAAAGGGAAATAATGCCGTCTTCGACACTGTGAAGCAGGAAGGCAAAATCACGGGCGGCGTTATTATAGAACAGCCCGGCTCCACCCTGACTGCAAAGGAAGCCCTGGTAAAATACAACGAAAGCAGGGCTGAGCTGACCGGGAACGTGCATCTTGCAACCAGCCGCAATGTTACGAATGAAAAATCTTCCCTGCCCGGTGTATCTACACTTGATGCTGGCAGGCTTGATTATTACTGGAAGGCGAACAAAGGGACGGCTGAAGGCAATGTTGAGGTGAAGACAGGCGGGAGGAGGATAAGGGGGGATAGGGCGTATTTTGACGGGAGCAGGGACAGGATCCAGGTTACGGGAAATGTCCGGGTTGAGCAGGGTTCGGGAGACTGGCTGGAGGCCGAAAGAGCGCTTGTCGATCTGAAGAAGCAGGATGTGCTGGCCGAAGGCAAAGTCAGGGGGACTTTCCGGATTTCGGAAAAGACGGGAGCGGTGGTTTCGACTCCAACCGGAGTTGAAACGGGGCCTGCGCCCGACTTTCCGGATATGGAATTCACCCCGTTTACGGAGGGCAGTATCCCGGAGGCGCCGAGACCTAAATAAATATAGGAATCTAAGTTGAAAGGTGTTTTTCAGTGATCGATATAAAAAAAATAGCAGTCCTGATATTTTTAGTAACGGCTTTGAGCATCGCATCATCGGAGGCCTCGCCTTCATCGGGGGCGCCGGAGGTTAACCTTGCGTATTTAAAAAGCCTGGGGCAGAAAATAGATCTCCCCGGGGGAAAAGCTATAATGCTTTATGCGGACGAAGCATCGAAATCAGGCGAATTCAACCTGATAGATCAGGCTCATGCCGCCCTGGTTTTCATTAAGGATTATAAAAAAACTAAAAATAAAGATTCCCTCAATCTTGCGGTATCTTCCCTTGAAGCCATAATTGCTTTTCAGGACGGCGGCGGTTCATTTTACAAGGCTATAAGCCGGAAAGGGGAACTCGAAGATAAGGGGATTCATTATCCTGCCGCATGGGCGCTGCGCGCCCTTGGAGCCGGGGTATCCCTGGGCAAAGAAGGCGGAGATGTTTCGGAAAGATGTCTCAAGGCGGCCGGAAAGGTGCTGGATACGGTGTCCTCGGAGGTGTATAAGCCTGATACCGGGCCTGGAAATTATGTAACAAAAGGCGGCAAACGCTATCCCATGTGGCTTCTTGACGACGACAGCGCGCTTACCGCTCTTTACATGATAGGAATACTGGAATTGGAGGAAGTGTCGCCATCCGACATATCGGCCCGGTTGGTCAAAGATCTCGGGGACGCCCTTATTCCATACCAGACGGGCAATTATAACGATTACCCGTTCAATGCCTTTTTGCAGGATTCTTCGAAATCATGGGCATGGGAGTTGGAATATGCTTATCATCCCGAAGCTCTTGCAAGGGCGGGCAAATTTTTAAATGACAGGATCATGCTGGACGGTGCGCTGCGTGAAGCCAACGGGATGGATACTCATATCGTGATACACGGGGTGCCCATATTCGGTTTCGGGCCGCATCCCCTGGAATATCCCCGGACTTCATGGGGGTTATACCGCCTGGTTGACAACCTGCTTTCAGTATCGGCTGCGACAGGCGACGATTATTATGCCGGGCTTGCAGGCGTTGCGGCAAGCTGGCTTACAGGGAATAATTCGCTTCAAAAACCGTTGTATGACCCGGCGACCGGAAAAGGCTTCGGGCCGATAACAGGCCCGGAAAAGATAGAAGGGCCGTCTTTGTCTTCAACGCTTGCCGCCCTTTCAATCATACAGGATATTTCCGGGACGCCCGCTGAGAAGTTCATTAATTATAAAATCGCAGAGCCGCCGCATACGTGGCAGGTGCTGGAAGCCGAGCAGAGCAAAACGGTCGGCATGAAATATAACACGGAAGACTGGTATTACCCCAACGGAGAAAAAGGGATGCTGGTTTCTTTAAGCAAGAATAACACGTTCTGGATCCGCTTCAGCATTAAGGAGCCTTCTAAATACCTTATATATTTCAATTACCTCCGTCAGCCTCCGGAAGGCGGCACCGTGGCTATAGAATGCAGGATTGACGCCGGGAAGAATTATCAGCTATACCAGAGCGGAACCAACGAAGTCCCGCTGATGGTTATGGACAGGATCCCCGAAGCCATCAAATTGATAACAGCTTATCATACGCTGGGAGTCCGTTTTTCGGGGCTTCTTTTCACAAGGCCGGTGGTGCTTGACAGCATCGTGCTTCAGCCTTCGGTCGAATGGGGAGTATGGGACGGTCCCGGGAAGGAAAGATTGGTAATCTACAAGAACTTTAACGATGAACAGAAGATTTCCCTGAGCCAGGAACCCGGGGGACCTGTAATATTCGAGGCGGCAAGGGATCAGCGCGGGCGTAAAGACAAGGATGCCGACGAGATGCTGGTTCCCCTGGAAGACGAATCAAGGACGATCCAGGTTATCATACCGGAAGGCGGTTCGTCCGTAATTCGCTGGGAGGTGTCGGCAAAATGAAGGTTTTACTGGTATGTTCGGGAGGGATGTCAAGTAGCATGCTTGTCCGCTCTATGGAGAACGAAGCAAAGAAGCGGGGAGTCCCGCTGGTCATTGAAAGCACCGGAAGTGACGGCATTGAAGATAAAATTTCTTCATACGACGTCCTGCTTGTCGCCCCGCAGGTCAGGCACCGGTTCGAAAGGTTGAGCGATGTCGCGGCGAAAGCGAGCATACCTGCCGCCGTTATCGACCGGCAGGATTACGGCCTCATGCGGGGAGACGCGGTATTGGACCAGGTGGAAGAACTTTTAAATAATCATACGGAGGGGTGATCTTATTATGACAAGTCCATGGGCTGGACCTATCGGAGTAAATATATTCTTGCAGATCCTGGTAGTTGCCCTTCTGACGCTATG
Source organism: Chloroflexota bacterium (assembly GCA_023475345.1). Lineage (GTDB taxonomy): Bacteria > Vulcanimicrobiota > JAMCWD01 > JAMCWD01 > JAMCWD01 > JAMCWD01. The sequence continues at coordinate 65,878 of JAMCWD010000067.1, read as the reverse complement.
GATCTGGTACAGGGTGAACGACTGTAAATTATATCTTTTTCTAGGACTGCTCTTGATTGTCCAGGCGGTCTGCATCCTGTTTTTCATGCATGAGCCCGAAGCGCAGAGGTGGGCCGTTCTGGCCTGCCTGGGATTGAACTTCATAATAATGCTTTTGACCAATACTCTGTTGATAACGATCCTTGGCGCAAGGCTCCCCATGATCGGGATGGACGATATCTACCTTTTCGACAGGGACAAGGTGAGGTTTAACAAGATTTTCACGGTTATCGTTTCCACGGCTTTCGTAATAGTAACCATCTTGCTGTTCAAAAACAGCTACATGCTGTTACACTTGTTACTCCCGGGATTTAAGTATTATGCGGCCATAATTTTGATGATTGTCATTTTTGCATTTCTGGCCGATTACATTGCGCCCTGGATTCCGGAGATGGTTGATGATGTCGCGGTAGTCAGGGCAAGGCCCCGGATGGTTCCCCTGAACGCATTGTCGGTTACCGGGGATGTCGTCAGGGGCGAGATTATCGCTATTCCGCTGGTCGGCGGCATTATCTGGTTTGCCCTCCTCTTTGTCGGGAAAGCTGTCAGGACTCCCCTGGACTGGATGGGGCTGATCTTCTTTATCATCATAGCCGCAATCGTCATCAAAGGGGAATGGAGAAAAGACGTCAGGATAACCGACGAGATAGTGCGCAGCATCGAGCAGGAAAAAGAAGCCGAGCGCAGGCGCAGAATCGAAGCCGCCAGAGAAGAAAGAATCAAGTAAGAAGATCTCTATTTCAGATGAGACTTGAAAACCTCTCCGCCATGGAGATAATACAACTCATGCATTCCGCCGATATCGAAGCGGTTTCGTCGGTGGGCCGGGCGCTCGATAAAATAGCCGCAATCGTCCGTGAAATCGAGTTGTGCCTTACCGAAGGGGGGAGGCTTTTTTATGTCGGCGCAGGCACGAGCGGAAGGCTCGGCGTCCTGGATGCGGCCGAATGTCCTCCGACTTTCGGGACGCCTCCGGAAATGGTTCAGGGGGTTATCGCAGGCGGTGAGGGCGCGATGTTCCGGGCACAGGAATATTCCGAAGACGACCCCGGCGCCGCAAAGGAAGATTTGAAAAAGAGGAACCTCTCCTCACTTGACGCCGTCGTCGGCATTACCGCAAGCGGCACCACGCCTTATGTCAGGGGCGCACTTGAATATGCGGCCGAAATTGACGCCTACCCGGCATTGATAACATGCAGCCCTGCTTCGCCTTTTATACCGCTGGTCCGTGACGCCGTTATCATCGAAGTCGGCCACGAGGTTCTCGAAGGATCGACAAGGCTCAAGGCCGGGACCGCTACCAAGCTTGTCCTCAACATGATAAGCACCGCTGTGATGACGGGCCTCGGCAGAGTTATCGGCGGCAGGATGGCCTCCGTCGGCACGGGCAGCGCCAAGCTTAAAAACAGGGCCGCCGGGATAATCCGCGATATATGCAATGTTTCCGAAGCCGAAGCTGAAAGGCTCCTTGAAACTTCAGGCGGCAATACCGCCGTCGCCCTGGTTATGGGAACCGCGCGCCTTGATCGTATAAAGGCCGAAGAACTTTTGAAAAGTTACGGCGGAAATGTCAGAAAAGTTCTGGAATTGTTTCATAGATGATTAAATTTTTCAGATTTAAAACCGCCGTTTTTTTTATTATCACGATTTTGCTCCTGGCCGGGTTTTTGTTTCCTTTAAGAGCTTTTGCCTCGGAAATAATCCTCTTGAAAAGCAGGCCGACGCTGGAGTTTTTCGGCAGGGCAGGGGAGGAAGAGCTTTTCGGGGCAAGGTCCGTGCTCGGTTCGCTGAGCGTCAAATGGAGCGAAATTGACGAGGCAAATCTTGCGTCGCCTGAAAAGCCGGGTGATATTTTAATACTCGCCAACCTCCGGTGTCTTTCGCCGGACTCATGCCGGAAAATAAGGGAGTGGGCGGCATCGGGCGGAAAGGTGCTGGCGTTCGCACAGAGTTCGTACCGCGATGATAAAAACAGGGTTGTCGGAACTGTCAATGATTTTCAGCTTGCCGATCTTTTCGGGCTTCATTTTTACAGGTGGGAAAGCGGCGAGCCGGAGGCGGATTCGATACAGACAGTTCCCGCATTGATCGGACAGGGGCTCCCGAAAATTATAAAACTCGGTTGTAATACGGCCATGCTCGTCAGGCCGTCGGACTGCACGAAGGTTCTTGCATGGTGGCGGGGATCGGGGAAAGGCGAGCCTGCGGTACTGATGAATAAAGACTCCGGCTGCATTTATTGCGGCGAAGATTTACTCCGCCCGGAAAATGCAGCTTCCGCAGAGGTTCGTTTCCTGTTCGCCCGCCTGCTTAATTTACTCTCGCCGCATATTGTCGATGAAGATAAGGCTGAAAAAAATATAAGCGATTTATATTTCCCTCCCCGGCCTCCTGTTATTCCGGTTAAGACCGGCGGCCCGTCGATAAAAGTCGGGCTTTACCAGGGAAGAAAAAAAATTATCGTGGGGAGCCTGTCAGGGTTCACTTTAACTTGTGATAGAAAAAACTGTTTCACCCAGGGGACAGGCAATAAGAGCAAATTGAATTTCGGTCCGAAGAAACATGTTTCCGTTCAATCAATCACCGGTGGCGCGGCGCCGTATCTTGAAATAAAAGATGAAAACGGCGGCATCATCGGGAAAACAACGGGCAGGTTGTACGTTTCAACGGGGAGTAACAGGGTCGCAAAACTTTTTATCACGAGGGAGAACGGCACGTTCAGGAGTTTTGAGCTGCGCGGGAAGCTGGAGATAACACCGAAATATTACGGGCTTCGTGTGGTGAACATCCTTAATCTGGAGGAATACGTGGCAGGCGTCCTGCCGAACGAGATGCCCGCGATTTATCCCTGGCAGGCTCTCTGCAGCATGGCTGTTATGGCGAGAACTTTCGCGCTTGTCAACATAGGGAAGCATAGAAACGACGGCTACGATCTCTGCTCCACGGTCCACTGCCAGGTTTACGGCGGCGAAGGCTCGGAAAAACTCCGCTCGACCGATGCCTGCCGGTACACCAGGGGCGTTTATATCTCGTACCGCGGACGCCCTGCCAACCTGACTTTCCATTCGACCTGCGCGGGGATAGGCGCTGGCACCGACGAGGCATGGGGTATCGAATATAACCCGTTGATGCCGGGCGGGTTGTGCGGGCCGGGCCCGACCCCCGATTTATCGACGGAATCCGCATTCAGAAAATTTCTTAAAAACCCGCCGGACTGCTATTGCGCGGGCACCCACCGCTTCAGGTGGAAAGAATATTATACGCTTTCAGATCTGACCGAGATATTTTCAGAGAGTCTCCCTGAGACATTGGGGAGAAATATAAGAGTAGGAAACGTGAAGGCTTTGAAGATATTACGGCGTTCCCCCGGCGGGCGTGTCCAGGCGCTTCGCGTTGTAACGGATACGGGCGAATATACCGTTTACCGTGATTCGATACGCTGGCTTTTTTCCGGCGGCCACATAAGCACGGGCGGAATGCAGAGCACTTTTTTCACGATCATCAGGACGGTGTTCCATGGCGAGCCTGCTTATGAATTTTACGGGGGCGGCTGGGGGCACGGCGTCGGCCTTTGCCAGGAAGGCACAGCAGGCATGGCAAGGCGGGGGATGCCGTTCTGGAAAATCTTGAAACATTATTTCCCGAATTGTCAGCTTTCAAGGTTATACAAGGTCAAAGATTAAAAGTCTCATTTGACATGGAATCTCTGTAAAAACCTGTTTCGAGCATTTTGTTTACATGGTTTACGAGAAGAGGGTGCATTTCGAAAAACTGTTTGCCGTCTTCTTCCTTCTGCGGTAAAGGCTTGATTTTATCGCCGCCGAGGAGAGCTATTATCTCGATAAATTTTTTATCGGCCAGTGAAAACAGGTAAGCTTTCGCCGCAAGGTTGTCTGTGAATTCGCCGATGTCGTTGTCATAAATTTTAAGGATGTCCCCCGTGTCAACTCCCCGGTCGATAAAGTGTACAGTGCTGCCGGTTTTCTTACCGTGGAGGATAGTCCACTCCATTGCGCTTCGCCCCCTGAAATAGGGAAGGTGAGCGATGTGATCATTCAGAACGCCCGTAACAGGCGCGCTCAGGATGTTATCTTTCAGAATGAACCCGACTTTCTGGATGACGATATCGGTGTTTAGATTTTTAATTATCGCTGTCAAATCGGGCGAATCGGTGGGGCCGCCGTAATTTATTATCTTTGCGGATCTCATAATTGAAAAAAGCGAGCGGGCATTTTTAAACCTGAATCTTAAAGCGTTATATATCAGCCTGACGATGAGGTTGTCTCCTATTTTTTCAGGAAGGCTTCTCTCTTTTTCCAGAATAAACCTGATAACACTTATGCTGTGCCCCGCCCTGCGAAGGTTTACGGCCAGGGATTCCGCGGCCTGAAGGTCCGTTACGAGAATACAAATGTTCAATCGTATCCTCCTGGAAGCGGGTGGAAACCTGTCCGGCCGGTTCGTTGTACAAAAAGCAAAGTTGATAATTTCACGAGAATACCGGCGGTCATCAAGCACCCGGCGGAAGTATTTTTCGAATTGATGAAAAAATCGAATGCCCATAGCTGGGCGTCGAAGAAACGCGCATCCCCGCCTTGTGAATAATTAATGAAAAACAATGCCGCCGCATTCAGGTAATACAGGGGTCTTTTTTTATCCTCCAATTTTTCCACGGCCTTTTTTCTGACGCTGAATTTTTTCAGGACATCTTCGATAAATTTACGGTTGATATCGTTCCTGTTTTCCCAGTTGATGCAGGAACTGATGTCAGCAAGGAGCGGGAAATCCTCGGTAAGCAGTTCCGTGCTTTTTCGCGGGTAAAGCTTATCAAGCGGGAATGATTTTTCACCAGGTTCGGGTAAGACTTTCTTGTGGGCATATTCGATTAATTTTACATAATCTAATCCCGGTGCGTCCTCTTTTAGATCACGGCAATACCCGTTGAAAAAGGCGTCGTTAACAGCCTCCAGGGCTTTGTCGATGTTATCGGAATAAAAAAAATCAACAGCCGGGGAACCGGCGATCCCACCCTTCCCGGCAACTGAAAACAACTTTTCCGATATTTCCGTGTTAAGTCCCGATGACAGATTCATTTTTTGATTCTTACCGTTTCATCTTTATTTTCAATTATAAAATCGCGCATTTCACGCAGTGTTATGAATGAAACGTGCCTGCCGTATTTCTCCTTGATGTATGAGATGAACATGTCTATATCGTCGAAGTTTTGAAGATCCTTCGTATGGTTTTCCAGGACGGCCGGAACGAAAGGAAGCGGGCTTTTAAGAAAACGCTTCATAATGTCATCTATCCCGTACTTCATGTCAAACAGCGGCAGGGCGCAGATGTTGAACGGGTCCCGCGGGAAAACATTTTTATTCCCCGTCAGGCCACCCTTTAACTGCCTTAGAAAATTAACAATGTGGTTTTCGGATCTCCGCAAAAGTGATTGTGTCGGCACTTCTACAATGGCCGCCGGTCTGTCTGAAACTTTTTTAATATCGTCGAGGTCGGGATAGTAAGGAAAGAAAGGTTCTTCAAGCACGCGGTAATCGACAGTGTAATGTTCGTTATGGAAATAAACTCCATAACAAACGGAGATGTCGATGTCGATCCCGTTTTTAATCAGGCATTCAAGCGGCGTCCTGCCGGGGCTCATAGCCCATGCCCCCGATCTGAAGACACAGGCTGAATAGCCGGGCGTTATGGGCTTGAGAAGATTTTCGAGATATTGTTTCCCGCGCGCGATGTAGCCGTCGATGATCTCTTCTGGATAGTCGGCTATGTTCCAGTTGTGTCCGACTTCCCATGTGCCGTCCTTATATTCGGCGTCGTGCCACTGGATGTGGAGGTGGAGTTGGACGTCATGCCCCCGCCTTATCATCGTTTTGAGGGTCTCATCCCACAGTTCTATTTGAGGGAGAAGCTCTTCATGTTTTGCGGCTGCTTTTCTGAACGCAAGCTGTTGTAATGTTTCGGCGGTGAAAGATCCCTTGATGCCGTGCTTTTCGTAAATATCCATCAGCCTGAGGGCAGGCTTGTGCTGGTGCTCCGTTACGTTCCCGCCGCCGGACCCCCGAAGTTCCCAGTCGTCAACAAACGCTATGCCGATTTTATTCATGAAATATCCTCGCGGAGAATCGAATAATCCTGGATCTTGATTCATTTACAGGGGCGATAAATCCTTCAAGTCCCGTACCTGTTTATTCGAACCGCACAAGGCGGCAGGCAGGATTTGAAACCGTCCGGGCGAAGCCTGATTGAACTTGTATGTTGAGGTGAGCTTATGCGGATACTGGTAACGGGTGGGGCGGGGTTCATAGGTTCTCATGTGGTTGACAGTTTCCTGAAAGAAGGCCACGAGGTGGCGGTGATAGACGACCTTTCGACAGGGAAGCTCGCAAACATCAATCCCGGCGCCGAATTTTACGAAGCAGGCATAGGCTCCCCGCAGGCGGGGGATGTCTTCAAGGAATTCAAGCCTGATGTTGTATGTCATCACGCGGCCCAGATAGATGTCCGCAAGTCTGTATCGGACCCCGTTCATGACGCGCGGATAAATATTCTGGATGCCGTAAGGCTTCTTGAAAACTGTCGCGAGTACGGAGTTAAAAAAATTATTTACGCATCGACCGGCGGAGCCATATACGGGGAGCCGGAATATATCCCGTGCGACGAAAACCATCCTGTCAGGCCGCTGGCAGGATATGGGACGAGCAAATTCTGCTTCGAGCAATATATCGGGCTGTACAACAGGTTATACGGAATGGAATATACCATTTTACGTTATGCCAATGTTTACGGTCCCCGCCAGGACCCGATGGGCGAAGCGGGAGTCGTCGCCATTTTTTGCGGCCGCCTTCTTTCGAAAAAAGCCCCCGTGATTTTCGGAGACGGGGAGCAGACCCGCGATTACGTATATGTAGGCGATATCGCCGGGGCGAACCTTCTGGCTCTGGACAGGGCTTCCGGCCTTACGATGAATATCGGGACAGGCGTACAGACTTCGGTAAACAGGATCTTCAGCGTGCTGACCGGTATCATGGGTGTAGATACGGAGTCTGTTTACGAGGCGGTCCGCCCGGGCGAAGTAATGCACATAGCCCTTGATGCGCGTCTTGCCGGGGAGAAGCTGGGATGGAAGCCGGCGGTAGCCCTTGAAGATGGTCTGCAAAAAACCCTGGAGTTTTTCAGATCCCGGAAAAGCTAGGCGTCGCGCCATTCTCCGAAAACGCTCCTGAGCACGCCGCATATTTCGCCTAACGTGGCGTAGGATTTTACCGCTTCAAAAACAGGCTCGAACAATTTCCCTTCCGGGTTTCCAGCCGCATCTTCAAGAGCGGCAAGTGTTGATTTGACCCTGCCTTCATCCCTGTTTTTGCGGTGCTCGCGGAGCCTTTCCACCTGCCTTTTCTCAACCATCGGGTCGGGCTTTTCGAGATCGACATGTGCTTTTTCGTCAGATGTAAATTTGTTAACCCCGACCACCACTCTTTTTTCCGACTCGATCTCCTTCTGGTAATCATACGCCGAGTTCTCTATTTCCCGCTTGAAATAGCCGTTTTTAAGGCCTGCAAGGACGCCCCCCATCCGGTCTATGTTTTCTATGTATTTGGAGGCTTCTTCTTCGATCCTGCCGGTTATTGTCTCGACGGCATAAGAGCCGCCTAGCGGATCGGCTATTTTAGGGACTCCGCTTTCATGGCCTATTATCTGCTGTGTCCTCAGTGCGAGCCTGACCGACTCGATGCTCGGAAGCGCAAGTGCCTCGTCCCAGGAATTCGTATGGAGGCTCTGTGTCCCGCCGAGCACTGCGGCAAGCGCCTGTATGGTAACGCGGATCAGGTTGTTCATGGGCTGGGCCGACGTGAGGGTGCTTCCGCATGTCTGGGAGTGGAACCTCAGCATCATGGATTTTGCATTTTGGGCACCGAAGCGCTCCTTCATGATCTTCGCCCAGATCCTCCGCGCCGCGCGGAATTTAGCCACCTCTTCGATAAGGTCGTTATGGACACCGAAGAAGAACGAAAGATTTCCAGCGAAATCATCTACCTCAAGCCCGGCTTCCAGGGCGCGCTCCACGTAAGCTATGCCGTTTGCAAGCGTAAAGGCCACTTCCTGTACCGCCGTGGAACCGGCTTCACGTATATGGTAACCGCTTATGCTGATGATGTTCCAGTGGGGCATGTATTGCTTCCCCGCCCTGAATGAGTCGGTTATGAGGCGGAGGGAATGTTCGGGCGGGAATATGTATGTCCCGCGCGCCATGTATTCCTTAAGGATGTCATTCTGTATAGTGCCCCGGAGACTTGATATGTCCGCGCCCTGTTTTTCTCCGAGCGCGGCATACATTGCAAGGAGGACCAGCGCGGGCGCATTTATCGTCATCGATGTGCTGACGTCGGCAAGCTTGATGCCGGAGAAAAGCCGCTCCATATCATACAGGGAATCTATTACAACGCCGACTTTGCCGACCTCACCCAGCGACATGGGATCGTCGGAATCATACCCCAGTTGGGTCGGCAGATCGAATGCGACGGAAAGCCCCGTCTGTCCCTGCTCGATCAGGTAACGAAATCTTTCGTTGGTTTCGTCGGCGTCGCCGAACCCGGAGTACTGCCGCATGGTCCAGAGCCTGCCGGTGTACATTGTAGGATAGACGCCCCGCGTGAACGGGTAATTTCCCGGGTCTCCCAGTTTCTCGTTGTAATGGGAATTGTTATAATCGTGCTCGTTATAGAAAATTTTTTCGCTATTTTTTGTTTCAGTGCTCATGACGCCTCCGCACGGTCTTTGTGATTATTTTGACACGCATTTGTTTATTCTTCGGATACCCTGATGAGGATTTTCCCGCCTTTTGCAGCGTCTTCCAACGCTTCGCGGAGCCGGTCGAGAGGATATTCTCCCCGGATCATTTCATCAAGCGGCAATATATGCCGGTCGAGCATGGCCATCGATTCCTTGAACGGGCCGCAGCGGGAGCCCTGGATCCTTATTTCATTAACTGCGATCCTGGTAATATCGATGCCGCCGGAAACAAGGCCCGGCGTGGATTTCTGCACGACTATCCCCTGCGGCCTCACGATATTTATTGCGGTATTGAGACCTTCGGGATGTGAACTGGCCTCTACCACCACGTCGGCCCCCAGGCCTTCGGTCAGCCGTTTTATTTTTTCGGGCAGAGAACCGTCAGGCGCAAAACATTCCGAGGCTCCGAATTTCATGGCGGTTTCTCTTTGCTTTTCATTGGGGTCAACCGCTATGACCTTTAAATTTTTATCTTTTGCGACTGCAGTAATGAGAAGACCCAGCCTTCCGGCTCCGAGCACGACAACAAGGGAGCCCGGCTCGATATGGAAGCCCACGAATGCCTGGAAAGCGGCCGCAAGCGGTTCCGCGAAGGCCGCCTCGCGGAGGCTCAGCCCTTCCTGGACCCTGTGGAGGTTCCCGTGGGGGATGAGCGCGTGTTCTGCAAATGCGCCGTCATGACGGTCTATTCCCAGTACCGTCCGGCGGATGCAGTGATGCGGCAGCCCTCTCATGCAGGCGGCGCAAGGGGCCGGGTCGCCTGTTACAAGGCATGTATCGTTGATTTCCCCGACAACAGGCTTGCCCACCCAGTTCGGAGACACGCCGGGGCCCACCGCTTCAACAATTCCTGAAAATTCATGTCCGAGAACAAGGGGGAGCTGGACTTTATAGTCTCCGCTGTAAATTGCAAGATCCGTGCTGCATATACCGGCCCATATCACCTTTACCCTTGCATAATTGGGGCCAGGCTCAGGCACAGGCTTTTCTTCTTTTATAATCGTCTCCGGCGCAGTCAGCACCATGGCCGTGCTTTTCAAAACGGGATCTCCTTGCAGGTAAAATATTTTCTTACGGCATCCGCCAGCACTTCGGCCGCCGTATCTTCATCGATGAAACTTGAATTTACGACCATGTGATAAAGCATGGGATCTTCCCAGTTTTCGTTGTAAAAGCGCCTGATATACTGGGATGCCGCCGTATCCCGTTTTTTAAGATATTCGGCGGCTTCTTCCTTCGTGGTTTCAGCCCTCATCATCATCTCTTCGATTCTTTTTTCCATGCGGGCGATTATCCTGACATGGAAAGCCCCGTCGTATTCCCGGAAAAGGGCCTGCCCCCCGCGGCCTATTATCACGATATTCCCTTTATCCTTCAGGTGATAAAGCGTGCTCTGGATGAACGCCAGGCATCTTTCCTCGTCGAGAAGGTCTTCCGTGAGTATAACCGTGCCGTTTTCATCGACTTCTTTGAACCTTGCCATCGCTATTTTATCGGCTCCTCCCAGGAGGCGGTCCCAGAAATCTCTTACGGGATAGCTGTCTTCGTTGAAATCCACTACGTGCTCGACTGAAAGCCCTGACTCGGCTGCAGCTTTTCTAAGCAGGTCCTTGTCGAAATATGACCAGCCCAATAGCTTCGCCGTTTCCTGAGCTATTTTATCTCCGCCGCTTCCCATCTGACGCGATATTGTAAGTACAGGCATAAAAAGCTCCTTTCTAATCCTATGGAATACTTTTCTATCGATACCGGTAAAAACCTACCGGAAGAAAAATTTCCTTTTGTTTATCCGTCATGCAATGTTAATTAACGGTTGCCCGATTCACTCTTTTTTAATGCCTTTACTATTTCTTCGGCGATTATTCCATGCGCCGCCTTGTTCGGATGGATGTCCGTCATTACCGGCTTTGTATTTATTACCGTGTTATATGTTTTTATATATTCTTCAGGAGTATGTTGTTTAAGGTGTTCGAACAGGGGAGCCGTCGTATCCACAAAAATTAAATTTTTGATTGCATAGATTTTATCCAGTTCTTCTTTCGGGAAGTCTTCAAGTTTCAGTGTGTCGTAGCCCCCCATGAAAACAACAACCATTTTCGCATTGTTCCGGGCGCAGATCTCCGCGATTTCGTTGTAGGCTAACTCGACGATTTTTTGCTTGTCCCTGGTGAAGTTCGGCGTAAGCCGCAGTTCTCTTTTTGCCAGGAATATCAGGGTGTTGATATGTTCATTGATGTACAACGGTATCCCGACTTTTGACATGAACGAGATATAATCGCGTGTGCTCATCGGGGTATAACGAAATTTCGAAGGGAGGTCGAAAAATTTTGATTTATATATAGGAGGGTTAAGTTTAATTTTTCCATCGGAAGTTTCCGAAAAAAAAGGCGTCGGGATGACGTCCCGGGCGGAGCGTGAGAAAGGTTGGATTGACCTTTCCGAAAGCCAGGGCGAATACTGGACCAAAACGATGTTGGGTTTAAATTCAGGTATTAATTTTTTGGCGATCAAAAGCATATGTGCAAGACCCGCACCGCCAAGCCCTGCATTTAAAGATATGCCGTGTAACTTTTTTCCGACGATATAAGAATAAGTTTCGTCTTCATTGCAGGACATTCCGTATGTAAAAGAACAGCCTAGGGCAAGTATGACGGGGATGGAAGATTTCGATACTTTTATATTTGCGGGGATCCACGTGCCGTTGAGTTCGAACCTGGTTGATACATCCTGTTCGTATGGTTCGCTCTCTGGCGCTCTGAATTCGCCGGTGTTGGCATATCCGAGTTTTGGGTCCCCCTTGAACATTTGACTTGCAACAAATGATTGCTTGCTTTTTAGATGCCTGTATAAACGGTCTGCGCTGATGGCCGCGCGCACTACAATCCCGAAAGAAATAATTAATGCGAAAAGGATGATCGTTATAAGCGCATTCATCAACCTTTTCTTCCTGTCGGCTGCCTGATTATCGGATGGCCGGTTATTTCCAGCGCCGGAAGACGGATTTGTAGGATCTTTTAGATCGTTATTTTTTCCCGTATTCATCTCAGGTTCAAGGCTCCTTGACCCCGGTTATTGTTTTAACTATTTTTTCGGCGATTATTTCATGCGCGAGCTTATTCGGATGCTCATCCACGCATCTCGGCGGGTTATCGACCCAGCTACAATACTCCTTCCGGTAAGCTTCGCCGGATTTCTCGCCGAGCCTGCCGTATAACGGTGTAATTGCGTCAACCAGCACAGGGCCGTTCAAGCCTTTCAATATTTTCAGTTCGGGTCGGGGGAGTTCGTCCGGCCTGATTGCAATGGAATAAGCGCCAAGCATAACTATTACAAGCTTTGAGCCGTTTTGTTCGCACAACTTTTCCATCTCTTCGTAAGTGTACTTTACGATTTTATCCCGGTCGGAGTACGGCGCGGGAATTTTGCCGGTAAAGCGTGCGATGTTGTATTTTAACATGTTTATATCTTCAGCGGTATAAAGCGGGATGCCGACATTTATAAGGAATGAAAGCCATCCGTTCTTCCCGGGATTTTCGACATATTTTTTCAAAGGGAGATCGAAAATTTTGCTTTTGAAAACCACCGGGTAAATAAAGATTCCGCCGTTTCCAGATTTTGCAAAGTAAGGGTTTGTGAGGATGCAAAAGGTGTCCGTGCCGAAAGGGGTCATTGATCTTTCCGCAAGCCAGGGCGAATACTGGGCCAGGACATAGTCGGGCTTGTATTCGGGTATCAGTTTTTTTGCGAGCAGGAGCATCTGTGACAGGCCGTAGCTGCATCCCCCGGCGTTCAGCGTCGTGCCGTTCAGCTTCTTGCCGGCGATGTGCGGGAAGGTGTTTTCCGCAGGGCACATATCTCCGTAAGTAAACGAGTCCCCAAGAGCCAATACCAGCGGCCGTTTTTTCGGAGTGTTAAGACCTGCTCCTTCCGGTATTCTGAAGCCCTCGTCATCATAGCAAACGGGTACGCCGTATATGTCGCTCGATGTCCCAGGTTTCGGGGCGAATCCCAGATCCCGGTCGTAGGTATAATTTTTCGAACTCCAGATGAGATGGATTTTGTTTCGGAGAAGGTTAGTCCGGTAAATTATCGAGCCAAGGTATAGCAGCGCGGCGATAGTTATCAGCAGGAAAACGGTAATGATAAAAAAGCCCGGTTTTTTTGCGCCGTTCAAGCGCCTGTTCGTATTGCCGGGATGCTGTTTCACCGTCGAATCGGAGCCGGTATCGACGCTTGAGTTATTCGGCTCTTTCATGTTTGACTTTCTCGATGAGACTCAAATCTCAAACCCCGCTTATACCGACAAATTTCAATGCTCGAAAAATTTGTCCTTGTAAAATGATAACACTCAACCAAGATAAAATACAACTTTTTCCCGGCGGAAAATTACATGCCGGGTCCAAAGCTGATTTTAAATATTATTATGTTCTGGACTTTATGGAAAAAAATCGAATATAATATTGCACAACAGGAGGAATGTGTTCGATAAATGAACATCCTTGGCATTTCTGCTTTTTATCACGACAGCGCGGCATGTCTCGTTACGGACGGCGAGATTATCGCCGCCGCGCAGGAAGAGCGGTTCACCCGCAAAAAGCATGATTTCAGCTTCCCTGTAAATGCCGTCCGCTATTGCCTTGAAGAAGGCGGGATAAGCGGGAAAGGTCCCGACATTGTCGTTTTCTACGACAAGCCGCTTTTGAAATTCGAAAGGATCCTCGAAACATATCTCGCCTTTGCACCGGGGGGTTTCGCATCTTTCATAAAGGCCGTCCCTTTGTGGGTCAAGCAGAAGCTCCATCTCGAAAAGATCATCAGGAAGGAACTTGATTTTAAAGGCGAGATCCTTTTCCCGGAACACCACGAATCCCATGCGGCATCGGCTTTCTTCCCGTCCCCGTTCAACGAGGCCGCCATACTGACGCTCGACGGGGTAGGGGAGTGGTCAACCGCATCATACGGCATCGGGAAAGGCAACAGGCTGGAGCTTATGGCCGAGCTGAAATTCCCTCATTCGCCGGGCCTGCTTTATTCGGCGTTCACGTACTACACCGGCTTCAAAGTCAATTCTGGAGAATACAAGTTGATGGGCCTCGCGCCTTATGGGGAGCCGAAATATGTTAAGCTGATTTTGAAAGAGCTTGTCGATCTCAAAGAAGACGGCTCCTTCAGGCTTAACATGGAATATTTCGATTATTGTACCGGCCTCAGGATGATTAATAAGAAGTTTGAAAAGCTTTTCGGCGCGCCTCCCCGGAAGCCGGAATCCAAAATGTCGCAGCATTATATGGATATAGCCCGTTCGGTCCAGGAAGTTACCGAGGAGATAATGCTGAGGATGGCCCGCCATGTCCACAACGAAACAGGCATGAAGAACCTGTGCCTTGCAGGCGGCGTGGCGCTTAACTGTGTCGGCAACAGCCGTATCCTGCGCGACGGGCCTTTTGAAAGATTATGGATCCAGCCCGCATCCGGCGATGCGGGCGGAGCGATGGGAGCCGCCCTTATCGCGTGGCATCATTACCTGGGCAAAGAACGCATCGCCGATGAAAAATCGGATTTTCAAAAAGGTTCTTTCCTCGGTCCCCGGTATAATAACGGCCCGATACTAAAATATCTTGAAGACAACGGCCTCCCGTACAGGCGGTTTTCGGATGAAGAAATCCCCGGAGTTATAGCGGACTTGATAGCAGGTGAAAACGTTATAGGCTGGTTCAACGGGCGCATGGAATTCGGCCCCAGGGCGCTTGGCGCAAGATCTATAATCGGCGACGCCAGGAGCCCCAGAATGCAGTCGATCATGAACCTGAAGATCAAGTACAGGGAGAGCTTCAGGCCTTTTGCCCCCTCGGTCCTTTCTGATAAGATTTCCGAGTGGTTCGATATGAGTTGTGCAAGCCCGTATATGCTCCTTGTTTCCAACGTCAGAGAAAAGCATTGCCGAAAGATGAGCGAAGAGGAGAGGGGCCTTTTCGGCATAGACAAGCTCAACGTCCTCAGGTCATCGATCCCAGCGATTACTCATGTTGATTATTCCGCCAGGGTTCAGACGGTCCACCGTGAGACGAACCCGCTTTATTACGATATGATCTCCGCGTTCGATAAAAAATACGGCTGCCCGGTGATAATCAATACATCGTTCAACGTGCGCGGCGAGCCGATAGTATGCTCGCCGGAAGATGCGTACCGCTGTTTCATGCGGACGGAGATGGATTATCTCCTTCTGGGAAATTATCTCCTGGACAAGAAGGCCCAGCCGGTTCTTGCTGAGGATAAAGATTGGAAGCGGGAATTCCCGCCCGATTGAAGAAAGAAATATTATGAAAAACGAGCGAAGCGAAAACAGGAAATTCGGCCTTGTTCTCGGGGCTGCCTTTATATTATTAGGAGCGCTGCTTTACTGGAGGGAAAAATCTTTCTGGCCGTATATCGCCGCCTTTGGAGCGCTGCTTATCATTTCGGGGCTTTTAATCCCCGGCTTGCTCGGCCCGGTCAGGAGTGGCTGGATGGCTTTTGCGCATTTTATCGGAACCATCATGACATCGGTAATCATGTTTATCATGTTTTATCTGGTAGTAACGCCTATAGCAATCGTTTACAGGCTTTTCAACCACGACCCGTTGAAGCTTAAATTCGATCCCGGCACGAAATCATACTGGATAAAAAGAGAACATGCAGGGATAGAGCCATCAAGATATAAGCATCAATTCTAGGAGGAGTTATCAGTGGGATTTTTTAAGGAATACTGGGCTTATCTGAAAGAAAGAAAGAAGTGGTGGATTGCTCCCATTATCATTATGTTAATCATCCTGGGTCTCATCATAGTCTTTGCAGAAAGCTCGGTACTCGGCCCGTTCATATATACGCTGTTCTGATAATTAAGCCTGGTCAGGCTGTTTACCGGCGGGCTTGAAGCTTTTGATTCCATCGATAATCTCTTTGAATTCGCCGCGACGGAGGATGAAAAGTTCTCTCAGCGGCGTTTTTGTTTTCCTCATGAACTGGGTAATCAATACAACGAACACCAGTGTATATGCAATTGAAGATGTAATAGCCGCCCCGATTATTCCTATTTTCGGGATAAGGACGATGTTCAGACCCACGTTTAAAGCCAGCGATACGGCCCATGAAATCGGGACGAATGCGGGCAGGTATTCCGAAGCGTAGTACATGGCGAAAATAGTTTCAAGAGAGAGGAAGAAGATCCCCGGCAGAAGCCACAGTATCGGCGGCCCTGCCGCGGCGAATGCGTTCCCGTATAACAGCACTATGAGCGGTTGTGCGATGAATGCCGAAATTACGCATAAGCACAGCATCAGCAATACCGTGAACCTGTGAACCTTGGCGGTGTATCCGGCCCTTTCTTCGGGCCGGGCTGCCGAAAGCGTCGGGAAGAGGATCATCCCTATGGTCTGTGGAGTAAGTGTAAGCATATCGGCGAAAGTTGCGCTTATCGAATAAATGCCCGCCTCGCTGGTGTTCCTGAAATAGTTGACCAGGAATAAGTCCGATCGCAAAAGCAGGTATGCAAGGAAGTTGTTTACATAAAAAATCAGGCCGTAGGTTATCAATTTTTTCAGCAGGTCGAAATCCGGGATGAGATCTATCTTTGAAAAGCTCCTCACGGCCAGGTAATATCCCCACGCCAGGAGGACCGCGATGCTGAACTGGCCCAGGATTATGGCCAGCGCCCCCTTTTTCAAAAGTACGACCACCGTTACCGCCATAACGAGGAAAAGTACAGTTTCTATCAGGATGAAAATGTTGAAAGTGAAAATCCTCTGGACGGCAAGGAGCAGGTTCTGGTAAAGCTGGTTAAAAAATTGAAACGGGACGAGTAATAACGCGAAAACGAAAATATTGAACGGCACCTTTCCCAGCCACTGGGGATTGAAGGTGACGATTGAATAAGTAACCAGTCCCAGCAATGTGCCCAGCACCAATGCGATCCAGAAATTAAGCCCGGCCAGTTTCGGCACGTTTTCAGGATCGCGGGAACCGTAATATATAAGGGAAGAAGGTATCCCCAGGTTGCCGAATTGAAGAAGAGCGCCCGTCATTGCGCCTGCTATCGCCAGGATCCCTTTCCCATAAGGCCCCAGCCAGCGGGCCACTATTATGCCCGAGACGGTCCCTATTACCAGGCAGATCAGCTTGGTAACCAGGGTCATCGATACTTTTTTAAAAAAGCTCATGAAATATAACTCGCCAGCATGTTTTCTTCAGAGCATCCCGGCGGCAATATAAAATTTATTACCGGATGAAATAAAGTTTTGATCTTGAAAACTCGCTTCATTTTACCGCTTTGATGAGGAGGAACCAGCCGAATTTTCTGCTTAACGATTCTACCTGTGCATCTGATAATAAACTGCTGATAAGGGGGATCTCGTATCTCTGGAGCTGGTAAACTTCAAGCGAAGTCGAAGAAAAATTTTTAAACAGTTCCCGCGCCTGTTTTTTGTTGTACACTTTTACCAGGGGTTTCGCCCCGGAATGAGATACTTCAACATTGCTGCTTAGCAATTCATCCGGGGACATCCGAAAAAGCTTCAGCCTCAGCACTCCATGTATGAACATCTGGGCCCACCAGTAATGGATCGAATTTTTGTAGTAAAGCATAACTATGGCTTCGCCGCCCGGCTTGAGGACTCTGTGGACTTCATCGATTGCTTTTTGGGTATTGGGCGTGTGGTGGAGGACGCCGAAAGAGTAAACGACATCAAAAGATCCGTCGGGAAATTCCAGCTTCTCAGAATCCATCCTGTGAAATTCCCCTTTGAGAGAATGAGATTCGAAACCTTTCCCCGCTATTTCCAGCGGTTCCCGCGTCAGGTCGATGCCTGTAACGGCTGCTCCCCCTTTTGCAAATTCCATGAGGTCGATGCCCATGCCGCAGCCTATTTCAAGTAATTTTTTACCGTTGTACCTGTCGAACCCTATCGCTTCATGCATCCAGGGAGCATAATCGGTGTAACGGAATTTCCGAACCCTGTCATAAAACGGCACCGTTCCTGGCTCTTCGCCTTCGGCATAAACAGCACAACAGGGGTCGTTTCCCCACTGTTTCTGTGTTTCGATTTTCCATTCTTCGTCTGTCCTGGATTCTATCCAACTCATGAAAATGGCTATTCCACAATATGTGCGTATAATCCTTTCAGCACGTCGCAGGTAACGATTGATTGACATAAAGAAAAATTACAGAGGATATGGTTGATAAAAAAAGAAATACAACTGGCTCCGGGATGTGTTAAAATAACCGGGCGGAAATTTATTATTTTCGAATTGCAAATACTTGTAAATAATTGAAAGGAGCCCTGATAATTGCCGCAGGAAGTTGATGGAAAAGTAATTGAGCGATACGAACAGAGGGCGGAAGAATTCATAGCTTCGGGATATAGAAAAGAAGTCTGGTATCTTGCAAAGAAGCTGTTGAGCGACTGGTACATGCTTTACGGCCTCCCTCTTAAAGATATGAGAGTTTTGAACGTAGGGTGCTCGGAGCCTATCGACGAGATTTTTTATGCATCACAGGTAAAAGAGTGGGTTGCGGTCGATCTTTCCCCCAGGTCCATCGAAACGGCCCAAAAGATACTAGAGCTTGAGATAGCCCCCGACCTGTGCTCGAAGGTCAGGTTCCAGGTCGAGGATATGAAAAAGCTTACTTTCCCCGACGAGTCATTCGACCTTGTCGTGAGTTTTTCGGTCGTTGAGCATTTATCCGAGCAGGCGGAAAGACAGCAGTCGTTGAACGAGATGGCAAGGGTCTGCAAAAAGGGAGGGTATGTCGCAGTAACGGTGCCGAACAAATTGAATGTAGAATCTTATCACTGGCATTTGAAGGCCACTAAGGAAGGGAGGACCGATTATGGTTTTGCCCATTTCTACATGCCGTATGAAATCAAAAAGGAGCTTATAAATGCAGGATTGAAGCCGGTGGCTTTTCATTCGGAGATAAAGAATTTGAGCTTCCCCGGATTCTTGTGGCCGGTATTTAAGGTGCTGGCATATTTCGGAGTGAGGATGGGTTATCTCTGCAGGAAAGAATAAGCCACGGCAATCCCCGTTTGATTAAAGTGCCGGGACTCGGCACAACATTTATAATTTAGAAAGGTATTCCCCGTTTAACATCGAATTTAGCGCGGAAATTATGGCGAAAATGATTCATCACATAACGAAAAATTCGAACGTGGTTATGCTGAGGCGCGTAATTAACTATTCGCTCCCTTACTGGAAGCCTATTGTTATAGCTTTCGTCTGTACCCTTATAGTAAACGGCCTGGCGCTGCTTTATCCTTTGATGATCAAATATTTGATAGATAATATCATCGAGAAAGGGAACCCCATAAGGCATGTCGTTATCCCGTTTATTAATTTTGAGTTCAGCGCAAGCGCGTTATGGATATTTAATGCGATAGTAATAGGATTTATTATCATAGTTTTCGCAAAAGGCATTTTCGGGTACGCCCAGGCGTACTTGATGCCGTACGGGATGCAGCAGGCCGTCAGAGATATCCGGGACGACGTTTTTTATCATATACAATTCTTGCCGCTCAGGACTGTCGAAAGGTTCAAGACGGGAGATCTTATAGTAAGGGTGCTTGTAGATTCGGGGAACCTCGCCACCGCCCTGGGAGTGGAACTAATCAATTTTATCAATTACGTGATCATAATTATCGGCGCCATGGCGTGGATGTTCTGGCTTAACTGGAAGATGACCTTATTGATACTTGCAATAAGCCCGCTTGTATCGGTGGCGGTGGTCAGGTTCGGCCTCTATATAAAACAGGCCGCGTACAGGATGCAGGTCCAATCCTCCAATATCATGAGCAGGCTCCAGGAATCCATTACCGGCATAAGGATCACCAAGGGGTTTGCGCGTGAGGGCCATGAGATCAAGCGCTTCAATAACGAAAGCGAAAGTCTTTACGCAAATGTCATGAAGATGACCCAGTTCAATGCAACGCAGCTTCCGGTCGTTGAATTTCTTGCCGCCCTGGGCATTGCCGTGGCCGTATGGTACGGCGGCCTGGAAGTCATACGGGGCAAGTTTTCGGTCGGGGATATGTTCATGTTCTGGGCGCTCATGAGCATGACGATGAACCCTGTTAATAAGATTGCATCCACATATTCGTCGCTTTTGACGGCCCTCGTTTCCGCAAACCGGATTTTTGAAGTCATGGATTCGACGCCCGAGGAACCGGATTCCGCAAGCAAGATAGATCCCGGCCGCATAGAAGGCAGCATAGAATTTAAGGATGTTTCTTTCGAATATGAACCCGGCATCCCGGTGATCAAAAACTTAACTTTCGATGTGCCTGCAGGGACGATACTTGCCCTTGTCGGGAGGAGCGGCGCAGGAAAAACCACCACGGTAAATCTCATCCCGCGTTTTTTCGATCCCACAGGCGGGGTCATTACGGTTGACGGTCATGATTTGAAAGATATCAACCTTAAGAGCCTGAGAAGGCAGTTGGGCATAGTATCGCAGGAAACGATTTTGTTCTCCGGCACAATCAGGGACAACCTGCTATACGGGAAGCTGGATGCAACTCAGGAAGAGATAGAGCAGGCGGCGATAGCGGCCCATGCGCATGAATTTATAATGGATATGCCCCACGGCTACGATACCATAGTCGGGGAACGCGGGATGACACTTTCGGGAGGCCAGCGCCAGCGGATTGCAATCGCCAGAGCGCTTTTGAGAGACCCCCGCATACTTATCCTCGACGAGGCCACTTCAAGCGTCGATACCCAGTCCGAAGCCCTGATACAGGATGCGCTGGACCGTTTGATGAAAGACCGTACCACTATCGTTATAGCTCACCGCCTCTCGACGGTCAGAAAAGCTCATAAAATAATCGTTATCGAAGACGGCGGCATCGAAGAAGCAGGCACCCATGATGACCTGTTCAAGAAGGGCGGCCTTTACGCGGCATATTGTAAGACACAGCTTCGCCAGGACAAAAACCTTGTTAAGTCGGAAGCTTAATATGGCAGGCGCAGGCCGGTTTATAAAGGGAGAAGTTACGGGTTGTCGAATTTGAAAATTACAGTTATTGAGTTCTTATTAATCAAGGAGGCTTCATAAATGAAAGTGCTTATAACCGGCATTACCGGTTTTGTCGGGCCGTACCTGGCCGAGTATATCATGTCAATTCACCCCGAATCCCGAATTTACGGCTCGGTACGCTGGCGGAGCCGCATGGATAACGTGGAGCATATAAAAAACAAGATAGAATTAATAGAATGCGACCTCAAGGATTCCACGTCCGTCATGAGTATGCTGGAGCATGTGCGGCCGGATTATATTTTTCACCTTGCCGCCCAGAGCTATGTCCCCACGTCATGGCACGCCCCCGCAGACACCATAACAAACAATGTCATAAGCGAACTCAACATCTTTGAAGCAGTCCGGCAGATTGAGATCAATCCCAGGATACAACTTGCGTGTTCGAGCGAAGAATACGGCATGGTTTATCCGGACGAGATCCCCATAAAGGAAACGAACCCGTTAAGGCCGATGTCCCCTTACGGGGTCAGCAAGGTCGCCCAGGATCTCCTGGGATATCAATACAACAGGAGCTACGGCCTGAAGATAATAAGGACCCGGGCTTTCAATCATACGGGGCCGAGGCGCGGTGAAGTTTTCGTAAGCTCCAACTTTGCAAAGCAGATAGCCGATATAGAAGCAGACCTCCTGGAACCCGTTATTAGAGTAGGCAACCTGGAAGCCCGCCGCGATTTCACCGATGTCAGGGATACCGTGAGGGCCTACTGGCTGGCGACCGAGAAAGGGGAGTCGGGAGAAGTATATAACATAGCCTCCGGGACGGACCATTCGATCCGGGAATTGCTGGATATGCTTTTATCCATGAGCACGGTTAAGATAAAAATCGAAGTTGACCCTTCCAGGCTCCGCCCGTCCGATGTGCCTGTCCTGCTTGGTGATGCGACAAAACTGAGGGAGCTGACAGGCTGGAAGCCGGAGATCCCGTTTGAAAAAACTCTGGAAGATATTCTGAATTACTGGCGGGACAAGGTAAAGGCTTCCGTGAAGTAAAAATTTCTTCGGGGCATCAGCCGGGAACGTTATTTACCAGGCTTTGTCTTTTCGAAAAATATCTTTTCAAATTCGTCAACGACCCTGTCATGACTGAAGAATTTTTCAGCCCGGCTTTTCCCGGCCTCGCCCATCTCCATTCTTAACTCCGGGTTGATGAGCAGTTTTTCGACGGCCTTTGCCGCCGACTCGTAATCTCCGGGATCGACCAGGAAGCCGGTTTCGCCGTCAACGACAGTTTCCGCAGGGCCGCCGTGGGAGCTTGCTATGACAGGCTTCCCCCACCTCATCGCTTCCACAGGGACAAGGCCGAAAGGCTCGCCGTAAGGAAGATAGATGACCAGGGCGGCGTTCGCATAATAGCCGGGCAGATCCTTATCATCCACGAAACCTGTGAATTCAATCCTGTCGTCAATCCCGAGATTCGAACCCAAATCTTTCAATTCTTTTTCATAAGGCCCCGTCCCTACGATTTGTAGCCTTGTTTGATCGTAAAGCCGGGGGGCCAGTTCCTTTAAATAGGCGTAAGCTTTTATGACACCCTGAACGTTCTTCGGTGAGAAAAGCCTGTTCACGCAGACGATCCTGAAAATCCCGTCCTCTATAATCTGCGGGGAACCGGCGACCCTCTCACTGTGGAAGCCCAGCAATATCTTCCTGACATCTTTGTCCGGGTATATCGTGCTTATATTTTTCCTGGAAAATTCGCTGTTTCCAATAATCACATCCATAATCGACGCGGCTTTTTGATCCTGCTCTTTGAGAAAAGCTTCATCAGCCGTTTCCGTCTTTTCATGGGCCGGCGAATATGCGTCCGTTATATTTGAATACAACACCCGGTGGGGTTCCTGGCATATCCAGATCAGGGCTGGCTTTGTTTTCATTTTCCTTATCGCGTAAGCCGTCCAGATGTGAGACGGCCATATATGAGGTATTACCAGGTCATATCCGGGCAGGAGCCGTGATAATGAAAGCCCGATTTCATTGAATACGGCATTGTTTTCTTCAACAAAGATCCGCTCGGAAGAAAGCAGCTTGATTTTCGGGACCCCTTTTTGAAACGTAACCTTGAGCTGGTTGAATCTCTGGCCTATTAAGGAAAGGGAGAAGGGCCTCAATTTTATTGTTTCACAACTGACCCCCGAATTCGTGATGGATTTTTTGATATCCTCATTGAAAGTCGGCGATATCAGGGTAATGTCGTGCCCTCTTTCCGCCAGGGCGGCGCAAAGCCACTGGGTGAACTTTTCGGCTCCCCCTGTATTGAGGAAAGAGTTATGGACGAAAGCAATTTTCATATACAAAAATTCTGCAGACAGATAAAAATGATTTCTTGTTAAATACAAATTTACCTTTAAGTTACGGTGTAATGTTAATCCCGGCGCTGATTAAATGTGGAAAATATAGCTGCCCATATTTTTTTCAAGATATGCCCGGTTGGCTCCGGTTATTTTTCTTAATTGAGAAGCAAGCTCGCTGTATCCCTTGCTGTCCATCCGGCCATCAGGCGTAAAGATGGTGAGCATGCTTTTCAGGAGCCGGGTTAATTCCCGGAGATCCTGCGGGGCGTCCGTTTCTAAAACAAGTGATTGGACACTGTCCAGGGCTTTCCTGATGTTATATAATTTATCGATGTCGATAGCCAGCCGGGAAATGTCGTAATGCGCGGGAATTTCCTTTACTCCCCGGTCGAGATACCAGTACATAATCGTACCGGTATATGACGACAACTGCCTCAAATCCGGCTCCAGGCGCTCAAGGCAACGGATCATCTCTTCCAGTTCCCCGGCGATTCTTTCCGGCACATGAGCGTCAGCTTGCTTCGCCTCTATGAAAAGTTTTTTAATTCTTTCCAGGAGCGCGTCCCTGTTTATTTGATCAGGCAGGCTCATCTCAGTCTCTTAAGGCTCAACATGTGATTTAACATACCGTAATTCAGTTTCCAATTCTATGACATCCGGGTTCAATTCCGCATGACCAACCCAGACTGTTGCATCCGGTGCGTAGAATTGTAATCCGCCCCCTGTGGCATAAGGCCCGAATATTTCGCTCCAGGTCATGTCGGCGCATACCCCGTAAATTACTATCGCGCCCGGCTTCAGCCTGTATTGGGTTACATTCAGTGATGTATTAGAATTGGGAAGGGCATAATACTCCCTGGCTCCTTCGGGCGAATACAACGTATCGATTTCGGTAACGGTCAACCAGCGGCCGTATTTTTCATCCGGGTTATCGGGCCAGTATCTTATTGTTTTCACATCCTGGCGTAATTGCAGGACCTGGACTATATTGTCCCCGGTGTCATCAAAGGATCGAAGCAGATAAACCGCATCTTCCTCGGTCTTCCCCGTTACTTCCATGACTTTTGCTATGACAGCCGGATCGTTTGTTTTCCCAGAAACAAGGATTATAGGGTCTTGTATATTTGATACGGGAACTCCGTTTATCACGGACGCCAGGGTATAATCGCCGTAAGTAACCTCTTCCCAGTTTTCATCCAGAAAGAGGACATACGTCGAAAAGTGGGATACCTGGACGCTTGCGGTTAAACCGTCTTCGTTCACGGTTGCTTCAAGGCCGGTATTTACCCATGCGTTGTTTTCAAGCCGGTAAAAAAGGAGCTTCCATCCCGGATATAATTTCATGGGGAGGGTAAAAGTGATTGTAACGGGAGGGGTAAAAACCGTGCCGTCCGGGCCGAAATCGGCCCCCAGGAAAAATATCTGGCTGGGGGTAAAAGCCGCGGCGGCCTCGGCTTCAGCTTCGGTAACATTAGCTATGGTAAGTGTTACTCCGGGAGGCACGCTGCCGGGCTGGCCTGTGATTACTATGCCGTCGCCTTCGGCCAGCACCACGGGCCCGGCGGGATTACTCTGAAAATAAACACCACAACCACTTATGATGACCGCCATAAGGATGAGCAGGGCAGGTATCATCAGACCTGAAAACTTTATTTTTTGTAAATGATTCATTTTTTCCCCTCCTGCACGAGTGGTAGTTACTCGGTTTCTGTAATTGCTTCGATTCAGTCAATTCAATATTATCATAACGAAAACCGCCCTACAATGGCAAGGAATACTCAATTCTTAAAGTTATTCTGCTCCATAGAGGAGAAAATGTGTTATATCCCGGATATTATTGATTCAGTAAAAATTTACGCAGGCTTTCTGCCTTAAAGCAGAGGAATAAATTTGCTCATATTTAATTATAACAATTAATACTCATTTAGATTTCGTAGGAGGGGGCGTATGAGCAAGTTTAAAAGTTCGGCGTTTATTGTCATCCTGGCGGGCTTATTCTTTTTTTCAATTGCCGCAGCCTATGCGGGCAGTGCGGATGATCTCCGAGAGAAAGCACGCGGCTTCTACGACAGGGGATATTATACGGCGGCTTATGAAAATTATAAGAAGGCATCCGAATTATACTCCCAGAAGGGTGATAGAGAAAGCGCCCGTTCATGCAACAAGATGATACACCTGGTACAACGGCTTTGTTCTGATTACCAGCTTGACGAAAAAGGCCTCCGCGAATCGGTTAAGAAGGAGATCCCGTCATTAAGCGGGGCGGAACTGGACGAATTGATTAAAGACGGCAAGATCCCCTTTAAAATCATAGACGGTAAGCCTTATTATTTCTCAGAAGCGGCGGTAAACATACTATTCTCGGATATAAGCCTCATGCGGCTCAATAAAAAGATCGACAGTGCTCACCTGTCATTTTTCGACGCCTACGGAGATATTATTTTCAGGTATTCCGGGAGCGGCTACCCGGAAAAGAAATGGAAGCCCATTGTCAAGCCCGTAAAATATTACGGGAGTTATTCGCTTTCCATCCCGAAAGAGAAATTACCAAAAACAGGTGTTGTTCGTATATGGTTCCCGCTCCCTGTATTGACAGAATGTCAGAGGGATGTCGAAGTCATCTCCGTTTCGCCGGAACAGTATTTCACAGTACCGGCGGTCATCAGCGGGGACATCGGCATTGCATATTGTTCCATCCCTATATCCGATGTCAAAGACAAGCTTGAAGCCGAGGTCAGATTCACATTTACACATTACGAGCAGAGGTTTGACATCGACCCCGAAAATGTGGGCATATATGATAAAGGATCTGCGGATTACCAGAGATTTACAAAATCTTTCGGCAGCACGGTATTCGACGAAGAGATAAGCCGGAAGGCTCTCGATATCGTCGGCGGCGAAAAGAATCCGTACCGGCAAGCCAGGATGATTTACGATTACATAGTCAGGAATATAAATTACGGGCTGATGCCCCATGTATCGCTTGGCGCAGAAGAAAGCCCCGAATCGTTGTTCGTCCACAAAAACGGGTTCGGCGACTGCGGCGCCCAGAGCATGTATTTCGCGGCATTATGCAGATCGCTGGGGATCCCTGCCAGGGCTACCGGCGGGATACAGTTGTGCCCCGGATATAGCGGACCTCATTTCTGGGCGGAATTTTACCTCCAGAATTACGGCTGGGTCCCGGCGGATACTTCCATCGCCCAGACCGGCTTATACCCTGTGGGCTTAACCGATGAACAGAGGAACAAATACATCGATTACTTCTTTGCAAACCAGGATCCCTACCGCATGGTGATACAGAAGGATGTTGACATCCCCTTGAACCCGCCGCCCGAAGAGCCTGTATTGCTCCCGATGGCTATCCAGTACCCGGCTGTGGAATGCCTTGATTCGATAGATAACATCTCGTTTACGGCGGCAGAAAACTGTGATATGAAAATTTATCCTGCGGACAGGTAAAGCTGAAGGGATATAATCGCGATAAAGTCATGACGGAATGAATTCCGCAGTTCCGGCTTTCCTGTCGCCTCCGGGATTTGTTTTCGACCCCGGGTATAGTCCGATTTATCGGGCGGCGTTAAAGGCCGGGGTTCGCATCCGCTCCATCGGATTCCCTCCCGTCTGGAGCTGGATGTTTATATAAATTTTTATCAATGCCGGCAGGAAAAACTTTTCATGCCGACGAAAAATTCAAGAGAGATAGCGACAATTGAAGAGGGAGGGAGAGAGATGTCAAGATCAAGGCATTTAATTTTTGTATTGTTTTTTCTGGTTGCGTTCCTGTCAGGCGCCCTTTCTATGTACATATTTAAAGACAGGTTTAGGCAGGATGTTGTTACAAACAAGATTATCGTGCCGTCAGGCAAGCTCGTATTCGTAGGTCCTGACGGCAGGGCTATGGGAGAAATCAAGTCAATTCAGCAGGGCGGGTGTCTTGCCGTCTTTAATGACACAGGAAAGCCGGCCGTAAAAATCAGGGCGTCTAAAGATGGGGGAGAAATAGCAGTCTGGGGCAGCCGGGAAAACAAGGTCGGCGAAATGGCCGCCGGTAAACATGGCGGAACGTTTGCCGTCTGTAATGAACATGGAAATTTCGTCGGTGGTATAAGGGCCGATAAATACGGCGGGAGCCTTGCCCTCTTCAATCGCCTGGGCAAGCCCATCGCAGGAATAAGGGCGCTTAGATATGGCGGCGACCTTGCGCTTTTTAACAATCAGGGGAATCTTCTCGGGGGCTTGAGAACCGACGAATATGGAGGGAGTCTTGCCCTTTTCAATAATCAGCAGGAGCCTGTTGCGTCTATAGGGACATTTGAGCAAGGGGGCAGTATTTTCCTCTCCAATGACCAGGGAGAAGTGGTAAGGAAAATGTAACGGGTCACATCCCCATGAAAATTTGCTTTGATGTGCCCATGTCGAAAGTTATTACATGCAATAGATCTACGATACCGTCCCGATCTTCATGCTACTTAATTTTCCGGTATGCCGGCAAACAGGATTTTAAAAGGGCCTTTAAGGTACTATCAGATCCGCAAGAAGTGATGTTGTATGTCTAAATTCTGGAATTTGACACTGGTACTGGCAATTGTTGTATCTTTTTTACTTGGGTCTTTTTTAACGGCTGTATTTACTGGTAAATTTGGAAAAGAAACTGTAGTCGACAGGATCTTGGTTCCGGCGGAAGGCCTGGCGTTCATAAGTCCCGAGGGCAAAGTTATCGGAAAAGTCAGCGCGGGCGAAAACGGCGGCGGTCTTTTCATTTACGACGATAAGGAAGATGTGGTCGGGGAAATAAGGGCCGGAGAACTTGGCGGCAATATTTCCGCATACAACGCCCAGGGGATGAAATTTATAGAAATGGCCCCGATTAAACATGGAGGGGAGTTGGTCGTCTATGACGAGGAGGGGGGATTCGTAGGAGGTGCGGGAGCTTTCAGACGCGGCGGAAGATTCGTTTTCTACAACAAGGAGGGAATTTTCGTCGGTGGAATAAGGGCCCGCAGGCATGGCGGAGAATTGGATATCGACGATAACCAGGGCAGGTTTATCGGGGGGATGAGGATGAGCAGGCACGGAGCAGGTATCGGTCTGTTCGAAGGGCGCGGGAAAAATATTGCAGGATTGAGGGTATTTAAGCACGGCGGAGAGTTTGCCATATGGAACGGCAAGGAGAATGTTGTCGGAGAAATGGTCGCAGCCGAAAACAACGGAGAATTCGCCGTCTATGATAACAACGGGAAAATTCTATGGGAAGCCCCTTAATGGCGATGAGGAGGTTCGAAAATGTTTAAATCGAGGATCTTGATACAGGCGATATTGATCATAGCGGCTTTTTTGCTGGGATCTCTTTTAACGATTAACTTTACGGGCAGAGCGAACCAGGCCGTTGTTAAGGAAGAAACTCTTAAAGTAAACAGGATCATGGTGCCTGCCGACGGCCTGGATTTCGTTTCTCCCGACGGCAAGGTTATAGGAAGGCTGGGGAAAGGTAAGTCGGGCGGGGAGTTTACCGTCTATAATAACCGGGGAATAATTGCGGGGGGATTGGTTGCAAAGAAACCGGGAGGCGAATTATCCGTCTGGAACAACGAGGGAGAATTGATCGGCGCAATCGGCGGGGATAAATACGGGGGGCGGCTTTCCATATGCAACAATGATCAGAAGCTTGTCGGGCAGATAAGAGCCGATGAACACGGCGCAGGCATGGGCGTATTCAATAAGCAGGGGAAGCTTGTCGGAGGGCTTGGGGCCGGCGAATTCGGCGGCGGCCTCTTCATTTATAACGACCTGGGAAAAACAGTCGGAGTAATGGCTGCCACTCAGGAAGGCGGGGGTCTCGGCATTTTCGACAATCAAGGGAAAAAAGCTGTCGGGATGAGGATATACAAGCACGGTGGAGAAGTTACCGTCTGGAACCGCAAGGGGCAGGCCAGAGTTACAGGTGAAATAGTCGCTACTGAAGGCGGTGCGGAATTTACCGCCTATGACACCAAGGGCAAGAAAATCTGGGGCGCCCCGTAAAAAAATTCGGTATCGTTCCGGAATCAAACAGATAATATTTATTTGATTATTGCTTATCGGTGCTGTCATCAATTTTAACCGCAGAGGACGCAGAGAAAAGCAGAGAGCGCAGAGATTTACAGGGATTATTATTCAAAGTTTTTCTTCTGGATCTCTGCCTGCGCGGGGATGATGGACTGTTAGTTATTTCTTATATACAATGCATAATTGTGAGCTTCAGCCTCAAAGCTGCATACCATAATGAATTCCCCCTTGTTAAGGGCGCGGGGGTTGTCGCGTAAGGAAAACTCCCGACATGAACAGCCCCGGGCAGGAGAAAAGGTTTTAATCCTGAAATTCTGAAAATATTTTTTCAACGGAGCTTTTTATGGAATATAACAGGAACCTTGACAGGCTGCCCCATTATCTTTTCGGAGAAGTCGATAAGGCAAAAGATGAATTGCTGTCACAGGGGAGGCGCGTGATGGATCTCGGGATAGGCGACCCCGACATGCCGCCGTCCCGCAGGATGGTCGAAGAGCTGAAAAGTGAGATTGAAAAATCCGAATGGCACCGTTACCCCCCTTATGCAGGAACCGCCGATTTCAAACAGGCGGCTGCGGAATTTTATCTTGACCGTTTCGGGGTTTCCCTTGATCCTGACAGCGAGGTGCTTGGCCTCATAGGCTCCAAAGAAGGAATTGCACATCTCCCTTATGCCGTCCTGAACCCCGGCGATTACAGCCTCGTGCCCGATCCCGCCTACCCGGTTTACGGGAACAATACTCTCTTGACGGGCTGTATGAATTATTATATGCCCCTGGCGGAGGAAAATAGTTACCTGCCGGACCTGGATGCAATACCTTCGGAGATCCTGGGAAAATCAAAGCTTATGTTTTTAAATTATCCGAACAACCCCACGGGGGCCGTGGCGCCTTTGAGTTTTCTTGAAAAGGCCGTGGAATTCGGGAGGCGAAACGGCATCATTATCGCTTATGACAATGCATATTCGGAGATTTATTATGACGAAGCGGACAGACCTCCGAGCATACTGGAAGTAAAAGGCGCAAAGGATGTAGCCGTAGAATTCAATTCGCTTTCCAAGATGTTCAATGTTACCGGGTGGCGCATCGGGTTTGCCGCAGGCTCCGTCGAAATTTTAAGAAACCTCCTCAAGCTGAAGAAAAACATAGATTCGGGGGTTTTTTCCGCGATAGCAGCGACAGGCGCCTACGGCCTGAGAGAATGCCGCGGCGACATTGAAGCTATGAGGAAGTTGTACCTTAAAAGACGGGATTTGATGACTGCGGCGCTTGAGGAAGCGGGGCTGGAGATAAAGCCCCCGTCGGCTACATTCTATCTATGGTGTAAGATACCCGGCGGCGGTGACAGCACGGCTTTTTGTAAGCAACTCCTGGAAGAAACCGGGGTATTGATAACCCCCGGTGTAGGTTTCGGCAAATACGGGGAAGGTTATTTCAGGATTTCTTTAACCTGCCCGGATGAAGACCTGGAAGCCGCCGCCGTTGAAATTGTTAAATTTTTCAATAACAGGAACACCGGTTAAAATTTCCCGCCGAAACGGCGGCATTTCCGGTTTTTGAACACGGTAAATATTATAAAAAAAGAAGGAAAAAAACCTTTCCATCGAATAGTAAGTCAAATTAAGCTCCGGGAGGCAATATTCATGAAAAAATATATGGCAGTAGCCTTGGCTTCGATACTGCTTTTGATGTTCGGCTGTTCAAGCGCAGGTTCTAATTATTTTCCCATGTCGATAGGCGATTACTGGGTTTACCGGACCAATTTCGGGCCCAAGCTGGTCGTTAAGGTCGTAAGGAAAGAAAAGGTTAAAGACTATGATTCTTACGCCATTGAAAGCTACGTCGATGTGGAAGGAGAGGACATGCCCGTTCGCTCCAACGAGGATTATTATACGAAAACCGACCAGGGCATTTTGAAAGTCAAAAGGGTAGTTACGTCGGACAAGGCAGAGATTTATTTCGATCCGCCTGAAACGTTTCTTCGCGAGACCCTGATCCCCGGAAAGAAATGGCAGTGGAAAGGCAAGCAGGGCAACGTGGAGGCCGAATTTTCTTGTGAAGTGGTCGGCAGGGAAAAGGTCCACCTCATGGGCAGGGATTTTGATTGTATTAAGATTACGAGAGAAGGATCTCCCGTTGACAGGAAAGAATTAAAATACCAGATAATCAGGTGGTATGCGCCGGGTATAGGAATAGTCAGGGAAGTATCCGTTGAGAACGGGCTTGCGCCTGATGAAACGATAAAAACGGTTACATCGGTTTTCGAATTGATGGATTACCGGGTAAGGTAAATGAGTGATTTTTCGATAATTTCGCTGGGATGCCCGAAGAATACGGTTGATTCTGAAAAACTGGCGGAACAGTTATGCCGTAACGGCTTTAAAATTGCGCCCTCCGAGGAAGATGCGGCTATTATTATTGTAAACACTTGTGCATTTATTCACGAAGCCGAGCGTGAATCCATCGACACTATCATTGATATTTTACCCTCAAAAAAGAAAAATTGTAAAATTCTGGCTGTCGCAGGGTGCCTACCGGAGCGCTATAAACAAGAACTGGTAAGGGCTTTGCCCGATGTTGACATTTTTATCGGGCCGAACCAGCTTCACGAACTGCCCGGGATTTTGAAAAACGGAGTTCGTGAAAAACAGCACTGCCTGTTCGGCATAGACCCGGAGGCAAATATAAATTTCAGTCAATCCAGGGTTCTTCCTGAAGGCACGAATTACGCGTACCTGAAGATAGCGGACGGCTGTGATCATTCCTGTTCGTTCTGCATAATCCCCCAAATTAAAGGCCCGTACAGGAGCAGGCCGTTGAAGGAGATCGAAAGAGAAGCCCGGGAGCTTGCCTCATCGGGGATAAAAGAGCTGATCCTGATAGCCCAGGACACTACAGGCTACGGCATGGACACGGAAGGCAAAAAGATGCTCCCCGACCTTCTCCGAAAGATTTCAAAGATTAAAGGCCTAAGGCAGCTTCGCCTCATGTACACCTATCCCGGAGGAATTGACGACGAACTCCTGGAAGTTATGGCAGGCTCCGATGTGATCTGTAAATATATCGATATGCCTCTCCAGCATGTATCGAAGAATGTTTTGAAGATGATGAAGCGAGGAGGCTCGAAAGCACAATTCACAAGGCTGCTCAAGAAAATTCGGAAGGTCTTGCCCGGCTGCGCTATCAGATCTACATTTATCGTCGGGCATCCGGGCGAAACTGAAGAAGATTTCCAGGAATTAATGGATTTTTTTAACTGAGATGAAACTTGAAAAAGTCGGGATATTCCCTTATTCTCCCGAAGAAGGGACCCAATCTGCGGAGGCTCGGCCCAGGATCCGAAAAAATACCATGATGAAAAGGTACAGGAAAGCGATGCTCCTCCAGCAGGAAATTTCCAGGGAGAACAACAGGAGGCTTCAGGGCAGGGTTCTGCCCGTGATGGTTGATGCGGTGTTTAAGGCGGGGAGCCTCCTGGGAGTAATAGACGACCCTGAAGTCAGGAAATGGCTGCCTGAGGTCGTCGGGACAGGCCGTACCGGTATGGATGCTCCCGAAATCGACGGCCAGGTTTATATTACCGGCAAAGTCCCGTCAAAAGGAGACATCATAGAAGCGGAGATAATAGATAGTTCCGCCTACGACCTTCTTGCAAAAATCCGGGAGTGTAGTAATTGAAAAAAAATTCTAAAGAAAATGTCAGGAAGCTTTTTTCGTCTTCGGATAAGAAGGCCTTTCTCCGCTTTTACAACAACGGCTGGTGTTACCGTGACAGCAACAGGATACCGGAAGCGATAGGCGAGTGGGAAAGGGCATTGAAGCTGTGTCCCGACCATCAGGATTTAAAGCTTGAGTTGGGCATAGCTTACGTGGAGTCCGGCAAATACAGCCAGGGCATAAAGCTCCTTTCGACATTGACAAAAGATATGCCTGACGAGGTCGAGCTTTTTTTCTACCTGGGGGCCGCTTATTACGAAAAAGGGAAGATGCTGAAAGCCGCCCGGAACTGGAAAAATGCGCTGAAGCTGCTTCCCGACGACCTGGATATTCATCTTTGTCTTGCTGAAGCCGAGATGGAACTGGGACATACCGTCAAGGCTGCGGATTACCTGGATTTCGTGCTTTCGCATGAGCCGGACAATATCGACGCCCTCAACCTGAGAGGGATGTTGTATTTATTAAAAGGGAAGCATCAGCAATCCATAGAGCTTCTGCGTAAGTCCTGCAAATTATACCCTGATGTTTGCAGGTGTCATATAAACCTCGGCATTGCATTAATCTGCACAGGGTGGATTGATTCGGCCCTGATGGAATTCAGGAAAGCTTTCAAACTGTCTCCTGAAGACCCGGACGCCCTGTATAACCTGGCGCATGTTCTTGCATGGAAGGGCGAGTGGGATGAGAGCGTTGCGCTCCTGGAAAAGGCGATTTCGGTGGAGCCTGACATCATAGAAGCTTACGTACTGCTGGGAAACCTCTTAATGGAGCAGTGGAGGCTGGAATCGGCCCTGAAGGTCCTCAGGACTGCGGTCAACCGTTTCCCCGATATACCGGAGTGCCTGGCGTCGCTGGGGGTATGTTACTGGAAGATGGGTGAGGACCGCAAGTCTTTCGGTGCGCTGGAGAGAGCCGTTTCTTCCGGGTACCGCAACCCTTTGATCCACCTTACGCTCGGAAGGTTATATATGAAGCGCGGTGAGTTGGACGAAGCTTACAGCCAGGGGATTTTCGCCCTCGACCTGGAACCTAAATCGGGCGAAGCCATTGATTTTCTGAACGAGGTCCGCGCCGCGCAGTTGAATATGAAAGGCTTGAAAAAATATCCCTCGAAGGGGGAGCAATTGAATTTTCCCATGAATCAGCCCTGAAATAGAGAGAATGGGCTATTAACAAATAAAGGGGGTTAAATAATCATGGTGACTCGGCGGAGCCAGGTGGCTCCGCTTATAAAAAAAATCAGGAGGGAAAAAAATGGTAACCAAAGCTAAGGAAAAGACCAACGTATGGCAAATGGCACAGGGCCAGCTGGACCAGGTTGCAGAAATCATGAACCTGGACCCGAACATTCACAGGATTTTACGTAAACCGGCACGTGAACTTACTGTGAATTTCCCCGTGATCATGGATGACGGAAGGGTGGAAGTATTTACAGGTCATCGTGTCCAGCACAGCACACACAGAGGCCCCGGCAAAGGCGGAATCCGTTATCATCCGGATGTAGATCTCGATGAAGTAAGGGCGCTGGCCATGTGGATGACATGGAAGACGGCGGTAGTAGGGATACCTTACGGCGGAGCCAAAGGCGGAGTGGTCGTCGATCCCAAGAAGCTTTCGATGAGAGAGCTTGAACGCCTTACCCGCAGGTACGCAACGGAAATCAATATCATTATCGGGCCGGAAAAAGACATCCCCGCACCCGACGTTTACACCAACCCACAGGTTATGTCATGGATTATGGATACCATAAGCATGGATCGCGGCTATACCGTGAGCGGCGTCGTAACCGGCAAGCCTCTTGCTCTCGGCGGATCGCTCGGACGCAATGAAGCTACTGCGCAGGGTTGTATTTACGTGATCCAGGAAGCAGTACAGAAGATCGGCCTTGATCTCGAAGACAGCGTTTCGGTCGTACAGGGCTTCGGAAATGCCGGCTATATCGCGGCTTATCTCCTCAAGGAACAGGGGAGCAAGGTCATCGCAGTGAGCGACAGCAAGGGCGGAATAATCAACGAAAAAGGCCTTGATGCGCATGCCGTCAGTAAGTACAAGGCGGAAACAGGCTCGGTAGTCGGCTTCCCCGGATCGGAACCTATCAGCAACGAGGCTCTTCTCGAGTTGAAGTGCGATATCC
Source organism: Chloroflexota bacterium (assembly GCA_023475345.1). Lineage (GTDB taxonomy): Bacteria > Vulcanimicrobiota > JAMCWD01 > JAMCWD01 > JAMCWD01 > JAMCWD01. Next base: position 30,775 of record JAMCWD010000067.1, on the reverse strand, counting down.
TGGTGCCTGCAGCTCTTGAAAACGTAATCACAAGGGATAACGCTTCAAAGATTAAAGCCAAAATTATTGCCGAGGCCGCCAACGGCCCGACGACCCCGGAAGCGGATGCCATTCTTACCGAGAATAACATCATGATACTTCCCGATATCCTTGCAAACGCAGGCGGCGTTACCGTTTCTTATTTTGAGTGGGTTCAGGATCTGGCCAACTTCTTCTGGTCTCTCGGACAGGTTAACGAACGCCTCAGTTGTATCATGAAGGAGAGCTTCCACAGCGTATATGAAATTCACAAGAAGTATAATGTCAACATGAGATTGGCCGCTTATGTCCTCGCAGTGGGAAGGGTCGCAGAAGCTCTCAAACTCCGCGGAATTTATCCGTAAAATTCGGTCTCGCTAATAAAAAAGGGAGCGCCCGCAGCGCTCCCTTTTTGTTTGGATTGTTATCCGTCGTCCGGGTTTTTTATTTCTACGGGAGAGGTGTAATATAGATTATGCCGTTTTCATCGCCTGCCGCAGCGCGGTTCCTGGCATTATCCACCGCCAGGGCCGTTATCCTGGCGGGGAGACCCAGAAGCTCTCTGCTTTCGGCGGTTGGGAAATCCAGTTGTATTACGGATTTGTTCCTTGTGAAGATTATGCTGTCATTATCTCTAAAGGTGAAGTTGAGTTCGGGACCGGAGAATTCGAAACCAGCCTCTCTTTTTGCAAACAGGAATGTTCTTTCTTCCCCTGTGTCGGGGTTCCAGAGCAAGATGGAATTGCCGGGATATGCTGCGGCCAGGAAGGAGCTGTCGGGGGACCATACGAGGCGGCCGTCCCCGCGCTTTACCTGGAGTTTTTTAAGCATCGTGCCGTTTTTGCCGTCGGCATAGCGGAGGAATGTCAGCCTGCCTTTTTCCGGCTTTATGCCTTCTGCCCCTTCCTCTTTATCGATAAGTCCCTCCGAAACGGAAAACGTATAAGCAAGCCGCATGGAATCGGGAGACCATGCCGGGGGAAGCTCGGTAAAAAGCAGCCATAAGGTTTTTAACGGTTTGCCCGTTATGAAATCATACAGGTAAAATTCTCCGTCGCCGCGGCCTGCGGTCGCGCGGGTCCCGTCGGGGGAAACAGTCGTTATAGCGGGAGAAACCGATTCGCTTTCGGTATTCAGCGCCGTCTGAGACAGCAGTTCTCCTGTTTCGGGATCGATTATCTGAACATGGTTGTTCCAGGGGAAGGCAAGCTTTCCGTCCGGCAGCCAGGTCATATTCCTGGGTTCCGGATCAAAATCCTTGAACCTAGGCGAAAACCTCGTTACCTCGTTGTTTTTGGGATTCAGCCTAAGATATTCCCCGCCGACAAAAGCCGCCAGGAGGATGCCGTTTTCCGGATGGAAAGTCATGAACAGGACATTGTCCGTATGCCCGTCCAGCCGGTACACGTTGCGCCCGTTACTCCTGTTCCATATTGCCACGGTGCCCATCGGAGAAACCGCACCTATCGACGTCTTGTCCTTCGACCAGAATATCCTGTGATTACAACCAAGCCCTGAATATAACTTTTGAACGAACCTTTTTACTTTAAAATCGTAAATTTTTATTTCCTGCTTACCTGTGCCGCATGCCAGGAGCGTTTCGTCAGGCGACCATGAAACGCTTCCGGAGCTTTCTTCCTCAAGGTCAAGTTTCTTGATGATATCTCCGGTTTTCAAATCGCGGAAAACGAGAAGATTGGGTTTCTCCGGAATAACCGCCGTATCTTCCGAAGGAGAGAATGTGAAGTAATCCGCCGTCCACAACTTTCCGGGGGAAAGCTCTTTTATCTGGAGACCGGTAAGGCATGTTTCGGGATTGAACAGTTGTATCGTGTAATCCTGACCCTTCCGCCTGGGAGAGACGAAGAGCGCCAGGTATTTTCCCATGGGAGAAAATTTTACGAAATCTATCGGATGGAACGAGTTATAGGTTCCTATTTTCCGGTGCTTGAGCATATCGTAAAGTATAAGCTTCCTTCCGCCGACTATCATTGCCAGGCGGTAGGTGCCGGGATTATATGAATATATGTGAGCAACCTGGGTGTTTCCGGGAAGTTTCAGCATGCCGCACAGGACCCTGTTCCGTTCGCGCGGGGGCACATAATATTTCTGGGCAAGGGGGTGATTGAAATCGATAAGCTTGAGAGAAGTCGCCTTCAGGTCCCACATGTAAAGGTTGCCGTTTTCAGCCAGTGTCAGGACTGCCTGTTCGTGGGGGAAATAATTCAGTACATCCAGCCTGCCCAGACCCAGTTGGAAAGGTTTCTGATCCGGGCCGAATATGAAATGCGATATTATTTCAATGGCTCCTGCAGGTCTGATCATGGCGAAGATAAAAATTATAACGAACAGAATTGATATCATCACGCCCGGATTTTTATGTTTCATTCCATAAGCCCCCTTGTGCTTTATTATGCCATCCGGTTTATTTTCCTGAGTTTTCGTTGGAGGAAAGTTCAATACCTTCCGTGAAGGTTTATCCGCCTGAAACGGTTACTACTTCTTTCCCCGGTTCTTTTTCTCTTCCTGGATCTTTCTCCACCACCCGCCTGTCGAAAGTTCTTTCAGCCGTAAATATTGTTCTTTCGTAAGCCAGGTCTTATCAGGGTCGTTTGCCGCCGGATCCAGGAAATTCAGGTTGTCCTTCCCGACTGTCATGTCGATTATTTTCCAACTGTTGTCAGGCCTTTTGGAAACTCTTACACCTTCCAGCCTGTCTTTGGGCAGGCTGTCCAGTTCGAGCAGAAGACCCATGTTCCTTGCCAGCACAGGAGTATTCGGCGTCGGGACTATTTCAAATTTTTGTTTCCTTTCCGAAAGCGGAAGCTCGAGTTCGGCGACCATGCTGTTAGGATATGTCATGGGCATGCAGAAGCCCGGGAAAAAAGCCGGTCCCGAACCGGATTTCTGGGGCCAGCCGTGAGGCACCACCCCAACTATGAAATCTTCTCCGAATTTTTTCATGGAGTTCTGGAGCGGCTCCAGGAGCCGGATTTTTCCCTGGGAATCCATATTATAACTGCTGGTGGACGGCCCTTCTACAGTCAATACGGGCATTTCGCTGTATGCATATCTTGAAGACTGGTTCCTTACCTCTGATTCGGCTACAGGGAAAATTTCTTTTACAAAGCTTAAGGAATTTTCCATGAAGCACATTAAGTCATTGCCGGGAACGGCTGCTTTTCCCGACCATTCTCCCACCGATAACGGGTAAAAGGTGAAGTTCATAGGACTTGAAGCTGTAACGGGTATTTCCGGGCCGGCGATTTCTATGGCAGGCGGGATATTATAGCGGTATTTCTTGTCGCCTTTCACATGAAGAGGCTTGACTATCGCGGAAACCTTGAAGGGCTTCGAGATATTGGGAATATAAACGAAATTTGCCGAATTGCGGCATTCCTTTAAATCTTCTTCTTCGTAATCCTTTGTAAATTTTTTGGTAACGGTCTCCGCTTCTTTGCCGTCCACCATGAAACAGACATCGGCGGTCATCCAGAGGACTTTACCGTCTCTCCATTCCACGAAAACTCTGAATACACCGGCCTTTCCCTGGGCCCAGACGGCATTTTCAGGGAATGGCATTACCTGGACAGCTTCGAGCCTGCATTTGACCTTCAAATCGCGCTTCTTGAACTTCCGGCCGGAGCCGGTTGACATTACGCCGTCAAAATTGGCAACTGCAGTTTTGGCCATCGCATAAGCATTTTTTTCATTATTGTCAAAATCTATAATTAATATATAGTTTTGAATAATAATAACAATTTTATAGTGATCGCCATTTTTAACATAATATCCGAAGCTTCCTTCGCCGTAGCCGTCTCCCTCGTCAAGCTCCCGGTTATTCTCGACATCTTTGAGCAATAAGTTCATCTTCGATCTTTCCGTTTCGAAATAATCCTGCGCGAGAAAATTATCCAGATGCCGGAAAATGCTTATGGTGCCGGTTGAATTTTTCCTTGTTTTTTCGTCCGTTGCAACATAGTTCTGGATTCCATAATATATATTCCCGAATGTTGATGTGGTCGGATTCCCTACGGGATAGAAATTCATGGGCAGGTATTCCCGGGGCAAAAGCTTTAATAATAACTGGTTCGGGTCAGCAGGGAGATTGTCTCCCGTCGCCCGGCTGCCGGGAATTGCCAGAAAAAAAATCCCGATGATAACAATTAAAATAAGTTTATTGGTTTTCATTATATTTAAACTCTTGCTCATGAAGTCATATTCAATTTTAATGTTCCTTCTTAATGTAGCAGAAAATCTCCTGCAGGAGTAGACTGAGGAATGAAGGAATTTTTGAGTCTGTTAAGAAGAAATCAACCGCAGGAAGATATTTATGCGGATTATGTTAGGAGGGAAAATATGTTTGTAAAAAGTGATGATTCTCATCGCAGGAATGCCGGGAATATAACGGTGGTAATAGTGGTAATCGTTTTGATTTTGATTGTCGGGATAGGTCTTTTAGCATGGCGCATGAATGTCGCCGCCAAAGAGAAGGCAAGGATAGCCGAACAGAACAGGATCGCAGAGGAGAAGCGAAAAGAGCAGGAGGCGGAAAGAGCTCGCCAGATGGAGAACCTGAACCAGTTCGCCGAATTCGTAAAGAAGTTCGCCGAGATCGACTCGATTTATACCGAAGCCAATAATATGCGCATTGACTCCAATAAAAAATCAAAGATTGAAAAAAACAAATCGGTTATAGATCCGGGGCTTGCCGGGGCAAAGGTGCTTTTCCTCTCGATAAACGACAAAGTGGGTGAGCTGCCTACCGTCTATGCATTCGAAGATACGGCATCAATTCCCGATGCCTTTCGCAGGGCGATAAATTCGCAAGAACTTGCTACCGATGAATATATCCAGGGATATACGAAAAAGGACGAGGCAGGCGTTTCGCGCGCCCGGGAAGACGAGAAGGCCGGTGACGAAGAATATGCAAAGGCATTGGAACGCATGGTGGCGGCCGTCCAGAAGCATAATGCCATAGCTAAAGAAATAGGCAGCGGCACTTATGACGAGCTTGAAGCCGCTCTCCAGGAATCTATTGCTTATTACATGGGCGGCAAGTATTCCCAGAAAACGCCCCAGCTCAAGGTGAAATTAGCGCCTGCCGGAAAAGGCTCCACTATGGGCACAGGCGCTGTAGCGCCCGCAGGCGAAGGCGCCACGATGGGGACGGAGAAAAAACCTGGAGAACCGAGGGTGGAAACGACTCAGACTCAGGGCCAGGTAACCGGGTCTAAAGTGGAAAACACTGAGGCTGCGCCCGGGGCAACCGTAAATGAGCCAGCGGAAGGCCCGGCGCCTTCACAGACGCCGTAATCGTAATATCGCAGAAATTAAAACAGGGGGTTTTCAAAGCCCCCTGTTTTTTTATAGGGTCAAAGAAAAACCACCCGCTACGCGGGTGGATGTTTATATGGATTGGAGTTGTTATGACAGGCGCCGGTCAGTTTCCGGGCTCGTCCTCGTATATCGGCTGGTTATGCCAGTCATGGATCCCCATGATGCCGTGGAAGTCTTCAGGCTTCAGGCTTACCATCAGGTCCTCTGGGATCGGGACCATATCTTTCATCTTGTGTATCCGGCCCTTGACGATTTTCTTCGCTGCTTCCAGCGCTTCCGGAGGGATATCCCCGGTTATTTCTTTTTCCTTTTTTCGTATTTCTTCCTGTTCGGACAATACACCGGAGCGTGCGGCTTCTTCCATCCCTCTGGCGGCGCTTGTTTTTTCAGGAACGTTTTTGGCGTCAATCCTGACGGAATCCAGAGGAGACTCCTGCTTCTCGGACTTCTGGACATCTTCCGGTTTCTTGATGCCGCCGATGAACTTCTGCACATTGGCGGCGGCGTTCATTTGAAATTGATTTGATAACGGATTTATTGAATCTCCCATGATGTTATTATAACTCCATACGGATAATGGTCAAGAAGCCGGAGGCTTCCGGCGAAAAAAAATAACGACAGATAGGTGCTGTCCAATAAGAACTTCATGATAATAATAACCGGCCGTTTTCCAGCTTGAATCCGTTAAGATTCGAGCTTAAGGTTTAAGCCCCGCTCTCCTAAATCGCATGCTTCCGGGCATTAATTTCGATTCTGAGCCTGCTCTAAACCCCTGGCATGGCCTTTTTAATCGGCTTGAGTATCAGTACAAGGACAAGCGCCGTAAAAAGCGACAGCGTCGCCAGTATAAAAAAGAATTTCGAATGGCTCCATACTTCCCAGTATTTACCGATGACGGACAGCTTGTTCCCGATTGCGGTCGATGCGAACCATAGCCCCATCATCATCCCGCGCAGTCTCCTGGGGGCGACTTTTGAAACAAGGGACAGGGCCATCGGCGAAAGCATCAACTCGCCCAGTGTTACGACACCGTAAGAAGATATGAGCCACCAGGGGGAAACCTTCCCGGTATTGCCGCCGAATATCGCCGCATAATACATTATGTAAAATGACAGGGCGCATAAAAGCATCCCGTAAACCATCTTGGTCGGCGTGGAAGGCTCCCTGTCGTATTTCGCAAGATGCTTCCAGAAAGCAAGCAGCGGGAATGTCAAAATTATGATCCAGAATGGGTTTATCGAATTTGAAATGACCCCCGAGACGCTCCACTTTGTATTTTCGTCCGCCCATATTGTCAGCGTCGAGCCGTTTTGATCGAATGCCATCCAGAAAACTATTGTAACCAGGAATATGACGATGAGCGCCCAGATCCTTTTCGATTCCGGCACTTTATCGATTTCGGCATCGCAGGCGCAAGGCACGGCGGTTTCATCTTTCGTACCGTCTTTCGGAGAGCATTTCTCGACTACATAGCGCCCGAAGCCCCAGAAAATTGCGAGGGAGATGACCATGCCGCCCGCCGCCACCGCAAATGCCGGATGATAGCCGAACTTTGCCTTGACAATCTCCGCGACTATCGGCGAGGCGAATGCGCCGATATTTATCCCCATGTAAAATATGTTGTATGCAGCATCTTTCAGTTTGGATTCTTCGGGATACAGGTTTCCCAGCATCGTCGATATGTTGGGCTTGAAAAAACCGTTGCCTATGATGAGGCATAAAAGCGCCACATACATGATAGTAGGCGAGGGGAACGCCAGCAGGATATGACCCGCGATGAAAAACAGGGCGCCTATGCTTATCGCCCTGCGGTAACCGATGTATTTATCGGCAAGAAATCCCCCTATAAGCGGGGTGAAATAAACGAAAGTCAGGTAATAAGAATATATGTCCACGGCCTTTTCCGTTGACCATCCCAGGCCGCCGTTGGGATCGCGAAGGTAAAGGACCAGCAGTGAAAGCATCGTGTAAAAGCTGAACCGCTCCCACATCTCCGTCATGAAAAGGACATACAGGCCCTTCGGATGCTTTTCTTTATAGACCTGCCCTGCCTTATCGGTTTCCATCGGTAATTCCTCGCATGATTTAAATTGACAGTTCGTTGAATTTAGGCACAGGAGATGATTATCCTTTTATAATCCGTGTCCTGAAAATGATCGTCTGCATTTTGCCGTTGTAAATAATTATTGAAGGTTAATTTAATTTTGAAGGCGAAACCATAAAGGGATTCGGCAACAAACGTTATTACGGAGGTGTATTCGATGAAGGTTGAAAAGCCGGGAAGATTCAGGGGATCTGTAATTGAATCTCTGGTATTTTCATGTTTGTTCTTGTTTATGACCGGTGTGCTTTTTGCGGAAGACAGGATACCGAGAGCGCCGGACGGGCTTAGCGCGGTGGCAATATCGCCGACAAGGGTGGAGATCCACTGGTATGACAACTCCGATAACGAAGACGGCTTCATACTTCACCGGTCTTCAAACAGCGACTACAGCAAAACTATAAAAGTAGATATGAACAATACGAGCTACGTCGATGATAATCTGAGGCCGGGGACGACTTATTATTACAAGGTCAGAGTATATAATGGCGCAGGCGAGTCAGAATTTTCAAACGAGGACAGCGTTACTACTTTTCAGGCGCGGCCTGTACGGCCGGGTATTCTTACCGCTCATGCTGAAGCACATAATTCAATAGATCTATCATGGCATGATGTTCCAGATGAAGAAGGCTATAAAGTTTACCGCAGGAAAGGCTACGGAAACTATAGTCAGGTTGCAGTTGTCGATGCCAACCTGAATTTTTACCGTGACACCGGCCTGGAACCGGGCACCCAATATTTTTACAAGGTAACCGCTTATAACGTTGCAGGGGAATCCGAATACACCAATGAGGATGACGCCACTACTTTAAGATAAGGGACGGTCTTAAGAGCAGGAGGCGAAGCAAGAACAGGGAAGATTAACTTCCCGTTAGTATATTTGACAGGAGGCTGCCATGGGGAGATACCCTTTCGATTACATGGACGGGAAGCATCCCGGAGTGCCTGACGATAAGAAAATAGAGGCCGGAGTATTGCAGGTGGCTGTCGAATTCACCAGGATATGGCTTTCAAATCCGAATACTAAAGTTGACAACGCGGAACAGGTGCTCAAGTTTCTGGACGGGCTATACCAGGGACTCATATCCGAATAACCGGGACTATACTGAATTTATAAATAATCGATCCTGTTTTGCGGCTCTAATCTTCAAAATAAAAAGGGCCTTTTCAGGCCTTTTTATTTCTGGTGGCGGGGGGGAGAGTTGAACTCCCGACCAAGAGCTTATGAGTCTCCTGCTCTACCACTGAGCTACCCCGCCATATCTAGCGGTTTTACTTTTCTCTTCAACATTATAGAACCCTGTAAAATTTTGTCAAGAATATAATCTGAAAATTTCGTGTTGAAAAAATTGTCCGCGAAGCCTTTCGATCAATGAAAGAAAATCATCCTTATTCCGACTCCGAGCAGGGCCAGGGCGAGCAGGCGCGCTATCCATACGCTTCTGGCCTTCTTTGAAATAACGGCGCCGAACTGGGCGCCTATAATCGCGCCGATTCCCATAACAACTCCGGCAAGCAGTTGTACGTTTCCCAGAAAAAAGTGCGTTACGGCTCCGAAAAAACCTGTAAAAGCCAGGGTGAAATGCGATGTAGCCACGGCTATCGGGACAGGGAAATTTAATGCCAGGATCAATGTGGGCATTATGATTATGCCCCCTCCAATACCGAAAGCCCCTGCTATAAATCCCAGCAGGAAACTTATAAATATGCCGAACGGAAGCGAAAATTTATACCTGTATTCTTTATCGTCGCAATCCACTATACGGCGTTCACAACGGCCTCCCGGGATCATCGATTCAAGACGGCAGAACAATTCGGAAGGTTTTTCTTGGTTTCCCCTCATAAATATGGAGATGCTTGACAGGACGAGCATGACGCCGAAACAAGCCTGGAATACTGCATTGGTGAAATATTGAGTAAGAAAACTGCCTGCAACCGTTCCGGGAAAAGTCGCTGCTACGAACCACCACCCGCTTTTTATATCTATTTTTTTATGCCTGAAGTATGCGATAGTCCCCGAAATAGCATTGCAGAAAATGACTAACATCGATGTGCCGACTGCAAGCGTCGGCGGGAACTTAAATATCAAAAGCAAAACGGGAATAAGTATAAAACCCCCGCCGACTCCTACGAGGGTGCCGAACAGGGCCGTTACGGCTCCGATAAAAAAGAAGATTATAAGCTGCATGATTTTACTTTAGAAGATGAAATTAAAACTTCATTCATCCTTATTCCTCATGACCGGCTATGTTAAAATTGCTCCCGGTTTCTCACGGTATCCGACATGAGAGATATTACCATGCGCCGGCATTCAAACCGGGAATAAAAAACCCCCGAGTTGGGGGTTTTATTCCCGGATGAATTATAAATGTCAGGACAGGTGTTTCTTTGCGGTCTCGGCAAGCACGCTGAAAGCTGTGGCATCGGTAACCGCAAGGTCTGCGAGAACCTTCCGGTTCACGTCTATCCCTGCATTTTTCAGGCCGCTCATCATCCTGTTATATGACAGGCCGTTCAGCCTGGCCGCGGCATTGATCCGGACTATCCACAGGCGCCGGAAATCCCGCTTTTTGTTGTGGCGGTCTCTGTACGCATAAGTCATGGCGTGCATGAGAGCTTCTTTTGCAGCCTTGTATGAATGGCTTCTTGCACCCCTGAATCCTTTTGCGTTTTTCATTATCTTACGCTTTTTCTTTTTCGAAAGAACTGCGCGTTTAACTCTTGGCATGGCGATTTTTCCTCCTTAATCTATCTTTTGTCTGCAGGATATTTAAATTCCCGGAATAGCTTTTTTCAATCTTTTGAGATCTGTCGGAGAAATCACCGCGTCTTTACGATAACTGCGTACCTGCTTTGGTGATTTGCTGCTTCTTATGTGCTTACAACCGACAAACATCTTCATGTGTTTTACTTTGCCGGTGCCTGTGATCTTGATACGCTTTTTAAGAGAGCTCTTGCTCTTCATCTTCGGCATCGAATCCAGCTCCTTTCTCATTATCCGGTTGTGTTGCTTCTTCTCTTGTTTCAGTGTGTTTTCCGCCGGGACGGGGAGCGATTATCATGTGCATGTTGCGGCCCTCTTTCTTGGGCTTATGCTCGACGACCGCGATCTCGTTCAGGTCCTTGGCTACCCTTGCCAGTATTTTCAGACCCTGGGTGGTGTATGACAGTTCTCTTCCCCGGAACATGATCGTAACTTTGACTTTGTCCCCGTGCTCAAGAAGCCTTTTTATGATCCGGACCTTGGTCTCGTAATCATGCGTGTCTATCTTGAGGCGGAACTTGACTTCTTTCAGTTCCTGGCATTTTCTCTTGGATTTTGCTTCCCGGTCTTTTTTGCTCTGCTCGTATTTGAATTTTCCGTAATCGAGTATGCGGCAGACCGGGGGGTCGGCATTGGGAGAAACCTCGACCAGGTCGAGGGCATCTTCCGCGGCCTTGGTAAGAGCTTCGTTTATCGTCAGAATCCCCAACTGGTTCCCTTCATAGTCGATAACTCTCACCTTCGGTGTGCGGATCATCTGGTTGACCCTGAATTTTCTGGAAATAAACATCACCTCCAAATAACATTAAAAAACGGAGCCAGGCTCCGCTAATAAAAAACAGGTTTATCCGGTTTGAATAAACCTGACAGCACGGAGCCGGCAGGTGAGGGGATTTCTCCCCTTCTTTTATTCAGTTTTTAAAACATAGTTCAGTATATCAACTGCCCCGGCTATTGTCAACATTTATAAGGGGAAATTTCTATAACGCCTGATTTGTAAATCCCTGTGAAAAAAAGTTTCGACTCCATGAAATTCCCCTCCCACGGACACACCGGGGATGATCAGCGCGGGGTTGCCGCGCAAGGGAACCTCGCATTTAATTCCAGGCAACCTTTATTGTAGTGCGTTATAAGGCCAAATAAATTTGGCCCGATCCAGGAGGAGGAAGAAGATAACACTGGAACTGCGGAATTTATTCCGCTCCACGAGTTTGATGAACCGCACAAACTCTGGATCTGGCTTTTCAGGCAAACACAATGTTATTTAAGCTCATCGGCAGGATCATGCTTCTCCCTCTCCGAATCCTTCCTTATGTCTGTAGCTTGTAAAGATAAACCGGAAGTTTCCGGCAGTGCCATTGAATCCCCGCCTTCCTGCGCCTCGCCCCTCCTTCCTGTCCTGGCTGTCGTCATTCCATCTCTAACCGTCATGCCAGCGAAGGCTGGCATCCAGAGCAGGGGTGCAGGCTTCGATGAATAGCACAAACTCTGAACCTGCTTCCCCCGTCATCCCTGCCCTGTCCGTCATTCCCGAGGAGGCAGGAATCCAGTGCAGTAACGTAAGCTCCAGCCTGTAAGAGGCCCAATAAAATGGGCCCGAATCAACTGCCCTGACTATTGTCAATATTTTTACAGGGGGAATTTCTATAACGCCTGATTTGTTTTTCCCCCTGTTTTATGGATACAGGGGAAAGAGGATATGCCCGGCATGATAATGTTATTTAAGATCATCGGCAGGATCATGCATCCCCTCCCCGAATCCTCCCTTATGACTGTAGCTTGTAAAGATAACAGGGTGGTTTATGAGCATTGTGCGTGCCATGCGGGGGAGGATCTTGAGGATTATCAGAATGACGGCGAGCGTGCGGATGAAGAGGGAGGAGAGCCAATTCAAGATTCAAGACCTGACCCCAAAGGGTCCACATAGTTTTGGGCTACGAAAGACAGCCTCTAAGGCAGGAATCCAGTGCAGTGATGTGAGCTTAAGTCTCAAACCCTCACGGTAGCCAAACGAAGATGATACCTGTTGAGGCTCTGAATAAAATAGAGGATAATAGGACATGGAGATGAATTAACAAAAAGGATTTGTAAATGTATAATTATGTGAATTATATGATAGATTATTTTCAAAAAATTATTTCAGTGCCAAATATAATAACCGCTATAATAGTTGCTTGTATTACTTATTATTTTACATCCCGAAGTAAAAAAATAGAACGAAAAGCAGCAAGACTAAGGCAACAGATTGATGAATTATATGCCCCTGTAACGTTTTTTTTAAATGAATTATTCGGAACAAGTATTGGTTTTATTGAAATTTTCTATGAACCTTTTGTAGAAAAAGTAAAAGAGTTTGGAATTTCTGAGGAGTATATACAGGAGCTTTTATCAAGGAGACAAAGAGGTGAAATAACAAGAGAACAAATGACTTATCAATTCTTAGACAAAATTAACAATGAAGATATAAAAGAAAGACTTAAAGAAGAATTATCAAATATTGAGGGAAAGAGTTTTGAATTATATAGAACACAAATTTTACCCAAAATGGAAAAAATAATTGAAATTGTTGAACAAAAATATAGTTTACTCGATCTTGATGATTCTAGATACATAGACACAATAATTAGAAGTAAAGCAAAAACCAAAGTACTTATCGATAACAATACTTATTGGAAAACACTTAAAATTGCTGTTGGTTCGAATTTGCATTGTGTGCAAGTTATTGAATCTTATGGGATTGATGACAACTTTTTGGAACATTTCAAAGAAAAATGTGAGCAAAAGAGAAAGCAATTAGAAGAATTATCTTAAATGAGTTTATAGACCATCGAAGCACCCATCCTTCCCAGATCGCGTCCTGAAAGAGAAGGAAGTTTATCCTTAATCCAGAAACCCTGCCTTTATTACAATGAATATTATAACCCCTGAAAAAACAGACAAGCAATTCCTTGAAAAAATAGAAAAGGAAAGCGGACAGAACCTGACCGCATGCAACCAGTGCGGGAAGTGTACCGCAGGCTGTCCCATAGCCGGGTTCTTCGACATCATGCCCCATGAGGTCATGCGCTCCCTCCAGTGGGGGCTGAAGGACGACCTCCTGAATTCTCACTTTATCTGGCTGTGCGTCAATTGTATGGCATGTCGGGAGCGGTGCCCCAGGGAGATAAGCGTATCCGAAGTTGCCGATGCGCTCCGCCGGGAAGCCGTCAAAGAAGGCGTAAAGCCCGCCGAACCCGATGTAGCGACCTTCCATAAAAATTTCATGGGTGTCATCACCATGAACGGGAGGCTCCACGAGGTCATGCTGACAGCCCTCCAGAATGTTTTCACATTCAAGCCTTTCAAGGATGCCATGCTGGGAGTGGGGCTTTTCCTCAAGGGGAGGCTCAAGCTCCTGCCCGGCCGCATCAAGGACGCCGGGTTTCTCAAGCTTATCTCCGGGAGGTTGAAGAAGAATTGAAAAAGATTGCTTACTTCCCGGGTTGTAGTCTTGCCGGGATGGATGCCGAATACGACGAGGCAAGTCGTCTTGCGGCAAGGGAACTGGGCATTGAGCTTGTCGAAGTGGAAGACTGGAACTGCTGCGGGGCCACTTCGGGCCACAGCACCGATAAGGAACTTTCGGTAATGCTGCCGGGCCGGACTCTCGGCACCGTCGAAAAAATGGGCCTGGATACGGTAACCGCCGCATGCGCTGCGTGTTTTTCCCGACTCGTTACCGCGCAGGAGATCCTGAAAGAAGATAAAGAGATGGCATCCCGCCTCATGCCGGAGCTTGGGATCTCGTCTCCCGACGCAGTCAAAGTTTTGAGTCTCCTCCGGGTGATAGCCGATATACCGAAGGATGAAATCGCCGGAAAAATCAAGGTGCGTCTCGAAGGGCTGAAACCCGCGTGTTATTACGGGTGCCTGATTGCAAGGCCGTCGGGCCTTGTCGGGGAGGAGCATCCCGAAAACCCCATGGCGATGGATAATTTGATGTCGCTTACAGGCGCGGAACCTGTCCGCTGGTACCACAAGACCGAGTGCTGTGGGGCCGCGTTGAGCCTGTCCCGGACGGATATAGTGCTGGCAATGAACGCGAAGCTTATCAAGATGGCAAGGGATGCAGGCGCCAATTGTATCGTTACAACATGTCCGCTCTGCTTTACCAACCTGGATCTCCGCCAGCCCCAGGCGCGGAAGGTTGTAAATGAGACTGCGCCTCCGATGCCTGCATTTTACTTTTCTGAGATACTGGCCCTTGCACTGGGCATCCCGCGAAAAAAGCTCGGCTTCGACAAGCATACGATAGATGTCGGCCCGCTCCTTGATCATGTCCTGGGCGCATCCGCCGGGAAAGGGGGCGAGTAAAATGCCGCGCATCGGAGTGTTTATATGTCACTGCGGCATCAATATCGAAAAGACGGTCGATACCGCTAAGGTCGCCGAAGCCGCCCGCTCGTTCCCCGGCGTGGTTTTCGCAGCCGACTACAAGTACATGTGCTCTGACCCCGGCCAGAACATGATCCTGGATGCGATCAGGGAATACAACCTGGATCGCATAGTTGTGGGAGCATGTTCGCCGAGCCTTCACGAGCCGACGTTTCAGGCATGTGTCGCCAAGGCTGATCTGAACCCGTACTTTTTCGAGATGGCGAATTTGCGGGAGCAGGTATCATGGGTTACGCATGACAGGGAAATGGCCACGGAAAAAGCCATCCAGGCCGTCCGGATGGCGGTTGCAAAGGCTGGAAAGAGCGAGCCGCTTGCTTCCCAATCTCTCCCGATAACGAAAAAGGCGCTGGTTATAGGCGGCGGCATATCGGGGATCCAGGCCGCGCTCGATATAGCTGAGGCCGGTTTCCCGGTGATACTCGTCGAGCGGGAGCCGTCGATAGGTGGGAGGATGGCACAGCTTGACAAGACTTTCCCCACGCTGGACTGCTCCGCCTGTATCCTCACGCCGAAAATGGTGGAAGCCGCCAGGAACCCGAACATAACGATCCATACTTATGCCGAAGTCGAAAATGTCGCGGGCTTCATCGGCAACTTCGAAGTTACGATCAGGAAAAAGGCCCGCTCCATAGATATGAGCAAGTGTACCGGCTGCGGGGTTTGCTATGAGAAGTGCCCTGTAAAAGTGCCCAACAAATTTGAAGAAGGCACCGGCGAGCGCAAAGCCATATACGTGCCGTTCCCCCAGGCCGTCCCCAACAAGCCTGTCATAGACAGGGAAGTGTGCCTCCATTTCACGAAAGGCAAGTGCGGGATCTGTGCGAAGATGTGCCCGGCAGAAGCCGTGGTTTACAATCAGGAAGACGAGGTCATAACCGAAAAAGTCGGCGCGATAATCGTGGCTACAGGCTTCGATCTTTTCGATACGAAAAGGTACGAAGAATACGCCGGCGGCGCTCACCCGGACATGATCACATCACTACAATTCGAGCGGCTGATAAACGCATCGGGGCCGACACAGGGCAAATTAAGACGGCCTTCGGACGGGAAAGAGCCTGAGACGATAGTATTCATCCAGTGTGTGGGGTCGCGGGACGACAAGATGGGGCGGCCGTACTGTTCCCGGATCTGCTGCATGTACACCGCCAAGCAGACGATCCTTGTGCGGGAGAAATTTCCGAACGCCCGGATCTTCGTATTTTTCATGGACATCAGGACTGCGGGCAAGAATTACGAGGAGTTCTGCAGGCGCGCCATTGAAGATTACAACGCCGAGTATATAAGAGGCAGAGTCTCCAAGATTTATCCGAGCGGCGATAAGTTGATAGTGGAAGGTTCGGATACTATTTTAGGCAGACCTGTGGAAATAGCGGCGGACCTTGTGGTGCTTGCGGCGGGAGCAGAGGCCAGGGCCGATGCAAAAGACCTTGCCCGGATGCTGGGCATTCAGACAGATCAGTATAATTTCTTCAGCGAGGCCCATGCCAAGCTACGTCCCGTTGAGACTATGACAGGCGGGATATTCCTTGCCGGGGCGTGCCAGTTCCCCAGGGACATCCCGGATTGTGTCGCATCGGCGAGCGCATCCGCCGCCAAAGCGCTGGCGCTTTTCGGGAAGCCTGAGCTTGCAAGCCTCCCGACCGTGGCGAAGGTCGATGAGTCCAGGTGTTCCGGCTGCATGGCGTGCCTTTCGGTCTGCCCGTATAGCGCGGTTACGATGGAAGAAGTAAAAAATAAATCCGGCGGGATACGTGAAGTGGCGCGGGTCAACCCTGGAGTTTGCCAGGGATGCGGGGCGTGTGCCGCGGCGTGCAATGCCGGGGTGATAGACCTGCTGGGATATACCAACGAGCAGATAGCATGCCAGGTAGATGCTGCTTTGTTATGAGGTTAATTGATGAGCAAGGCTGAAGAAAAAGAAAAAACAGAAAATGCAGAAAAGCATGAGTGGGAGCCGAAAATCGTCGGCTTTTTATGCAGGTGGTGTAGTTATGCGGGTGCCGATCTTGCGGGGTCGTCCCGAATAGAATACCCGCCCAATGTCCGCGTGATAAGGGTCCCGTGTTCCGGGCGGGTCAACCCGCTCCATGTCCTGCGCGCTTTCAGGAAAGGCGCCGACGCGGTCCTGGTGGCAGGCTGCCATCCGGGCGACTGCCACTACAGCGAGGGCAATTATTATGCCCGGCGGAGGCTTGACGTCCTGAAGGAGCTGCTGGAATTTATCGGGATCGAGCCTGAAAGGTTCCGCCTGGAATGGTGCTCCGCATCTGAGGCCCGCAGGTTCGCCGATGTCATAACAGAGGTGACCGGACAGGTGAAAAAATTAGGCCCTTTGAATCCCAAGGAAAACAAAAATGGATAAATCGAAAAATCTCCGCGAAACCGCAAAAACACTCCTTTCCGAAGGCGCGGTGAAAAGTATCATCGGCTATAAGAAAGGGCGGTTCCCTTTTTACCTCCAGCCTGCGATTATAAAAGATCCAGAGGAGGCCGCAAGTCTTGTATTCACGCCGCTTTCAAGACAGAACCTTGTCAGTTTTATTAAGAAGGCCGCAAAGCCTGTCGGCGTTGTAGTTAAAGGCTGTGACCTGAGATCGCTTGTGGATCTTTTGCAGGAGCATCAGATCGGGCGGGGTGATGTCCGCATCATCGGCGTTACGTGTGCCGGGGTGTTGAAGGGAGACGCACTGGAGCACGATCCGCGCTTCAAGCCTGCCGAGATAAAAGATGTCGTCGAGGATGACGGCAGGATCAAAGTCATAACTTCGTCCGGCGAATTCGAGATGCCCGAAGATTCTATGATGGAAAAATGCCGCTCCTGCAGCGTCCATGCGCCTTATCTTTACGATGACCTGATTGGAGGGGGAGAGCCGGGGAAAGCACCCGGGCCGCCTGCTTATCCCGGTGTCGAAGAGATTGAAAAGATGACTCCTGGGGAAAAGCGTGCTTTCTGGCTGGATATGTTTTCCCGTTGTATTCGCTGTAACGCCTGCAGGCAGGCATGCCCGCTGTGTTTTTGCGAAGAGTGCGTTATGGATGAGGCGAAGCCCCGCTGGGTTACCGCGGAAGTAGATCCTGTCGAAAACCTTTTCGCACATCTGATCCGCATTTATCATTCTGCGGGCAGGTGCGTTTCATGCGGTGAATGCGAAAGGGCCTGCCCTGTGGGAATCCCGCTTTCACTGCTTTATAACAAGGCCGCCAAAGAAGTTAACGAGCTTTTCGGGTATAATCCCGGCGTTGATCCCGAAGCCCAGCCCGCCATGCTTACCTACAGGCTCGAAGATCCCGAATGCAAAAGCTGCCTGGGAGGCCGAAACTTATGAACATGAAATTTTTACCCGCAGCATCTTTGAAAGACTGGCTTGATCTACTCCGGTCACACGGGACTTTGATAGCCCCGGTCAAAGAAAAAGACGGTTTCATCGCATTCAGGCCCGATCCGGATTTCGAAGACATCACTCTCGATTATCAGAATACAGTGAGGCCGATCAGGGAATTTTTCCTTCCGCACAGTGAGACTCTTTTTAATTTCGAAACTGTGCAAAACGGCTTCGATATCGAGCGTAACAAACCTGAAGAGCCTCTTGTCATATTCGGCGTGAGGCTGTGTGACGCTTGCGGGCTTGAAGCGTTGGACAGGGCTTTTTCCGGCAAATATACCGATCCGTATTATACGGAGAGGCGGAAGAACGCGCTTATCATCTCGCTTTTCTGTACGGAGCCACATCCCGCCTGCTTCTGTGAAGGCGTCCAGAAACTGATGACCGGGCCGAAAGGCGCCGACATCCTGCTTTATCCTGTCGAAGGCGGCTTCCTGGCTGATCCCCTTTCTGAAAAAGGAGACAAAATAATCGGCGAAAGCAAAAAGCTTTTCAAAGAGCCTGACGCCGAACAGTTGAAGGCAAAAGACGCGATGGTGGAAAAAGCCGTCGGGGCGCAGAGTTGTATTGTAGATTTTTCGCTTTTGCCGGAAAAGTTTAAGGAGCTTCCGCCGTCTTCTCCTTTCTGGCGGGAAGAGGGAGAAGGATGCGTTTCATGCGGCGTGTGCTCGTTTTTATGCCCGGCGTGCCAGTGTTTTTCCGTCCAGGATATCTCGGATGGCAAAAGCGGCAAAAGGGTCCGCTGCTGGGCCACATGCCAGGATTGCCGGTTCGCAAAAATGGCGGGCGGCATAGACCCCAGGCCCGAAAAAGGGGAACGCCATTATCACCGCCTGTCACACAAGTTCGCCGACGCGCCGGCCAGGAACGATATGATCTTCTGTACCGGCTGCGGCCGTTGTATTCGCTACTGCCCGTCACACCACGACGTGCTTGAGACGTTGAAGAAATTCCTGGAATATGAAGAGGTGAAACCCTGATGAGCGCGGACAACCCGTATATCCCTTTCACTGCCGAGATAATGAAAGTTACTGATGAAACTCCCGATATAAAAACTTTCGAGATCAATATCACCGACCCCGACTGGAACCATAAGCCGGGCCAGTTCCTGGAGCTTTCTTTACTGGGGGCAGGGGAGTGCCCTATTTCTATTTCGTCCGCTCCCATCCAACTTCCGACGCTCGACCTTTCCATCAAGCGGGCCGGGATTGTAACAGAGGCGGTTCACCAGTTGTATCCGGGTGAAGTTGTCGGGGTCAGGGGGCCTTACGGGAGGCCGTTCCCGATGGAAGAGTGGCGGAGCAAAAATCTTTTGATCATAGGCGGCGGCATAGGCCTTGCGCCTTTGCGGCCGATAATTCAGCAGGCACTGTGCCAGCGCGAGTTGTATGGGGATTTGACGATCCTTTACGGGGCGCGCTCTCCGGCGGATCTCGTATTTAAGGAAGAGTTGAAGGAGTGGGAAGGAGCACCCGGTACGGATGTTTACCTGACGGTTGACAAAGGCGGCGGTGAGTGGGACGGGCATGTTGGATTTGTCCCGGCATACCTTGAGGAGCTGGGGCCGTCTCCTGAAAATACGGTGGCTGTAACATGCGGCCCGCCGATTATGATCCGCTTCGTGCTGAAGGCGCTTGAGAAGATGAATTTTACGCCGGAGCAGATAATCACGACGCTTGAGATGAAGATGCAGTGCGGCGTCGGCCTCTGCGGCCGCTGCGGCCTCGGCGATAAGTATATCTGTATCGACGGCCCGGTCTTCAGCTACGCCGAGATCCTCAAATTATCGCCCGATTTATCCGCGCTGAAATAGGATTGGGGATGAGATGAAAATTCCAAAGTTATGTAAGTTTTTTGTCGCTTCCTTGCTTATATTATTTGCCGCTCTGCACGGAAGTTTTGCGTCCCCGGACGTTACGATAGGGCTTAACCCCATTCTTGAAAATTACGTCAGCATGGGAGAAGTTGACGGGGTCAGGCTGAATGTCGTAGATTACGGGGCGCTCAGGAAATCGCCCGATTTCAAAGCGGCTCTTAAGTTGCTTAAAGAATACGATCCTTCCGACCTGCGGGGCGCCGACAGGCTGGCGTTTTATATCAATGCGTATAATTTGCTTGCTATGAAAACTGTCGCCGATGCATGGCCGGTTGACAGCATCCAGGACGCGGGAAAGGATGTCTGGGACCGCAATGCAGGCAAAATCGGCGGCCAGGATTATTCGCTGAATTATATCGAAGAAGAGATCCTGGGACTCCAATTCCAGGATCTGCGGGTTCATTTCGCCCTTGCCTGCGCTTCGGTTTCATGCCCTGACTTAAGGACGAAAGCTTATGAAGGAACAACTTTGAACGATGTCCTCGATGAGCAGACGAGGAGTTTTTTAAGAAACCCTGGCAAAGGGCTTCGTATAGACCGTGAAAATAAAGTCGTCTGGCTTTCCCCTGTTTTCAAATGGTACGAGGATGATTTCAACAGGAAATCCGGCCCCATCAAGTTTATTATGAATTATGTCCCCGACGATGAAAAGAGGTTTCTGGAATCGTGGGATTATGATGTGAAATACATGGACTACAACTGGAAATTAAACGCCCCGGCAAAATGATCCGCGGCATTGAAAGAAAGCATCGAAAGATAAAATCCGAATGCCCGCCTTAACAGGGCTGGCTTCTTTACTCGATCTTGACGAAACAAAGGCCAGGCGATGTTCCGGGACAAAAAGCCGGTTTATTTATTTTCCTGATGCCGATTCCGGCGCAGGTTTAGGGGCAGGAGCGGGCGACGATCCCGGAACCTCTTCGGACGCGGGCCTTTCGGAGGCGGGAACGGCTTCAGGGACCGGCGTATATAATTTGAAATCAGGGTTCAGCAGGTCATTAAACTCCTCATAAGGGATCGGAACATCTATCGCTCCTTCGGAATAAGGCGCCGCCTGGTTGGGCGGGAAGACTATCACAAGCGAATCGTTATTGGGATAGAAAATTCTATAATTGCCCGCCACGGCGGCCGTCCCTTTATTGATCCAGCTTTCATCCATGTTCTGTTTTTCGGAAAGCTTTTTGGAAGAATACTCCGACATTACAACGAGATAGTTTGCCCCCGGATTGAAAAGGTCGCTCAAATTCATCTCGACGCCCTTATTGAGGTCAAGCAGCATGGAATAAATGATCGGGGCGGGGTTTGCACCGCCGCTGCCCAGGTTGCCCGTAAAAACAACGCCCAGGTAATCGTTGCTCTGAAATTTCACTTCATAATCTATATAAAGGCTCCAGGGGATGTTTTTATCTTTTGCTCCCTTGTCGGCTTGATCTTCAAACTGCTTAACCTGCGTATCGATGCTTTTCTTGATGATGTCGTTACAACTTTTTTGCTGATTTCCTTTCGGGAAATTTCTTATCTCCGGGTACCTGACAAGAATAGACCAGTTCTTATTGAGTTTTTGCTCCTTGATAGTTACGGGATCGAGCACGTACGACACCTTTTGAGATCCCGCGATGACTTCCAGGTTCAGGGTAAATGTTTCGGCGGGCGGGACGTTTTTCTCCCACGGCCTCAGGTAATTTATACGGATTACCGAGGGGCCGGTTTCCATGGCCTTGAATGTAAAAATTTCGATCCCTTTCGCGCCGGGCATGTCCCCGGCAGCGAATTCGGGGTTCTTCATCAGCAACAGCTTGTCTCTTTCAGGCTTGTCGGCCACCCATGTATACCCTGTCCCCGAGGTGTATTCAAGCCTAACTATCACCAGGTCATTCTGGCTTACGGTGATTTTAGAACCGTTATCGGCGCCGGTTACGGTTATCGAATTCTGTTGTTGTACTTCTTCGCAATTTCCCGCCGAAGCAAGTACGACAAGCGCCAGCGAAAGCGCCGCCAGTAAAATCAATGTCCTGAAAACGAATCTTTTCGACATTTTAAAAACACCTCCCTGGTTGATTTATTCCCGGTTTTAATCTTTTGAAACTATATCCTCAAGTGGGCCTTCGGGGTTTATGATCTCTTTCAATTTTTCGTAGGGGATGAATATTTCCTGGTAGCCTGCGGCATAAGGCCCCACCTGGTACGGGGGGAAGATGACCGCCAGTGAATCTTCGGTTATATAGAAATTTGAAAAGTTATCTTCGGAAGGAGAAGTTCCCTGCTTTATCCATTCTTTATCCAGTTCTTCGTTTTTCGACAGGTCGTCAATACAAATTTTTGACAACTCGTCCAGGTATTTCGAATCCGGCTTGAACAGGCCGCCCAATTTTATTTCATCTCCGGTCTTTAAATCCAGGAGCATCGTTAAAACAACAGGCCCGGGGTGGGCGCCTCCCTGGTATGCGCCGCCTTTGAAAACAAGGCTTATAAGGCCCGGCGATTTATATTCGGCTTTCCAGTCAAGCTGCAGCATCAAGGGCATGAGTTGCTCATCAGCGGAGAATTTTGTTTTTCCTATGTCGTCCTTGAAATTGCGGACGATGTCGTCAACCTGTGATTTTACGGCATTGTTGAGCTTCGCCCGGATCCCGGCATCGGGGAGTTCCTCAAGCCCTGGATATTCGATATCGATTGAGTAATTCTCGGTCTTTTCTTTTATTGATTTTGGAACAACGATATAGTTCAAGTTTTCCGCAGTTTTTTCTTTTTCTATGTTGACTTTGATCTTGAAAGTTTCCGCAGGTTTTTCTTTTTCCCAGGGACGCAGGTAATCGATGACAACGGCCGTACTGCCCGCTTCCATGGCTTCGAAACTGAAGATCACGTATCCCCTGCCGCCGAGCAGATCAGGCGGGGGCGGGATTATTTCAGGCTCTTCCGTCATCTCTACAATGTCCGGCCTTACAGGGGCGACAACCCATGTATAGCCTGTCCCCGCGTTGTATTCAAGCTTGATTTTGAAAATATCGCCCTCATGGACATCGATAGTTTCGCCGTTGTCGGCTTTCGTCAATAAAAGGGTTTCGTCCGTTTCGGCCCATGCCGGAGGCGGGAGAAACGCCGCTGCCGAACATATAAGGAAAAATGATATAAACATTGCGGCCAGGAACCGAAAACCCGGTTTTATAGCCATTACCGCCACCCCCCTGTATTGTGTTCATGAATTGTCAGCCGTTATTGTAATTTAAGGATTCTACAAATTTATAATAAATCATTTTTAAAAAGGCGGAATTGACAAAATTATCCTGTATCGGAATCGAAGTTCCTGAAGTCGGAACCGGCCGCGAAGTCCGCAGCCCCAATAAAAAAAGAGACGCTCGCCTCTTTAAAAACAAAATAGTGGGCCTTTGTGGGTTCGAACCACAGACCTCGCCCTTATCAGGGGCGCGCTCTAGCCAACTGAGCTAAAGGCCCGCCAGAGGAGAGTTTAACACAGCCCTTAAACGCCTGTCAATACTTATTTGTGGGCGAAACTTGCCGTCTTCAATTCGAATGTTATGATGACGCCCGGAAGGGCAATACGACAGATCGAAAAAAACTGCTTCAGGCTTATAGGGCAGGAATATTCTTGCATAACGCTGATCCGTGAACAACACAATTTATAATGGTAATTTTTTACCATTATAAACTTTTTCTCATCTCACATATTTGTTACGGGGTTGGGAATTTTTATAACCCCCGGTCCGAAAGGAGCAATCAGCCATGAATACGGGAGAGATGCAGAATGAAGTTATAGAGATACCGCGGAAAATTTTGGAAGCCCTGGCATGGGAGCATCTCGGCGGCAAGGCCAGGGGAGCCTGTCTTACCTTATCAGTAAAGGCGGGGCAAGGCTGGACAAGGAAGGGAACCAGGTCTCCGTATCCATACCCCTGAAGGAATGGAGCCATGTTCTCGATTGTGATAAATGCTATGTTACCCACCTTTTAAACGAACTTATCGAGCTGGATATCATCGTCAGGAAAAATTATCTTCCCGGCAAAGTCCCCGAATATTTCTTCAACAGGAGAGTCGATCGCTGGGCAAGGAGGTCGGTAACGCTTCCTTCGAGGACGGGCAGGCTCAGGCACGGATACAGGGTTTCTTAAAAAATCAGCGGTGGCGTGAAAGGGGCCGGTTGTGATTACTATGAAATTTTTATCGGACACCGCTGTTAAGGAAATTACTTTTTCGTATCGGTGTTTATGGAAAGGACACCTGTCGCCTGTTTGAATGCATCCAGGTGATCCGTGGCGGCGGTTCTCCAGTCGAATTTCTTTACATGGCCGATTCCGGCCGCAGTCAGGCTCCGGCTGAAATCATGCTCGAACAGGATCTTTCTTATTGCGTACGACATCTCCTTGGTGTCCAGCGGGTGGAAATAAGCAACCGCGTCTTCGAAAAGCTCCCGGTGTACCGGGATATCCGAACAGGCAACCGGCGTCCCGCACGCCATTGCTTCCATGACCGGGACACCTGTTTCTTCCGAAAGCGGCGGATATACGACGAGCGTTGCCCCGTTCATAAGTATGATCCTTTCATCGGACGTAACGCCTTTTAAGAAAGCCACTTTGCCTACAAGGTTGCCGGTTTTGAGCCGGGCGGCGACTTTGTCGGATTCCCATCCAGGCTCGCCCTGTACGAACAGCATGTACTTGCTCAACTCCGGCGTCCTTATGATATCTGAAAAAGCCTCCAGCAGGCGCAGCAGGTTCATCCTCGTTACGCTGTCTGCAGGGGCCAGGATATAATTGTCGTTTATGCCGTAACGTTTGCTCAGAACTTCTCTCACCTGCTGCTCGTCGATAGTCCTGAACCGGGGATGAGGAGCCAGGCGGGAAACCGTTACTTTGTTGGCATTTAACAAAAATTTTGAACACAACTGGTTCTTTGAATTATTTGAATAGACGATAGTTTTTGCCGCCTGCTTGATAGTTGAGAGCATATTCCGGGTTTTTACGATCCTGTCGTTGGGGTAATTTTCAGGATGTAAAAGAACATCACTTCCGAAAGTGCCCGCGACAAGCGGTGGGTTGCCGTTGTATGTATATTCGGTGGTGTCGGGCATGAAAAATAAGTCCACGTCTTTAGGCTCAAGGATATCCTTCTTAAAAAGTTTTTTTATGAATGTATTTTTAACATGGGGGAGGCCGAAATCCGGCACAACAGGGCTCCCTAGCAGCCCTGTAAGATAGAAGAGCCTGTAATTATTTTTGATATCCACCTGGCCCAGCGAATCTATGAGCGCAAGGAGATAATCGTAAATCCCGCCGCTTCCATCCTGGATATGACCGGCTTCAATTCCAATGTTCATGTTTACAACCTGTCAGATACGGAGTTTTTATTAAGCATGCCTGCTCGATTCACTTATTCCTTCCGGGCGGGGTCATTTCCTCCAACGGGTTTATCCGCTTATCAAGTGTCCGGAAAAAATCTTTCCTATCGGTTTCTTCTCCTTGTATTCGAATCCCGTTCGGTTATATAATAAGCTGAGATACTGTGAAAGAGATTCTATGAATTTATGAAACTCACCCGCAGGGAATTTCTGGTGCTTTCAGCGCTCGGCCTGGCCGGTATAGGCTCCATAAAAGCCGAAACGGCGGGCGTCGTCTCAAAGCGCCCCCTGGGTAACACGGGGCTTGATATATCCATCCTGGGATTCGGGAATGCGATTCATTTTACGGAGATTTTCACTCCCGAGACATCGGATATGCTTTTCAGGACGGCCCTGAAAAACGGCATAAATTTTTTCGATACGGAAATCGATGAACGCGCTGACGAGCGTATGGGCCGCCTCCCCCTGAGCGAGAGAACCGGCATAATTACTTCCGGCAAATCTTACAAGCGCGACGCCAGGGGTCTTGAGCAGGAAGCATTGATGTCCATGAAAAGAATGCGCCTGAAATGCCTTGATATCATGTTCCTTCACGCTCTTGACAGGCCGGACGAGCTCGATACCGTATGCGGCCCGGGCGGCGGCGCCGAAGCGCTGCGATCTCTGAAAAAGAATAATATGATCCGCTTTGCGGGAGTTTCCGGACATAACAGCGACATATTGCTGGAAGCGGTTAAACGCGTGCCTGTGGATGTGGTTATAACCCCTGTCAACATGACAAATATGGAAGAGTTCAAGAAAAAAGTCTGTCCTGAATTGAAAAGGCAGGGTGTCGGGATTATAGCAATGAAGCCTTTTGACGGCGGCAACCTTTTGAAAAATCCTTATTTCAGGTTTTTCGTGGGTACGAAGAATATGCTCAGGTATGTCTGGGACGCCGGGGTTGATTGTATCCTCGTGGGAATAAGGAAACCCGATGATCTCTACAGAGCTGTCGATATGGCTAAAAGCAGGAGAGAAATGACTTCGGTCGAGAGAAATAATATCGAATCCATGTTTGCAAGGTACGGGAAAAATATTATACCGATCCATAAGAACCCGGTTTATTTGAGTAGCAGGCGCCCGGCTGACTTTCACCGGGTATTTCCGGCATAGCATGTTACATAGACATACCGATATACCGGAAAAAAAATTTAAGTTTTCGACAGGCTTGGTACTGTTTCTTATATGCGCGTTGTCGATTAATATTTCCGGAGGCTGTCAGCGAAAGGATAACGCCGTTTCACCGGGGAACCGGGATGCCGTCGTTAATACGGCGCCCGGGAAGCCTTCTGAAAATCCAGATTATGGAAAAGCAATACAACTCCACATGGAAGGCAAGGATGAAGAAGCCCTGAAATTTGCGGAAAAAGCGTCAGGGACAGATCCTGAAAATGTCGATGCCGCCCTCCTTCTTGTCCAGTTATATATGGATACGGGCAGGGGAGATGACGCCGAAAAATTAATGAACAGCTTGCAGCAAAAGATGCCCGGTAATGTGGCTGTTCTCGAATACAGGCTCCTTTTGATGCAAAACAGCCGGAATTACGACGGGGTTGAAAGTGCGGCGAATGAGATCATTGCAAATCCCCAGGCGGGGAAGTTCATTCGCATTAAAGCCCTGCACGCCCTGGGCGACGCTTATTATTTTCGTAGCGGCGATTACGATAAGGCGGAAAATTTTTATAAAAAGGCGCTGGAGTTATCACCCGGCGATCCCCAGACGCTCCTCAAAATCGCAATGATAAAAAGCGGAAGACAGCAGTTTAAAGAGTTGTACGCCGTTGTAGCGGAGGCGGAAAAACACAGGGACAGGCTGGACAGGGAAGGTCTTGTAAATTTGTATTACTGGAAGGGCCATGCCAACGTTTTCCTGGGGAACATCAAGGAAGCGGAGAAGGCTTACAAGAAAGCCCTGGAGCTTGATCCCGAAAAGAATTACGAGCCTCCGAACATAGCATACACTTACCTTTCACAACTGGACGAGAATATCGCAAAAGAGATATTGAGGGATTCGCATTTCAAAAATTCCGATTACCTGTTCGAAGCAAACAAGGCCGGGCAGTTATGGAGCAGTCATTCCATGAGCAACCGCGGCCTTAAGGATATGGAAGAATCTTACAGGAAAGGCAAATTCGATCCCAGCCTGTGGTGGGCGCTGGGGAACCTTTACAGGGAGATAAACCGGTATAATGATGCTGAAAGAGTTTACAGGGATCTTATAAAAAAAGATCCTGGGTCGATAGAAGGCCATCTCGGGCTGGGTGCGTGCCTGCTGGTTAATGGGAAAGAGAAGGAAGCAGAAGAAATCTTTGACGAATGGGGAGCTAAGCTCCCGCCGAACAGGAAGAACGAGTTGTACCACATTACAAGCTCGGTTTATCTGTGGAAGTTAAAAGATTATGAGAAAGCGGAGGAGAACCTGAAGTTATACTTAAAATACGCATCGCCCGATAACCCCAAGCCTCTGATGGAAATGGGCTACCTGAGACTGAAACAAGGTCGTACCGCCGATGCCGGGGTTTTCTTTAAGAAACTGCTGACGGTGTCCAAACCCGTGTATTTCGCACACCTGGAAGTTGCCACGACTTATGCCAGGGTGGGGATTACTGACAAAGCCCTGGAACATATTCAGGCCGCGCAGGAAGACATCGAAAAACTTCTTCCCGGCGTCCGTGCATTGATGTATTACCGCAGTGCATTCATCCTTTATCACCTGAGCAAATTTGACGAAAGCTTTCATTATGCCGAATTGTCGGATAAGCTGGCGCCGGGAAAACCCGAAACAGTGGTGCTGCTGAGCAGAATTTACAGGGAAAAAGGAGATAAGAAATCTTCGAAAGATTTCCTGGACAGGGCGCTTAAAATTGATCCCGATAACGAGCAGACACTGATGGAGATAAAACATCCGGACAGGCCGGATCCTGCGAGGTTATAGATTCTTTCCCGGCAATGAGGTTATATATGGTATAATATTTCAAAATTATGGATAAGGGGTCTTGATGATAAAAACAGGAATTCTGAAAACTATAATAATTCTCGCGGTTTCGGCGCTTATTTTTTCCGGCTGCTCTTTTATCAAAAAAGAAAATTCATCGACTTCTCCGGCCGGGAATATTGCCGCTCCGGGCGGCGATTATCAAAGCACAATGCAGGAAGCGATGAATTATCAGTCTTCCGGCGATAATGAAAAGGCACTTATGCTTGCAAATAAAGCCGAAAGGATCTCTCCCGGCTACAACGATCCCGAAAGGGATTTGCTCCTGGCAAGGTTATATCTCGAGACGGGTCAGCCCGATAAAGCCGAATATTATGTTAATTTATTGTTGGAGAAAAAGCCCCGGGACCTGACCGCGCTTGACCTGAAATTATCATTGATGGAGAACCTTAAAAATTATAACGAAACCGAAAAGCTGGCGAATCAGATCCTGGCCGAAACGAATGTCCCCGGAAATATTAAGGTCAACGCTTTTCGGGGGTTGGGCTATGTCAGCCATTACCGTGATAATGAATATAAGAAAGCAGATGAATATTACAAAAAGGCGCAGGAAATATCTCCCGGAGACCCGCTGGTGCTCTTCGGTCTTGCCGATGTTGCCGCCGTGAGGCGAAAATTCCACGATCTTGCAAAGTACCTTAAAGAGATAGAAAAGAATAAAGATAAGCTTGACAGGGACAATTTGCTGATGCTCCACAGGTGGCTGGGCGATTCCCATGTATTCTTCGGACGAAACGATGAAGCACAAAAAGAATACCTGAAAGCCCTGGAAATAGACCCCGGCGACCACGATTCTTCAATCCGCCTTGCATACGTATATCTTTACGACCATGACCTGGAAAATTCTCAGAAATACCTCGGCGATACCCCTTTCAAAGATCCAGGCGATATCGAAGCGTCGATAGTCGCGTACAGGCTGTGGCGCTCGGAAGGCAGGTACTACCGCGCTTTGAAAAGCCTGGAGGATGCAAAGAAACGTGCGGGCAAAGACGATTTCGAGGCGGATTTATGGTGGGTGCTCGGCAATGTTTACAGGATGCTCGGAAGATATGAGGAAGGCGAGAAAATTTACCGCGAATACGCCAGGCGCCAGCCTGATGCCGTACAGGCCAACCTCGGTATTGCCGCGTGTCTGCTGGGACAGGGGAAAGAGGCCGAGGCGAATAAGCTGTTTGAAAAATGGACGGCGGTAAGGCAAAAAATTCAGCCTCAGGATGTTTACGAGATATATTTCATGAAGGCTGAAGTATATTTGAAGCGGCTCAATAACATGAAGAAAGCCGAAGAAAACATGAAGCTCTTCATGGAGCTGGCAAAGCCTGACAATTTCGAGCCGCCCATGATGATGGGATACCTGAAGCTTGTCCAGGGGAAGGTAGATGAGGCCGAAAAGCTTTTCGAAAGATCGATTAAGCTTGCACACCATGATTATTATCCCAGGCTTGAGATAGCCGGGATGTGCGCGGGTACCGGGCATAAAGATCTCGCAGATAAATATATCCGTTCCGCACAGGGATCGATAGCGAAACTCAGCCCGCCGGTTAAGGCTGCGTTATATTACCGTTGTGCGATGACTTATTACGGGATGGGAGACATATTAAATGCGATATCTTTTGCCGAAAGGGCAAAGGTGACTGACCCAAGGCTTACCGAGAACCTGGTACTGCTCTGCCGGTTGTACCGAGAAATGGGTAAAAATCAGAAAGCGGAAAGATTCCTGGATGACGCCTTAAAGCTTGAGCCTGAATTTGAGCAGGCGGTATTTGAAAAGGAACACCCTGGCAAAGTCAACCCGTATTTTGTAGTTCCTGAATAAATGCTTCAAGGTCGTTAATGGGCAAATAAATAGATTTAAGAAGGCGCCATGAGCAAAGTTTCAGTAGAAGCTCAGGGGATGAAAAACAGGAGTTATATAACCTGCTTATTGCTGCCGGCATTGATTTTAATGCTGTTCGCAGGCTGTTCTTTTTTTAAATCCGGGTCTCATAAAAGCCAGGCACAGACTCAGGACGACTGGAGGTTAAAGCATCCCCGGGGGAGTGAGTATTATGCCCTTTTTGAAGAAGCAATGAAATTACAGGAAGACGGGAAATCGGTAGAAGCCCTGAAGAAAGCTGAGAAAGTGGTACAGATGGTGCCTGACGATATCGGGCATGATCTCCAGATGTTGATGGGGAGTTTGTACATTAATACCGGGCAGCCGAAAAAAGCCGAAAAATATGTCAATATGCTGATTGAAAATAATCCCGATGACCCGGTTGCCCTGGATATGAAGGTAAATATGCTCTGTAACCTTCTTGAATACGACGAGGCAAAGAGAACGGCGGAAAAGATCCTCAAGCTGCCCCGTGCGCCTAAAAATATCAAGCTCGGGGCATACCTTGCGATGGGTTATTCGGCTTTCATGCGGGAACATAAATATGATGAAGCTGAAAAATATTTCCAGGGCTTTCAGGTAGTCTT
>JAMCWD010000002.1 GCA_023475345.1 Chloroflexota bacterium | reverse complement strand
CTAAGGCTGCAGAGGCTCCGAAGGTAGAGGAGAAGGTTGAAGTCAAAGCCGAAGCGCCTGCTAAGGCTGCAGAGGCTCCGAAGGTAGAAGTCAAAGCAGAGGAACGGCTTGAAGAGCCTTCTGCTCCTCCGAAGCTTGAAGAAATAAAAGCTGAAATTAAAGCAGAAACCGAAAGAGGAAAAGCCGTTGCCCTGGAAGCCGTGTCTGAAAAGGCTGAAGTTGAAGTGTCCGAAGTTCAGGAAGAGGCTGTTGTAGTCGCTGAAGAAACGGTTCGGTAAGTTCCAGAGGAAGAAGCGGCTGTCATTAAAGAAGAAAAGCCGATTGAAGAGGTTTTACAGGAGCTTGTAGGGCAGTTAATAGGCATTTCAGTTGATGAGATATCTGAGGAAGTTCGCAAGAAGCTTTTAGAGGCACAGCGACAGCCGGATGTGGTAGCAGATCTTTCTTTCCTGGGGCTTTCGCGTGAGGAGCTTATACGCGAAGAGTTGATAAAGGAAGAAAAGGAAGCAGCTGAAGCGGAAGCCCGTGAAGACGAGGTCGAGGTTTCCAGGATAAGCGAGTATATCGCGGCGGGTTATTTTGACCGTGCTATTATGGGATATTTGAAGGTACTGGAGAAAAATCCCGACGACCTGGAAGCAAGGGCTGAGCTTACGGATCTTTATATTGACTGCGGCTTGCCGGGTCAGGCGGTTGAGGTAGGCAGGGTCCTTATAGAAAAAGATCCTTCAAATGTGGATTTCAAAAAACGCATGATCCACGCTCTGATTTTATCCGGGAGCCTGAATGAAGCAGGCGATACTTATTATTCCCTGGCCGGTCTTTACAAAGAAAAAGGCGAAACGGACAGGATGGTGGAGGCTTACCGCCGGGCGCTTGCCATAGACGGCGAGAACGCCGCTGCGCTGGAAGACCTGGCGAGGAGTTACCAGGAGAGGAGAATGGAGAAAGTCGCTTCCCATCACCTGCGCCGCCTGGGCGAGTTATATCTTAAGAAGAACCAGCCGGAAGAAGCCATAAGGATCTACAAGGAATTGCTTTCTATCCGTGAGGATACGGGGATTCACGAGAAGCTGTCCCACATATATGTGGAATACGGATTCAAGGCGGACGCCGTAAAAGAATATCTCGAGCTTGCCAGGCGTCATATGGATTCCAAGTCCTGGCCCGATGCTATTAAATGCTACGAACAGGTGGCAGGGCTTGACCGCGACAATATCGAGGCCCACGAGAAGCTCGTCGAGCTTTACAGGCGTATGGGCAACAAGGACAAAAGCGTCCAGGAGAAGTTTATCCTTGCCGACCTGTACCTGGGTAACGAAGAGATAGAGCGGGCCCAGAAACTTTACGAATCCATCCTTTCCGAGAGGAGCGATTTCCACGAAGCCCGGCGCAGGATGGTGGACATTTACCTCAAGCGGGGAGAGTTCAGGAAAGCCAACGATGATGCCCAGGTGCTTTCGGAATATTACTTCGAAAAGAAAAAGTTCGGCGCCGCAATCGACCTGTTTGAAAAACTGGTGGAGGCGTCGCCCGACCAGTTCGTCCTCCAGGAAAAACTCCTCCAGTTCTATATGCTGAAGGGCGACAAGAAAAAAGCCGTTGAAGGCATGATCCGCCTTGCGGAAGCTTACGAGAAGCAGAATTCCTGGGATAACGCGGTCAAGGCTTACAAGAAAGGCCTGTCTATCGATGAGAGGAACCCTGATTTCCATCATCACCTCGGCCGCATTTATATCAGGAACGCAAAAGACATCAAGGAAGCCCTCGACGAGTACGCCCGCGTTATGGAGCTGGCGCCGGACAACAAGGAGGCCATGCAGGAATATGTCGGCCTGCTTTTAAAAGAAGGCGACGCTCCCCGGGCCATCAGGATACTGGAGAAATTAATCGCGATGGATTCCTCATATACGGATCTTCGTGACGAGATTTTGAACGAATACAGCAGCAAGGTAAGCGAGCATCCCGAAGACATGAAAGCAAGGTTCCAGCTCGGCCTCATTTACAAGGAGCTGGGCAACCTTGACGAAGCCATCGAGCAGTTCCAGCGCACGAGGAAATCCACCGAATTCATGCTGGCCTCGTACAACATGCTGGGTGTATGTTTTGCAATAAAGCCGGGGTTCAGCATGCAGGATACCGCCGTCAAGCAGTTCAAGCGGGGTCTGGAAGCCGCGGACGCCGATGAAGAAGATAAACAGGAACTCAGGTACAACCTTGCCCGCCTCTACGAAGACCGTTCCATGTTGACGGAGAGCCTCAACCTGTATAACCAGATCCTGGGCGTGGATATTAACTACAGGGATGTCAAGGCACGAATTCAGCAGATTGAGGAAGAGTTGTCCGGCTCATTGAAGGTTACCAGGCTGAACCGCCGGGAATCCGGGAAAGACTAAGAATTCGTCGGGAGTTGAAATATGGCTGATAACATCGAGAAAAAGATCCAGGAAGCCGAAACTCTTGCAGGCCAGGGACAGGTTCGTGACGCCCTGTCGATCCTTCACGGGATACTGGAAGACGAGCCCGGCAATTCAGGAGCGCGCAAGAGCCTGATAGACATACACCTCAGGCGCCAGGATTTTACCAACGCCGTCCAGGAGTACCTGGATTGGGCGGCGTCGTTGAAGAAGATGCGCGATTATGAAGGCGCGGTATCCGTTTACAGGGACCTCCTCAACCTGGAAAGCTCGGTGGAAAAGAAGAGCTTCCTGGTCGGCGGCCGGGCGGCGGAAGGCACTATTCAAATCAGGGACCTGATAAACGCTGTCCGTCCCCAGATTTATGCGGATGTAGGCAGGCTTTATTACGAGCTTGGAGACCTCGGCCAGTCGATCCAGTATCTTGCCGCGGCTGTTGAATCGGACCCGTCCGATGTCGGGGCAAGGCTGGCCCTGGGCAGGGCGTACATGAAGAAAGACATGGACAGGGAAGCCATCGGGGAATTTCAGGAAGTGGTAAGACTTGCTCCGGACGGGGCCGCTTACGCTTACGAGATGCTGGGCGATATCTTCATGCGCTCCGGCAAGCCGCCCCAGAGCACGATGGTATGGTTCCGCAACGCGGGCGACCTTTATATCCGCAATAAAAGATACGATGACGCAGTCAGGGTTTTCCAGAGGGTTTTGAAAATCGAGCCGAGGAATAAAGACGTCCTGATGCGCATCGGTGAAATATACGCCCAGATGAAAGATTATTCCAGGGCATCCCAGCTTTATAAGCAGCTTGCCGTCCTTTACAGCGACGAAGGTCTCCTGGACAAGGTCATAATGCTTTATGAAAAGATGGTCGAGTGGAACCCCGATGATATCAACCTGAGGGACAGGATAATCGAGATGTACCGGAAAGTCCTGGGAGCCGATCCTTCGAATCTCTCGGCCCGGCATAAGCTTATCGGCCATCTTTTCAGAAAAGATTCCATAGACGAAGCCATGAAAGAGTTCCTGGTCCTTGCAAAGGCTTATGTCGATAAGGGTCTGCTTGAAGACGGCATCAAGGTTTGCACCAGGCTGCTCGAGTTGGACGGTGAAAATATCGGGGCGAGAGAACTCCTGGGGCAGATATACCTGAAAGAAAAAAATACCGACAGGGCTCTGGAAGAATACCTGAAAGTTACCGATATCCTCAGGGAGCGCGGCGAGACTGACGTCGCGGATGCTTATGCAAAGAAGCTCCTGAATATCTTCCCACAGAAAGACGAGATCCTGATTCATATTGCCAGAAGTTCTCTCGATCAGAAAAACTGGAACGAGGCGCTTCTGTCCCTCGACAGGGTTCTCAGGGGCAGGCCCAGGAACCTCCAGGCTATGAAGATGAAGATAAATATCCTGGATAACATGGGCAGGTTTGATGAAGCGATATCAGTCAGCCAGAATTATTTAAAACTGGAACCTGACAGCCTGGATGTGCGGGAAAAGCTTCTTGATTTCATTCTTGCCCAGGGCAAGATAGAACCTGCACGCGAGCAGGCGGTACAATTATCGAAGCTGTTTGAGCAAAAAGGCGAATCGGATTCCGCACTGCGTATTTACGGGAGGGTGCTCGATTATCTCCCCGAGGACCGCGAGATAAGGAAACACATAGGGGATCTTTATTTCCAGAAAGGGGATAAAGAAAGCGCGAAAGACGAATACCTCCTCCTGGCCGGGTTGTATTACAGCGATCAGAAGTGGGATGAGTCTCTGGATTTATGGAACAGGGTGCTGGAGATATGGCCGGAGAACCTTTCGATAAGGAGAAGGCTGAGCGATGTGAAATACAGGCAGGGCGACAAAGAGGCCGCCCTTCAGATCCTTGTGAACCTTATGGAGAGGTACCAGGAGCGCAGGCTGGAAAGGCCCGCGGTGAATGTGCTGGAAGAAGCGCTGGAACTTTCTCCCGGCAATATAGAACTCCGCAGGAAGCTTATCGACCTTCTGATGAAGCATCTCAGGTTTGATGAGGCTTCGGTTCATTTCAAGACCCTCCTTAAAAATTATCTGAATGCCGATGATCCCAGGTCCGCCGCGGTCGTTGCGCGTGAGTTGATAGCTCTCCATCCCTTCGATCTCGAAATGAGGCAGGAACTTGCCGAGACATTCACTACTTACAGGTCGCTCAGCGAAGCCCAGTGGATACTGGAAGACATGGCCGACCTGTACAGGTCCCAGGGCGATATGCAGAGAGCGTCCGAAGTTTATGGCAGGGTTGCCGACCTCTACAGGCGCCAGGGTGATACCGGCGGGTACTGGAAAACCCGGGAAAAAGTAATAAATATGCTGCTTGAGGAAAAGGCCGAAGATGCGGCCCTGGCAGGCGCAAGGGAAGTCATCGTCGGCGAACTGGAAGAAAACCTCAGAGAAATGGCGATGACCCTCTCTGAGAAAATCGAAAACATGTTTATCACCGCAGGCGGCTTCAAACGCGCATACAACTTCCTCGAAGAAACGGCGAAGACGCTTTCAAGACGCGGAGAATCCGAAGGGGAAATATATATCCTGGAGCGCATCGAGCGGTTATACGAGAAAGAAAACAGGTGGGACGAGGCTGCGGAACTTCTTGAAAAGCTTGCAGTCAGGTACGAAGCCAGCGACAATTTCAGGGATTCGCTGCGGTTGTATGAACAGCGTTTGAATATGGCGGTCGATCGCAGGGAAGAAGAAGCTTACAGGCATTATTTCCCTTTATTCAGGCTCCGCCTGAAGCTGGGCGAGAAATCGGAAGCCATGGATCTTTATGAAAGGGCCCAGGGAAGGTATCCCGATGTTATCGAGCTGGCGCGGGGAATGGGCGACCAGCTTTTCGAGAACGGGCAGATGGAAGACGCCATCGAGCTTTATAAGGAAGTCCACAATGAAAAGCCGGAATCGGCGCATGTTACTGCAAGGCTTGCGACACTGCTGGCGCTTGACCGCCAGTTCGTTTCCGCAGTGGAAAAATTAAAAAGTATTCTCGGCAGCGGCATGACTAACAGGTTTATCGATGAATATAAGGAAACCGCCGCCCGCATGGGGCAGAAGGACGATATATCTTTGAACCTCGGCACCATGTACCAGGCGCTGGGATTTGCAGAGGACGCGCTGGGCGAATACGAGAAAGCCGCCCGGATTAAAAAACATGCCCTTGTAGCATACAACCTCGCCGGCCTTGTCCTGAAGGAAGAAGGGATGCTGGATAAGGCGGCGGAGATATTTATAAGGGGGCTGGAGCTTCACGGCTATTCGGAAGAAGATTACCTGGATCTCAGGTATAACCTCGGCCTTATTTACGAAGCGCAGGAAAGGTTCAAAGAAGCCCTTGCGGCTTACCAGGAATGCTACGCCATCGATATAAGGTTCAGGGATGTAGCGGACAGGATCAAGAAAATAGGGGAAAGGGGCTTATGAGGTGTCTCCGTTAGCGGGATTTATTAACAGAATAACATTGCTTATAACTTTTTTATTAACGGCGCTGATCCCGGTTTATGCGGAAGCAGGCGAGAAGTCCGGCGGTTTGCTGGCCGATGTGGATTCGCTCAAGAGATCATTTTTCTTTCTCCTGGTCATACTTTTTATTTTGCTCATGTGGGAGCTTGCCGCAAGCAAAGGCACGAAAACGCTTATTGCCGACAAGGCCCATTATAACGACAGGAGAAAACATAAAAGCAAAAACAAAAAAGCTTCCCGGGCGGTTGTCGCAGAGGACGAGGAAGATGCTCTTGAAAACCTTCTTAAATCGGCCAAGGATGCAGTCTCCCTCGGCGAGGAAGCCAGGCATGCCGTTAAAGTGGATGTTAAAACGGAGGAAGAGGCCGATGAGGCCGGGATAAATAAGAATAAACCGCTGCCGGGTCTGGGCGAACACCCTCTGTTGAGAGACGGCCCCCTGCTTCGTCCTGTTTCGGACGGTCATCATTCGTGGGAAGTGCCTTCCAGGTCTCTTGAAGAAGAGAAGGCCATGAATTCCGTGAACTCCGTCGTGCTCGCCGAAGAAAAGGAATCACGGTTCGGTAGGGAACCGCTGCCTGAAAGCATTTCAGGCAAAGCCGTCGAACGGCGGGCTTCCGAAATCGGGGAACGTCCTGCTTCTCAAGGGGTGGCTCAAAAAGAAAGGGTTCGTGAGGAAAAGGCCGGGCAACAAATTCCCGCCTGGGCCAAGGACGAAGCGCCTGCCGCTGCACAGGGAATCCTCTTCAAGGCCGCCGATACGCGGATTGAAAGTCGCGGTAAGGCTGAAGAAGACATGGAGGCGCCGGTTCGCAGGCCGCGTGTAGTTTCGGAAGAGAAGATAAAAGAGGTAGAAAAGGAAGAAAAGGAGAAAGAAGACGGGCGCAGGAGGAAAGAACAGGAAAAAGTAAAAAAGATCCAGGAAGAGGTAAGCTTTAAAAGGGTTTCTCCGCTGAAAAAAGGCGAGGAGGAAATAAAGCCTTCCCTGCCTAAGAAAACACCGGAGAAGATGTCTCCCGCAGCGTCAAGCCCAGTTGCTGAAAGTGCCGCAGTTGTTAAGGGAGAGGATGCCGCGCTCGAGGAAAAGACCAGCGGGAAGACCCTTGAAGATGTTGTAAAATCCGACAGGAGGGCGCAGGATCTTTCTTCAACTTTGAAAGATATAATGAGGAAGAAAAAATAGCCGTCAGGAAGGCGAAGGAGGAATAGAAAAATGGTGCTGCCAAAAGGGAATACTCTTATAGAAAAGGTGAATCTCGATTTCAACGATATCCGGACTCATCTTGAGAACCTTGAAGAGGAAGATTTTACAGGGTATGTAAAATTCGACCTGGGGAAAACCGACGGCGTTATATTTTATAAAAGCGGGAAGCAACTGGATAAGGCTGTTGAAGTGGAAGACGGCAAAGTACGTCTTTACCGGCCGGATCATATAATGTACCGCCTGAAAGGAAAAGACATACCGGTCAGCACTTATGTTCTCTCTCCGGCGCTGTTGAACATATTTTCATCTCT
This sequence comes from Chloroflexota bacterium, assembly GCA_023475345.1. Taxonomy (GTDB): domain Bacteria; phylum Vulcanimicrobiota; class JAMCWD01; order JAMCWD01; family JAMCWD01; genus JAMCWD01. The sequence continues at coordinate 44,096 of JAMCWD010000002.1, read as the reverse complement.
TGTTGCGCTTGAGCCTATTTATATCGATTACAGCATAAAGAAAAAAGAGATCAAATCTTTGATGCAGGCAATCTTCAAAGAAAAATATACGGGTATAGTGGAGATAAATTCCGAGGAAGGAACAAATTACCTGGCGCTGGATAAGGGCCGGGTGGTCTTCGATAATTACATAGACGGTTACGGTTCCATTATAACTGGCATGGAAAAATATAACGCGTTTATGGATAATATTACCGCATCCGGTGCGAAGATAAACGCTTTTGCCCAGAGATCCAAGGAACTGCAGAAGAAGCTCAAGGAAGCCGAAGAAGAACTGAGCAAGATTAAGCAGCTTGTCGTAAAGAAGGATGCCGGACTTCTTTCGGGCGGGGACCAGGTAAAAATAGATCACTATATAATGAACGAGTGGGGCGCCCCGAAAGGCGGCAGCGTCAAGGTACAGATAGAGCTCCAGAACGGCAAGTCCTTCCATATCAAGTGTACCGGCTCCGGGAAGCTTGGCGGGTATATCCTTACCAATAAAGGCGTAATGAAGAAATACCAGCTTCAAGAAAACGAGGCGGTATTCGTAAAACCGGTTCTTGATGAAGAGGGCCAGGAAAGCTAGGCGAAGGCGCAAGCGGCAATAGATTTATATTGCGGGAGTTTTGATGGAAGAGCTGAAAGAAATCATAAAAAAAATCGCCGCGCTCGATAAGGTAACCGGCGTAGTGCTCATGGATCTCAAGGGCAAGGTCTTTGAATCCGCGTTTAAAAAAGAAGCTCAAAGCAAGAATTTTGAAAAAGCCCTTTACGAGCACATAAACAGGGGCAAGCAATTCGGCGAGCTTATCGGGCTGAACAATATTAAAAGCTCTTATGTCGAATTTCCCGAAACGATTACAAATTGTGATATACTCGGGGATAAAGGCATACTGGCCGTCATTGCGTCCGTCGGCGCCAATATGGGACGCATCAGGATGGAAACCGGAAAGAACAGGAAACGTCTTATCGAACTTCTTTCTTCATGAATAATGTGAAAAGCTCGATCCCTTGCGGCAGTTCACGCCGAAAGCCTGAACCCGGCGATTATCAGCAGGCATGCGCCGTTTATAATTTCAAGCTTGAAGGTGAATTTTGAAAAGCAAGCTCCATGTGTTGTACGATGTCATCCGGGCCGTTAATTCATCCCTGGATCTTTCAGAGGTGCTCAATCATATTATCTCGATAACTACCGGGATCTTCGAGGCAGAAGCCGGTTCGGTGATGCTGCTTTCCGGCAGCGAGCTTTATATCGCCGCCGCCAGCGGCCTTTCGAAGAAAATAATAAGAAATACCAGGGTGAGGCTGGGCGAGGGTATTGCCGGGTGGGTGGCAAAAACAGGAGAGCCCATAATACTGCACGGCAGGGTAACCGACCCGCGTTTTAAAAAAGTCGTTAAGAGGCAGGAATCCATTTCCTCATCGTTATGCGTTCCCATAAAATATAAGGACAGGGTTACCGGCGTCCTCATGATAAGGCGCTCCAGGGAAAAAAATTATACTGCAGGCGAAAAGAATTTCCTTACTGCGATTGCGGCACATGCAGGCGTCGCCATAGAAAACGCCCGCCTGTACGAAGAAGAGCGGAAGAAATCGAAACAATTAAACAGGGAAAAGAAACGACTGGCTTCTATACTTAGCAGCATGGCCGACGGTGTAGCGGTTCTAAACAGGGACGGTGTTATAGAACAGGCGAACCCTGTATTGTGCAGGTTCATCGGGAACGGGCGCCGGCTGGAGGGGAAAGAGTTCGGTTCCGTTTATAACGATATCCCGTTTGAGGATATTTATAGCAAAGTTTACGAGCAGGGGAAAAGTTTTTTTTCAGAAGTGGAAATACCGCCGGACAAGGTTTACCGCCTTATTGTCAGCAGGATGGACCCGGGGGGAGATTCCCTGGTGGCGGTATTCCATGACATATCGGAAATCGCCCGCGCAGAAAAAGTCAAGTCGGAATTTCTCTCCACCGTTTCTCACGAATTGAAAACGCCGATAACAACGATACGCGGATTCCTCGAGTTGATGGCGGTCAGGGAACATTCTATGGAGCAGGTGAAGGAATACATCGGCATCTTGCTTGAAGAATCGGAAAGGCTCCTGCGCCTCGTCGAAGATTTGCTCGACCTTTCAAGGCTCGAATCGGGAAAATTCATATTGCGTAAAAATCTGACGAAAATTTCGGATCACATATGCGGAATGGTAAGCATGTGCAAGCTGCTTTCGACAAAGCATAACATCATACTGGAGATGGAGCCGGACCTCCCCCTTATCAGGGCCGACGGAACCAGGGTCGAACAGGTCATGTACAACCTGCTGATCAACGCCATCAAATATAGCCCCGCAGGTGGCGATATCGTGGTAAAAGTGGAGCGCTGCGAAGATTCCCTGAAAATATCGATAAAGGATCATGGAATAGGGATAGCTGCCGAGCATCACGAAAAGATCTTCAACAGGTTCTACAGGGTGGATACTTCGCTTACCAGGTCCGTGGGCGGGACGGGGCTTGGACTTGCAAGCGCGAAGGTGCTGGTCGAGGCTCACGGCGGTTATATTGCCGTTGAAAGCGAACCGGATAAAGGCAGTACTTTTATTTTCACTCTCCCCGTTGAAGGGAATTGATATTTGCTTGAAGGGCCGTCCAATGGAGGAATACGGTATTTTGATCTCTAATAAGGATAACCTGGGAGGACGAGAATGACAGGGCTGGATCTGGAAATAGAAAAACTTTCGACTGAAGTAAGAGATAACCCTGAAGAAGCCGAGACATGGTATTCTCTCGGCAGGGCTACCATGCTGAGGGGGCTTAACTTCGCCGCGCTGATGGCTTTCGAAAAAACGCAGGAGCTTAAGCCCGAACACAGCCTTTCCAGGCTGGGGACTGCAACGGTTATGGCCAATGTGGGGCTTGACCGCGAAGCCCTGGGGGTTCTTGCCGCGTTTACCCCTTATTCTCCTTACGATCTGAGGGGTTATCTTCTTTTCAACCATCTGAAGGCCAGGGTCAGGGTGACGGAAGAGGTGGCGAAGTCGTTTTCATGCTATGAGAAGGTAACTCCATGGAAAGTGCGTCTCTCCACCACGCTTGAAGAAATAAAGCAGGAGAAGGAAACGCTCAGGCAATTCATCAGGGAGCTTTCGAGATTGCCAGTTAAAGACGATGTTCTCTGCCGGGACGCCCTTGCGAGGAAGAAGGCGGAGGAAAGACTTGCCCGGCTTGATGAGGACGAGAAGGAATTGAAAGCCCTCGAAAAATTCTCAACCGACGAACAGGAGCCGAAAGTAATTCCGCCGGGCGAGGTTGGGCCCGCGGAAGAAATAAAAGAAGAAACAAGGAAGAAGCTCGAAGAGCTGCTTGCCCCGTCTTTATCGGTCCGCGGAGTTGTTTATTCCGGCATTTTCAGGGTTGACGGCAGGCTGCTCGTCAAAGTATCTTCTGAAGATATTGCTCAAAAGATCGTGTCCGGCATAGTATCCCAGGGTATCCTGGCAATCCAGGATCTGAATGCCGGGACTACGCTTCATTTCTGGAATCTTGATTTTGAAAACGGCATCATTGTTTTCGAAGGCCTGAATAAGGATTACATGCGCCTAGTGATAGGGAAAAAGGGCGCCACATTCGGGACGATCCGGTTTCACCTGGATAGAAACAGGGACGCCTTATTAAAAGCTGTTCCGGGGGGAGAACGATGAATTTGCCCTCCCTTGCGGAGGAGCGTCTTAAAAATATCACATGCATCCTGCTCCTTATCCTGTTGCTGCTTGTCGTGTCGGGCGGGATGAGTCCTTTTTCCAGATTTCTTTTGTACGCCGTTCCCTTCGTCATTGCGGCGGCGTGGCTGTTCATCCCGGGAATAAGGATCAGGAAGTTCCCCAGGAACCTTTTCATAGCGGGGGCGCTGGTCATTATATGGGGGATTGTCTCGTCTCTTTTTTCAACATGCCCGGCGGAGAGCCTTTCGTACTGGTTTTTGATGATATCGGGGTTCATGATTTTCCTGCTTACATTCCAGGCTTTCAGTACACGCAGGGAGTTAAAGGCCGGCGCCGCGGTTTACTTGTTGATAGGGCTGCTGGTCTCGTGTGTCGGGATTTATTTATTTATATTGACTCATCATAAGTACGGCACGCCGATGTATTCGGTGTTTTTTCAATCCGATATATTTGCGGCGTTTTTGCTTTTATTTTTCCCGGCCGTATTTTTGAAGTTCACACTCGGCAGGGGCGGTAAAAGAAACCTGGTATGGGGAGGTCTTGCTTTAATTTTCGGAGTCTGCCTGATGCTGACTTATTCGAGGGCGGCATGGCTGAGCGCTTTAATCGTCATAACGGCGGGCATAATTTTCCTCCTTGCAAAGTACCGGGACATCAGGCACAGGTGGGCATTGATGATAGTGAGGATTGTCGCCGTTTCTGTCCTGATCATACTGGCCGGAAATATGCTGTCGGGGGAGAGCATGAATTTGAAGCTGCCCGAAAAAGTCGCCTACAGGGCAGCGCTTTTAACTTCCGGCGGTGACAATTCGATAACCGCGCGGGGGCTTTTCTGGAAAGCGGCGCTGAAGATGACCCGGCTGAGGCCGTTCCTGGGAATAGGCCCCAACCTCTACGACAGGTACTATGCACGGGTACAGTACGATGTCAGGTATTACTCGCGTTACGCCCACTCGTCGCTCCTGGAATTCTGGTGTGAACTGGGTTATCCCGGCATCATTCTTCTGCTGGCATTCCTGGGGATCTTTTTATATTACCTGTTCTCATGGCTCCCGTCGAAGAGCGAGCCTGTGGGGCTGTTATATGTCGGCGGCCTCTGTTCCATTTCCGGGGCGCTTATTCACAGCGGGGCGGATATGGAATGGAAATTCGCCGGGTTTATAGCATCGTTTTTTTTCCTTGCAGGGATGCTTTTATCCGCCAGGATGGAGCGGGTGTACGAAGAGTCTAACATTCCCTGGAGGCGCGTTGTATCTATAATATTGATCCTGCTTGTCCCTTTTTTCTGCCTCAATTATATTTCCGATCTTCATCTCGAGGCGGCCCAAAAATATGCGGAGGCCGACGAGGCCGCAGGAGCATACCGCCAGGCATCGGAAGGGCTTTCATTCAACCCTTTCAGCGGGGAGCTTTACAGGAACAGGAGCGAATCGGCCTTGAGGCTTGCAATGACGGGCAAAGGCAATGATTATCTCCCGGTTGCGATCCGTGACGCGGCAAAGGCCGTCAAGCTCGATTCCGAAAGGACTTCTTACAGGATACTCCTGGGAAGGGCGCTGGAAGCGGCCGGAAACAGGGACGGGGCATTGGAGCAATTCCTGTTTGCACTCAAGCTTGATCCCATGAATTATCCCGAGATCAGCAATTACATAGCCGGTATTTATATAATAAACAAGAAGCCGGATGCCGCCCGGAAGTATCTTGAAAAAATTATCGGCGTTTATAAAAATATCGATTTCAACAGCATTATCAACTACAGGCGGGACAAGATCATGAAACAGCTTTCCGGCAGCTACAGCAGTCTTGCCAACCTGGAAGTCATCTACGGGACGAAAGCCGCCGCCGTTGATTATTACCGGCGCTCGATAGAGCTTGATCCCGGCAACCCGGTGGCCCGTTTCGGCCTGGGCCAGATATTGATGGAAAAACCCGGGAACGAGAAAGAGGCGCTTGAAAATTTCAGAAAAGTTACCGAGCTTGATCCGCGTTTCCCGGACGGGTGGCTGAAGCTTGCCGAAGTCTATGAGCGGCTGGGCATGGCACGGGAAGCCGGGCAGGCTCGTAACAAAGGCAGGGATTTATTGTATCGTATTAAGCAGGGATTATGATAGTGCTGGTTGAAAAAATAAATTCTTCCATTTATTAGCCAGGATGGGATATGCGTAAGTTAAAAGTTTTGCTCGTCAATCCGCCGGTACTGGTGCCCAAGGGACTGCTCCCGGCATTTCCTGCGCCCCTGGGTCTTGCCCATCTTGCCGCCGCCCTTGAAAGGTTCGATTTTATAGATGTTTCCATTTACGATTGCCTCGCCGACCTTTCAATCAAGCAGGAGCTTGATAACGGCATGATCCGCTGGGGACGCGGAAGCTACGAGCTTATCAACTATATCGCACAGACAAACCCCAACCTGCTCGGCGTTACGTGCGCCTCTTCCGACCAGGCTGAAAGCCTCCATCTCGTTACCGACGCCGCCAAAAAAGTAGCTCAGGCAGGAGAATGGAACCTCATCACAGTTGCCGGAGGCCCGCATGTAACCGCTTCATACGAAGATATCATGATGGACCACTCCATCGATTTCTGTATCCTGGGAGAAGGGGAGTTCCCTCTTTACCAGTTATGCCGCTGCCTTGTATTCGGAGAGCCGGTTACCGAGGTCCAGGGCCTTGTTTACAGGGATTATTCCGAAAATGTAAATACCACACCTATGGGAGATTTCATCGAAGACCTGGACGCGCTCCCCATCCCCGCATATAACATGATAAGCATGGAAAAATATATCCGCGGAGTATGGTACGGCGGCCAGGTCGTAAACCTGCCGTATGCTCCTGTTTTCATTTCCCGCGGATGCCCGTGCCGTTGTATTCATTGCATGGTTCCTAAAATATTCGGCGATATCGTCAGGCACCGCTCCATAGATAATGTTGTTGAAGAGATGGAGAAGCTGGCATACCGTTACGGCGTCAGGGAATTTCATTTCGACAGTTGTCATCTGTTGTATGATTTAAACAGGGCCAAGGTGCTGATGAAGCGGATCATCGAAAAAGATATGAACATAAGCTGGTGCTGGCATGCGGCTACTGTGCCCTGGCATTTCGACGACGAGCTTGTAAACCTTATGAAGCGGAGCGGGTGTTACCAGATATGGCTTGACCTGGGTTGCGGCGACCAGACATTTTATTCCGATGTTTTGAAAAGGCCGGGGGATCTTGAAAGCATGAAAGGGTGGGTTAAAAAGTTTAGAAGGAAAGGGATCCAGGTGAGGGGCATCTTCCAGTTGGGCTGGCCGGGCGAAACCAGGGCATCTATACGCCGTACCATAAAGTTCGCATCGGATCTCAAGCTTGACGAAGCAAGGTTCGACCCCGTCCTTCCTTATCCCGGCACGGAACTTTTCGATTTGTGCGTGAAGAACGGATACCTGAAAAACGGGCTGGAGCTTGTCGATCTGTCGCGCGGCAGCGCCGTTATAGACACGAAGATGTTCAATGCGAAAGAAGTTGACTGGTTCAAGGATTGGGCGGAAACATCGTTTACATGGAAATACCTCATGGCAAGGCCGAAAATGCTGCTCCAGGCCGTTTTTACATTCCCGATATCTCTCATGTTCAGACCCAGGGCTTTCTCACAACGGGCCCGGGACATCGGGAGACTGTGGAAAGAGCGCGTTTCCGACAGGAAAGAAGAATTCTAGGCTCTCGAATCCACCGCCTGGAATTCAATTAAAGTCCGGGAGATAAGATGTTCAATATCAGCATAGGGATCATGGCATACAACGAAGATGCCAATATCGGCAGGCTGCTGGAGGCCGTCCTGGGGCAGGAGCTTAAATCGGGGAAAATCGGGCAAATAGTCGTCGTGTCCAGCGGAAGCACCGACAGGACTGATGAAATAGTGCGCGGGTTCGAAAATAAAGATCCCCGCGTAAGGCTGATAGTCCAGGAAAACAGGGAAGGCAAGGCGTCTGCAATCAACGAGTGGCTCTCACAGGCCGGCGAAGAATATGATCTCTGCGTAATGGAGAGCGCCGATACCCTTCCGCGTCCCGATACAGTCGAGCTTATGATCGAGCCTTTCCATGACCCGGCTATAGGGATGACGGGCGGCCGCCCTGTCCCGGCAAATGATCCAGATACTTTTATGGGCTTCCTTGTCCACCTGCTATGGGGTCTCCATCACAGGATAGCCCTCATCTCTCCGAAGCTGGGCGAGATGGTTGCCTTCAGAAACATCGTGCGGTCTATACCCGTCGAAACCCCCGTCGATGAAGTGAGCATCGAAGCCGTGATAGTCCGGCAGGGTCTCCGCCTCAAATATGTTCCCGAAGCCGAGCTGACCAACCGTGGCGCCATGAACGTCGGTGACTTCCTCAAGCAGCGCCGCCGCATCTATGCCGGTCACCTTTATACCAAATCCACCGTCTCTTACGACACCCCGACAATGAAAGGCGGCCTTGTTTTGAAGGAGCTTCTGGGACTTGTCAAATTCAGCCCCCGCGATATTACCTGGACTGTGGGAGCGGTCGGCCTCGAGGTGTGGGGACGGCTCCTGGGGATGTACGATTATCACGTGAAGAAAAAGCTGCCGTATAAATGGGACATTGCGGCAAGCACGAAGAAAGTAAGCCATGCTGAAGATACTGCTGGGAATTCCTCTTTATAAATCTTTCAGGGCGTTCGGCTTTCCGAAACTCCTCCCTTTGAATATTACCCTTTCGGTTACATACCGTTGTAATTCGCGCTGCAGGACATGCGGAGTTTACAACAAGCAGGCCGAAGAGTTCACTATTGACGAATATGAAAAGCTGTTCAAAAGCCTGGGGAAGTCGCCTTACTGGTTTACGATGAGCGGGGGCGAGCCTTTCCTCAGGAACGATTTCGCCGATATATGCAAAAAAGCTTATGACATCTGCTCTCCTGGGATCATCAACATCCCGACCAACGGCCTCCTGTTCGAGCGGATCCCTGTCGAGGCGGAAAAGATCGCGTCTTTATGCCCCGGAAGCGATGTCATCATCAACCTCTCACTTGACGATATAGGCGAGAGGCATGACGCGATACGCGGCATCCCGGGCAATTTTGACAAATCGATGAAGACATGGAGTTCGCTAAAAGATCTCAGAAAAAAATATAAGAACCTCAGCCTCGGCATCCACACCGTTATTTCAAGGCTGAATGTGGATCGCATCCCTGAAATTTACGAAGATCTGATAAAGCTTGAGCCCGATTCGTACATCACCGAAATTGCCGAGGAGCGGGTGGAGCTGGATACCATCGGCGCGGGCATCACGCCTTCCGTCGAAGACTACCGCAGGGCCGCGGAATTTCTTGAAGAGAAGCTCCACAGCAGGGAGCAGGCGGGCGTCTCGTCGATAACGAGGTCGTTCAGGCAGAGGTACTACAACATGGTACCGGAGATCCTGTCGGAAAAAAAGCAGGTCCTCCCTTGCTATGCGGGGTTTGCATCGGCACATATCTCACCTGACGGCGATGTGTGGTTCTGCTGCATTAAGGCGGAAAGCGTCGGGAATTTGAGGGAAGCGAATTACGATTTTGGAAAGATATGGTTCGGCAAAAAAGCCGCCGTGGAGCGGGAGAAGATAAAAGAAGGCGCGTGTTATTGTCCCCTTGCAAACGCCGCATACACCAACATGCTCCACCATGTCCCGACCCTGTTCAGAGTAGGATGGAGCGTGATCAAGGGGAGGTAGGGAAAGCAGGGGTGATTTTTAAGAATGAAGAAATATCCTGAACGCCGATCTGTCCGCCTTCCTGAATATGATTACGGTAATCCCGGCGCTTATTTCGTTACTATTTGTATTGATAAAAGAAGGAGTCTCCTGGGCAGTATCGTTAACGCAAAAATGGCTTTGAACCGGTATGGCGAAATTGTTTTGGCGTGCTGGAATGACTTACCGGGTCGTTTCAATAATGTCGAACTGAATGAATTTATCGTCATGCCAAATCATGTTCATGGAATAATTCTGTTGAGTGATAATCATGATTGGATGTGCACATCCCGGCGGGCGCGAAAACCGCGCCCGCGTAGCATAGATAGATTTTATTTTAAGGGCTCACTTTACCGACAGGATAGGAATTCCGCCCGGCTTTAAAAAACCAGATCAAATCTACAATCTTCCGCTTCGCCTTACTCTGCAGAAGGCACAGCGGTTGCCTTCTTCAATCAATGTCCCGCAGTCCCGGCAATCCCGCCATCCTTGTTTCTTCTTCCACAACCGGAAGCGGATGTCTTTTTCCAGCAGACCGGCAATACTTTTCTTCAATTCCGGGTCTTCTATTTCCGCCAATCTTTCGGCGATCTCTTTTTCATCTTCCACTGTCAGTTCCATATCCAGCCATACCGGCCTTTTTTCCTGCGCGGCATGAAATTCCCTCATGGCGGGCGTGCGGGAAATAGTAAACGTGATGCCGCGAAGCTTCCCGGTGCCGAGCAGGTCATTGATCTGCCGGAGGTAAGCGTGTTTCCGTGCGGAAAACTGGGCCGCCCAGACGTCGTTAGGAGTAACAACGTAAAGGATCCCGTTCTTAACATTGCGCGGGACGGCATAGGCACTTAGCTCTGGCTCGACGACCTCGTCCCATAATGAAAGCGCCCGGACCTTGTTGTATCCTTTATTTATCTTAAGGCGTTTCAAAGCGGGGTCGAGAAGCTTGCCGAAAGGTGTCAGGTAAGCGATTTCAGACTCCCTCCTTCCACGCCGAAAAGGGCCATCTTTTCGGATTTCATCCAGCCGGGCGGGGGATGCCCCGATGTGATAATCACCTGCCCGTGGAGAGATACTTCTCCCCAGAGCTGCTTCTGCCTTTTTTCGTCAAGCTCGGAAAGGCAATCGTCCAGCAGGAGGAGCGGGGTTGTGCCTGTTTTGCCGGATATAAGCTCGGCCTCGGCCAGCTTCAGGATTAAAGATGTCATCCGCTGCTGCCCCTGGCTTCCGAAACTGCGGACAGGACGTCCCGAAAGCAGGATCAGAAGCTCGTCCTTGTGCGGCCCGGCAAGTGTCGCCATCCGCTCTTTTTCTTCGGATGCGGTTTCCGAAAGCTTTTTCCGAAACGCGTTTTCAATATCGTTTTCATCTTCGGGCATGGGGAAGCTTCCCAGGTATTTGAACGCCAGGCTGAATTTTTCCGATTCCAGCCTTGACGAGACGCCTTTGACATGCTCTTTGATCATCTTAATCGCAGAGAGCCTCCTGCGTATGATCCCAGCCCCCGGCCCGATAAGCTGCTCCGTCCATACCGCGACCTGTGCGGGGTCGGGCTTTTCCGCCGAAAGGAGCCTGTTCCTTTCCATGAGGATCTGCCGGTAATCGGAAAGATCTGCAAGATGGGCGGGCGACAGCATTGTAGCAAGGATGTCCAGGAATTTCCTCCTGTAAACCGGCGACCCCTGGACTATCTCCAGATCCTGGGGGGAGAAAAGCACCATCGGCGCCCTGCCGACAAATTCGCTTGCCCTCTTGCAGGAGCTTTTCCCGATAAGGAGATGCTTCAAAGTTTTCGAGTCCTGGCCGGCCCGCCATACGATGCTCATGTCCATTCTGCCGTCGCGTCCGCTCCCTGAAAGTGCCGCACGGGATTCGTCCTTCCCCCATGTTATCAGGTCCCTGTCCCGGAATGTCCTGAAAGACCTGCTGTAGCAGAACGAATATAACGATTCTATGAGGTTGCTTTTGCCTGAACCGTTTTCGCCGGTCAGGAAATTAATCCCCGGAGATGGGTGGAATTCAAGCGAGGCATAGTTTCGGAAGTTGTACAGGTCGAGTTTTTCAACGATAAAATTCGGCACGGGGGTATTATATCAGATGGGAAGGAGGATGGAAAGGCGGGATATAAAGGCGAATTGTAAAGGATCTAAAGCCGGGGCGGGGAATATTTAAACGGGAGGTGGGATTATGAATATTTATTGTACCAAATGCGGAGCACCTGTTCCTGAAGGGGCGAAGTTCTGTCAGAAGTGCGGCGCAGAGGTGAAAGCCGCTCCGGAAGCGGCTCAACATGTACCGCATGAGACCGATCAACATGCTCCGCAGGAACCGCCCCGCTATGTGCCCTATGAAGTTCCGTCCGCTCCGGGGGCTGCAGAGCCGGAAGCTCAAAGATACGACGGCTTTGCGATAGCTTCGTTTGTCTGCGCGCTGACTATAGTTTTCTGGTGGCTGGGGATTATTTTCGGCATCATCGCGCTTGTCCGGATGGGCGGAAATAAGAAACTCAAGGGGATGTGGATGGCCATCGTAGGAATAGTTATCGGGCCTATAGTCGGAATCATGATGATGATGGCCGCTATCCTCGTTCCCAATTTCATGCGGGCAAGGGCACATGGCCAGATGACAGCCTGCGAGTCCAACATGAAAAATATCGGGACGGCCTGTGAAATGTATGCCACGGATAACGTGGGCCGTTATCCCCCATCGCTTCAATACCTGACTCCCGATTATCTCCAGGCGCTTCCCAGGTGCATTTCGACGGATCTTGAATACGGTTATGAATCGGCAATCGAGCCCGATGCATATACTATCTGGTGTTCGGGCGCAAGCGCACATACTGCCGTAGGCGTCAATACAGGCTTCCCCCAATATAGTTCTCACCAGGGACTGATGACTCAATAAATTTCCATGCCGGGGCGGTTCATCCCGGCGACGGGGAATCCAGTGGAGAACCGTGAGCTTCAACTTATGATAAGGCCCAATGAATTGGGCCCGATCCAGAGCAAGGATGAAGAGGACACTGGAGCGGCGGAATTCATTCTGCTCCTCATACCTGATGAATTAGATCGGCTATGAATCCAAACAACCATTCCCGGAGGCGGGAATATTTTTCGGCTCACCCGGGCTGTTAGAAGGAGAATATTTTTGTTGTGAGCTTGCGGAAGCCCCCGGTGCCTGAAGGGTATTGATTTTCACCGCTTGTCCGCCATTCGTCAGGTGATTGATTCTGCAGGTACGAAGTATAAACACTGGAGATACCGATATCATATCCATAAGAAACTGAGACTTGTAAGACATCGGTATTATTAGAATCAGGATAATTTTCCAGGATGAACCGCGCAATTTTTTGGATTTCGGCTTCATAAGATGCAGGCTTTTCCTTCAAAATAGCATCAACTCTTATATAATTCATAGCCCTTGTCTGCTGTCCCTTATTACCGTAAACAGCCTGGTAAAATTTGCCTTCCATCATAGTTGCGGATGAAATATTATTCAATTCACTCAGGCTTTTATAGATCGCCGATAACTTATATATTTTATCTTTACCAATGAACTTGTTTACAATAAATGGAGCTGAGATAGAAATCACCAGAAGGACAACAAGAAATATGCCGTAAACCGTATAAAGTGCGCGGGAAACCTGGCCCGCTTCGACAGGGCCTTCCGATTTTGCTTTAACTACGAAAGTCCCACAGATGAGGTCATGGATGGATTGCCGTGTCCGCCCGTTGAAGATATAGAAAAAGACGATGCCGCCTCCGAGGCCGAAAACAATTAAAACAAGAAGCAATGATATGATTTTTCCGGCAGGTGAAATCAGCAAAACGGGGGGAAGACTCAACTTGTTGAGAAAGACAGGAAGAAACAATATAGCCGCACGGAGCAATGATCTTTCAATTGAAATACAACAGCCGTCTTTATCCACAACCCTGATCCGGGTTATCATTTTGCCGATTGTCCGGCCTTTCCCCCGGCAGCTGTTCAAAATTCCGAAATAAGCCAGGGTTATCAAAAATCCGACCAGGCGCCCCCATACGCCTATCCGGGCAAAAAATTCGCCCCAGAAAAGTCCCAGGATCAATCCGAAAATTCCCAGTAAAATAATGTCGATAATAAAGGCCAGCAGACGTATCCAGAAGCCACATACCGGGCGTCCCTTTTTCTCTTCCACTTCCTCTTCCTGAACTTGAGGGATGGGTTCAATTTCCGGCTGGAACGGTTGTATGTCATCCATCTTGTTTCTGTCTCCTTCCGCCAGTTTGGTTGAATGTTATCGCCCGGCTGAAGTATCTTGGCTGAAGCATATTATCCGGAAATATTTCTGCGTTATTCGGGGAATAGTTATATTCGTGAAACCGGCATTGCTTTCCTTTCGGTGGGGAAAAGTATCGCAGGCAAAAGAGCAGGCGAGCCTTTGAAGGTTAGGCATTGAGAGATGGGTTGTTGAGTCGGAAGATTACACAAAATCTGAGACAGTATCAATCCCGCCCCTTCATATTTCGCTTGACTTTTTTTAAAATTGGTTTCTATAATTTCATTATAGTTACCAAATCGGGCGCGGTATAAGTCTGATAATATAAGTATCGGAGGTGTCTTTATGCCAGGCCGCTACAAGAGATCACTATTAACTTTTCTAATGATCTTCGCACTGATTGCCGTAATGGGGATAATCACCTCATGCTACTCAAGTCCGGATTCGGGACAAACCCCCGCTTCGCCCCGGGTACAGGGACGGACAACGACCGATGTCAACGCCGTCGCCGACGCCGTCGAGAAAATAGGCCCCGGCGTCGTATCCGTAAATACGGAAATGATAGAAAAGGTCAGCCAGTCCCCCAACAGGTTTTCCCAGGATCCTTTTTTTAACCGGTTTTTCGGCAACCAGCCTGAAATGTTCAGGCAGAGAAAGGGACAGGGTTCGGGATTTATCATAAATACCCACGGCTACATATTAACCAACCAGCATGTTATAGGAGGGGCCAGGACAATATCCGTAACTCTGACCGACGGCCGGGAATTCAAAGCCAGGCCTGTAGGCTCCGATAATGTTACCGATGTGGCCCTTTTAAAAATCGATGCCGATAACCTGCCCGTCGCCGAAATAGGGGATTCAGCAAAGACCCGCATCGGGGAGTGGGTGATAGCCGTCGGGAACCCGTTCGGCTAAGAGAATACTGTAACCGTCGGCGTTCTGAGCGGGAGGGGGAGGCGTCTTGCCGATGTAACACGCCAGTATGAAGGCTTGTTACAGACGGATGCCGCCATCAATCCCGGGAATTCGGGAGGGCCTCTCTGCGACCTCAGCGGCAAAGTGATAGGTATCAATACCGCCATTATTCCATTTGCCCAGGGGATAGGCTTTGCAATACCCATAGACGCCGCAATGGAAGTTGCGGATATCTTGATGAAAGGCGGCAGTATCCAGCATTCGTACCTGGGGATAATCATGGCAAGCATATCCGATCTCGATGAAAATTCACGGGCCGCCCTCAAATACAACGGCAGGGAAGGCGTCGTGGTTACCGGGGTTTTTCCCGACAGCCCGGCCCAGAACGCAGGGATTGCCGCCGGGGATATCATCACCGAAATTGACGGACAAAAAATTAAAGACTCCGGTCAGCTCAGGAAATATGTGATGAGTTGTAAAGCCGGGCAGGATATTTCCATAGTGGTGCTGAGGGAAGGCGTCCGCAATAACCTTAAAGCATCTCTTGCAGAAAGGCCTGATAACCTGGAGATGTAAGCGGAGTCCGGCGGATTTAAGAAATTTACGGACAGCGCCGGTCAGATTTCGATGCCTTCGAGTTTGAGGAGTTTTCTTTTCCATTCGGCTCCGTGTCCGAAGCCGCCTATTCCGCCGCCTGCCGGCAGGACCCTGTGGCATGGGATGATTATAGGGAGCAGGTTGGAGCCTACCGCGCCGCCGACAGCTCTTGCCGCGCCGGGTCTGCCTGCTTTAGCCGCTATCTCGCCATAAGTCCGGGTTTCTCCCCACGGGATAAGGCGGACTTCATTCAGAACCCTGGCGGTGAAATCCGATGCCCAGGATAAATTACACTCGAAGTCAAGGAAGCTCACCTTTTTTCCGTTGAAAAATCCATGGAGCGTCTGTTTGAAATCAAACAAAAGGTCTTCATCGTTTTCGTAAGGCAGTGAATAAGTATCCCTGGGGACGGCGTCGCCGGGGAATAAAAGCCTGTAAAGCCCCTTCGGCCCGTACAACAGGATAAAGTCTCCGGGCCCGGCATCGATGGCATAGAATCTTAAGTTATCGTAAAATTTATTTTTCATAAGAAAGGACGGTTTCTATACTTACCCGGTTTGTCCTCCCTCCCCTGTTCCGGAAGGGGGGATGCTTCCTATTTTTTCGGCATAAAACTTGGCAAAAACTTTAATAATGGCGGCAACCGGGACTGCGAGCACCATCCCCGCAATGCCGAGCACTTCGAAGCCGATGATGAGCGAAAGGACGACTATGAGGGCAGGGACGCGGACTGTCTGTCCCATGACCGCCGGGACTATGATATGGCCCTCCAGCCAGTGAACCACGTATAACACCGCAAATAATCCCACTGCAAGCCAGGGAGATTTCATAAGCGCCAGAACCAGTGCGGGGATCATACCCATGATCACGCCGAGATAAGGTATTATCTCGACGATGCCTGAGAAGGCGCCGATCAAATATGGATAATCTATATCGAATATAAGAAGGACTATGGTTACCGAAACCCCGATACAGAGGCATACTATCAACTGCCCCCTGATATAATGGCCCAGGACGAGGTCGATTTCGCCCATAAGGCGCAGGACGTCTTTCTTCCATGCAGGGGGGAACAGGGCCAGGAAGCCTTTTTTATATCTTTCCACATCCATCAGGATATAAAAAGTGAGGAGGGGCACAATGAAAATGGATGCGAATACAGTTATGAAGCTCTGGGCCATGGGGAGACTGTGCAGGATCAGCGATGAAGAAAAATTCTGGAGGTATTCAGAAATATTCTCCGCCGATTCAGGGAGGATCCCTTTCAGGGATTTGGGAGTATTAAGGTTGAGCCGTATAAGCTGCTCGTTGAGTTTTTCGAAATACTGCTGGAGCTGGTCGGCAAATGCCGGGAGGTTTCTTCCGAACTTGTTCAATTCGACCCCTATAATGGGCACGAGAAACATCAGCACCAGAACGATCAATATGAAGATGATCAGGTAAACCGCCATTATGGCATAAATTCTCTTCAGGCCTGTTTTCATAATGCAGATAGTAACTTTTTCCGGCTTGAACAAATTTTTCCAGAAGCGCGGGATATTAAACAGGATCGGCCGGGAGAAAAAATTGACGAGAGGCGTCAGGATATAAGCCAGCAGGATACAAAAACACAGCAGGAGGATGGCGTATTTTATTTTTGCAAGCATGGACAATATAATAAAAAGGAAAACTATGATGCCCAGGATATAAGCCATTGTCATCAGCCTGTTTTTAAGCCATTCGTTATTCATCTTTTCCTCGTCAGTTGGATTGAACCATGATTGCTCTTGCTTCCACCATGCTCTGACCTTTTCCCATCCCGGCCACCGTTACCGTCTGGCCGACTTTCAAATCTTTGAATTTCAGCAGGCTGCCTGTCATCCTGTTGCTCAGGCTGGTTATTTTTACCACCTGGACATAATATAACTCCTGTTTTGAAAGATGCTGGACGACGACTATGCTCTTATCCGCCATTATATTCACTATTTTGCCGTCGAATTGTACTATCGAGCCTACGGCGGCGGACTGGTTGAGTTGTTGTATTCCGGGAGGTGATGACGATCCTTCGGTATCGTCTCCCGTCATCAAGCTCATCGAGCCGGATTGCTGCCCGAAAGACGATGCCTGGCCGCCGGGGCTCATCGACTGGCTGTAAGGGGATGCCTGGCCGGAACTTATAGATTCCGCAGTGTAGGGAGATCCCATGGGAGACGGTGCTGAACCCTGCTGGCTTCCCATCATGCCGGGCATGTTGGGATTCGGCGGGATCAACGTGCTTCCGGGCACTCCGCCCTGGACAGAGGGATAAATCAGTGTAGCTTGAGGCCCCATATCAGGCGACGGCCCGGCGCAGGTGGCCGTTCCTCCCATAACTCCCGATCCGGGCATAAGCGCCCCGCCGAACTGTTCCTGGGGCGCAGACATCTGGTCGGTCATCATCTCGGCATTTACAGGGTCGTCGTTCAATGCGCCCGAAGCCCTTATTATCACATTTTCGCCGCTGCCGAAAGATGACAACTCGACATTTGCCCTGAGCTTGAGAAACGACGCGTCGGGAATAAATCTGAAATTCATTGTGCTGCCGTCAGGCAGTTGTATCGACGCGAGACGGGACGCGGGATTGATTTTCAGGATTTTTCCCCTGAATACCGCAACGGCATGAACACTGCCGAAAGATGAGAAAAAGAAAAACGTCAGGATTATGAAAAACAGGCAGGCGTTCTTCAGTCCTGAATTTTTCAGAAGAATCGAATTAAAAGAAGCCGGGATGCCCCGGGTATCGAGTTTATGGGGTATGAAATTTTTTTCCATTTATATATTGCCACCGCCCGTTTCGAAATAGTGGCCGGTAAATCAGCCGGTTTATCGGCTTTCCACTATATTTTAACATATATTCAGTCGCCGGTTAATAAGTTATTATTCCGGCTCTTATATATTAACAGGCGGGTAACTTCATGACAACTTTTCGCCGCAGTCGGGACAGAATTTGGCTCCCTGCTGGACCGGGTTTCCGCATTTGGGGCATGGAGCGGAAGGAGTCTGCCGGGAGGCAATTTCCATCGAAGCTCCGCATAAGGGACAGAACTTTGATCCCGGGGGGATGGCCTGCTTGCAGGAAGGACATATAATCGACGGGATGACTGCAGCCCCCGCTCCCGCGGCGCCGCCTGAAACGGCCTGCTGGATCATGCCGGGCATGATCATCCCCATGCCGAGTCCGGCGCCTACTCCCACCGCCTGGCCGGCGGTGCTGCCCGCTCCGCCTTCCGCCGAGCCTTTTGCAAAATCCCCGATGGCGTCTGCGGTTTTCATCTGCATGTACTTGCCCATGTCCCCGATCGCTCCCATCCTGGCCCGCTCCTGGAGCGCACTCTGGACGGCCTCCGGCACGGAAACGTCCTGGATGAAGAAATCGCGAAGCTCTATCCCGTACTTGTCGAAGTCATCGGCGACTTTAACTTTCATGGCCGATGCCAGCTCTTCGAAATCTTTCCTTATTACGGCATAGCTTTTGAATGCTTCTCCCATGAGGTCATTGAGATGGGTGAGGATACTGCCCTTCAGGAATTCGTTCAGCTTATCGACAAAATAGATCCCCTGGGTGCCTACCATGGTATTTACGAAAAGCTGTGGGTCGGCGACTCTCAGGGTGTATGCACCGTAAGCTCTTATGGAAACCCATCCCAGGTCAGGGTCTTTAAGATCTATGGGAGAAGGAGTCCCCCATTTCAAATCGGTCATTACCCTCTGGTTGACGAAGAAAACCTCGGATTGGAAAACGGTTTTGCCGTCGTAAATGCCCTTGACTAAATCTACGAATACGGGGAGGTTGCCTGTGGTGAGGACGTGCCTCCCGGCTCCGAAAGTATCGAGAGCTTTCCCGTCGCGGAAAAATACCGCTGACTGGCTTTCACGCACGACAAGCTGGGAGCCCCACCTGATATCCGCCATGCCGGAATCGGGGACCCGGTGTGCCAGTTCGTCGGGGTTGGTACCGGTGTATTCAAGTACATCGAATATGCGCATCTCAGCCCACCTCGATCATGATTTCGTGCCTGGCGCTTACCAGGTTGTCGAGCTCGTCGAGCATCGATTCCAGGGGTACGAGTTTTTTCTTGAGATCCTTTTCCTGATCGGTCAACTTCCTGGCTTCGTCACAGAAGGCGTTTACTTTGTTGACCAGCGTAAGATCGTACTCATATAGCCTGTCCAGTTCTTTATTTCCGATTTTCACCGCGTCGAAAAAGCCCGAATAGCCGTATTCTCCGAGACGGAGGCGGTCGCGCACCTTGTCGAGCCTTTTCTGGAGCCTGTCGAATTCTTCCATTAAATGGAGACCGCCGCCTTCGAGGATCCGCGTGGAAACATCCAGCAGCGGGCGGCGGGCTTCCGCAAGCCGTGTCGCCATGTAGTCCCTCTGGAGCTTGTCCGCCACCCTCCGGATTTCGCGGTCCTTGTACCCTGAAAAACCGGGGATCAGTCTCGTTAATTTTTCCAGGAGATTTTCCTGCGATTTGAGCTTATTGCGTAAATCAGCCATTTACCCCTCCTTATCCCATTTCCATGATCGTATATTATTTGCGCTCCTGCGTCAACTTCCAGTAAACCGCCCCAGCGATAACGCCGATAACTATTCCGATCCAGACGCCGTTGAAAGTCCGGAGAACGCTCCAGACCAGCGGGGTATGCAGGTGGGCGAAAGTATCGACGATGTCCGCCTGCCCGATAACCCCCAGTATTACCAGCGCCCACGCGGTGGCGAACCTTTTCCTTGCAGCAGCTATCGGCAGAAGAATCAGCGCGGGATTCCCCAGGAGGAACTCTTTGAACCTGGGCCGTGCTATTAAAATCTTGTCCAGCAGGGCGCGGATCTTATCTTCCCCTCCAAGCCTGTATTCGGTGGAAACGTTGCCGGATCGTATCAATACCATGAGAGCGGCCAGCGCCCCGAACAAAACCAGTAGCACATGCCATAAGGATACCGGCAGCTTCATAACCTGCGCAAAAGAGACAGGTTCTGGAAATCCCTTTACCGCATACGCGATTATTACCAGCAATGCCGGCATGACAAGCAGCAGCTTGACGCCCCGCAAGCCCTCGGCTGCGATCATCGAGCCGGTGGAAGAAAGCAGCGCCGTAACGTGGACTGCGGCCGTCAGGGTTATGGCCGTTACCCCCAGGAGGATCAATATGCCCTGCCCTGTAAGGTTGAGGAATTTTTCGTCTTTGAAAGAAAGGAGCTTTTTTCTGAAAACGACAAGGCCCAGGGAAGAAAATATTATCCCGCTTATAAGCGCGAACACTTTCACCGCCCCGTTTACATGTCCCGTCGCATAAAGCAGCCCGAAGGCGGCAGGCAGCGCCAGGGCGCACAAAACAAGGATGCCGGGCTTATCATCCGGGATGAACTCATTCAGGTACAACGCGAACCCTGCGGATATCCCCAGCACTACCAGAGTTAACATCCATAAAGGAGGCCCGAAATCACTAAACGGTTTTGCCCCCCCGATACTGAAGCCTGCATTTTTAAGGCCGCTTGAAAGTCCTTCGAGGAAATCGGCGTTCACTTTTTCAATGGGTTCGTTATCAATACACTGGAGGAACGGGCGGAAGTATAACAGCCTGATGTTCCTGTCGGTAACGGCAAGCATGTATTTGTCCATGACCACTTCAGGATGAAGCTTTGACAGATACAACGGTGAAAACGAGATCAGCCTTATCACTGAGCCGGGCATTTTCCTGGTTATCATCGAGACGCCTCTTTGTTCAAGGCTCTTGTTGGACACTTCCAGATCGCCTATAACCAGCTTATGTTCGCCGATGCTTTTTATCAACTGATCCATCCCGCCGGGGAAACCCAGCGCCTCATTTTTCATGCCCCCGAAAACTATGCATGAAGGCACGGCGTCCGAGCACATCGCATCTATGAAAGCCTTTGTTTTTTCGGCATCCAGGTTGTCCCTGTTTTCAGGACGCAGGATCAGGCATAGACCCGATTCTTTCGCCAGCCGTATCCTTGCAGGGTCGAAGCCGACGCCGGTCTCGTTGATGAAGTAGTCCGGCGCCTCAAGCTCCCACAGGCCGAAATCGTTATTCCGATAATCGAGCAATTCTTTATAACATCCCGGGGCAAGTGTAACGGGCAGGTATTTTTTCAACTGGCTGTCGGTGTCCGGGTTCAAAACCATTACATAAGTTTTGCCGGGGCTGATGTCGATATTTGAAAGGAGGCCCGTGTTGTCCTTGAATCCGTCTATGCCGTTAAGCTGCGCCCCGGTCCAACAGACAACTTTCCCACTGTCCTGAAGTTCTTTCAGCCTGTCTTCCTGTACGGAGAGAGTCGTAACGCCGGATTTTTTCAGGACGGCAAGCGTTTCTTTCTCGTCCTTGCCTATGAGCCTGCAGTAATCTCTGAAGCTTGCATCGTCAAGGACTATATCGACGTTGCGGTTCCCGGTTTCAACCCTGTACCTGGGGACGATATTCCAGAACGAGACGATAACAGACAGTATTACCAGGAGCCATAATACCGCCCTGATTTTTTTCATGTTATTTTCCTTTCGGTTTCCGTCTTTGATCCTGCGCCGTCAAATCTTCGTAATAAACCGCGCTCTGGAATCAAAGGATTGCCTTGCTTTCGACTTCTTCTTTCATGCGGGCGATGAAATCCTCGATATTCATTTTGCCGATGTCTCCCTGCTTCCGGTGGCGGACGCCGATATTTCCGGACTCTTCCTCGACAGGCCCGACAATGACCATGTAAGGGATTTTTGCCAGTTGGGCTTCCCGGATCTTGAAGCCCACCTTTTCGTTACGCCCGTCGATTTCGACCCTGAAACCCGCTTTTTTCAATTCTTCCTGAACTTTTTCGGCATAAGGGATCTGCCTGTCGGTAACAGGTATCATCTTTGCCTGGACAGGCGCAAGCCAGAGCGGAAACGCCCCGGCATAATGCTCTATCAGGCATCCGAAGAACCTCTCCAGGCTCCCCAGGACGGCCCGGTGGACCATATATACGAGGTGCTCCTTCCCGTCCGGGCCGACATAATTTGTATCGAACCTCCGGGGCAGGTTGAAATCGAATTGTATTGTCGGTCCCTGCCACAGGCGGCCCAGTGCGTCTTTCAGCTTGATGTCTATCTTGGGGCCGTAGAAGGTCGCCCCCCCTTCGTCTTTAATAAAAGGGATGCCGTGCTCCGTGAGCGCTTCCGCAAGGGTGGATTCCGCCATGTCCCACTCCTCGTCGGTCCCGATGTAGCTTTCGGAGCGGGTGGCAAGGTTGACTTCATATTCCTCGAAGCCGAAAGTCCTCATGAGGAAAAATGCGAGATCCACACAGTTCAGCATCTCTTTCTTCAATTGCTCCGGTGTACAGAAGATGTGAGCATCGTCCTGCGTAAAGCCTCTGACCCGCAAAAGCCCGTGGAGGACTCCGCTTCTTTCATACCTGTAAACCGTCCCCATCTCGGCTACCCTGTACGGCAGTTCCCTGTAAGAACGTTTTTTAGTGTTGTATATGATTATATGGAACGGGCAGTTCATGGGCTTGACGAGGTATTCCTGGCCTTCGACCTCCATAGGGGAATACATGTTTTCCCTGTAGAAATCCCAGTGCCCCGAAGTTTTCCATAAGTTTACTCTTGCGATATGGGGGCTGTAAACGACTTCGTAGCCCCTCTTGTAGTGCTCGTCATACCAGAATTCTTCGATGATGCGCCGGATGCGCCCGCCGTTAGGATGCCAGAACGCAAGGCCCGCGCCAGCCACCTCGTGCATGCTGTAAAGGTCGAGGTCTTTTCCCAGCTTCCGATGGTCGCGCCGGGCGGCTTCCTCCAGCTTGAATAGATGGTCGTCAAGCTCTTCCTTTGTAAGGAACGCCGTGCCGTATAAGCGCTGGAGCATGGCGTTTTCTTCAGACCCGCGCCAGTATGCGCCGGCGATGGTGAGCAGCTTGAACACCTTTATGTACGACGTCGAAGGGATATGAGGGCCGTAGCAGAGATCGACGAAATCCCCCGTCCTGTATATGCTGACGGTGGGCACGTTGAGATCCCTGATAAGCTCGACCTTGTAGTCTTCACCCATCTCTTCGAAAAGCTCGACAGCCTTTTCGGACGAGATCTCTTCTCTGACATAAGGCTCGCCCGCCTTGATTATTTTTTTCATCTCGGCCTCTATAGCCTGGAGGTCTTCCGGTATGAAGGGGGTCTTTTTATCGAAATCATAGTAGAAGCCGGATTCTATCGAAGGCCCGATGGCGACTTTCGTTCCGGGGAAGAGCTTCCGTACTGCGGCGGCCATCACGTGGGATGTGCTGTGCCTCAATATATTAAGCCCTTCGGGGGAGTCGGAGCTTATGAATTCGATTTTCGAATCCCCGGTTACCGGCGTTGAAAGATCGATCGCCCTGCCGTCAATCCTGGCCGCGATAATCTTCTTCCGCTCCTCTTCGGGGACCAGGGTTTTTATCAATGCGGCCGCCTTCGTGCCGGGATCCACTTTCGTTTCCTGATCGTTGTACAACACACTGACCTGCGACATGGTTTTTCATCCTTTCAATATTTGAGGTGAATATGGAAGTTTGACACCGAAAAGGATTTTCCCTGTCGGACAAGAAGAATCATCGGACAAATCAGCATTTCAGGAGGAAATATGAAAAAAATATTTATCACAACAGTTGTCGTTATCGCAGCCTTATTGCTTATGATATTTGCAGTTTCATGTGTCAAGGGATCCCTCGACCAGCTTGACAAAGAGGTCATCGTAATAGAGACAAACATGGGCAATATGATCATCGGGCTTTTCCCCAACGCCGCCCCCAAGCATGTTGCGCAGTTTAAAAAACTGACGGAGGAAGGGTTCTTCAACGGGGATCGTTTCCACAGGGTCATAGCAGGGTTCATGATCCAGACAGGCGACCCGCTTTCCAGGGATGCTTCGAAGAAACCTTACTGGGGCACGGGCGGCGCGGAAAACAACATCCCCGCCGAATTTAACTCCCTGATATTCGTTAAAGGCGCGGTAGGCGCGGCTAGATCACAGGATCCTAACAGCGCTTCCAGCCAGTTTTTCATCTGTGTGGCCGATGCCCAATTTCTGAACAACAACTACACCGTTTTCGGCAAGGTGCTCCAGGGACAGGAAGTTGCCGACGAGATCTCAAAGCTCCCGAGAAACGAGCGGGATGTTCCGAATAAAGACGTCATAATTCAAAAGATGTACCTTGCCCCGAATACTTCCAAATAAGCAGCAGCCTCATCAACCCGGGCCCCTGTAATTTTCAGGGGCCTTTTTTTATTGCTTTTGCTTCATATACGCGGCGAATTGTTTGTACTACCTGTTAATTAATCATAAACGCTCCGGGCTTCCCCGGGGAGCCGGTTTATCCATAGAAAAAATTCCTGCAGGATTAGACTTCAATAAAGCGAAAAATCCGGCATGAAGCGGATAATTAAATTATTGATTTTTGCCGGGCTGTTTTTTACGATGATCCTTCCGGCAGGCGCAAACCAGGTCAAAGCGTTCAGGTATCATCTGGGCCCGGACAGTATCCGGGTCGTTATGGAAATGGGCTCGGAGCCTGAATACTCGTGGTGGATAACACAGAACCCGCCTGCAATCCACCTGGTTTTATACCGGACGGTTCAGGGGAAGGAATCCGATGCAAAAATAAGCGGGAATGACGATCTCCTTACTTCGGTCGATTCGTCGCCGAAAAATTTCTATGTCCAGTATTTAAGGTTTAATCTTAAATACCGGCTCCCGCCGGATGCCGTAAATATCTGGAAACATAAGGAGCCTGACCGGCTGGTAATCGATCTTAACAGGGCATATTCCATTTCCGGCTCATGGCGGCTGACCCCCCGTGTAATATGGAACAGGACGGAGCAGGCCACTTCTAAGCTTGGCTACCTGATGATAAATTCGCTCATGGTAAAGCCCAGTGACGGGACGGGTATAATAGGAGTCGGACTTGCGAAAGGCAATACTCAGAGCAGGGAGAAAACAAGCGATATAGTTAAAAACGAAGGCGCTCTCGCAGGAGTAAACGGAGGTTTTTTCAATAGCGCCGGAGGTCCCGCGGGTCTTATTATTAAAGACGGCAGGCTGCTTTCGCCGCCGGCTTCTCGCCGGCCCGCCAGGACGAGTTTCGGGATTACCGACGATAAAAAAGTTCTCATGGATCGTATCGGGATAAAAGATAATAAGTTGTTTTGTATTGAAAGCAGGGACTGGTCGAAAATAAATATGGCTATGGGTGGCGGCCCGAGACTTCTCAGGGACGGGAAAGTTTGCCTGACCACCGACGCGGAAGAATTGGGGAAGAACGGGAACAATATAACACGCAGGGCTCCCAGGACTGCCTTCGGAATTATGCCTGACGGTCAATTCCTGATGCTGACCGTCAACGGCTACGACAACGGCCGCAAAGAAGGCATGCTCCTGGAAGAGCTTGCTGAATATTTGAAAAATCTCGGCGTAAAAGACGCGATGGGCCTTGACGGCGGCACTTCCACTACAATGGTCGTCCAGGGCGAAGTGGTCAGCCTGGGCCGCGGCATCCCGAAGGCTGAAACCAAGGTTGCCGATGCGCTCCTGGTCTTTGATGAGGATGTCTTAAAAGCGCCTTTCACGATCAAAATTGAGCCGCCGGATGATGCGATAACGGCCTCGCCGGGTGCATCGATGAAATTTAATATCACTGTAGCCGATGTCCTGGGCAGGCCTGTTGAAGACGATACGGCCGTATTCCTGGACAGCGATATGGGCCGGGTTGCTACGGTCGTCGGAACAAAAAACGGGAAGGCGGCCTTTACCCTTGACGATATCGGGGCGGCAGGTCTGTATCATGTTACGGCTACATGCGGCACCGCCGTCGGACAGAGTTGTATCTCTGTTTTGCCGGGAGAGCCTCAAAAACTGGCGGCAAATATTTCGGAAGCGGGGAAAGACGGGGATTACATGGTGGAACTGCTTCTTTGCGACGCCGCGTTTAACCCGGTGCCTTCAAGGCTTATGCTCATCGAGCCTGTTGAAGGTAAAGGGAAACCCGATAAAGCAGAGATAACCACGGGGTCTGATGGGACAGCAGGCTTTACCTGGCTTGGCGGCGAAAGCGGGGACGTTTTTAACGTAACTGTCGGGAACGGGGTAGTCATGAGGTGTGTCGTGTCGCCGGGGGTAACGGAACTTCCAATCGTCAGTGGAGACGCTGATGGCGCGAAATAATCCGAAGAAAGAAAAAGCGGTAAAGAAGCGGAAGGCGGCGGATAAATCGCCGTTAAAGCCCGCCCAGTGGGGGTGGAATCCTCTTGCCGGGCAGGAAACATTGAAGCTTGCGATGGGGGAGATGCTTTCCGAACTTTTCGGCTCCGGCGGTGATGAGGCATCGAGCCTCTGGCACCCGCGGGCCGATTTGTACGAATACGGGAACAGCCTGTTTATCGAAGTGGCGCTCCCTGGGGTAGGCAGGGACCGGCTTGAAATCCACGCGACGGGCGATCTGCTTATCATCAAGGGGGAAACAGGCGGGGCAAAGGAAGGCATGAAATATTACCTTGCCGAACTTCCGAAAGGACAGTTCACAAGGGCTATTGCGCTTCCACACAAGGTTGATCCGGCAAAGATTAAAGCCAGGCTGGAGCAGGGACTGCTCAAGATCCGGCTTCCCATAAGTAAAAGAAAAGAGTTCGAACAGAGCGTTAAAATCCAGGTTGAGGAGGCTTGAAATTGAGGTTTCTGACAGCAGGCGGCGCGGGTTTTATAGGGAGTCATCTTACAAGAAAACTTATACTGCGGGGTCATGCTGTTGTTTGTGTCGATAACTTAATTACCGGCAGAAAAGAAAACCTCGCGGATTTGCCGGGCGATGCCTTTACTTTCGTTCAGGCGGATATTAACGGCCCCCTGGATATCGGGGGAGACATAGACGGCATTATTCACCTTGCAAGCCCCGCAAGCCCGGTGGATTTCGGGACGCTGGCGCTGGAAATCATAAATGCAAATACTGCCGGGACAAGGAACCTCCTGAACCTTGCAAGAGAAAAACGGGCCGTCTTTCTCTTTGCCTCGACTTCGGAAGTTTACGGCGACCCGCTGGTTCACCCCCAGGATGAAAATTACCGCGGAAACGTCCATACTACAGGCCCTCGTTCCCCGTATGACGAGAGCAAGAGGTTCGGCGAAACCTTAACCTATGTCTATAATAAGAAATTCGGCGTCGATGTAAGAATAGCAAGGATTTTCAATACTTACGGGCCCTGCATGAGGGCCGACGACGGGAGGGTTATACCCAGCTTTATTACCGCCGCACTGAAAAGAGAACCGTTAATAATTCATTCGGACGGGAAACAGACCCGAAGTTTTTGCTATGTTGATGATATGACGGACGGCCTTCTCAAGCTTTTCTATTCGGGTCTTACGTGCCCTGTGAACCTGGGCAACCCCTGGGAATGCAGCATAAATGACCTCGCAGGGAAAATCATGGAACTTTGCGGGTCAAGCGTCCCTCTAAAGTATAAAGAAGCCCAGGAGGATGATCCGAGGAGGAGGTGTCCCGACATCTCGCTTGCAAAAAAAGAATTCGGCTGGGAGCCTGAAGTCGATCTTGAAGAAGGCTTGAGGAGGACAGTCGAGTGGTTTGCCGGCTGGGGAGGGATTTAGCAGATGAAGATTTCCATTGTCGGCACGGGTTATGTAGGGCTTGTTACCGGGGTTTGTTTTGCACACCTCGGCCACACGGTCCTATGTGTTGATAAAGATAAGGCAAAAATAAAAATGCTCAAGAAGGGCGTCTGTCCGATCTACGAACCCGGTCTTGAAGAAATGCTTGTCGAAAATTCCGCCGAGGGAAGGCTCGGCTTTTCGGGAGATTTGAAAAGCGCGGTTGAGCACGGCGATATTATCTTTATAGCGGTGGACACGCCGGCAAGGAAAAACGGGGAAGCTGACCTTTCTTCCGTAGAGGACGTTGCAAGCGAAATAGCCCCCCATCTTAATTCGTATAGGCTTATAGTGGAAAAAAGTACAGTCCCAGTCCGCACGAGCAAAGAGCTTGAAAGGCTGCTTGACGACCTTGCGCCCGAGGGGGCCGAATTCGATGTAGCCTCCAACCCGGAATTTTTAAGAGAAGGCTCCGCCATAAAAGATTTTTTACAACCGGATCGCGTGGTTCTGGGAGTAAATACTCAGAGGGCGGCAAGCCTGCTTGTCCAGTTGTACGAGCCTTTAAACGCGCCGCTGCTTATTACGGATATAAATTCGGCGGAGTTGATAAAGCATTGCGCGAACGCGTACCTTGCCATGAAAATATCTTTCATAAATGCGGTGGCCCAGATTTGTGAGAAATCCGGGGCCGACGTTACCCGTGTGGCAAGGGGGATAGGGCTGGATAAAAGGATAGGCATGGAGTTTCTTTCTGCAGGCGTCGGGTTCGGCGGTTCATGTTTCCCGAAAGACCTGTCGGCCTTTATCAGGCTTTCCGAGCAGATGGGCTATGATTTCAAGCTTTTGAAAGAAGTTGAATATATTAACCGGGAACAGAAATCGCTTGTCAGCGCGAAGCTTAAAGAGGCTCTCGGGACATTGAAGGGCAGGAAGGTAGCCGTCTGGGGGCTTGCATTCAAGCCGGATACAGACGATTTAAGGAATGCTCCTTCACTCGATATAATCGAAAGTCTTCTTAAAGAAGGCGCCGGGGTAAGCGCTTATGACCCGGTGGCAGGCAGGAACGCGCAGAAATTCCTGGAAGACAAAAAAGTTAAAATAGCAAAAACCGCACTGGAGGCAGCCGGTGGAGCCGATGCGCTCGTTCTTGTTACCGAGTGGGACGAGTTCAGGCATTTCAATCTACCGGAATTGAAGGCGGCCATGAAAAATCCTGTTTTCCTGGATGGCCGGAACCTTTTTGACCCGAAAAGGATGCGGAACCTGGGTTTCAAATATATCGGAATCGGACGCTGATTAAGGAGGCATTCATGAAAAAAATATTCCCTGTTTTGATTTTAGCAATCATGGCAATCTTTATTTTAGCCGGTTCGGCTTATGGCGATGAAATACCGACTGCCAGGGAAATTTTTGACAAGATGGAAAAGGTGAACCCCAATCTGAAGGATTTTTCCTCGGAAATAACCGTAAAGCTTGATGGCAGCGCTTTATTCCTCCCGATACACCTGGATCTCAAAGGCAAATATTTTTATAAAAAGCCTGATAAGCACAAGCTGGAACTGGAGAAAGCGCCCAAATTTCTTTCCAAGTATCCCCAGATTTTCGGATGGCATCTCCCCGAGCTTGAAAAGCATAAAACGCTGGTCAAAGACGTGATGATAGATGATCTCCCCTGCTGGAAAATTACATTGATTCCGATAGAAGGCAGAGGGGATATCGTTCAGGAAGATATATGGGTCAACAAGAAAAATTATACTTTCCCCCGTAACCTGACGACATATCGTAACGACGCATATATACAGGTCGATGTCAAGTATCGCAATGAAGGGGAAAATTCGCTGTTTGACAAAATGACCGCCGAATTTTATTTCCCGAAAGTAAAAGTCAAGGCTACCGCGGCAGCCGGTTATTCCAATTACAAGGTGAATATCGGCCTGACTGACGATTTCTTCCTCACGGATGAGGACAAAAGAAAAATAAAAGAAGAGCAGGAAAGAAAAAAGGCCGAGGCAGCAGCGAAAAAACAGGCTGAAAAAGCCAAAAGCAAATGAGAGGCCGGAAATGGTGAAAAAGAAAGGGAAGAAAAAAAGAGTAAAGGCGGATAACGTTAAGTCATCGGTTATCCCGTCTCCTGATCCGCAGGTTGAAGAAGTTGTTGTAGCGGAAATTGAAAAGCCTGTCGAAGACGGCGGCAAGGCCGGACAGGCCGGGAGCAAGGAACTGCCGGTCTGGCTGTTGTAGATTTGGAGCCGCCTGCGGGATCATGCCATGAGCGCAATTTATAATATCGAACTGAAAGCACGCATTGCTGATTTGACGGAAGTTGAAAGAGTCGTCAGGGATTCGGGCGCCGTGTACCGGGAAAAGCTCATCCAGGAAGATCACTATTTCAAGTGTGATAAAGGGCGCCTTAAATTGCGGCTGTCCCAGCCTCCGCCTGATGAGTTGATCTTTTATAAAAGGCCCGATGTCAAAGAATCGCGTGAAAGCACAGGCTGCCGGGTTGAAGTCGATGGAAAAATTTTTCTGCCGTTTTTAAAGAGCGCGCTTGAGGAAAAAGTGGTCGTTCGGAAAGAGCGCATTCTGTACCTTCTGGACAACGTCAGGATCCACCTCGATAAGGTCGAAGGCGCGGGCTATTTCATTGAGATGGAAGCGGTTATCGAATCCGAAGCGGAAGAAGAAAGCGCGCATAGTATAATCGGCGGACTGGCGGAGAAAATCGGGATAAAAGAAAATGATTTGATAGCAGGTTCTTATTCGGACATGGCCTGATGCCCGGCGGGCATGTCCGATATAAGCGGATATAACGTTTTACCGGGTTATTTCTTAAGCGCCGGAAGGAAATCCCGGTTATAAAAGCGAAGTAAAAAGCGGTATTTTTTTAAATAGTGCCGCATCCTAATTGACAGGGGCCTGATTTCTCTGGTAAAGTTAACGCGGATGAGAGTCTATTGTAAGAGGGACCGATTGTTGGCGCATCTTAAGAACGGCTTTACAATTCTTTTATTAGTGGTATTGATTTCCACTTTATTTTCGCAGCCTGTGCATGCTGCAAAAATATACGACAATGCCGATGATGTCATAAAGGCTTTTTACGCTGTAAAAGGAGATATAAGCAATTTTCAATCCAATATTTATTTTGCCCGTAAATCATCCGATTTTCTAGGAGAAGTTTTCGGGGCTGGCGATCTGGACAGTATTGAAAACGGTACGATGAATTATGTTCGCCCCGATCTTTACCAGGTAATTCTTAACGAGAGCGGCGGCAACAAGATTAAGTTCATGAGCGCCGACGGTTTGAATTATTATGCCGTAAGAGTGGATTTCGAAGGGAAGCCTGTAAGTATCGGTGCCTCTACAGCGGCTGCAGAAAACAAAAAGATAGAAACAGTATCATTCAGGGATTCGCCGCTTGCTTTTATGTTTCCATATAGATCCTTTACTATAATGCCGGGTGAGAAGTTCGAGTTCATGGGGAATGAAACGGTCTATTCCAACCCATGTTATGTAATCCATGTAAACAGCCCTTTCAGGGGAGAGCATACGATCTGGATTTCTCATACCGGGTTATATGTTATGAGGATTGATTGGACGGATCCGAAAGACGGGAAAATTGTCCGCGCATTATACAGGGATTTTATCCCTGTCAAGGAGCAGAAATTCTGGCTATATACTTACATGGATGTTACCAGGGAAGGCAAGCCTCTTTATTATGTCGAGGTAACAGGGCAGGCGGCCAATGTTCCTCGCGAGCAGCTTGAGGCATCGAATACCCCCCCCCCCCGAGCTTATCAGTGTGCCGCGGCCCAAGCTCCCGTCCGAGATTGAAGAAGGTTATGAATGGGATCCATTGCTGGGGAGGTATGTGCCGAAAGGAAAATTAGGAACGGAAACAAACCCTTTCACCCCGTTCCAGATAATAGTTACCATCCTGATGGGCGGCGGCTTGATTTACCTGATATGGAGATTAATACAGGATCTTACCAGCCGTGAAATATTTTCCGAAGAGTTGATGGTAGTCGATAAAAAGAAAGGTGAATTCCTGGAGAAGTTGAAATCGGCCGGCATCCCGGTTATTAAGTTCACTCCCGAAAAACTTACCGAAGAAAGAAAAATCGTCGGCATAAGGCGGAGCAAGGAAAAGCCCCGCGCCGTAATTATTGCGCCCGATGCCATAGATACCATCAGGGATTATCTTTTCCTGCTCAAGGCATACCTTGATGAAGGCGGCAGGGTTATTATCCTGCCCCACAGCGACAGCGAAAAGGGAAAGCTGCCTTTCCAGGTGGCCACCATAAAATACAACCCGGAAATCGAAGGTTTCCTGGTACACTCCCGCATGAACATCTGGAAGCATGCCCTGCGTAACGAAGTTGAAGGCATGCTGGCGCCCCACCTGGCAAGCGAAATGATAGTTGCAGTCGATGAATCGCCCGTCGATAGGGAGATCCTGACCCTGCACAATAAGCGCATGGGGATAAAAGGCTCCGTCGCGGGGGTCATGAAGCAGGGTAAAGGCGAAATCCTGTTCTTACAACTAAAGCTCGATGACCTTGCCGGTCTCTCTCAAAAGAGCGTTTTGCGCAGGACAATTGAAGACATATTGACTTACTTCCAGAACAGGCCCGTCGAAGGGAACAATAAAGAAAAGTAAATTACCGGTTCGGCCAATCGTCAAGAAAATAACCGATTATATCCGAATAGCAAACTACGGCGATGCATCCTTTTTTAAGCTTGCTGTTCAGCTTTAGCACGGGGATAAAAACATCGATGTCGATGTTGCCGAGAGTATTGACGGTAATACAACATATTAAATCCCCGGATTTCGGATTGGAAAACGTTGTATGCCCTGTAACGATTCCCGTAAATACTTCATCTGCTATTACTGATCTTGTAGACCAATGACGAAGCCCGCTCTTCTGCTCAAATTCTTCCTCGTTTTCAAATAAGTTCAGCGATTCTGCAAAAGTAGAAAGTGACAGGTTCGCACAGAAAGGCGTTTCTCGTGAATCCTGGAGCAGAAAGCCGGGGCATTTAAAAGTAAACGGGAAATCTCCTTCATCGTTTTCCGCTTCTTCCCGGATGCCTCCCCATGCATTATAACCACCTTCATATTTACATGTTGGATCGGGGATTTTTCCGACGATTCTTATCCTGTTTTTATTATCGCCTCGAAAATATACCCTGAAACATGGCGTGTTGTTATCCTGCTGTTTTACCACCCAGACATCAATTTTCCCCTCGATGACAAGCCGGTAATAAGCATCTCCGGGTAAGGATGGGATATCGTATTTTACGCCGCTTTCAAGCGCCTCCAGGACAAGGTATGAGATGGAAGTGAAATCGTAATTTTCAAACCCGTACTTTTCCAGCCCGTGAAAAATCATCGGTTTCTTTTTCGCTTTGCGCCTTTTTTCAAGTTTAATGAGGAGGAAGATTATCAGTGCAAAAATGGCGGATTTGAAAAATATGTTGTGAAATATGATGTCATGTAACATCAGTTTACACCCACTTAAAATTAATATTTAACAGATTCTAAAATTCAGGATGGAAACCTGCATGAAAGTATTATATTACAAAAATTTAGATCTGAATTTCCACACATGAAACAACTTTATAAGGCGATACCGGCCGGGTATATAAATCAGCCCGAATTCTTCTTACGGCATCATCTGGTTTCGGAAAGTTCCGTCGTACGTGGCTTCTCCGACGGTTCTTTCGAAGATAAACTGGCAGATGGTAGTGCCCGGGTGAAGCGCCAGGGGTACCGAGCTAACGTTGCTTATCTCAAGCACCTGCCTGTTATCGATGCCCGGCTGCATAAAGCTGGCGGTGATATGAACCATAAGTCCCAGCCGTGCGAACCGGCTCCTTCCTTCGAGCCATCCGCAGAGGTATGAGGGGAGAGAAAGCCGTTCCTTGGTAATCCCCAGCACGGTTTCTCCGGGCATTAGCACGAAATAATCATCTACAATGATTGTTTCGGTGATATCGTTGAAATCGGAATTGTCAGTTACATGGTAAATATCATGCATCTTCCGGAATATCCTGAACTCTTTTCCAAGATGAAGGTCAACCGAGCCCGGCCCGACCTTGCTTTCATCGAACGGTGTAATTTTCAGGTTGCCTGAGTGAACTTCTTTCAGTATTTCGTCTCGAGTAAGGACCGACATTTTTCCTCCAGTGTTCCAGATATTCCAGCTAGAGTTCAACAGAGGTTCGATTATCCCTTCCTCCCGTAAAAGGCGTGAAATTTTTTCTTGGCACTGTCTGAATATATGGCTTAACGCGGTGCCCGGTAAGGGCCTGTAGGGAACCGCCTGAACTTCTCCATGTGCTCACTTCGCTTGTCAGGCCGGAGAATGATCAGCATGGGTCCGGGCCATGGCCAGATTTTTTTGTGCGGCCAGGAAGGTATTCATGAAACGAGGGCGAACTTCAAGTCTTTGAAATGAACCTCTCCTGTAAAATTATGGATTCAGATGCAGCAGTGCCTTCTACAGGGGAGAAAATTCCTGGGAAGGTGCTGACGGTTTCCCGTTCTTCAGCGCTTATCGATAACCGGCAGGGCGGTCTCTTTACAATACTCAACATCGAAAGCGGGGGCGGACCGAATTATATAATTCTTAAAAAGGAAGCAGGCGACCTGAGGCAAACAGGGTTATATGCAGGTCAGGAAGTGATATTTACCAGCCGGGGGATCGAATCTCCCGGCGTTTTTTTTATGTCATGGGATGAAGCCGCTGCATGGAGATTGCCCCCTGTCCCGGAATTCGGCGATGATTCAATTCGGGAAAGTCTGGCGGCCCTGGGTGGGGATGAATTCCTGAATAAATCTTTTCAAGGTATCCGAGATTCCCGGTTTTGCGAAACTCTCATATCGGAGCTTGAAGAAATGCTTCGCCGGGCGGCAGGCATGGATTCGGAAGGTGTAAAGCAATGCGCGGCCCGTATAGCGGGGAGGGGTGAGGGGTCAACGCCTGCGGGCGACGACCTTCTTACAGGCGTCATAGCGGTGTTGATCCGCTTTGAGCAGTCCGGAAAAGCACAGCCGAAATTCCTGGCACGGCTTTTATCGGTGCTATGCGAAAGCATGGATCTCATAAAAGAAAAAACCACTTACCCGAGCGCATCATACCTGGAATACTGCATGGACGGCCGGTTTTCTCATCCGTTATGTCTTGCGCTGGACGGCATTTTGTCCGGTGAAGCAGGGTACGATAATATAAAGCCCCTGCTTTCGTGCGGGGCCACGTCCGGCCCGTTGATCCTGCTCGCCATGCTGATGACACTAAAAGTTTACCTGGAGGAAAAAAATGAAAACATACAACATAATCAAGCCTGACAAATATTTCGACTCGGTTCTATTAATGCAGGTGTCCCGCGAGCTGTCGTCGGCTCCCGGCATAATAGAGCTTTCGGTTATGATGGGGAGCCAGGGAAATAAAGATCTTTTAAGGGAAAGCGGTCTCCTTGCGGCGGAAGGCGAAAATGCCAGGGGATCCGATCTTCTGATAGCTTTTAAAGCGGACGGTTCCGCCGACCTCGATGCGTTTGTCGAAAAGGTGGAAAACGCCCTTACAAGGAGGACTCCCGCCCGCGCTGAGGACGGCGATGAAGAAGAATCCGTCAAATCACTCGAATCGGCTTATGCGAAACTGGGAGGAGCCGATGTGGTTTTCATATCGCTGCCGGGGGATTATGCCGCATGGGAAGCCGAAAAAGCCCTCGATATGGGGATGCATGTCATGCTTTTCAGCGATAACGTCCCGCTTGAGGACGAGATATCGCTCAAGAAAATAGGTAAGGAAAAGGGGCTTCTTGTCATGGGGCCCGATTGCGGCACCGCTTTTATAGGCGGTGTCGGGCTGGGGTTTGCAAATGCCGTCCGGGAAGGAAAAATAGGGGTGGTAGGGGCTGCCGGCACGGGCATGCAGGAAGTGGCCTGCATCATCTCCAACCTGGGAGCCGGGCTTTCTCACGGCATCGGTACCGGCGGCAGGGATGTCAAAAAAGATGTCGGCGGAATGGCTTTCCTGATGGGTCTTGAGATGCTGATTGAAGATCCCGGGACTGAGATTATAATACTGGTTACAAAGCCGCCCGATAAGGGTGTTGAGGATGAGATTATAAAAATGGCCGCTGCCGGGAAAAAGCCGGTCGTTGCATGTTTACTGGGGAGCGCACATAAAGAAGATGCCCCGCCCGTCCATTATGCTTCCACGCTTGAGCAGGCCGCTGTCAAGGCGCTGGAGCTTGCAGGCATCAGGCAAAAAATAGAAGATCCCGAAATGTCGCCCGGTTTGAAATCAAGGCTTGAAAAGATTTCCCCGAGACGCAGATTCCTTCGTGGGTTGTATTCGGGCGGGACACTTGGCTCCGAGGCCGAGATATTGCTGAGGCCCGGCATGCCAGGCTTATTGAGCAACCTTTCGAAAAAATCCGAAGAAAGGCTTCCGGATCCCTGGAAAAGCAGTGGGGATTGTATTGTAGATCTGGGGGACGACCTGTTCACCAGGGGACGTCCGCATCCCATGATCGATTATGCGTTGCGGAAGGAGCGGATGCTCAAAGAAGCCACAGACCCGGAATGCGCCGTGATCCTTTTCGACGTGGTGCTGGGTTACGGCTCCAATGCAGACCCTGCCGGGGAGCTGGAAGATGCGCTTCTGAGGATTGATAAGATGGAAGGCGGCCCCCTTCTTGTAGCCGCTTTATGCGGGGCAAAGGATGATCCCCAGGGATACGAAAGACAGCAGAAAGTCCTTGAAAGATGCGGGGTCCAGGTTTGCCTGAGCAATGCTTCAGCCGTGAAGCTGGTAAATAAGATTCTGAACAAATTGCCTGTTTCGTCCAAATAACATCCGGAGGTAAAGCATGAGACATCTGAAAAAACTGGTCAGGAAGCCCGGGGCATCGTTATACCAGATACCGGAAAGCGAGATAAACGCTTATGTGATAAGCACTCCCGAAACCCGGAAACTGATAAACCGGCCAGAGATAGTGGGGAGGCAGTTCCTTCAGTTGCTGAGGACAAGCCTTGCCAGGGCCGTGAAATCTTTCCCGGAAGATATCCCCTTTTCGAAATGGGACGACAGGAGCACCTGCGTTTTTCATTTCCTGAGAGGCGGCCTGAATTTCGGGATAGTGGATGTACTTTACAGGGCGCTGGGATTCAAGAGAACCATGGCGTCGTTTATGACCTCACAACGGTACCGCAAAGGCTCACGGTGGGCCATCAAAATGGACCAGTACCGCCAGGTTACCCTCCCGGACGACGGTTATGTTTTTATCGGCGATGTCGTGGCCACCGGCACGACTCTCGATAACGGCCTGAAGATTTTAAGAGAAAAAGCCCTCAAGACCGGCAAGAACCTTCGCTCCCTGGTGCTGTTCACCATCGGCTGTGACCGGGCCGAAAAGATCCTTGCCCATCACGAAAAGGTTTTCAGGAAGCATTTCGATTTCGAGGGTTGTTATATTTTTTACATAGAAGGCTGCTTCGGCCTTGCAGAGGAAGAAACTAAACTTCATATCAAGATCCCCGGCACCGACCTCCTCCGGTATCCCGGTATTCTTACCCCCGAATTCGAACTTTCCCAGTATGAAAAACTTTCTTCGATCCTGGAACGTTGTACCGTCTATGATGTAGGGGCGAAATCCTTCGAGCCGATGAACTTCCTGCTTGAAATGAAGGAATACTGGGAAAAACTTTCAGGGATTGACATGACTCTCATGGAAGCCTGTAAGGAAAGATTGCCGGAGAGAGGATACGACGACCTGGAAACTCTCTGTTTGCTGAAGGAACAGGAGTGGGAAGGCATAGGCAAAAACTTCATCAATAAACTTTACGAAAGCTATAAAAAAAGATGGACTCGCGAATTTACAACGAAAGCGCAACAGCCCGGTTCGCTGAAAAAGTTCTGCGGCAAAAGGATCGAAGAAATCACGAAGGCCATGAGCTGACGTTGTGGAGGAACTTATGGAAAAGAAAAACCTGCTTAAGAAAGGCATAAAAGTAATAAGCATGGGTCTGCCGATTTTCTACGAATCGCTGAAGGCTCAGGATGTCGAAACCGTTCAGGTTGACTGGAAGCCGCCCGCAAGGGGGGAAAAGAGGCTGCTGGATTTATTGCGCAAACTGCGCTGATTTATAATTCTCGATTGTGCGTATGTATTGCGTCCAATTCGGATCGGGCACGGTTTATCGGGCTTTGTTTCGGACCTTTCGCAGTAACGAATAGAAATACCAGAACGAAGTCCCCCTTGACAAAGGGGGATTAGATACTTTTTGAATATCACCTAGATAATGTTTGAATATTAGCTAAAGGGTGCTTAACTTCCGAAGAACTTGCCTTTTTGCTTATTCTGATATATGAAGCTTATTTTTGTTTTCGGCGCCCTGAATTTGATATTACGCCTGATTTTTGCTATTACACCTGGAAATTTACCATCTCCGCTTTTTCTTTTTCCGTGGGTCTATATCATGTTCCACAAAGGCCTTATAAGCATCGGGCCCCCTGTAAGTATAGCTTGACAGGACGGTCCTTATGGACTCGCACAAAACTCCGAACCTCCCGGTACACTCGTCCATTTCAAAAGTAGCCACGCGATCTATCGGCCCCAGTGTCCTGGTCCGGCCTCCCAGGCGAAAGTCGATGGTACAACCTCTCCCTTCCTCGTGATGGCAATCGCCGAGTTCGAAATCGGGGTATATCTCTTTCAGATAGGTATGTATCCTGTTCCTGCAAAGGTTTTCCTTGGGAGTCCCCTTCCACTCACAATCCATTTCCTTCCCCCCTGTTCATTTGCTATTTTGTGAGCTGCTTATCGATATGCTTCAGTGTTTTGAGAATTTCCCTGAGAAGCTTGTTGTTATCTTCCTGCTGCTCATGTTCTTTTTCCATTATGGAAATACCTTCATCCTGGCGTTTCCTTGCATTTTTCATCGAAAAAGTCATCAGAAGTATAAGCACGAAAGGAATGGCCAATATCAGCATTGTCATCCATGAAGCGTCTTTAAACATGTATGCCTCCGTTTGATTTTGTATTGGATTCGATGTTGAATACACCGTTCCTTTATTAAAAGGTTTTAAGGCATGGATGGGCGAAATCAAATTTCTATATTTATTTCAGGAGGCGTCATCATGAACCCTTTCGAGATGCCGGTGGAAGCAGCACGGATTATTGACAACCCGTCTCATGAAGAATTGAGAGAGCTTGCCCGTAAAGATGAAAAAACTACAACTTACGGCTCCGCTTCTTATATATCGAAGATCAGGAACCGGAGCGCCAAATTCACCGAGATTATTTTCGGAGAGCCGAATGAAGATCAGCTCCGCATCCTGACCGCCGTCCGGGAGGCGTTGAAAAGCAAAACCCTGCTCAGGGTGGATCGCAAGATGGGCCTTAATCCAGAGGCGGCCATGCACTGCAGGGTTTACACCACCATCGATTATGCCCGTGTCCCATGCATGTGGCGCGAGACTCTTTTCGAGCCGGAAGATCCCGATTCGAAGCCGGATATTACCGTCGTGAACATCCCCGAGTGGCCCGAGAGAAAGATCCTGGTACACCCAGGAACCCACACCACTTATGCCCTCGGCAGCGACTATGCCGGCGAAATAAAAAAGGCCAACCTCCGCATGGCGATGTATATCGCCAAGTGTAAAGGCTGGCTGGGGCTTCATGCCGCGTCGAAGATTTTGAAAGTACGCGACAAAAACGGGCGGATGACGGAAAAAGGGTTTATGATGTTCGGGCTTTCGGGCACGGGCAAGACCTCGCTTACATGCCACCCTCACGGCTTGAGCGGTGATGAAGGCATAGTGATCCGCCAGGACGATGTCATACTGCTTCGCGACGATCTTTATTGCTACGGGACGGAAAATAATTTTTACCTCAAGACCGACGGCCTTGCCCCGGATACTCAGCCCATATTGTACAGGGCGGCGATATCACCCAGGGCGATGCTGGAAAATGTTTATGTCGATGAAAAGGGGAACATAGATTTCTTCGACGACTCCTTAACGTCCAACGGGCGGGGCATAGTATTCAGGTCCGATATGGATTATACGGATGACAGGATTGATCTGCCGAAGGCCGATGTTGCTGTTTTCATTACCCGCAGGAACGATGTTATGCCGCCTGTTGCAAGGCTCGATGCGGCGATGGGAGCGGCGTTTTTCATGCTGGGCGAATCTATAGAAACATCGGCGGGAGACCCGTCGAAAGCGGGCCAGTCGCTCCGCGTGGTGGGGACGAACCCGTTCATAATCGGCTCGGAAGAAGATGAAGGGAACCGCCTCCTTAAAATCCTGGAAAAGAACCCCGGCCTTAAGTGCTATGTCCTCAATACCGGCAGGGTAGGCGGGGAGCAGGGCGAGAAGATCACGATTATAGATTCTGCGGCGATTCTGAGGGAGATAGCAAGAGATTCCATAACATGGAAGCTCGATCCCGACTGGGGCTACGAAGTGCCGGAGAGCGTACCGGGAGTCGATATGGCAAGGTTCGAGCTTGACCGTTTTTATAGCGGAGAAGAAAAGCGTGCCCTCATCGAAAAGCTCCGGAAGGAACGGCTTGACTGGCTGAACAAATTCGCAGGCCTTCGCCCTGAGATAAAACATGCTATAAAAGGCGAGGCGTTGAGGAAATAGTCACGCTATTTTGGGCGGATTTCGATAGTAGATGTTTTTTCTTTTTCCAGCTTTCTTTTATAATATTCGGCTTTTTGGGGCTTGTTCCATGCAGTATAAAGATCAAAGAGATTCGTATATATATCCATTCTTAATTTTGGATTGTCCGTTTTCCTGGATATTTCAAGAACCCGTTTTAGATATTTTTCTGATTCTTCAAATTTGCCTTCCGCTTTATAAAATAAACCGGCGCTGCGAATAGCCGCTTCCCAATTATCTCTCAATGCTATTGGCAAAAGAAAATCTAAATTTCGGTGGCCGGTATATAAAAACAACCTCGCAACTTCAGGATCGGCTCCTTCTTGAATTAATAGCTCGGCATACTCTCTGCAGTTATAGGTATTAAGAAGCATGGTCTCGCCTTTTTCGTTGGGTGAAGTCTCGGAACTCAATATAGTTTGTATGCTTGCCTGCATGGATTCGCGATAATCCCGGTTGAATGTAAGCAACATTCCGAAAATGAATTGCTTCCTTTCTTCCGGGGGGACATTCCTTGCAATCTTAATTGCTTCCGGGACATCTCCCTTTACATATAACAACGCTGCCTCGGCAGCGGCAAAGGATGCCGGAGCTGAGCCTTTTTTATTTTTCCATTTGCTGTAATTAATTGCATCCTCATAAGCAATCAGTTTGTCAGGAATCCCCTTCTTAATTTTTTCTTCAATATTTTCTCTTACATCTTCATCCTCTTTCATCAATTGAGAAAATGCTATTCTGAGAAATGAAGTTTCCGGCTCCCTGTTATACAGATCATTCCTGAAATTTTTATCATTAATACAAACAAATCTGAATTCGTTCAATCCGTATGCCAATTCGCGGTTTGTTATAACGGGTTGCTTTGTTTCAGGATTAATCTTAGTCATATCTGAAAGGAATTGCCTTATGCCGGGATCTTTTCCGTAATCTTCCAGGGTAGAATATTTCTCCCCGGTAATTTTTTCCAACTCATCCAATCTTTTTATATTTTCAGGTGATAAACCGCCATACACCTGAGCAGGATCATTTCTCTGGTTTTTTTCTGACGGCTGT
Source organism: Chloroflexota bacterium (assembly GCA_023475345.1). Classification (GTDB taxonomy): domain Bacteria; phylum Vulcanimicrobiota; class JAMCWD01; order JAMCWD01; family JAMCWD01; genus JAMCWD01. The sequence continues at coordinate 2,503 of JAMCWD010000002.1, read as the reverse complement.
GGGCTTGCATTGCTTGACTGCTGACGAGAACAGCCTGAGGGCAAATAAGAACATCCGAAATTTCCCATTCCAAGTGTTATGATAAATGCAAGGAGTAAAGCTGTTCTTAAAAAATTCGACTTTTTCTTTTCATTATTGGCATTTATAAAAATAGAGGTCTCATCAGGCTCTATCATTTTATTAAGATCTTTCAATCGTATCCTGAATTTCATAGCTCATCCCTCATGCTTATAATTATTCAGTAAAACCCATTTACCTTTACGGGATTATGAGAAATATTGGAGGATTCAGGTAACCACCCCATTGGGGGATGCATGCTAACCGGGCGGACACATGGATTTGGAAAGGCTGGTCTATCGCATATTATCCTAACACTCGTCGTGAAATCCATGTAGGGAATCTAATTTTGATGAAAAAAAGAGTATGAAAATATCTATTTTACTTCACCATCATCCCGTCTGAAATTTTTTACAGGCGGTAGTGTCGGGGTCGAAAGATTTCGAAATTAATTTGTGCTCTAGCCCAAAGCCGATCTGAATTCTTCAAGGATGCCGGGCACTGCGGTCCCGGCTTTTTCTTTTATATGGACTGCTATTTCCGATAAGGGCGATTCATCGGGGTTCACCTCGATCAATGCCGCGCCTGCCTGGTAAGCGATCATGGGGAGGGCCGCCGCTGGATAAACCAGCGACGATGTCCCTATCACAAGGAAGATGTCCGAGCCGCGAGCAAGCCGGTATGATTTCTCAAGCTCATCGGCAGGGAGCGCTTCGCCGAACCATACTATGTTCGGCCGCATCAGCGCGCCGCACGACGGGCATAACGGCACGGGGTCTCCATCCTTCCCCGGGAGACATGCCGTAACGGTGCCTTCACGGATACAACGGGCTTCCCAAATATCGCCGTGGAGGCAACAGAGCCGGGAACTGCCGGCCCGCCGGTGGAGGCCGTCAACGTTCTGCGTTATGATATGGAAGTTACAAAAGAGCTTTTCCATTTCGGCCAGGGCATGGTGTGCAGGGTTCGGCGATGCTTTGCCGATGATGTCCTGGCGGAAACGGTACCACTCCCAGACGGTCCGGTGGTCTTTCCTGAAAGCCTCCGGCGTAGCCAGTTCCTCCGCCCGGAATTTTTTCCATAAGCCGTCTTTGCCTCTGAAAGTGGGGATGCCGCTTTCGGCGGATATCCCGGCGCCTGTAAGGGCGGTGATGCGCGTATCTTTGTCGATATGGGAGAGGATCGATTGGGGGATATATTTCGGTTCCGCTTTCATGTTTTTATGATAACAGGACAGGGGGCATATAACAAGATTTGGCGAAATTGAAATTCCTCTGCGACATTTACCCTGTCCGATAACAGAAATTGAAATTCCTCTTGACATCCTGAAGTCGTTAAATTAGAATGTATTGCGTAGTGGGGCTGTAGCTCAGCTGGGAGAGCACTTGCTCGGCATGCAAGGGGTCGTCGGTTCGAGTCCGTCCAGCTCCACCACTTCGAATTAATAGAGGCTAAGGCCTCTTTTTTGTTAGTATCTTCGGGATTTAAAGTAGGTTCTAACTTTAAATATTCGGCTTCCAAATCAGGATAGTTTTCTGCGATGGGTAAGAGCCATTCATAGGCTTGAATACTAAGTTTTCCGTCCTTGACGGTCGGGTTCTGACCTAAGGCTGTAAATATTTCTCTCTTGGCTTGTATATCACCCGTAATAAATGCTTTCCGTGCGTAGGCTGCATAGTGAAAAGTCTTTCGGGTCAATTCCAGACAACGCCCCGACTTTGTTTCTGTTTCTTTCAGCTTTATTTTAAGTTTAGCAATGTTATTTTCCAGTAAGTATTTTTCATTGAGAAATTGTCCATCGTCTATCAAGTTCCGGTATCTCATTCTCACTAGTTCGTCCAACTCTTTTTGTGTTCGTTTTAGCGTTTGTTGCTGCATTTGAGTTGTTTTGGCCCGGTCTTCAATCTCTCCCTCCCTCGATTTATTTAAACATTCCAATGCCCATTCCAAAAATTCAGGCATAATGGTATATTTCTCCAATTCCTTCTCAATCTGAAATTCCAGATATTCTTCTTTTACTACTTTGCGCTGTGAACAGTTTCGCTCCTTTTTCCTTCTAGTACAGTGATAGTATGTATATTCTTTAAATTTCCCGGTGCTTTTAATTAATTTCTTTTTAGTTTCTGCGGTATAAAAACAGCCGCATTCTCCGCATCTGATAAGCCCGGTGAAAGCAAATTGGTGGGTCTTTGGCCTCGGCTTTCCTTTTCGGCCCAGAAGCTCTTGCACCCGGTCGTATTCTTCAAGGGTAATCATGGGTTCATATTTTCCTTCACAGAGTCTACCCGTGTATTCAAAGACTCCGGTGTAAAAATATATGGTAATTGCCTAGAATTTGATCCCATGATAAGGTGGTGTCATGGAGATCGAAGCTTATGAGGACTTGATTCGTAACGAGTCGGTGGCTCGAAAATACTTGTTGGGATTTTGCTGGAAAAACCAACAA
>JAMCWD010000049.1 GCA_023475345.1 Chloroflexota bacterium | reverse complement strand
TGCACAGGCAAATCCGCTTCAAGGCTGACTATAAGTTTGCGGGAGAAGACGGAAACGTATGCCTGAAGTATGACGCTTTTGGCCAGGTTGATCCCTCAGCGCCCAACGTCGTATATACCCAGGGCGGCCAGAGTGTAGTCGGCTTCGAACCCGGCTTCATCGAGCCTTTCTTCCATGAAGTTGCTGGAAACGGCAGCTCAGGCGCCAACTACAGAGCGCTGGAACAGAACAAGGGTAAAGTCGATCATTTCGGTCTTGATATCGGCTATAAGTTCAAGGGCGCAGGTCTGAGAGCCGACCTCAACTACCATAACTACAACTTCAAGCGCAGTTCTGATCTGAATGTAACAACTCAGACTTCAGCAGTGTATCAGAACTATATCGACTTCAAGTATAACACCCTCGCATTGAAACTTGCCTATCCGTTCAACGAGCGCTTCTGCCTCAATGCCGGATTCGAGCAGGCTACAATGAAAGGCCACCATGCATTGATGGGGCAGTATTTCGAAGGTATCGGCGGATATACTGCAACACCGACGGCGGCCAATGCAAAAGCTGACAACATGAACCTCGTTCAGTCAGTTCCGTACCTCGGCTTTGACTACAAACTCAGCAAGTCAACAACCTGGGGTCTGAACCTGAACTTCATCAGCTTAAACGACAAGAGCGACGGCGCTGTTGGCAGCTACCGCAATCCTTCCAGCAGTTCCACCACGGATCCCTTCAAATACTCAGGAACTCAGTTGTTCACAGAGGTGAAGGTATCCTTCTAAGCTGGTCGTAGAAGAACCAACCGGTAGAGGGTCGGCGAAAGCCGGCCCTCTTTTTTTTCCGGAAACTGGAGACTGGAAAGTAGAAACCCCGCCCCTTGTACGCCTGGAGACTTTCTGAGTTCAGGATGGCAGGAAGGAAAGGGAGTTTCTGCAGATCCGCCTGGTTAAAGCTAAAGTTCAATGGCTTCATTGCAGAAATGGATACCCGCCTGCGCGGGTATGACGACGGCATCGAATTCAGAGTTTGTGCGATTCATCGGGCACGAGGAGCGGAATAAATTCCGCAGTTCCGGTGTTCTCTTCTTCCTCCTCCTGGATCGGGCCAAATTTATTTGGCCTTATGGCGATTGACATAAGCGGGGCCGATGCAATTTATAACTACAGTTTTCCTTGCGCGACATCCCCCAACCCCCTGGCCCCCTTCGGGGACTAATAGCAAAGGGGGAATTGTTTCGGTATTTCGGTTCGTTACGGCTAAAGTTCAATGGCCTCACTGGCTGAATGGATGCCAGCCTACGCTGGCATGACGGTTTTGCTGTTTGCAGGTTACAGGCTGAAGTTCGCATTGCTGCACAAATAGAATTCCCCTCCTCTGGGTGCCTTGAGCGTAGTCGAAAGGCAGGATGGGTCAGAAAGCACAAAGCTTATATTCTGAAGGCAATGGTATCGACGAAAATAAATTCCTCTCCCGGGATGGGAATTATTGTGAAATAACCCTCTCGGCGGGATAGCTGAAGTACTTGCCGCCAAGGTGATGTATTGTCCGGTTTTTAACTTCTTCTATTTTCCAGCATTCGTCGAAAAGATCTTCCGCCACCGATGCCGCAACGACCCGGCCTAATATAAGCCCCGGCCTCGGCTCATCTTCAAAGATACACTCAATGTGCCCGATACACTCCCCGATGAGCGGCGTATCGACCGCCTGTGCCTTTATCGGGGTCAGGCCGGTCTCTTTGAACTTGTCGATCTCCCTGCCTGATGTGCTGCCGCATATTATTACCATGTCGAGAAGCTCCATCCCCGGGATGTTGAGCACGAACTGCCCGTGTTCCTTAATGAGATGATAGCTGTAGTGGTCAGGATTTATGGCAAGGGCGACAATGGCGCTGTTTTCTTCCCTGGCGACGGGCATATTCCACGCGGCGGTGAAGATATTCGGCTTATCGGCGCCGCTGGTTACCATCACCACCGGGCCGTGATTTATAAGGCGGGTGCTGTTTACGGGGGTAAGGGCTATTTTTTTCAAGTCTATCTCCTCTCGATGGCAAGGCTCCCTGGGGTGCCGGAGAGAACCAGCTCCCATACCGTCGAGTAATCGGCGGAAGAAAGACAGAGAAGCTTCTGGTCCCCTTCACAAACCGCGATGACATATTCGCCGCCCGGGGAATATTCGACATCGCAGGGCATGCTTCCAACGGTTATTTTGCGCAGCTCTTTTTGAGACGGGATATCTATGACGGAAAGGACACCTTCCGAATTGCACGATACGACCGCGATATTTTCTCCTTTTGATAAAGCTACCCCGTAAGGGCCTTCCCCGGTTTGTATATCGCCGGTGATCTTATAACCCGATAAATCCAGAATTTTAAGCCTGTTTTCGGAAAAGCATGCCGTATAAAGAAGGTTTTTTGCGCTGTCGAGAGCTGTGCAGTAAGGGCTGACGCCGACTCTGACATCCTGTACCGGCTTCATCGAATCGATATCTATTATGGTTACGGTATCCCCGCCGTTGTTCGTTACGGCGAATTTGCCGGGGGAGATCTCGCTGATTTCGAATGGCTTATTGCCGACGGGAATTTTTCCCAGGACGGATTTTGTTTTCAGATCCACGACGGCGACGCTGTTCTCGTCGCTCAGAACGACGGCCAGCTTATCTCCGCCGGAATTAAGGGCAAGGCCCGCAGGCGTTTCACCGACGGTTATGCGGGCGGATTCCCTGCCGCCGGATATGACCGCCACCTCTTTGCTTTTGCTGCATGAGACATAAGCGGTTTTTGCAGCCGGGTCAACCGCCATCCGGGTCGGGGCGCCGGATACGCTGATTTTGCCGTTCAGCCTCCCGCTTAAGGTATCGACCTGGTAAACGACATCTCCTGTATAATCGCTGACCCAGATCCTCGATTTTTCAGCCTGATTTTTTTTCTGAGTCTCCCGGAATTTTTCAAATCCGGAGCAGCCTGAGAACAGTAATGCTGCAATAATTATTATTGAGAAACAGCGATATTTCATTTAAATTCATTCCTCCGGGCCGTTTTGTAGGAGGAATGATTCGACGGCTTTCCTGCAGTTCCTTCACCTTTTGCTATTCATTTCTCGGATGAGGATCCTTGTAAACAGCCTTGCCTGAACAGGATCGAGGATCTTCCTGATTTCGTAATATTCGTCCAGGAGGAGAAGGTTTCTTTTGCGCTCCAGTTGAAGCAGTTCGTCGATTTTCGCCGTGATGGCTTTTTTGTCCGGGGGGTCGTTCCGTAAAAGCTTTATCAGGCCGATCCTTGAGGACTGAATGTCAAGGGACAGGTCTTCTCTGCGGATCAGGTACTTATCCCGGATTTTCTTAATGGCCGCTTCCTGCTTGGCATTCAGCTTCAGAAAATTCTTATCGCTCGCTGCACCGGGCATGCCCGGCGGCGGCCCCATCTCTTCTCCGGGCGGTGGTTCCATGGCGAAGGCTATTGCGGCCGTCATGAAAATCATGATGAAAAATACGGTCGTTAAAAAGCTGATTCTTTTCATATCCTTACCTCCTGTTTTCATCCAGTATCAACTGGGCGATATCCTTTTCCCCCACAAGGTCAATGCCTATGTTTCCAAATTCGTCATAAGCGAAAACTTTTTCAAGCGGGGTCTCCTCCGCGTTATATGCGGGGATCTTTTCCGGCAGCAGGTTGTTTCCGGCACCGGCGAAGTTCTTCAAATCGGCGACGTGTTTTTCGCTGATTGCCGCCGGGGCTGAAACTGCCGCCTGCGTTACTGCGGGAACCGGGGTGTTATGTTGTAATAACCCGCTCCATGCGAACCATGTTATCCCCAGGACGAGCAATAACCCCGCTATTGCCATGCCTGCTTTAGGGAAGGCCAGGAACCACGGCAAAACGCCGCTTTCAGGCCGGGGCTTCCTGTCTTCCATCGCCAGTTTTACATAAAGACGCGGCATGAAATCGGCCTCCGGCTCTATCTCTTCGTGGAGATCGAGGAGCCGGGCCGTCTTCATCCACTCCTCCCATTCCAACCGGCAGCCTGCACAACTTTTAAGATGCTCTTCCCATTTGAGCCTTGTTGTACCGGGCAGGCTTTCCGTTTCATAATCCGGCATCATGGTCTTAAAGACGCTACAATTCATCTGCGTCCACCTCCGTTCCTGTGGGGATTTCCATATCCTCCATGTAAGGCCGCAATTTTTCCTTTAAGGAAGCGTGGGCCCGGTGGAGGCGGGATTTTAAAGTCCCCATGCCTATTTTCAGGATATCGCATATCTCCCTGTAAGGTAACCCGTGATACCTGAAAAGGATGACCACCGCTCTTTGATCCGGGGGAAGGCCCCTCACCGCTTTAATTACGGTTTCCCTGGCTTCCCTTGTTTCGGCTTCGCCGTGAGGCGTTGCGGCCGAAGGTATTTTTTCAAGATCTTCCTCTGGAGACATGCGGCTTTCGGCCTTCGCTCTTTTCTTGCGTTCCTGGAAGCACAGGTTTAAAGTTACGCGGTAAAGATAGGTGAAAAACGAGCTTTCACCCCGGAAGTCTTTTAATGACCGGTACAACCGGATGAATACTTCCTGTGCCATGTCCTCGGCTTCATCCTGCCTGCCGGTGAAACGATATATAAGGTTCAACACGCTTTTCCTGTATTTTATGACGAGGTCGTCGAAAGCGCGCCGTTCTCCGTTTTTGAACCTGTCAATCGTCAGGGCGTCGTCGTCCATCCGTGCCTCCGATAAGTTAGACGGTGCCGGCGTGAAAATGTTTCATATACAGTATAGCATTATATTAGATGATATTAGATGCCGGAGAAATTATTCCCGCCTGCGAGGCTGCCTAAAAAGTCCGCAGAAAGAAATTCCCCTCCATTGGAGGGGTGGCCGAAGGCCGGTGTGGGTGTATTACGCAAATATTTATAATATAGCTAACCCACCCCTTAATCCCCTCCCAAGAGGGGAATGATATGACGCCTGATTTTCGCAGAGACTTTTTAGATGGCTTCTTACGAGAAGAGAATATCGACGGCATAAAGATTTATGGGCCGGTTGAAGGATCGGTTATGCCGTTGTTTAAATGATAGCCGGAAGCGGGCAGGATGCCCGGCGAATATCGAGGTTATTAAAGAGGTATGAATTTATGAGCAGGACTGTTGATAAAGCGGGCAGGCAGGCGTTATCCGTCGATGACGGGATCAAACTTAAAAGAGACGGGATACGGCAATTATGGAAGGATCATGTAAACCCGGGGATGGTCCAGCTTCTCTCGTCCCTCGATTTCGACCGCAACTTTATAAGGGCCGAAGGGACCCGCCTCCAGGACGACGACGGGAACGAATACCTCGACTTCCTGGGCGGTTACGGCGCTTTGAATTTCGGGCACAACCACCCCTATATCATCGAATCGCTCCGTAAAGTTTTCAGTTTGCCGAACATGGTTCAGGCATCCATTTCATCGCTTGCAGGCGTCCTTGCGCATAATATCGCAAGGCTTGCACCGGGGGATCTCGAGATGGTGTCGTTTTCCAACAGCGGTGCGGAGAGCGTCGAGGCGGCCCTCAAGATGGCAAGGATCGCAACGGGCAGAAGCGGCTTCGTTACATGCGAAAAAGCATATCACGGCAAAACGATGGGCGCGCTTTCCGTAACCGACAACAAAAAATACAGCGAACCGTTCCGGCCTCTGATAGACGGGGTAGCAGTAGTTCCTTTCGGAGAGGTCGATCCGCTGGAAAAGGCGCTCAGGGAAAAGCCCGCAGCGTTTATAGTCGAGCCGATACAGGGGGAAGGCGGCATAAGGATACCTCCGCCGGGTTATTTGAAAAAGGCAAACGAGTTGTGCAAAAAGGCGGGGACTCTTTTGATCCTGGACGAGGTCCAGACGGGGTTCGGGAGGACAGGTACGGTTTTTGCATGCCAGGCCGAAGATATGGTTCCCGATATAATGACTCTTGCCAAGTCCCTGGGGGGCGGGCTTATGCCGATAGGGGCCGTAGTAACCACATCCAGGATATGGGACGCCGCTTACGGCGGCATAAACAAATGCTTGCTCCATTCCAATACGTTCGGGGGCAATACATGGGCGATGGCGGCGGGGATAGCATCGCTGGAACTGCTTGAAAAAGAGAACCTTGCCGGGAGGGCCGCCGTCATGGGGGACAGGCTGATGGAAGGCCTGCGCGAATTGAAGGAAAAGCACCCGCTGATAAAAGATGTCCGCGGGAGGGGCCTGATGACAGGTGTCGAGTTCACCTCAGGGCCTTTGCTGGGCGGCCTTTCGAAGGAATACCTGGCGTCGCTTGTTTCCGGGGAACTTCTTTACAAGCACAGGATCCTGACCGCATACACCATGAACGACCCTAATGTTTTGAGACTGGAGCCGCCGCTCATAGTTACCGAAGATGAAATCGCCCGCATGGTCTCTGCGCTAGACGAAGTGCTGACAAGGGGAAAAAGCTTTGTAGGGCTGGGCCTGAGCGCAGGGGGGAGGATGCTGAAAAGGTAGGGAAGCTTCGCTTGTCCTTTATTCTCCTTTACCGAAATCCGAAATAAGTGCAGGCGTAGCCGTATCGAATCCTACAACATCAAGCATCCCTGCATCGTCTGGATCGGCAATAGTGAATCCATTACTAACCATGCCTACTACTACCAGCTTAGCAGCAATCCCCATTTTCCGACGATATTCATTCAATGCTTGTGAAGGATGAATATGACCTGCCCATGTTTCTGAATCGGTATAAACGACGAAAGTATCTACCGGGATCTTCTTCGCCATCGCATAAAACATCGGCAGGGAACAATCTGTACCGCCAAAGGGAATTTCATCTATCTGTTTTACTACATCATCAAGTCTTTGTCGGGGAGATATTGAAACTGGGATCAGTTGATGAGAAAAAGCTGTGAAGTGATACTTCTTCTCCGTCCGGGCCGTAACCATAGCGAGAGCAGCTGATGCCATACGTGGAGTTAAACCGGGGATGGAAGCAACAGCACCACAGTTCATAGAACTTGAAACATCTAATGCCAACATCCAGCGCTTAGCGGTAGGCTCGACATTTTGAAAGGAAAGATAAAATGCTTTATCCAGTGCATCTATAATATGGGGGACAGGCTCCCATGATAAAGAACCTCTTATCCCACAACCTTTCTGATAGGTACAGAGTGCCGCTAGAACTGCAATAGGATGAATCCTTGCCTTTTTCAAGTTCTCTTCGTCGGTGATTTTCGAAACAGCCGTTGTAACCGCCGAACTAAAAGGCTTCAACAATCCGTTGGCCGTCATTCTGCCAAGATTCCTTATCATGGCGGTCATGGGTAAATTAGGAAGAAGAACTTCCCATACCGCCGGGCTCTTTAAATATTCCGTAGGGATCATTTCCCAGGTCAGGCTTTTATTTCCGGAAAGAGTCTCTAAAATTTCTTTTTCAGATTCCGCCCTCTGGAGTTTTTCAAAATCCAGAATTAACTGATGGAGATTTTCTGAGATATCGCCCTTGACTATCCAATGAAATATATCATTCAGAGCTTCCGACTTTACATGAGCGAGGCGAAGCAAGTCACGGTGAGACCACCCTCCACGCTGGCGATATTTTACCACCTGATATGCCAGTTGGCTCGGGTCTTTATCCAGGTACCACTTTGCAACGGCATTCTTCAAGCCTCTGCCCCAGCCGCGAAATTTTTCCACTTCCTCGACGAACGAAAAAAGATGCGTTCCTGTCCTGCATATACTGGAAAGATTTTTAAAAGCCGCCTGCCTGCCTTTTTCATCACCCATACCGGCGACCATTGCAAGAACAAAAATTGCCGGATCGTTTTTAGGAGCACGCCCCGCCTCGCTGATTTCAACTACCCGGTTGACCACTCTTGCCGAATCGGCTTTAATGCAGCGAAGAACGGCCTCCGCGTTCTTTATAGTAAGCTCTTTTTCTGAAGCATAATAACTTCCGCCCTCGGAACCGAGGATCAAAAACCTGTCGAGTCTGCCCCAGTCATCTATACCCCAGGAATAGCCCCCTGCGGAATTTTTTACCTGGTTTTTTCCGGGAATCGGCTCACTTTGCGGCATTTCTAAAGTTTGAAAATATTTTGAAAATCTCATTTTTTAAATCCCCCTCAATTGGTGCCGGGCAAGTTATGTCATAAGGATTCATTTCAAGTGATAACCTTATGACCCCGGCCCGGCACCAATTTTTAAGGCGGCGAGCAAGTAATTATAGATAGTTCTTTTCAGAGGTAACCTATCTATTCCGGCTCGCCGCTTTAAATTTTTATAAAAGGCAGACAAGTATCGTAAGCGGCATCATACGCGCTTTACCATTGAACTACATCCCGCAAAGTGCAGGATGGCAGGAGGCAAAACCTGCATGTTCGCCATCAGGAGTAGATAACCCGCCCACTTCGGCCCGCCTTTTAACCTTAATTTGTTTCTTCAATGGGATTGCTTTACTTTAGATAAACACTAATTTTATTCTCTTCCGACTGTTATTTCTCCTGCTTTGCTCTTCTTTTTCTTCGGCAGGGCATTCATTTTTTGTCTCTGCGACTATGGAGCATTCAACATCGATCACTTCGCCAGCGTCGGTTTCGACTTCTTCTGTCGCCCTTGCTTCTTCGAATGAACTGTACCCCCGCCGGGGAATTGATTTTTTAGCTCACTGCCTGTGATGGGGGAAATACGTGATTTTTGGGGAATAACATAAGTGAAAGACTTAAATAATTCCGGCGGGGGGAACTATGAAAAGCGGGGCAATAAAATACCGGATACCGATTTTACTGGCGGCGCTGTTTTATTTCGCCGCCGGGTTTTTCATCGACCTGCCGCCTTACGGCATCCTCCTTAAATCCACAGACACCCGCCTGACGATAAAGGGCAATATGGTTACGGCGGATTCCACTCTGACATATAAGTCCCGCTCCTGGCGCTCCCGGCAGAACGATCTTTATTTGCCGTTCTCGTTCTCAAACGGGGAAGGGAAAATCGCCGATTTCCGGGCGGAAGTCCCAGGGCCTTCAAATTTCAAACTTTTCAATGACGGTGTTATGCTCCGCCTGGTTATGAAGCCGAAAGAAGCTTCGGTCGTAAAATTCCACTTCCGCCAGGGATTGGGGAAAAACAAATATCTTTTTATTTTCGATACGCCGAGGGGCTGGTTTCACAGGGACATCAGCCGAAAATATACAGTGGAAGCGCCCGCGGACGGCAGAAAATTCAACTTTTCCCCGGAGCCTTATGAGGAATCCCTCTCAGAAATCTGGGGCAAACCGCTCTATAAAATAACCGGTAAAAACGGGAAGGGGCTGATGATAACATGGGAATAAAAGTAATGAAGCTGTTTCTATTCATCCTGTTTTCGCTCATCTTTTTTCCGTCACCTGCTTACGCGTGTGAGCCGTTCTTCTCCGTAGGATATATAGCTGTTTTTATTGCTTATATAGTATGGCTTATAATCGGCGGCTCGCTTTACAATAAGACTTCGTTTGTTCGGAAAGGGTTTATTTTCTGGGCGATAGTCGTCCCGATAGGGTTATTGTCGACCGTTGTCCCGACGCTCATCATTCTGTTGTTTCTTCCCTTTCCTTTTTACCTGGCAATACAATATTTCATAGCCGTCTTCGATAAAAACATAAGCGAAAGAAGATACCGCTTAAAATATTACGGCATCCCCACCCTTATCATCATAGTTCTGGGGATATTGTTCAAATTTCTTCTTTATGCATCTGACGGCGGATTGAGAAGGTTCATGTGGAACTACTTTGAAGAGGGTAAGTTTGTTTTTATAATACTGTTGATTCTGGGCATCGTTATCCTGATTGCGGCAATGATACAACGGGTAATTGACAAGAAAAAGGCGACAAAAGCACAGGCATAATTGGCCCCGGTTTTTAATATTTTCCGGTCCGTCTTCCAGGCTTCAAGTTGAAAATTTTATCCGGAATCTGTCTAAAAAATTTCTCCAAAATATCATTCCTCTCCTGGGGAGTGCTGCCAAAAAATGTAACTTTCAGCCTGTAACAAGGCCCAATAAATTGGGCCCGATCCAGAGCAAGGACGAAGAGGATACAGGAACTGCGGAATTTATTCCGCTCCAGAAATCCGATGAAATGCACCGATCCCGGTTGTTCCGTAAAAATAAACCCATGCCCCGCCTGCGGTAGGGGTGGGTCTTATGATATAAAAACTGTGCTTGCGTACACCTTTGCGGGCGAGAAAACCTCGCCCCTTGAATTTAACTTTTTAGACAGCCTCGCAGGAGGGGAATTGGCTCTGCCCTGGACTTTTTAGAGCCTCTCAGGCGAATATTTTATTTGAATCCCCTGAAGCCGATTTTTTCAAAGGAAATAACCCGGCCTGCGTGAAATATAGATCCTTATGAAGCGCTCGAACTGGCTCGTTTCGCTCGCCCTGGCCCTGGTGATAACATCCGCCGTCCTTTATTTCATACACTACAAGATTTTCCACGACCTCCATCACATATTCATTTATCTGCTGGGCGACATTGCGTTTTTGCCCATCGAGGTTTTGCTGGTTACCGTGATCATTCACCGGCTTTTAGGCGACAGGGAGAAAAAGATCAGGATGGAAAAGCTCAACATGGTTATAGGCCTGTTTTTCTCGGAGGCCGGGACGAAGCTCCTTGCCTACCTTTCGGACCTTGATCCCAATGTCGATGAGGTCAAAAAGGAGCTTACCGTTGAGAAAGACTGGAACGGGCGGGATTTTACAAATATTAAAAAGCAGATGCAGGATTACAAATATGAAGTGCGGGTTGATAAGACACACCTGGTGGAACTTCGCAGCTTTCTGGCGGATAAAAGAGATTTTTTCATGAGGATGCTGGAGAACCCCAACCTGCTGGAGCATGAAAATTTCACCGAACTGCTCCGGGCGGTATTCCATCTGGCCGAGGAGCTGGAGCACCGGGGAAGCTACGAAGCGCTCCCCGAAACGGATTTGAATCACCTGTCCGCCGACATCGGCAGGGTTTACAGGCTGATAGTTTCCCAGTGGCTCGATTATATGAAGCACCTGAAGGAAAATTTCCCTTACATGTTCTCTCTTGCCATGAGGACGAACCCGTTCGATATGACGGCGTCGCCTATCGTAAAATAAGGCGTAATATCAAATACGGCGGCATCGTCTCGAGCCGGTATTTACAATTGACCGTTTGTCGTGAAATTATAAATAAGAGGGAATCGAATATTTTTTGGGGGAGGCATGTGACATGTCTATTATTTCCGGTATAGAAAAAGTAGCATCGGGTGTAAAGAATGTAGTTAATAAAGTCGTTTCTACCGTAACTAACAGCGGAGGAGGGTCAAGCGAAGGAACGGCCGTCAAAGCTGCGCCGTCGGGCAATTCGGCCGCATCCCAGGCGCCGGCCGCTACAAGCGCCGCCGAAAGTTCGACCCGGAAGCAGGTTGTAGATACGCCAGAAGACACATTCGAGGCATCCAGCCCGAATGTTCTCGAGCCGGAACTGGAAATCGAAAAAGAAGATGAAGAAGAAGACCTGGACAGTTCGGAAATCGATGAAGACGAAGAGGTTGAGGAAGAAGAGTTTGCGCGGGGAGTAAAAGGGAAGGATATTGAAAACGAGGGGCAGACTTATACTGATGAATCGGAGGAAGTTTCCGAAGCCCGGGATGTCGATCTCAGCAATATGTCCGAGAGTGAAAAGTATGAGTATTTCCAGAACCTGGTAATATCCAGGGCGGACGGAGACCGTTCGGCATGGAAGACGGGTGAAGGCGAGCTAAATCTCGTCGGCATCAGGAGCTTCCAGGACGGGAAGCCGGGCAACGCCGACGGCAATGTATATAACGATACAATATATGCAGTTTATACGAGAGACGGAGTCCAGCACGTCGAGGCGTTTAACGGGAGCGTCGATGCCGGGAGTTGGACTCAGTCCCAGGCAAATGCAAGGGGTTTCGGATACACCGACCCTCAGGGTAATCAGAAAGGGATCTCGCATATCGCGGACGGCTTCTACAGGGATACATGGTACAGGAGGAATGTTCTGGGTGAGACAGGTCTTGCCCAGACTGAAAACATCAAGATCCACGCTGACAGCAATGCCGACGGCATAATCCAGGACAACGAGCGTCTCGGCGCCGATACTAACGGCGACGGGCTGGGCGAAGGGGTTGAAGTGCCCGGCTCATGGGCCATCCAGTTCCATTCGGGCGGCACCGGGCAGAATGTAAATACATGGTCTGCAGGCTGCCAGGTCATCCGCGGAGACCAATACGACCGCTTCAAGCAGTTGATTGAAAGTTCGCCCCAGTCGAGATATTCATACCTTGTGATAGACAGCAGCGATCTCCCTGCGGGATTTGTCAGTAAAGGCGATACTGTTCAGGAAATCCCCGGGACTGGCAATCCCAATGCGGGCCAGCCATACACTTTCCACGGCGATTATTCGACGGCAACCACAGGCGGAGGTACAACGGGCGGGAGCACATATTCCGGCGGCGCAAATGTCCAGACTCCTGGAATCCCGACAACCGACTACAGCTCGACGTTCAGCGGGGATATGTTCAAAATGCCCGATTCTCCCAAGATTACCAGTCCTATACTGTTCGAGGACGGGGATCTGGAGGATCTTAAGGAAGCGGCGAAGCTGGAAAACATGACGGCCCAGATTGAAAGTCAGATAAATGCCCTCAGCGCCCAGGCCGCAAAAGATATCGAAGCGGCAAAGGCCCAGGGCCTCGGCTCCCAGCAAATTACGTCTCTGCCGTCGGTTACGGGCTTATATAACATGTATATGCAGGCTTCGTTCATGGGTCTCCCGATTTCATCCGATATGCAGGGATCAATGTCGAGTGCGCTGTCATCGGCGGGATATAATGTAAACATGCTGCCGACTTTGGGTGCTGGAACATCAGGCGTATCTTCCGCCGCCGCATTTTCGGGCACGGGTTCCGGAATGCCGGCAGGGCTTCTTCCCGACGGCATGGAAGGAACTTTCAACGGAGCAATCGACCCCGGATCTATGGAGTTGCCCGGGTAGGAATAAAACTGACGGGTGCTTCTGTACCGGCCGGTTCCGGTTATTAAAAAATATGATCACGGTTTCACAACGGCCCGGACTTATTTCCGGGCCGTTTTTTTCCGGCGGCTGTAGGGTTTTGTGCGGTCATCGGATTTAACTGCAGAGAGCGCAGAGGGTTCCCGCAGAGGCCGCAGAGATTTATAAAAATCAACTTTGAGGTTGAAGGAATAAAATTTCAAGAATTAAGCCCTGATACCATTATCCGTTAAATCTCTTTTCTTTCGTCTGTGTCAAATGGCATAACATCTTAGTCATCAGTCCGAGCAAACGAAATCTTTCTGTCTCCATAATTGACGGAGCACAATTCACAGTATATTCAGGGTCATAGTTTACTAATAAGCCTTCAATATCTCCAATGAAAGTGCTACATGCTTTCTTGTAGTTGTTCAGAAATTCATCAAAAAAATTGTTGGCCTCTTTGCTTAAATCCACTTGCTTACGATAATTATCAACAGCATTAATAAAATCACGGTGACTGAAGAGTTCTATTTTATATAAAATTTCTATTCCTTCATCATTCCAAGTTTCACCTTCAGGGATTGCATAGTTTACAAAAATCAAGTTCCTGGCACACTCATGAATTGTATTTAATGTCGGAAGAAATATTTCGTAACCTTTTGCACCGACGAAAATTCTTGAGATAGCTTCATTTACGTCAGTTAAGTCTTTCGGAATTTGTTCCCATAATTTTTTATTTGCTCCTCCAATTTCCAAAACGCTGGAATTGTCAGTGTTTGAAACTTTCTGAGCATTTTCCTTCAGAGTTTTTGAAGTTTTTTCTGTCGTCTGTTCAAGCCTAAACAATTGTTGTCGTGCTATGGCCTTTTTAGGAATGACATACATAATTCTTGATAATGTTTCAAGATTGAACGACTGTTTTTCAAAAGGAAAGTTCCTAACGATTTCAATATTTTCTTTAGGGATTAGTAAAAAATATTGTTCAAAATACGCACGGTCTTTAAATGCAAAATCAGGGAGAGTTCCTTCTACTTCATCTCCATTGATTAAGGTAACTGTAATTACTGTTTCTAATGGCTTAGGAACAATCAGCTTACAGTTTTTATACCAGTCATTGTTATTGAGGGAATGTTGCATGAAAGAAAGAGTTTGTTCATAATATTCTTGCTTGTCAATCGGGACTTTACTTTTAAGAGTTTGCAACTGTTGAACTATTTTATCATCAAGTTTTCTTTCTCTTGCTCTTTTAGGCCAATCAAGTGTCATGAGAGAAATATACTTATTAAATCCCTTACTCGATTTAAAATGCTCCGTGTAATTCTGAACTAATAAATCTGGATGAAGGGGAAGTTGAAAATGAAGTTCAGTAGAAGACGGACAAAATGAAACTCCTATCCAATTTTGTTGACTTTCAACTCTTGCTGCTTCAATTATTGGAGATCCTAAAAAAACGCTCTTTTTTTTATTGAGTATTGCGCTACCATTGCTAATGGCTCCTCTTAATGGAAGTCCCATTAATATACTTTCACAGATTATATCAGCACAACGAGCGCAAAATGGAGATATAAATTCTGGTAAAAGGGGAGTCCACACTATTATTGTGTCGCTAAAATAGTGATGGCGAAGTGGCATATTACCTACCATTGTCCAAGCCACTTCAGGTTCGGTAAATGTCTGTAATGTAGAAAAACTCTCCTTCGAGGTAACTTTGTCAAGAAGTTCTTTGTAAATATGATAAAGATTTGTAGTCCCTACATCTGCGTGAAGAGATTCAAATCCTAAAACATCAAAAAGAGCAAATAAATAGGGTCTTTCTTCTGGTTCTAAAGGGTCTTCCAAATTTCTCGATGATTTTTCGTCCGCAGAAACTTCTTTTAATTCACCATTTTCCCATTTTAATAATACTAGACAATGACATTCTATTTTATCTTCCTTATTTTTATTCTTTAGATGATTAGTAACGAGTTTGTCATTATAGTCGGTGGTATCATTAACTTTTGAATAATCATATAAGCCATCAATTATTATCTTGTAATCACCTTCTTTGCATTTTGTTTGATCCCAAATAGCCTTACAACGTTTGATATATTCTTCTTTCGAAATACATCTTTTCTCATAGAGTCTGTCCTCTAAATAGTGTTTTATGATGTCCTCTGTGAAAGGTTTGTCCATCGTCAAAAAATTTAGGTAATTACCCAACATTTGATCCAAAATTACAGATCATTTTGGCCATCAGGTGAAAGATATCCTCTTCCCGGTGATTATACCTAAATTCCAACTCCTTCAGATATAGAGGAAACTTCTCCCTGGAAACTCCATGATGCTTTATCAGGCGCTC
>JAMCWD010000026.1 GCA_023475345.1 Chloroflexota bacterium | reverse complement strand
TTCCTGCCTTTGTAGCAACACATTCATCACCTTCAAGGGCATGGAAAATCACCTCCATGCCGTTAATTTACCGAAAAGTGTAAACCATGTGTCGGACAAATGTGTAAACCATGTGTCGGGCTGTACACCCTCCCAAGAGGGGAATTGTCTTACAACGGGTTTTTGCAGAGACTTTTTAGACAGCCCCGAAGGCGGGGAATCAGTCCGGTAATGTGAGCTTTAGCCTCAAACTTGCTCAATTGCAAAACGAAGTCCCCCTTAGCTAAAAAGGGGTTTGGGGGATGTCGGGCAGGCACAAGCCCTCACAATAAATTACACAGATCCGGAGCAAAAACTCCCCGTCATTCCGGCGGGAATCCAGAAGAAAAACAACGGCTATCCGCTTATATCAAAAGAGTCCGAGAAAAATCTTTCTCGTCAATATTGTCATTACTAATACAATGAATGAGAAATGTTGTATTTAGCATGTATTTACCGCCCGGAAAAACGCCTGAAACGGCCTGTGATTGATTTTTTGACGACATCAAAGGGCATGAAGCCCGAAGCCCCTTAAAAATCGCTTAAAAAGGCCTGTTTTTAAAGGGATTTCAACTTATTTTCTCGGATGGCTCTTTCTGTAAACTTCACGCATCATCTGGAGGGAAACGGAGGTGTAAATCTGGGTGGTGGAGAGGCTGACATGGCCCAGAAGCTCTTTCAGGGTAACCAGGTCGGAGCCGCCTTCGAGCATGTGGGTGGCGAAGGTGTGCCTGAGCGTGTGGGGAGATGCTTTTTTCGTCAGGCCGCTCTTTTTTACATATTTTTTGAAGATGACGGCAATGCCGCGGCGGGATAAGCGCGATTTTTTATTGTTCAGGAACACGGCGTTGTCGCCGGAGACGGGCCGCAAGTCAAGGTATTGCTTCAAAGCTATAATGGCGCTGTCATTGAGGATGACAAGCCTTTGCTTGTTCCCCTTGCCTGTTACTTTAGCAATCCTATTGCCAAAATCTATGTCGTCAGTATTCAGTAAAACAAGCTCCGAAAGCCTGAGCCCCGTTGCATAGAATAGCTCAAGGATAGCGCGGTCCCGGCTTGCAGTGAAAGGATCTTCGCCACCGCCTGCGGATTCCAGCAGTTTTTCGGTCTCGTCGTGTGTCAGTGCCTTGGGCAGGCTGCGGGGCGTCTTGACGCTTTTCATATATGCCAGGGGCGACCTTGTAATATAACCTTCGCTTTCCAAAAACCGGAAATACCCCTTCAAAGATGCGATTTTTCGGTTCAAAGCACGGGGGGAATAATTCCGTTCGACCTTGAGAAACGTCAGAAACTCCCTGATTGTCCGTTCGTCGAACCCATCCAGTGTCAGCCCGGTATCGAAATGGGGCTTGAAGAACGAGGTAAAAAGTTGTAAGTCATTCTGATATTCCTTTAATGTGCGCGGGGAAAGATTTCGCTCGACCGCCAGGTAGTTGAAATAATCCTGGAGATAAAAATTCCTGGAGGCTTCCAGTGAACGAGCCGTGCCGAAATTTTCGCCGGGAGGAGAAGCGCCTGCGGCGGCAGGTACGGGATTTTCAGACATAACCCCAGGAGCCTTATTTTCAGGCATGGCCCCAAGATCCTTTGATTTTGAAGAATTGCCGGACTTACGCTTCATAATACAAATTCCTCCTTATGCGCCAAATAAATGTTTGTTGCACTGGTGAATATATTAAATGGTATGTTTTGAAACTCCTTCTCCCCGACGCCGAAATTTCAAAAAAATTGGTTTAAATTCCGATGTGGTTTGTTGTTTCTGGCTCAAAACGTGATAATGAAATAAAAACCGGCAGCGATCAGTACCACTCCTGCAATCCAGCGAATCGCAGTGTCCGCGCCTTTTGCGGCCAGCGAGACTTTACCGAGTGAAACACCGAACATGACCAATCCCAGGGGAATGGCAAATCCGATGGCGAACATCCCCAGCAATAGACTGGCCCAAAGCACTGACCCTTGCAGGATGGCCGCGCCCATGACAATAAAAATACCCGGATTGCACGGCAGCGAACAGCCCGCAATCATGCCACCCAGTAAAAGTCCGGCCAGCGCAGGACCGAATATTCCCAGTTTGCCGGGCTCCAACCTGGATTTACCGAAGGACAATTCAAAGGGCAGCAATTTCAGCGTGGCCAGTCCTAGAAACACGGCAACGATTCCGGCGAAGACTTTCCAGTATCGCCCCAGACTGCCCTGGGCCACTTGTCCAACAAACCCCGCGATGCCGCCGACGATCATCAGCGAGACAATCGTTCCGATAGTGAACAGCAGCGCTGATTTGACAACCCCTTTGCGCGTGTCATTTGTTTGCGCTCCTGAATACCCGATCAAGATGCCGAGCGCCGGAAGAGTACAACACGCGCTGGTGGCGGCGCTCACAAATCCCAGGAGAAGGGCAAAAAACAACCCCAGCGGCTGGGACGCGACTTCTTTCAGTGCCGTGGTGACAGAATCGAGCACGGTATCCTCCCCTTATGGTACTGTCGAAAAATGCCTTTTTGAGGTATTTGACACATGAAAAATGGCATAAAATCTAGAATCAATTTCGGCACGCCCTTTATTTGCAGCCCGCGCTGGACGATCCGCAGCCTGACGTTCCACACCCGCCAGCCTGTGACGAAGCCATAAATGCCTGTAATAATTTTGTCTCGGTCACGTCGCCGGAGACGACTCCCATACCACGACCCTTGCATGCCACCAGGATCGCCGGAAGTTGCACCCGGGAGGAGAAAGTCGAGAAATCGGGAGATGAGGTCCTCATTGTGAATAGGCCCACCTTGATATTACTTAAAGCCAGTTTCTTCTGTGCGGAAAGGATGGAAAGTCTTGTCGATTCGCCGGGACTCTCATCCTTTTTGGCAGGAATGAATATGAACACGGCGTCCTGATTCAATGCAACCTTATTCAACTCGCCAAGTGAGTCAAGATACTCGCCGATTTTAGTTTTGTCTATTGCTGTTTTCTTATTCTCTGCCGCAGCGGGTTCTGTGATTTTTGCATCTGCCTCACCTTTCTTCTCAACTACAGCGCCCAGGGTGACTGCCTTATTCTCAGTCGTGACATTCTCCGCTGCTGAAGAAACAGCAAATCCTGCTTTTTGGGTGGCGCTGTCGGCTTTGTAAGCCTTCTGATTGGATATCTTGTAAATCAGAATTCCGGCAATGGTCAACAAGACCACCAAACCAATCACCATCCTGGCTTTCCAGCCGCCTGAAGGCGTTCCGCAATCGCATCCCGGTCCGCAAACCGATGCATCATCAGTCTCACTTTTATTAATTGATGCTGCGTCAGGTTCCTGGGACATATCGATGCCGCAGAGCCCGGCAAGCGTATTTCTATCCGGATAATCCCCTTCAGAGACAATTTCGCCGTCCGCCAGAAGAATTGGCAGGCAGGCGTTGCCATTAGCCTTCAGAGCGTCTCTGACGACTTGTGTCATTGCAAATATGGCGGGATTGGAAGAAAGGTTGAACCGTTCAACCGTCACCCCCTGTTTCTTAAGCCAGTCCAGATCGCTTGAGAATCGGGCCAGTCTTGGATCGACATTCGGCCCGCATACGCCGCTCGAACAGCACATCGGGGGATCGAATACTTGAAGTATTGTTGTATTCATTATTTGTCTCCTTCTTTCATTTCAACCGCAACACCCGGAGCCTCCGGAACAGCATGGCTCACTCTGTGTTTGAGGTTTGGACATGATTTCGCCTGCCTGCTTACGCATAGCACTTCTTGCGCTCATCTCCACCATGAAGCCAATTTCAATGGCTGACTGGATCTCATCATCGGTAATGCCTAATTCTCTAACCTTACCCAGATGGTAGGCCAGGCAGGGCTGGCAATGTGCGCTCACTGAAGCGCCGATGGCAATAAGTTCTTTTGTTTTTTCGTCCATGCTCTTCCTCCTGTGTAATCTTTTGTAATTGTTAATTCATCCCAAATGCACGAGAAGTCCTGCACGTGCCCCTATGATCTTGAGATTTCCATGGGAACAATGACCATTCGGGGCGAAATTGCCTGTACCTGACGGAGGTATTGAAATTCGTTCAGGCGTTTAGCCTTGAGAACCGGATGATTGACGACCAGGGATGCGAGACTTTGGTTGATGACCCAGGCGTAGGGTTTGATACCCGCACGTTCCAAATCCTTCCGCAAATCATCGGCCTCCTGGATTGGTGTGGCTTCCGGCAGCGTAACGATCATGATGCGCGTGAAGTGTGGATCGCGCAGACGCGGCAGCAGAAACCTGACCTCATCAGGGACGGAAGATTGTGTACGAGAGACTTCCCGGTGATATGCCTCGGTGGCGTCAAGCAGCAGAATCGTGTGCCCGGTCGGTGCGGTGTCTATTACCACAACCGAATTCCTGGCTTCGTCTACAACTCGTGCAAACGCGCGAAACACTGCGATTTCCTCGGTGCATGGCGAGCGCAGGTCTTCCTCCAGGAGCCGCCTACCCTCTTCATCCAACTGGCTGCCGGCCTGAGCCATGACTTCCCGGCGGTAACGATTGGTTTCCACCACCGGATCAATGCGGCTCACCCGCAGGTTCCGGTACTTGTCAGCCAATGCGAAATCAAGATGAGCGGCCGGGTCGGTGGTCGTCAGATGCACATTGGCGCCGCGCCTCGACAGTTCAACCGCAATCCGGCTCGCGATGGTGGTCTTGCCGACGCCGCCTTTTCCCATAGTCATGATGACGCCCGACTTCATATCAAGGAAATCTATCAACTCAGGCAGATTCAATGTGTCGTTGGCATCCCATGTCGCAACATCAGATTGTTCCGGGGAGAATTCATATTCCGATTCCAACAGGCCGCGGAGCGCGGGAACTCCAAGCGGTGTAATCGGCGACAGGCTTATTCTTACAGAGAGAAACTTCTGCAACTCATTGGGAATGTTTGCCAGCGCATCCGCCTGACGGAGGTACATGGCCTCTGCCACAGGGTCCTTTTGTTCGGCTTCCTCCAGCACGGCGTTGATGGCCAGATACTGGTTATGCACGCCGAGACTTTCCAGATCTATACTGGTTCGTTCTGCTTCGGCAAGAGCATGAGGATCTGGTCTGGCCACCAGTACTAGTTGTGTGATGTCCGCATCGGTGAGCGCCGCCAGCGTGGCGGCAAACTGCTCTCTCTGTCCCTGCAAGCCGGACATCGGGCCCAGGCAGGAGGCGTTCCCGCTGCTGGATTCCAGATAGCCTTTCCAGGCGGCAGGGAGCTGGAGCAGCCGCAGCGTGTGGCCGGTGGGGGCGGTATCGAAGACTACGTGTTCGAATTCTGACAGGGACGTCGTATCGGTCATGAGTCGTGAGAACTCGTCAAAGGCTGCGATTTCCACAGTGCATGCGCCGGAGAGCTGTTCTTCTATCTCCGCGACCGCCGCATCGGGCAGTACTCCGCGATATGGGCCGACAACCTTTTCCCGGTATAGTGCTGCGGCCCGGCGCGGATCGATATTCAGCGCCCATAAGTTTTCGGTTCCGTGAACAGGCGTGGGCCGACCCCCTAGTTTGATTCCCAAAACCTGGTCCAAATTAGAGGCCGGATCCGTGCTTACCAGAAGCGTAGTTTTGCCCTGGTCGGCAAGGGCCACCGCTGTAGCTGAAGAGAGCGACGTCTTGCCGACGCCGCCTTTACCGGTGAAGAACAGGAACCTGGGGGCTTTGGCCAGAAGTTCCTTCATTGTTTTCATAGTCTCAAATCCTTTTTTCTTTCTGGTTTCTGCACAGGTCATCCGGCTCGCAAGACAGAATGATCTTCAGGTTGTTTCTGTCCGTTTCGATTTCCATGGTTTCCAGCATGGATTCGCTGATCCATTGGCGAAGAAATTCTGGAAACGAGTCGGCAAGACGGTAATAGACCCATCGTTCGTCTTTCCGGTTTTGGACCAGGCGGGCGTTTTGCAGCACCCTCAGATGCCGGGAAACGGTAGCGGTAGCCAACTGAAGCATTTCCGTGATCTGGCATACGCACAGTTCTTTCTGCTCCATCAGCGCGGCGATAACCCGCAGACGGTTGCCGTCAGCCAATGCCTTGGTAATGTTAAGCGCTGATTCCATTTTGCCTCCATTGGTTGTATAATTAGCTAAACAACAAAATATAATATACAATGCTGCCAAAAGGATGTCAAGGATCTTTTCTCAGGTTGTGTTAGAAACCTGATTATGCCACACTTAGAGAATGCAGAGATTTACATATGCGCCTGAGATTATTGCCGGATGCTGCCGCCTGTCAGTATCTCTTTCAATTTGCCCACCCTGTCATTATCGGCGCTTACGATATTCCAGCCATTGGCGGCGGCTTCATCAGCCAGTTCGCCGCCGGGGTCAGACGGGACCGGTATCCCGACCGCTCTCAGCATTTCCACATCGCCGATACTGTCGCCCAGGGCAGCCGATGATTTCAAATCTATGCCGTTTATTGCCGCATAGTTGAGAATACAACGTTTCTTGATATTCTCATAAGCCGTGTCCAGCAGTATCCTGCCTGTATATATATCATCCTCAACCTCGCAGGTCAGGGCGAATACATCGGCCCCGAGATCCTCCCCCACCAGCCTGATTATTTCTATCGGCGAGCCGGTTATCAGGACGACCCTGAAATCAAGGTCTTTAAAAAGCCGTATCATGTCATAGGTATCGGGGAAATATTTTTCATCTTTTATTTTTTCAAATACCGCGCCTGCGATTTTCGAAATTTCGGAAAACTTTTGCCCTTTAAGCCCCGGTGCATACAGGCTTGTAATTTCTCTTGCGGCGGTCCTGTAATCAAGCTCGCCTGATTTATATTCGGCAAGGCAGGATTTTATTTTGAAATATTGCGTTCTATCGAAAAGGCCGAGCCGGACAAGCTCGTCGATAAGCGAGCCGAGCCAGTAGCCTTTTGAGATAACACCGTCGACATCGAGAAACGCCGCTTTTTTTGTCATTATTGTATCCGCAATTTCAGCAATTTATTTATCGGGTTACTTGGACAGGGGCGGCGCAGTTTCCTTTTCATTGTCAGGAAGTTTTCCCACTAATATCTCAATAACCGGAAAGATTGGACACTTCCATATTCATGTCGAGTGAAGGCATGATAATTCAGGAAAAATTCATATATTGGCATGGCTCTGTACGTACTCCCACCCATTTACTTTCCAAACCAGATTGTGTTATCATATTCTTCGGGGCGAGTTGAGTGGATACTTGTAGTTATTTTTGATGTAATCAAATCAGCAATTTCATTTCATAAATTTGTTCTTCGCCTCAAAGAGAAATTTATAAAAGTGCATTACCTAAGAGTTTTTGATGCCCTGTGCAGGTAACTCAATTGGGGAGGCGTAAAATGATTCCCAAGAAGAAACTCAAGAAGGAGCCTAAGAAGGAATTCAAGATGAATCTGGATTCCTTGGATGAAATTCTAACAAAAGGTTGGCCGCTTGAAAAAGAGCTAAATCATATTCCATTTGGAGATAAGCTCAGAAAACTTGGGGGATGCCTGAAAATAACTACTAGCTCTCTTAAGGCAATGAAAGAAGAAGGAATTCCTTCTGAGGTATTAAAGAAACTGGAAGATAATGGAAACGGAAATAAAGAATTTCGAAATTGTATGGATTTCACAGATTTTATTGACAGGCGGCTTAATGAAAAAGAAAGCAGTTCCTATAGAAAAAAGATTTTTAATAACTTACTCGGAGAATATGGGTGGCATGTTAGGCAGGTTCTTTCGAGTATGAATAAACTTCTTTCAGAATCACCCGTAACCGCCTTGGCGGATTCTCTGGATAATGATAAATCTGGGTATGTTGGTAAATTCTTAGATGCATGGGGAGAAATGCGAAGTACTGATGGAATCTTCAGCAAATCACTTTTCGGCCAGGAAAGGATTGAAAAATTTCTTAGGATCGCATCCTTATACCATGACATAGGAAAAGTCATACAAAGAGATAGACATCCTCTTGAAGGTTATCACTATATAGCTCATGTTAAAGTAACAGATGCTAAGGGCCTCAAGGGAGGAGATTTTCTGGGTGAAGATGGCTTTCATTTATTATGTGAGGCTATCCAATACCATGATCTTTTCGGCGTTATAGAGACTGGAGAAGGCTCCGCCCCTGTCTTGATTGATGCGTTGCCATTTCGTTCCGTCAAATTAGATGAACAGAAAATGAGGCTTTCATTGTTATTATTCATCAATCTTGCTGATATTTCAGGAGTTATTCCTCTAACCAGTCTAAAGGCCGGGACACTTGCGAGTGATTGGAAGCGGTTATGCGGGTTCATAGATGAGTCAGGAGGCAATCGTCAAGAATTTGCAAGGCTGTTAATACGATCCGAGCAGGACCCCAGATGCGCCATAGAAAGAATTCGAAGGTTGTTGCTTGAGGGGCCACCTGAATCTCTTAAAACCAAATTAAATTCTTCGATTGTAATTCAAGAAGTGCTTGAAGAGACTCTGGGAACACAATTTCACGAATTCTGGTCAGATTTTGCTCTGGTTTGTAAGCTTGATTACGCTCTCAGGTTCATCAAAGAACTGGAAAAATATGCTGCCCAAAATAAGAAAAGTGCTTATGAAATATTTGTGATAGTGGTTTCATTGCTTAAAAGACTGGTTCAAGATTATAGTGCACTTACCAGGAGAAATGATGGTACTCGCCGCCGCATAGGGATAGAAGTCAGTGGATGGACGCGAACACCGGATATATCAAGGAGTTTGATCGAACTTCTGTTCAAGGATCTTTCCAAAGGTGTGGGGTGGGCTGCAGAAGAAGCAACTGCTTGGTATCTTGAATAAATATTTGAATATCAGAGCGGTACACATGAACCAAACGATATTTAGATTTACCGGAAAATTTTACCCGCCAGACCCATTTCCCTCTTTGATGATCGGCACATCTTCATGTTCAGGCGGAGGTTCGTCTTTTTCCGGGCCTCTCCGGTCTTTCATATAGTTTACGCCGTCAAGCGTCTTCAGATGTTTCCTTATCTCGGCCAGGATATCGAGGATTTGGAGCGGATGAAATAACGGCTTTTTCTCATTGGTAACCGCGGTTACGGTTAATTTCATGATGGGGTATTTATGAATGTTGCCCTGCCTGTCTTTACTCAGAATGCTTTTGTTGGCGATATCCTTTTCATCATAATGGAATATCACCTGGCGGTCGAACGAATTCCTCAATTCGGAAGAAATATCGTCAATTTTGTCCGGGGTCGTTATGAAAACGAAGCGGTCGCCGCCCAGGTGGGCCAGGAAATCGTCCGGGTTCCCCTTCTTCTTTATCGTATTTATGATCAATACCCCCATGAAGCGTATCAGCCCGTCTCCCCTCTCGAAGCCGTACCGGTGATTGAAAGGCGTGAAATAATTACAATCGACATGCGCTGCCGCCATCGGCTGTTTGTGGTCGATCCTCGAAAAGATCTCGTCCTGGAGCTTGATGAGTCCCGGGAGGCCGGTGAGTTCGTTGGGCTCTTCCTCTCCAAGCCGGTACAACTTGCCTGTCAACAGGTCGAGTTCTTTTTCCACCGGTTCCAGTTCTTCGGGGTAAAATCTCGGCTCGTTCCTCCTTGTCTGATCAAGGTTCAATATTTTATTTAATACTTCTTTAAAATGGAGAACCGGAAGGTAGGCTCTTGAAGCGGCGCTCCACGATACCAGGTAAACGAAGCCGATGAAAAGCAGCCATATAACTATGAGCAGGAGCCTGTATTTAATCATGACGGGGCCGAATTCTTTCATGGGCAGTATAACCGCCAGAAGCAGGTCCTTATTTTTCACCGGCTTTACCGCCACGAAACGCCTTTGGTCGCCGAGGCCGATTATTTTAAATGAGGTATCTTTAATGGTGATAGTTAAGGGGAAAAATATTTTTGCATCTTCTTCAAGCAGGTTGAGGTTATCGTAGCGCGCTCCTGCGCTGTAAGCGATAAGAAGGCCCTTCCTGTTCATCGCCCACGCATAGCCTTCTTCGCCTATCCTGTAGGAATGGAGAAGGGTTTCCAGTTCGTTTTTAAAGCCTGCCGGGTTTTCCTTTGCAATGGTTTTCAAAGTTTCATGGAGGTTTGTAAGCTCATTTACAAGGCTTTCTTTTGCGAAGTCTTCTATTGACTGCTGTGAAAGATAATCGACTCCCAGCGCAAATAACGTCAGAAGCAGGAACAAGGGTATAAACAGGGATAAAAAAAACTTTTTTTTCATGGTCCCCTCCCCTATAATTCGAATATGATGCCCGGTTTCTCGATCCCTTTACCCGAAACCGGCTTTGCTGTGCCTACCGGTTCGAGCAGGCAGGAATCGAGCTTCCATGCTCCCCCTTCTTTTACCAGGTTTACTTTCCCCCTGTAAACCGCGTTGTACAGTTCCCCTTCATACCATAACTGGAGCTTTGCGCTTGCTGACAGGCGCACCAGTTTTTCGTAAGATTCAGTTACTTTGAAACCGAGGATTTTTGCATAGTGTACTCTTTGTGCCCTGAACTTGAATTCATCGAATGAATAATAGATGCGGAGCCTTTTTGAAAGGCAGTAGAAAGCCTTGTCATAATCCTGCCTGTTCAGGGCATTGAAGAAATAGCCCGCTTCGCCGATTACCTGCTGTTGGATAGACCCGGCATCCAGGCTTGCAGCCGCCGTAATTATCACCAAAAAGCAGATGACTGCAAGCCGCGGTTTCATCAAACGCCTCAGGATTCTTCTATTTCGGCCTTTCTCACGGAAAGCGGGTATTCCAGCGTCAGTTCATCGTTGAGAAGTATCTGTATATAATAAGTTCCCGGCTTTTCAAACACTATCTGCTGGAACAGGTTTATGGCCATGAAAGGAGTTTCCGTTTCGGTCAATTTGAAGGGCTGGGGACCTGTTTCAACAAGCACGCTTTTATCGGGCTTGAGAAGTTTCATGCCCTGGACGAATTCGCCTTCACCGTTACACCAGCCGTTACAAATAAAAAATCCGGGTCCCGGGAAAGTAAACGGGAATTCGGGAAACGGAAGCTCATAAAATATCCGGTTGAAGCTGGGGGGACCTTCATCCTCCGTAACACCAAGACAGGGTATCGAAAATTGTAATGACGGTTTCTTCAATGAACGCACCACCTTTCTTTTTATTCTTTTCGCCGAAAATACAGGCTTTCCTCTTTTATTATCCCTTCAGGCGGGCGGCCAGAGCCTGTTCTTCAAGCCCTGAAATTTCAAGACGCTTGTTCCTGCCCCTCATCCCGTGTGTGATGGTGATTGAAGATGCGGGGACATCCAGAATTTCGGACATGAACCTTACGAGGTCTTTATTAGCTTTGCCTTCAATGGGCGTAGATGTCAGGCTGACGACAAGGACGCCGCCGGTTATGCCTTCGATTTTTTTTCGTTTTGCATTGGGCTTAACCTTTACCGGGAAGCTCAGGCCGCCTTTTGACGCGCTTACAGACAGCTTTTCACTCATTTTGAGAATTCCCGCAGTCGCAGGCCATGTTTTCAAGCGCCCTGCCGGCCGCCATCTGCTCGGCTTCTTTTTTGTTGGAACCCTCCCCTGCCCCGAGGGTGCGGCCGTCGAATCTCACTTCGACGGTAAACCGTTTTTTATGCGGTGGGCCTGCTTCATTTATAACTTCATATTCGGGCAGACCCTGGAAATCTTTTTGCAATATTTCCTGCAGAAGAGTCTTATTGTCCTTGCCTGCCCTGGCGGCCTCCAGGTCGTTTCCGAAAAGCGATAAGATGTAAGCTTTTACAGTTTCGATGCCGCGGTCCAGATAAACTGCGCCGATAAAAGCTTCGAACGCGGCGGCAAGGATCGAGTTCCTTTTCCTGCCGCCTGCTGCATCTTCCCCTTTGCTAAGCCTAATTATAGAACCCAGACCAATTTGCCGCGCCTTCTCTGCCAGGAAACGTGTGTTGACAAGAGACGCCCTGGTTATTGCAAGCTCGCCCTCGGTATATCCGGGGAACCTGTTGTACAGGTGTTCGGCTATTACAAGTTCCAACACCGCATCACCCAGGAATTCGAGCCGCTCGTTGCTTTTGACGGCGCCTCCGCCGTTTATGTCGGCAAGGGAATCGTGCGTCAGGGCAATTTCAAGAATTCCCGGGTCGTTGAAGGAAATGCCCGGCCTGTCCCGGCCCTCTTCCAGATTATCAGCCATAATTAAGGTTCGAACTTGTTATACTTTCTTGAAAATCAGGACGGCGTTCTGCCCTCCGAAACCGAACGAATTATTCATCGCGTATAAGATCTTCTTTTCTCTCGGAGTGTTGGGGACATAATCGAGGTCGCATTCGGGGTCCGGTTTTTCATAATTTATGGTCGGCGTGAGGATCCCTCTCTTCAGTGTCTCGATGCAAACTACGGATTCGAGCACCCCTGCGGCTCCCAGCCCGTGCCCGAACATGGACTTGCTGGAACTGACCGCAAGCTTGTACGCGTGGTCTTTGAAGACGTTCTTTATAGCCACCGTTTCGGCGATGTCTCCCTTGGGGGTCGATGTGCCGTGAGCGTTGATATATTCCAACTCTTCGGGATTTATGCGGGCTTCATTCAATGCCATTTTCATGGCGATAGAAGGGCCTTTGCCTTCCGGGTCGGGCATGGCTATGTGGAACGCATCGGCCGACCCGCCGAACCCGACGAGTTCTGCATGTATTTCAGCGCCACGTTTCATTGCATGATCCCAATCTTCGAGTATAAGGACGCCTGCTCCCTCGCCTATGAGGAAGCCGTCCCGGTCAAGGTCGAAAGGCCGGGAAGCGTGTTTCGGGTCATCGTTCCTGGTGGAAAGAGCCTTCATATTGCAGAACCCTGCGCCTCCGATAGGAGTAATGCTTGCTTCCGTGCCGCCAGCCAGCATTACGTCGGCCCTGCCGAGGCGGATCTGGTCGGCCGCTATCCCTATCGAATGTGCTGAAGTCGCGCATGCCGAAACAACAGATATATTAAACCCTTGAATGCCGTTATCAATAGCCGTTTTCCCCGGCGCCATGTTGATGATAGCCATCGGTATAAAGAACGGGCTGATTTTGTCGGGACCTTCTTCGAAAAGAACTTTAGTCTGGTCCTGGATCATCTTCATGCCGCCTATGCCCGAGCCGATAACGGCGCCTACTCTTTCGCGGTTTTCATTTTCCAGGTTTAATCCCGAATGCCTGAGCGCGAGCTTCGCCGCCGTGAGAGCAAAAACAAGAAAGCGGCCCATCCGCCTTGCTTCCTTTTTGGGCACGAATTCATCAAAATCGAAATCTTTAACCTCACAACCGATCCTTGTCGAAAAATTGCTGGTATCGAACGCGGTTATCAAATCTCCGGCCGATTCCCCTCTTTCAAGCTTTTTCCAGAATTCTTCAAGGTCAGATCCGAAAGGAGAAACTATTCCCATTCCTGTTATTGCAATCCTTTTTTCCACTTTTTACCTCCGTCGATGTTATATAGAATCACATTTTTAATTACAATATACATACGTCATGACATCGATTAATCCTTTCGATTAAAAAATGTTTATCGGAAGTTTTTTTATCATTCTGATATATGAAGTTTGTTTTTGTTTTCAGCATACGAAATTTGGTATTACGCACATAAATTCAATCGTCCACAATATTATTCTGGGGCTTTGAAAGTAATCGCGAGATTCGCGGCAGGCCGGAGGGGACATTCATTTCAACATGGGTGTCTCCCTGGCAGAATATAGTGAAATTGCCGGTCATATCGTTAGTCTCGTATCCGTACGAATCGGGGAACCCGGACGCGGGGCACACAGGGAGGGCTTTCATGTAGGCAGGGAGCAGAGTCTCCAGTTCCTTCGGCAGCTTCCCGTTATGGTCATCCAAGTATTTTAAAATAGCCGTCCTTATCATAACCAGGTTTTCGTCACATTTTTTCAGGGCGGCTTCAGGAGACCTGTTGCCAGAGAAAATAAAGCCTCCGGCATATAAGCCGCCGATGATGCTTATAATGACAAGGATTATGCCCGCCGCCCTCATCACAACACGGGCCCGTCCCAGGATTATCAACATTACCCCCGCTATGAATAGCGCTCCGACGATGCAGGATGAAAAAATTATACAGCTCATTTTGAAACCTCCGACTACAACAGGGGCAGGGTAATATCCATCTGTTTTTGATATTTCCCTTTTTTATCCGCGTACGAAAATGAACATTCCTCACTTGCCCTGAAGAATACCACCTGTGCGATGCCTTCCCCGGCGTAAATCAGGGCCGGGAGCGGCGTTGTGTTGGAAATTTCCAGTGTCGCGAAGCCTTCCCATTCCGGCTCGAAAGGCGTTACGTTGACGATTATGCCGCATCTTGCATAAGTGGATTTGCCCAGGCAGATGGTTAAGATGTCCCTAGGGATCCTGAAGTATTCGACGCTCTTTGCCAGCGCAAACGAATTCGCCGGGATCTCGCACACGTCCCCTTCGAAATCGACAAAGCACTCCCTGTCGAAATTCTTGGGATCAACTACTGCTTTTTCCGACGGCATAAAAATTTTGAAAACCCTGTCAACCCGCATGTCGTAGCCATAAGAAGAAAGGCCGTAGGATATCGTTCCGCCGGATACCTGCCCGTCGATAAACGGTTCGATCATCCTGTGCTCGACAGCCATTTTTCTGATCCATGTATCCGGCTGGATGCTCATGATATTCTCCTGTCAGACCGAGAGCGGGTTTTCCTTTTCGAGCAGCTTTACGATCCCCGCCCCGTCGAGCAAACTCACATTGTCAGGGATGATGGATTTGAGGCCGCGGATATCGGCGTCTTTTTCGGAGGCAAAAACCGTCATGCCTTCAGGCGGATTTACCGCCATGTAAACGCCTTCACCCAGCAGGAGGAGCCTGCCTCCACCTCTCTTTACGGCGGCAGCCGCCAGGTCGTCTAATTTTCTATCTGTTACGAATATCGCCATGTCAAAATGCCAGGGCATGATCGGCCCACGATGGGAACGATGCCAGCTCCTGTTCCGTCCTTACCGTAAAATTTTCCTTGATATCGTTTATTGAAAGGCCGCGTTTCTTCAGGCTTTCTTCCTCGACATGCATCTCCACTTCAAGCACGCGGAGGGACTTCAGAATTTTCTCCCATCCTTTCGGGCTGAAATCCTTGAGCGCGAAATAAACCCCGTCGCCTGAAAAAACTATCCTCAGCTTATGCGATTCGGGCGCGGAAGCAAGAGCCAGCACCATGGAGATTTCCATAAGCCCGGCCGGGCTTCCCAGCGGCGAATGAGTGATATTTACAAGAAGGTTTTTAGATTTCATCACAGCACCATCATCGTATCGCATTCGGCCGCGAGCCTTCCCAGTTCATGGAGCGGCCTTATGAGCAGTCCTTTTAGACTCGATGCCGGGTTATCCTTTTTATTTCCGCCCGGAAAATAATATAACACCGCCCCTTTTTCCGAGAGGTTGTTAAGGGCGGGTTCATTGCCGGAAAGGGGCCTGTTGCCGAACTCCACCAGGCAAACGCTGACATGGTGTCCGGCCGCTACAAGATCCCCCGCAAGTTCAAACGCGGTCGCCGTTTTGTCCCTGACTAAAATAAGATAGTGCCTCATTCCTTATCTGTGCCGCCTTTATTAAAATCTTTCAGTTTGATGCTGAGCCTGCCCGTATTGTCCGGGTCGGTGGATGTATATTCCATAGCTACTACGCCGACCCCGTCGGCAAGCCAGACGGAGCCTTTCGTTCCCCCGCCTGCAAAGCTGAGCTCCCAGCAATCGTATTCCCCCCCGGACGTTTTTATTTTCTCCTTGCCCCTGACCTTTACATTTATCTTGCTACCGAAAACAAATGTTGACCATTTCCTCCCTTTCCACAATTCGCCGTACAGGAGAGGGTTTCCCTCATCGATTGGGAGCATGTCGCCGTCTTGATTTATACGCAGGATTATCCCCCTGAAATACTGGCCGTTCATCCGCATTGTAAGTTCGCAAAAAATGTCGCTGCCGCTTTTCCGGTATTGTTCGACCGTCATTGTAAAAGGGATATTTGGTATGGTGATTTCTCCCGGACCTACCCCCACCTGCTGGTCGCCCGTATATCCCCATTCCCGGGCTTTTTCAACAGGGAAGTTTATCTTTTCTTTTTTGGAAGCGCACGAAACCGAAGCTGCAAGGGTTACTGAAATCATTATTATCAAAAGCATTGTTTTTCTCACAAGCGCCTCCTAGAACCTGACATTAAAACCGCTGAATTCTCCGGGGTCGCCGTCTTCCCAGTTTTCGTCAACTCTGCTGACATACGAGAAATCCGGACCCCTGGAAAGATGTTGTAGATACAACCGGACGGTATTTTCATCCCCGAAGACGGCCACTTCGACAGGGCCTTCCCTGAGGTTTCGCACGTAGCCGCTGAGGCCCAGCTTTTCCGCCCACTTCCGGGCAAAATGCCTGAAACCTACACCCTGCACATCTCCGTGGATAGTGAATTGAGCCCTTTTTTTCAAAAGGATCTCCTCTCCCTGCATCACGGTTCTTTTATGACCTTCGGTTGTTCTGGTTTTGAAGGCTTTGCCGCCGGGGGTTCCGGAGCAGGAGGCTTTGAAAATTCCTCGGTTTCCAGTTTTATTGTTTCAGGTTTTTGCTCGGGAGGCTGGACTGTTTCAGGAACAGGCGATGTCTTTTCTTCCGAATCGCCTTCCATAAGCATATTTTCAAGTTGTACCGTACCGGGATCCGGGGAGGTTTCGGTTTTTTCCTTGTCGGGGGCTACGGTTTCATTTTCAGGTTTTTTGGTTTCGGTTTCTTTTTTCGCTTCTATTTCCGGGTGTTCAGGACAGAAACCTAACTTTTTGGCATCGGAAGATTTCATCGTAACCAGGGTGGTATTCGGGCATCTGGAAGTTGCGCGTTTTTTGGAATCATTACAGATCCTGACCTGGACGAACTTGAGCTCAGGCGGCTGGAAATCTTTTTTCTCCAGGCCTTTATGGGCCCTGCTCATGAAATACTGCCAGGTCATTGCCGGCACATCGCCGCCGTAAGCCCTGTCCATCTTGGAATAGTTGTCGTTTCCCAGCCAGACCGCGGTTGAATATTGGGGTGTAAAGCCTATGAACCATGCGTCACGGTAATCGTCGGTGGTACCTGTTTTGCCCGCCGCAGGTCGGTCAAGCTTCGCCCTCGTACCCGTGCCTGCATTGATAACATCTTTCATCATGTCGATCATCATATAAGCCACGGTGTGCGGAAGAACTTCGTATCTTTTGGGTTTGCGGTTATCTTCAATGACCCTTCCGGAGGGGTCTTTGATAAGCTTGACGCAAACCGGCTCTGCCCTGATGCCGCCGTTTGCGATTACGCCGAATGCGGAGGCCATCTCCAGCGGAGACAGCACGGAACTCCCCAGGGCAAGAGACAGGTTAGGCTCCAGGTATGATTTGACGCCCATGTTGTAAGCCGTCTTGACGGTATTTTCGATGCCTACCCGGTCAAGAAGCCTGATGGCGCATAAGTTCCTTGAAAACTGGAGGGCGCGCCTGAAAGTGATCGTCCCCCAGAACCGGCCGTCAGAATTTTTAGGGCACCATGCCACCCCCGATGCCTGGGGATAACTTACAGGAGAATCTTCAATGAGAGAATCGGGCAGGTATCCCTGGAGCAGTGCCGTCGTATAAACGAATACCTTGAACGCGGAACCGGGCTGGCGCTTTGCCTGCCATGCGCGATTGAACTGGTCACTTATGCTGAAATCGACGCCGCCCGCCATCGCCCTGATGTAGCCGGTACCGGGTTCCAGGGAAACAAGGGCCGCCTGGTTACAGCCAAGCCCTATTTTGTTTCCTTCCTTGACTCCCCATTTGACCGATTCCTCGGCCAGCTTCTGCAATTTGGGATCCATGGTGGTATATATTTCGAGACCGCCCCTGTATAACAGGTCTTCATCATACCTTGAAAGCAGGTCATGAAGCACATAAGTGGTGAAGTAAGGGTTCGTGAGAGACTGGAACTGGGTCTTGCGCGATTTAAAAAGAAGTTCTTCATCCCTTGCTTTATTGGCTTCTTCCTTTGTAATGGAGCCGACTTCCACCATGCGGTTCAGGACGAGTATCTGGCGTTTTTTTGCAAGCTTGGGGTCCTCGTAAGGGGAATAAACCGAAGGGGCGGCAGGCAATCCCGCCAGCATGGACGACTCGGCAAGATCGAGCTTCGAGACGTCCTTGTTGAAGTAAGTGCGGGCGGCCGCCTGGATGCCGTAAGCACCGGAGCCGAAATATATCTGGTTCAGGTATAATTCCAGTATCTCTTTTTTGCTCAGTCGTTTTTCTATTTCAAATGCAAGGAGTATTTCCCTGATTTTTCTTTCGATAGTCCTGCGGGGAGACAGGAATATGTTCCTTGCAAGCTGCTGCGTTATGGTGCTTGCCCCCTGTTTTATATCTTTTTTCTCAAAGTCCGCTTTTAAAGCCCTGGCTATGCCTCTCCAGTCGATGCCGTGGTGATAATAAAACCGGGAGTCCTCTGTCGCTATGATGGCATCCTGCAAGGACTTGGGGATATCCTTGATATTTACCCATTCCCTGTTTTCCTTGTATAATGTGCCGAGCCAGGATCCGTCATTGGCATAAATCTTGCTGGCTTCTCCGGGCCTGTAGCTGTAAAGGTAATCGGCATCGGGGAGGTTGCGCGACATGAGCCCCGCCGAAACAACCCCGGTGAAAAAGATCACTCCGATCAAAAAGATTGCGACAAGGAATAAAAATGCCGAAGCCGCCCTAAGCATGAGGTTCCCCTTTCCTATCCCGCTCCCTGTTCCCCCCTTTTTCTTTAAGACAAGCCCCCAGTATCCCGTTAATAAAGCGTCCCGAATCGGCTTCGCCGAATTTTTTTGCCAGTTCCACCGCCTCGTTTATTGCAACTACAGGCGGGACATCTTCCCTGTAATCTATCTCGTAAAGGGCCAGCCGGAGTATCGTGAGATCAACCGTTGCCAGCCGTTCCAAGCGCCAGTTGTCCAGCAGGGATGTTATTTCCTTGTCCAGCAGGGGAAGCTTTTCATGAACGCCGGAAACCGTTTCCCGGACGTAAGAAGTAACGGCATGGTCATTATTGTCGCCCAGCACGTTGTCGGCTGCTTCACCGGGCGTATGCCCGCCCGCTTCCACCTGGAAAAGCGCCTGAAAAGCCAGTGTCCTTGCTTCGCGGCGTTTTGATTTCATCTTAACCTCAATATGCCGGTACCACTTCCGGCACCTTGGCGAATTCGAAAAGTATCTGGTTTTTTTCCAGGTAAGACGTGTTTATGTCCCCCTGGGCAAAGAACGCATCGTTCAATATCCTGCGTAAAAAATTAATGTTCGTGACTACCCCTTCTATCCTGAATTCCCTCAAAGCCCTGGACATCCGGTGTATTGCCTCTTCTCTCGTTGCGCCCTTGCTTATGACTTTTGCCAGGAGGCTGTCATAAAACGGGGTGATGACACAACCCTGGAAAAGATGCGTGTCAACCCTGATGCCGGGGCCGCCGGGGAGATCCAGCATTGTAATTTTCCCGCTTGACGGCGAGAAGTGGGAAGCCGCATCCTCTGCGTTGACCCGGCATTCCAGGGAATGACCTTCCGGCATTATATCCCTTTGTTTATACTCCAGCTTCATGCCCGCCGCAACACGGATCATCTCTTTTATAAGGTCAATGTTATAAACCATCTCCGTAACCGGGTGCTCGACCTGGATGCGGGTATTCATCTCTATGAAGTAAAATTCGCGTTTCTCCTCGTCAAGCAGGAACTCAACCGTGCCCACATTTTTATAATCGACCGCGCGAGCCGCCCTCAATGCCATATCCCCCATAAAATTCCGCAACTCGAGGTCAACGGCGATACAAGGCGCTTCCTCGACTATTTTCTGATGCCTTCTCTGAACCGAGCAGTCCCGCTCGCCGAAGTGTACCGCGTTGCCGAACTCGTCGCAAACCACCTGTACTTCCACATGCCGCAGATGCGGCATGTATTTTTCTATATAAATCCTGTCATCGTTGAAAAAGGACTTCGCTTCAAGCTTTGCAATATTGAAAAGCTGCTTCAACTCGTCGTAATCGTTTGCGACTCTCATTCCCTTGCCGCCCCCGCCCCCGCTGGCTTTGAGGATAACGGGGAACCCTACTTCCCGTGCGAAAAACAGGGCCTCTTTCTCATCTTCCACGATGCCCGAGCCCGGCAGCACCGGCACGCCGGCCTTTTCAACCACCAGCCTGGCTTTCGCCTTATTTCCCATAAGGGCTATTATATCGGCGGACGGCCCGATGAACTTCAGGCCGTGGCTTTCGCAAATCTCTACAAAACGGGTATTTTCGGCAAGGAAGCCGTAACCCGGGTGTATTGCTTCTGCGCCTGTAATCAAGGCCGCGCCTATAATATTAACTTCGTTGAGATAGCTGTCCCTGGCGGGAGGCGGCCCGACACAAATAGCTTCATCGGCGGTACGGACATGGAGCGAATCCCTGTCAACTTCAGAATAAATAGCAACGGTTCCGATGCCCATCTCGCGGCATGCGCGCATTATCCTGAGCGCGATTTCTCCCCTGTTTGCAATAAGTATTTTATTAAACACCGTTGGCTTCCTTTCCGTCCTTGACCGCAAGCATGAGGAGAGGACGCCCGTATTCCACCATATCTCCCTCCGAGATCATTATCTTTTTAACGACGCCGTCGTAAGGGCTTCTTACTTCGTTCTTAAGGTTCATTGCGTTTATAAGGCAGAGCAACTGCCCGACCATCACATCCTGTCCCTCGTATAAAAGAGGCTTGCCGCTCTTGGGATCCGAAAGGTGGACAGTTCCGACAAGGTTGGAAGTTACCGGTATCAGGGTTTCTTCCGCCTCATCACGCTTCGTAGCGGACGGTGCAAGCCTGCCAGATCTCTGCTCTTTTCTGGCAACCAGCAGAAAATCGTCGTGCTCGATCTGAATTTCATGGAGGTTTTCCTCTTTTATGAGATCCAGAAAAGGCCTTAACTTCGGCTCCATTTCATTTTTAAAATATGACATCATTCACCTCGTATTTATTTCATACAGGCGGCAATCACACGCTCGATTCCTGCAAAATCTTCGAAAATCTCGTAACGGCCGAAACCCGCCTTGAGAACCTTCCCTTTTACTTTCTCCATCTGGCCATCTCCTACCTCCATAAATAAGATGCCCTTTTCACGGAGATGTTGCAGGGATTGGCCGATAAAACGAGAGATGAAATCCATGCCCTCGATGCCCGAAAATAACGCAGAATCAGGCTCGAACGCCAATTCGCGCTGCAGGCTCCCTCTTTCTATTTCGCCTATATACGGCGGGTTACAGACGATCATATCGAACGGACGGTCTTTAAAAGAACTGAAAATATCGCTCCTTACAAACTCCATCCTCTCCCCGACCCCGTGTATTCCCGCGTTGTGTCGGGCCACTTCAAGCGATTCCTGCGAGATATCGCATGCGGTAACCCTTATGCCCGGATGTTTAAGAGAAAGACAGATCCCGATAACTCCGCTCCCGCAGCCCATATCCAGTGCTTCGGGATTTTCAATGCCGGAATTTTCGTTGTATTCGGAAGCTTTTTTCACGAGAAGCTCCGTTTCGGGCCTCGGCACCAGCACGTCGGGCGTAACGATGAAATCCTTTCCCATGAATTCCTTTTTCCCGATGATGTAGGCATAAGGAACCCCGGTCGCACGCCGCTCGATAAAGTCGTCGAATTTCTCCATGTCCCTTCTGATAACAGCCTCCGGCTCCCGCCAGATATCGGTTTTCTTCATCCCGGTAGCGGCCGATAAAAGCAGCTCGGCTTCCTGCCGGGGATTTTCGACACCGGCGCATTTCAAGCGGGCCGCCGCCTTTATAAGGGCGGAAGAAACCGTTTCAGTTCTTTTTAAAACACCGTTCAATATGTTAACCGGCTTTCTTTAAGTTTATCCTTATTTCTTCTTCTTCAAGGGCGACAAGCATCTCGTCTATATCGCCTTCAAGGAAGGAAGTCAGGTTATGCACCGATTTGCCTATTCTGTGATCCGTTATTCTGCTCTGGGGGAAGTTATATGTCCTGATTTTTTCGCATCTTCCCCCGCTGCCCACCTGGACCCTGCGGGCCTGTGCTATATTCTGCTGCTGCCTGTTGATTTTATCTTCGAGGAGCTTGGCCCTCAGGATGCGCATGGCCTTGTCCCGGTTCTGATGCTGGGAGCGCTCGTCCTGGCACGCCACTACCACACCGGTGGGGATATGGGTTATCCGTATGGCGGAATCCGTTTTGTTTACGTGCTGGCCCCCTGCGCCCGATGACCTGTAGGTGTCTATCCTGAGGTCTTTGGGATTTATTTCGATATCCACTTCTTCAGGCTCGGGCAGGACTGCAACAGTAATGGTCGATGTATGGATCCTTCCCCCCGACTCGGTTGTCGGCACTCTCTGTACCCTGTGGACGCCGCTTTCGTATTTCATCCTGGAATATATGCCGTCTCCCGATATGGAAAAAACGACTTCTTTAATCCCTCCGAGCTCCGTGGCGTTCTGGGAAAGGATCTCGGATTTCCAGCCTTTAATTTCAGCATAGCGCAGGTACATCCTTAAAAGCTCCGCACCGAAGAGCGCCGCTTCTTCTCCCCCTGCTCCCGCCCGGATTTCCACGAAAATATTCCGGTCGGCATAAGGATCCGGCGGCAGCAGTAAAACGGCAAAGCGCTCATCAAGCTTGTTGATGCGTTCCTTTATATCATCCGCTTCCTGCTGTGCCAACTGGAGAAATTCGGGATCTTTTTCCGTTTCAATAAGTCCCTGTGCATCCTCAAGCTGTTTCTTCAAAGATTTCCACTCTTCATAAAGCCTGACGGTTTCTTCGAGTCCCGATCTTTCCTTCGCAATGCTCTTAAACTCAGAAGGATTCGATGTTACTGCAGGGTCACATAATTTTCGTTCGAGTTCGTTGTATCTCTCGGCGATAGAACTCAGCTTTTCTTCCATATATCATCACTCCCGGATTATGCTGTTAGATTGATTATTCGATCTTCGGCATCATATTTAAAAATTGTTCCGATCCCGGTCGGGTAAACAATAATCCGGCAGCTACAACTTCGATCCGACTTTATTATGAGAGGATTCTTTGACCGGCTTTCCCGGCACCTTGTGGCACATGCTGCATCTTGCCTC
This sequence comes from Chloroflexota bacterium, assembly GCA_023475345.1. Classification (GTDB taxonomy): domain Bacteria; phylum Vulcanimicrobiota; class JAMCWD01; order JAMCWD01; family JAMCWD01; genus JAMCWD01. The sequence continues at coordinate 33,345 of JAMCWD010000026.1, read as the reverse complement.
GTAAACCTGCTCCGCGCCGACGATTATAAGGTCGTCGTCGTAGGCGGCCTCTTTCCCGTTAATGAGGCGCTGGCTTCTGCTGGCGGGACTTCCGCAAACCATACAGATAGCATGCAGCTTGTCTATGACTTCGGCTATGGCAAGCAGTGCAGGGACAGGCCCGAAAGGCTCTCCCCTGAAGTCCTGGTCAAGCCCCGCAACGATAACCCTCTTTCCTTTTTCGGCAAGCTCTTTTACTATATCGATTATTTCATCGGAAAAAAACTGGACTTCGTCGATACCTACGACCTGGGTTTCAGGCTTTACGTTCTCCATGATTTCCCACGGATCTCCCACTGGAACGGCTTCGACGCTGCCCCCGTCATGAGAGCAGACTTCTTCGTGGGAATACCTGTCGTCAAGCGAAGCTTTGAATACCTGGACATTCTGCCTGGCTATCCTTGCCCGTTTGACGCGGCGTATCAACTCTTCGCTTTTGCCGCTGAACATGCTCCCGCAGATTACCTCCAGCCAGCCGCCCGTTTGCCCTTCATGCATCGTTTTTCTCCCTTTTTATTTTATTACTCATTTCTTTAAAACATTCAAGATCCCCTTCGGGACATTTCCCCTCCATACATGGAGGCCCGCTGTCCCGGAACAAGCCGGGCGCCGCTTCCCTTACCTCGTCGAGCATCCGTAACGCCGTTTCCCTTATTTCCCACTGGGCCTTGCTGCACGTCCTCAAACGGAAAAAATTTCTCAAAGACCTTGCGTTCATCGTAACGATGATCCTGCTCCGGACTCCCATCGGCAGGATATACCGGGCGTCTTCGGGCTTTATCCCCATGTCGATCATCCCGTTATAAGAAACCAGCGCATCGGTACAACACTTCCGGAAGATGCCGCAGGCGCCTTCGTTATCCTTTATCTCAGGCGGGATTACGAACGAATCTCCCCCTTCAATCCTGGTATGGCGGAGGCTTTGTTGTGAGTACGATGCTATTCTGTGCCTTACCAGTTGGTGGGTGGTTACCCTGGATATGCCTTCTATGGCGAAGGTGAATGATGCATGTTCAAGGACGGATTCGTGCCCCTTTTGGAGACATTCGTCAATGAGCCTGGAGCATTCTTTGTCCGAGAGGTTCTTCAGCACGAGTTGCGCATCTTCGTCATGCCTGCATATCCTGGCGGCAGCGGCAGCCAGCTTTTGCGGTTCGCAGGTATGTTCAAGGATCGTAACCTTCATGTTTGTCCCCGTCAAAAAGAAAATGCCTGCAGAAATAAAATACCTGCAGACATTTTGTTGATTCCGTACCTAAGCCCCGGCTGTTGCTTCCTGTTTCTTCTTCTTGGTTTTTGCAGTTTTTTCGGATTCCTTTTCGGCTTTTTTCTGAAGCCGCTGGTGATACCTCTCGACGCGTCCCTCAAGAGCCACGCTCTTCTGCCTGCCGGTATAAAACGGGTGGCAGTTGGAGCAACTCTCGACTCGGAGATCTTTCACCGTCGAATAAGTGGTAAAGGTATTCCCACATGCGCAGGTAACCGTGGTTTCCTGCCAGCGCGGATGGATTTTCTCTTTCATTTAATAACACCTCTTTACAGGTTTACGAATTCGTGCTGGATTATATCACATGCAACCCGTTGTGGCAAGTGTTTTTACCAGGCAACCGCCTCCAGCATCGATTCGACTATGCTTTCAAGCTCTGATGAGGATAGACCGAGGGTTTTCTGGAAGACCTGAGACAGCTTCAGAATGCTCTTTTTCTTCATCTCCGCATCGCTTCCGACAAGGTAGGCTCCTTCGAACATCCAAAGCTCACAGAGCATCTTTGCGAAAGACAGGCGCTCGGTATATTCGTCCTTGTGGTTGGTCGTCCAATCTTCGAGTTTTCCCCAGCCTAACTTTTCCGGCAGGTAAACTTTGATTATTTCCACCACCGGCTTATCGCTTTTAACGGCTTCCAGAAGTACGGCGGCGTCTTCCGACGGGGGCCTTTCAAAGGTATCCCTGTACAGCACCTTTTCCCATGCCTTGAAGCGGCCTTTCAAATCTTTCGGGTCAATACAACCGAATATCGAGCAGACGGCGCTTTCCAGGCTGTTGCTCAGTTCGACTTCGTAGTTGTTGATATCCCCGAATGCCTTTTCGAGCCGTTCTTTCAGGACGGGCAGGTCTTCCTCCCGGTTGAACTGTGAAGGGTCTATGCCCGCCGCCGTCATAATGTGCTTCATGAGGAGATCTTCGGCGTTCCCGGTTTTCGCAGTATCGCGCAGAAGCGCAAGCAATGCCCCGGCATGTGGGTTTTCCAGGTCCCTGGATGTTTTGGTAACTCCTGGGAGCAAATCATACCACTCAAGGAGCTTTTCCTTTACCTGCTCGAACGCGGGTTTTTCAGGATCAAGGGAGGCGCCGGGCGAAGCAAGCTTCAGGATATAATCGAGCAGTTCTCTTTCCTCGTCCCTGCATTCGAAGTAAAGCACGGCCCTGTCGGTGGGGTCGAGCATCATTGCCGCAAGGTTTTCGGGAGTGATTATCATTGGGACTACATCATCGCCGGGCAGGTTCTTCGGCAATTCCCGCCGGTTTTGATATACATGGATGTGGCCGTTAAACCCTTTGACGAAATAAGCAAAGAAGAATTCCATCAGGGAACGCGGCAGCCCGTAAGGAGACCTGAAAAGAGAAGAGGTCAGGTCTTCTCCCATCACCAGCTTCTTGCCTCTCTCTTTGCCTACGAGTACGAAATGGAGGTAATTCCAGAGGTCGAATAACGGGCTGTTTTCGGCGGGTTTGCCGAAGACATAAGTGCCGCCGGATTCGTCTTCTGAGACCTTTGTCAGGAGTCCCGGCTCAATAAGCCATTTTTTGATCAGGTTTTCGCCCGGGCTGGAGGAACCTTTTGAAAGTTTTATTTTCTTACCCGGGGAAAGGAGAATTTTTTCGGCTTCATGGCGGGCTTTTGTCGCATCTTCCGTTTCGGCGTGCATGGCGATACCGCCCTCGGCTATTTCAGGGAACTTGCTGAAATAACTTTCAAATATCCGCGAGAAATATTCTTCTTCTCCGCCTGCCGGCAGGTTGTCCTTTATATCGCCTTTCCAGCACCAGAAGAAGTTGTCTGCGCTGAGGAAGCCCTCGAGTTCCTTGTTTACGCGGCCTGCAAGCGCCCCGGCTTTTTCTTCAAGTTCGGACCGTCCCGAATAGTCGTTTTCGCAAAACGGGCTTTCGTAAAGAAGCACCCTGCGGATTACTTCCTGGTCCTGGCATACCTCTATCCATTCCGGCATCTTCTTCGGGACTGCCAGCAGGATGGCTTCTTCTTTGAGCTTGTCGGTGGCGGCGGCCGAGCACACCTTTTCTATTTCGTCCCCGGCGGAAGGCAGCACGTAATGGAGGATAACATCGGCGATATATTCCTTGCGCCCCGGCTCGTAAAGACTTTCGGTCTCGGTCTGGATTTTCTTCGTTGCGAAGATCTCATCCGGCTTGCTGAATTTCATGAGGATGGCCTTGTCAGTCCGGCGTTTGTCGTTGAAAGACGCCGGGCGTCCCTTTTTCAATTCATACATGCGGGAAAGGAAAGCCGCCTGGTCGAAGGTCGTCCTGACCTGATCTTTGACCTTTTCCATAATTTCTTCGAGCTTCATTTCAGGGCCAGGCTCGCCCAGCGAATAAGTCCCGGTATCGTCGTCCAGTTCCAGTACTCCCTTGTCTATAAGAGCTTCGAGGGTGTCCTGGACTTTCGTTTCTTCCCTCTTTGTTATATGGAGCGCGTCCATTATCGTTTCGGCGTTCCGCGGCAGGCGCGAGTTGTCCATTATATGAAGTGCCGCAAGTGTCCTCATTATCCTGAGCGAGAACGGGAGGTCGATTACCTGGGGACGCATTTTTTCGATGATTTCAAGATAGCTTTTATACACCGGATGCGCCTTGATATTCCTTTCCAGGTAAGCCATCAGGGAATCGAGCGGATAAAGAGCCAGCCTTTTATTGGGCTGGTAAAAAGCCATGTTCTGGATCATGTTTTTCAAAGTCCCGGGGACGTCATCGAGGAAAAACGTGCGGAAATTCTTATCATCGTTGGCCACTTTCTGCGCCAGGCGGGGAAGGGCATATAAAGAGATCGGGTGCATCGGGTAGCACTCGTCGAGGACTACCTTCTTTCTCCACTCCTCGTCTTTTTCGGAAAACAGCCCCTTGCTTTCCATCAGGGAAAGAAGCGGCTTGATGTCTTTTTCATTTATGAGTTCCTCTTCGTCGTCCGGCTTCAGGAAATGGAGGATCTTTTTCCCGATGATATTTTCTTCAAACTCATATTTGCCGGTAACGATGGAAAAATTGTGAACGCGGTCAAAGGGCTTGCCGTCAAGCTCCGCAGCATCTTCTCTGCTCATCGAAGCCAGGAACACCATGACGCATGGGAATGAACTCTGGCGGCAGAATTCGGCAAACTCCGCGAGTTCTTCCTGCTGCTTGGCGAGGAAACCGCTTGCGGAATCGACGATTATCGCGATGCCCTGCAGACCTGCCACATTCTTCACCTGGTTTATGGTGTCCGTAAAAATCTCGTTTAAAAAACCCGAGACAGGGGGGATATACTCAATCTTCTCGCGCCAGAGAACCCCGTTCAGCGCGGCCATCAGCGAAACTTTGAAACTTTCTTTGTCCGTAAGCTGCTCAAGGGGCAGTATGAGAAAACGCTTCCTGGGAAGCCTTACCTCGTCCATCACCTTTTTTAAATCGGGCTCCGATCCCGACAGGCTGGAAACCAGTTCCTTGACCTCGTCTTCTCCCGGGTCCCTGCCGAGCAGGTTGGCCAGGAGGACGGCGATATAGCTCTTCCCTATCCCGGGCATCCCGAAAATAAGGTGGCTGCGGTCCTTGGATGTCGTGCCGGAGGCGCGGATAATGTCGGCAAGCACCTTTACGGCGGAGCTTATGGGGGTGTACGCTTTCAGCTTCTCGGTGTTTTCTTCCGGGTTGAGAAATGTTCTCAGGGAAAGGCGTTCCTCCAGAACCGGCTCTACAGCTACTATGTCTGACAGGGCGGAGACTTTTAACATGGGCCCCTCCTAATGAAATAATAAAATATTACGAATTTTTGATATTGGACATAATGCTTGAATTCCCTTCTTAATTATTATTATGGTTATATTTTTTCTTTAAAATTTTCTATTGATTTTCCGCAGGAAGAAGAGATCTAAAAAAGAATCAACCTGTCAGGGATCTTTATTTATTAATTTGTATTCAGGAGGGGATAACTTTGTCTATATGTTCTTTTATCCTTATAGAAGCCGAGCCCGGGAAAGTTCGCGCCGTAGCCGACAAAATCGCCTCCGTGCCCGGCGTTCTGAAGGCATACGGGGTTACAGGCCCTTACGATGTCATAGCTATGCTTGAAGGTGAAAGCATCGAAGACCTGGGCAAAATTGTTACGACGGAGATCCAGATCCTCCCGGGGGTAAGGAAGACTGTAACGTGCCTGTGCACTTTCAGTTGTCCCCAGGAGGTTCAATAAATTTTACTCGGAGGATCCAATGTCAATCCCGGATACGGAAGAAAAAAAACAGGTGGAAAGCGGCGCTTCCGCTTTAGTTACAGAGAACTGCGGATACAAAAGTTTTCTCGATATTCTTCACCGCCAGGGCGTGGTTACCGAAGAAGAAGTGAAAAAGCTGTCAAAAAAATTAAAAGTATCCAAGGAACCTATCGATCATGATCTCATAGAAAAAGGGATACCTAAAGAGCAGATTCTCCAGGCCAAGGCGGCGGAATACGGTATCGAATGCGTGGATATCGAAAATGACAAGCCGGATATCGAAATGGTTAAGCTTATCCCGGAAAGCATGAGCCGCAGGTATAAACTTATCTGTATCGGCAAAAAAGAAAGCAAGCTGTCCGTCGTCATGGCCGACCCAAGCGATATTTTCGCGCTTGACGATCTGAGACTGAGGACAGGATATGAAATACAACCGTTCCTCGGCTTCCCCGACGATATCGACGTGGTTTTGAACGAGATATACAGGGTCGAGGAACTGGAGTCCATAATGAAAGACGCCCTGGCGGAAAAATCCGACGACCTTGCCATAACTTCCGCCGGTAAGGAAGAAGAAGAGGAACAAGACGCCGTCGTCGATACACCTATAATTCGTTTTGTTGACAGGCTTATTATCGATGCCATAAAACGAAAGGCAAGCGATATTCACATAGAGCCTTACGAGACGGAAGTCATTGTGCGGTACAGGGTTGACGGCATCCTGAACGAGACGATGAAATATCCCCGTTCCATTCACAACTCCGTTATAAGCAGGCTCAAGATAATGTCCAACATGAAGATTGACGAGCACCGCATCCCCCAGGACGGCCGGGTCCAGATAAAGCTGGGCAAGAGCAGAAAGGAATTCGATATACGCGTATCGCTGCTTCCTTCGGTGTATTCCGAAACCATAGTCATGCGCCTGCTTGACCGCTCGGGCATAAAGATAGATCTCGAACAGATAGGTTTCCAGGAAGACGACCTCAACCGCTGGAAGAGTGTTATAGCAAATCCCAACGGCGTTATCCTGGTAACCGGGCCTACAGGTTCGGGCAAATCCACGACGCTTTATGCGACTTTAAACAGGCTGAACCGTCCCGAAGTCAAGATAGTAACGGTGGAAGACCCTGTCGAATATAATCTCCAGGGGCTTGTTCAGATCCAGACGAATTCGAGGGTGGGCTTGACTTTTGCAGCGGCCCTGAGAAGTTTTTTGCGCCAGGACCCCGATATAATGATGGTCGGCGAAATCCGGGACAAGGAGACGGCCACCATCGCCATCGAATCCGCATTGACGGGCCACCTGGTACTCAGTACCCTGCACACCAACGATTCGGTGGCTTCGATTACCCGTCTGGAAGATATGGGAATAGAGACTTTTCTTATCGCATCAACCATCCGCGGGATCCTGGCACAGCGCCTCGTCAGGAAAATATGTTCCGATTGTAAGCAGGAAGCCCCGCTTTCTCCCGAAGAGAAAAATATTTTCGAAGAATACGGCATCTCCCCGCCTGACCACGTGATGAAAGGCGGAGGGTGTCAGACCTGTACCGAAAGCGGTTATAAAGGACGGATGGGGATTTACGAGCTGCTCACCATAAACGATAAGATAAGAGAGCTTATCCTGAAAAGAGAGTCCGCGGCTAATATTTACGAAGAGGCAAAGAAAGACGGTCTCAGAACCCTTATGGAAGACGGCCTGGCGAAGATTAAAAACGGCGATACCACTTTTGAAGAAGTATTCAGGGTTACCAAAGATTAATATGCGGGGGTAAAAAAATGTCAGCAGATCTTAAAGATAAAATCGAAGAACTTGAACGACGCAACTCTATTTTGCTCAAAGTCCAGGAACTTACGCGGGATCTGGTCTCCACGCATGACCTGGATCTCTTGTTGATGAAAATTACCGATGCGGCAAGGGATATAGTAGGCTCGGAATCTGCAACTATTTTTCTTCTGGACAAGGAGAAGAATGATCTGTATTTCAGAGTCGCCCTTGGCGAAAAAGGCAACCAGGTTAGCAAGTTCCGTCTCCCGCTCAATGACGCCAGCATCGCAGGCTGGGTGGCCGTTCACAACGAGCCTGCAATAGTGAACGACACTACGAAAGACAGCCGCCACTTCAAGAAAATAGACCAGGACGTGGGATACCATACGCACAACGTCCTTGCCGTGCCTGTTGATTTCGGAGACGAGACACTGGGAGTCCTGGAAGCGGTTAACAAGCAGGGAGGCGAATATAACGACGAGGACAGGAGCAACCTGGCGCTGCTTGCGACGCAGGCTGCCATCGCTATAAACAACGCCCTCCTTGTAGAGGAATTGAGGAATTTTTTCATAAACGGCATCGAACTTTTAATAGACGCCATGGAAACCCAGAGCAAGCAGGAAAAAGGCCATGCCTTCAGGGTCGCCAGGCTCGCTACCACGATTGCAAGGAAACTTGGAATTACCGGCAAAAATTACGAACATATCTATTACGCGGCCCTGCTTCATAATATAGGAAAAGTCCAGCCTCTCTCGCCTACCGAGGATATGCGCAAGCATTGTATAATCGGCGCGGAACTATTAAGCAGAATCCATTTACTCCGCGACATAGTCCCCTTCGTCCGCCATCAGTACGAGCGTTATGACGGATCGGGGTTTCCCGACCACCTCAAGGGCGACAAAATACCTCTCGGGGCGAGGATACTGGGGCTGGCGAACGAATACGAAGAAAAACACGGTTCCAGCAGCGACCCCGAAGTAATGCAGAATTTCATCAATACTCATAATGGAGAATTCGATCCCCGGCTTCTCGAAATATTGCAAGAAGTCCTTACCCACTGATGCTTGAATGAACAGCCGGTTCCGAAGATTGACGGAACATAGATTATTTTATATGTTTAATATTCGGCTGAAGTTTTCCTCGGGCAGGCGGCCGAAAACAATGCAGGGCGTATAAACCGGGTTAATTTTCCTCACGGAGGAGTTTAAGCCCGTCTGGATAATGGTTTATTGAAAACTTTATGAAATAAAATCGCCTGGAAGGATAAGATATTGGAGCGTAACCGGCGGACATGGATTGCAATAGTTGCCTTACTGGTTCTTTCCATTGCCCTGATATTATGGGAAGTACGCCAGTCCGAAAGCGGCAATACCACCGTAGTCGAGCAGATAGCGGGCACCGCGGCCCGTCCCGTTCAGAGCGCCATTTCATCCATCGACTCCTCTCTTGAAAAAAGGGCGCATGGCAAGGAACTTTTAAAAGACGCCGTCAGGCTTGAATCCGAGAACGCCGGGCTTCGCGCCGAGCTTACAAGACTTCAGGCAGCGGAAAAAGAAAACCAGCGCCTCAGGGAATTGCTGGATTTTAAAGAAAAGCTTAAATTAATATCGATCCCTGCCATGATAATAGAAAGGGAGCCGGCATCATGGACAAGGCTCGTAATAATAAATAAAGGCGCCTCCGATGGGATAACCCCGGATTTTTATATTCAAGACCCCCGCGGTGTCATCGGGCGCGTTGTCAGGACGACGAACGGCACGGCCCTGGTGAGACTGCTTATAGACCACCGTTGTACTGTCCCTGCCAAGACTATCGAAGGCGGTTCGCACGGCATACTCCGGGGAGACGGCAAACGCTTCTGCCGCATGGAGTATCTTGACAGCACCGCCAGTATCAAGCCCGGCGATACGGTGGTTACATCGGGCATGGGCAAAATCTTTCCGCCCGGCATCCTCCTGGGCAAAGTCGTTAAAGTTACCGGCGGAAGCGAGTCGATGTTCAAAGAAGTGCTGGTAGAGCCGGGAGTCGATTTTTCGTCCGTATCGGAAGTCCTGGCGGTGAAAAAAAATTGAGATTGAGCTTCATAGTAGCAATATTACTGATCGTAATATTTTCAGTCTTCCAGACATCTACGGCGTATAGCCGCCTGCCGGGCGGGCTTTGTCCCGATTTTGTCGGCATGCTGGTGCTTTCATGCGGGGCGTTGTGGGGGAGCAGGAAAGGCGGCATGGCGGGTTTTATCGCCGGGCTGCTCGTGGGGCTTCCGCTTCTTCATTTCTGGGGGTTCAGGGTTTTTCTGTATTGCGGGATGGGCATGCTTGCGGGCCTTGTAAGCAAAAGATTTTACATGGAAAACCCGCTGGCTCTGGGTCTGCTGGGACTCGGAGGCGGTGTCCTGCTGGGGTTTTTGCCCCCGTTTTTCGCTTATATTTTCAACGAGGCCGTTTATCCCGAATTTGTATTTTATGATTTCACCTTCTCGCTTGGCGCAGGGCTTCTGTTCATTTTCATCTTTTACTATCTTTTGAGTTTCATCCAGGGGCGCGAAGAAGGCGGTTTCAAGGTGAGCAGGCCGTGATGAACATCACCAGCCCCGGTGAAAGCAAGAAAACATATAAAACCAGGTGGGTTAAGATTATATTGTGGATATTTTTCCTGCTCCTGGTGGGACGCCTTTTTCAACTCCAGGCAATCCAGGGGAAGTCATATAAAGAAAAAGCCCTCGACAACATGATTCGGAGGATCCCGATCACTGCGCCGAGGGGCAACATACTTGATCGAAACGGGGAAGTCATTGCCCGCAATGCGCCCAGCTTCGGGATCTTCATACTCCCGAACGAGATGCACGACCCGGTCATGGCGCTTGAAGAGATAGCAGACGTTATGAAACTTCCCGAAAAGAAGAAGCTCAAGATGCTGAAGGACTTCGAAGAAAATGAAAACCAGTTTTTCTTCGTCAATGAAAAGATGGATGAAGAAACGATGACCCGTGTCGCAGAGCTTCAAAACAACATCGCCGGGATTTACCTGGAAGCGGTGCCTGTCCGTTATTATCCCCTGAAAAGCCTTGCCTGCCATATTCTCGGGTATGTCGGCGAAGTAAGCGAAAAAGAGATTGAAACTTACAAGGACAGGGGGCTGCGCCCGCGGGATATCATCGGAAAAGACGGGATTGAATATTGCTATGACACGTATCTTCGGGGCAAAGACGGCGAGAGAAAAATACAGGTCGATGTAGCCAACCGCCTTATCCATCTCCTCGGGATAGATCCCCCTGTCCAGGGAGATACCTTATATCTCAGCCTCGATCTCGATCTTCAGAAAACCGCTGAAAAAGAGCTTGCCGGTATGGTTAAAAAAATAAAATCGCAAAGATGGACTAACCCCTCGGCATCTGTAGTGGCGATGGACGCTAGAACGGGCGAGGTACTGGCGATGGCAAGCTTTCCGGGATTCGATTTGAACCCGTTCATTCAAGGATTTACTTCTAAGGAATACAACAAGCTGATGGAAGACCCGAATTATCCGATGCTTAACAAGGCGATTTCCAGCGCTTACCCGTGCGGCTCGGTGTTCAAGCTCATCACAGCCTCCGCCTCGCTCCAGGAAGGCATCTGTAACGAGAACTCGGTTTTTTACTGCCCCGGCGTTTTCTATTTGAGCCAGCATCCTTTTTATTGCTTTGTAAAGTCCGGCCACGGATCGGTAAATTTCAACCAGGCCATAGCCCAATCCTGTGACGTAACGTTTTACAGGCTCGGCAACTCATTGAAACTGGAGCGCCTTTTAAAATATGCGAAGGCTGCCGGGCTTGGCAAAAAAACGGGTATCGACCTGCCGGGAGAAACCCCCGGCCTGCTGCCCGATGAGGAGTGGAAACAGAAAGTTTACAAAGAACCCTGGTACGCCGGTGATACTGTGAACCTTTCCATAGGCCAGGGATACCTGGGCGCAACGCCGTTACAGATGGCGGTCGTAACTGCAGCGGTTGCCAACGGGGGGGCGGTCGTCGTCCCGAAAATAGTGAGCAGGATAATCGATGCGCATGGAAACACGGTACTGGAAAAGAAGCCTGAATTCAGAGGACGTTATCCTGTTTCAGACAAAAACCTGGCTGCGGTGAGAAAAGGTATGCGGGCGGCGGTTACAGGCGGGACAGCAATGGGCGCATTGACGTCAGACGTCGATATAGCAGGCAAAACAGGGACAGCCGAAAACTCCCCGTGTCCCGAAAACCCTAACGGCTTCAACCATGCCTGGTTCACGTGCTTTTTTCCGTATGAAAACCCGGAGGTGGTTGTTACCGTGATGTTTGAAAAATCGGGAGGTTTCGGGGGCGACTTTTCAGCGCCTGTTGCAAGAAAAATAGCAGAAAAATACATGACTCTGAAAAAAGAAAGAGAAAAAAAGGAGTCGTCCAAAAAGGATCAATAACGGTCGGGAAGCAGCCTGTCGGCCAGTTTTTTATCGGAGAGTATTTTTTCAAGGCCTAGAACCACCGATGAAAGCGGCTCCTCCGCAAGACGAAACGGTATGCCCAGCTCCCTGGCAAGCACCCTGTCCAGGCCGCGCAGGAGCGAGCCTCCTCCGCACATCACCGCCCCATACTGGGCGATGTCCGATGAGAGTTCGGGAGGAGTCGATTCAAGCACATTATAAATCATCTCCACCATCTGGCGAAGGACATCGTAAACGGCCTCTGCAACTTCATCGCCCGAAATTTCGATGGATTTCGGCATCCCAGACGTCAGGCTCCTGCCCCTGATCTGGGTGTAAAGGGACCCCCCCATCGGGAAGGCGCAACCTGCATCGATCTTCATCTCCTCCGCGGTTTTTTCCCCTATGAGCAGGTTGTGATAGCGGCGGACGTGGTTTATTATAGCCTCCGTCATATCGTCACCCGCCAGGCGGAGACAGCTTGACAGCACCACGCCGCCCAGCGATACTATAGCGATTTCGGATGTGCCGCCTCCTATGTCCAGCACCATATTCCCCCTGGGCTTGAGGATATCGAGACCCGCACCTATTGCTGCAGCTACAGGTTGTTGTATTACATAAACTACCCTTGCGCCTGCGCTGTGAGCGGCTTCCGCCGCGGCGCGTTTCTCTACATCGGTGGTATCGGACGGGATCCCCAGTACGACGCGGGGACGGAGCAGACCCTGGGTATTCGCCCTTCTCAATAAATATCGTATCATCTCGAGTGCCGTGTCGAAATCTGCAATGACGCCCTTTTTGAGAGGTCTGATCACTTCGATGTTTTCGGGGGTCCTGCCTTCCATCTGCCTGGCTTCGTGCCCCAGTGCCAGGATTTTGCCGGAATGCCTTTCCCTGGCCACGTAGGAAGGTTCGCTCATTACTATGCCCTTTCCCCGGATGAGCACGGGGTTGTTTGCGGTGCCGAGATCAATGGCAACGTCAGGCGAAAACCTGCTTAATATATTGTCAATAAAATATAAATTCACATTATTACCGTTCTTCGGATGTCAGGAGATCGATACCGAACTCCCGGAGCATCAAATATAACTTGGGGAGCGGCAGCCCGACGACGTTGTAATAGCACCCGCGAATCCCCTCGACCAGGAGACCGCCTTTCCCCTGGATGCCGTAAGCTCCTGCTTTGTCCATCGGTTCGCCGCTTTTCAAGTAATTTTCGATTTCCTGATTCGACAGGTCTTTGAAAGTAACCTCTGTTATAACATGAGAAGTTCTGCATTTTTCGCCGGGCTTTTCAAAAATGCAGATGCCGGTTGCCACTTTATGAGTTCTGCCGGAAAGCTTTTCCAGCATGCGCCTTGCATCTTCTTCATCCGAAGGCTTGCCCAGCGCCTTGCCGTCGAGGACGACCAGGGTATCGGCGGCGATAAAAAGAGCCTGCCCGTTAAAATTCGCTGCTGCCGACTTTGCTTTTTCCACGGCTATTTTTTCCACGAGACCGCCCATTTTTTCATCGGCATCAAGCACGTAAAACGCTTCAACTATGCCGTTTTCGTCAAATACCGGGGGCATAGCCGTGAAGTCCAGGCCGAGCGCCTTCAAAAGTTCTGTCCTCCTGGGGGAGACCGAGGCCAGTATGACCGGGACTGAAAACCCTTTTATATTCAAAAATTTTTACTCCTGCTCGGAAAATCTTATGGGTTGATTTGCAAGTTATATTATTTTATGAAGCCGGGATGAAGTTGTCAACCTCACGAATTTCTAAAAACTGGAAATCCCCCGGTCAACGGCGGGGTGTGCCGGCTGACCACAAAGTGTTACCTATTTGGTCAGCCAGCATACGTGATTGCAATAAAATACAGAAAGGGATAAAATATTGTCAGGAGGTTATGATGAAAAAAATAAATTTAATTTTTTTAGGTTTGTTTTTCGTAGCATCTTTTCTTTTCCTTGGTTCCAGTTGTAATTATTCTTCAGACACTAAACCTTCGGTTAACTCCAACCAACCGGCGGCTGATTCCAGCCAACCGGCAGTAACCCAAAATAATGTTTCAATTGAAAACTTTTCCTTTAACCCTCAAGAAATTCAAGTTAATGTCGGCACGGAAGTTACATTCACCAATAACGATTCAACTGCTCACACAGTAAAATCCGATTCATTTGACAGCGGGAATCTTAATCCTAAAGATACATTCAAATACACCTTTTCTAATCCTGGCACTTATAATTATTATTGTTCACTTCATCCTTCGATGACTGGAAAGGTAATAGTGCAATAATTATACCCGGCGTCCTCTCCTTTGACCGGAAAGGTAACAGAATTATAGTATTTACTTTATTTAAGCGTGTTGTGATATAATATTAACCAAGAATAATTTTCGGAGGTGTATGAGATGGCTGATTCGATAAGCCCTGTAAGCGGCGGTTCTTCTACGTCATGGACTCAGGGTATTTCCAATGAGATGGGTGCGGCTCCGCCTGACGGCAGCAACCTCATGAACCTTGTGGAGGGCAACTCTGCTGATCTTTCGAATATTTCATCTGAAGGCATGGCCGAGATTTCGAAACAGCAAAGCGAAACCCAGAAAAAGATTCAGGAAATGGTCAAAAGGCTCCAGGAGCTTATGAAGGCGGGGAAATACCAGGAAGCCGGGGAGCTTATGAACCAGATCCAGAGTGTTGCGGCAAACGCCGCGTCGGCCGGAACCCTCGGACAGATGTCGTCCTCTGATAAGACTGAATCCAAATCGCCTGAAGGTTATCAAGGAAATACAACCGGCATATATGGCGACGGCCCTGCGCTATACACTACTTCCGGCGGCGGATACAATTACGGCGGGACCGGATCGGTCGATACAACAGGCGTCAGCGCCACTCTTTCCGGCGAAGGAAACCAGGGTGTCGTAGGCACTGCACTACAGATTGGAGGCCAAGGGCTTCCTTACGTCTGGGGAGGCGACGGCGGTTCGGAAGGCGGCTATGACTGTTCAGGCTTTACACATGCGGTTTATGGAAAAAACGGCATAAATATCCCGCGCACCGCGCAGACTCAGTTTGACTACTGTAAATCGCAGGGAACCCTTTTCACCGATCAGAGTTCGGCCAAGCCCGGCGACCTTATTTTCTTCAATAACCCTTACGACAAGAAGACCACCCCCGTAGGCCACGTCATGATTTACCTGGGAGACGGGAAGATGGTAGGAGCTCAATCGGACGGCGTTAAAGTTTATGATACCGCCTCGATGAGCAAATATATAGTCGGTTACGGGCGCCCCGAATAAGGCGTCAAACTTTAAAAACAGGGAGGCCTGACGGCCTCCTTTTTTTTCTTAAAGGAAACGGATCCAGGAAGGGCATGGTATAAGAAAGGTAGAATTCTGAGCTTATTAAGTTTCAATATCCCGGAGGAATAACAGCCTGATGAAAACGCCCGCCGACCTTAAAAAAAAGATCGAGGCATTTGTCCTCATAGGCACTGCTCTTTCCGCGGAGCACGATCTCTCGTCGTTGCTGGAGATGATAGTGGATGCGGCAAGATCCTTTACCAATGCCGACGCCGGAACGTTGTACATGGTTCAGGACAGGGACAAAACGCTGTCTTTCGCAATAGCACAGAACGATACCCTGGGGATTCGAACCGGCGGAAAGACAGGCGGGCCTCTAAACCTTCCTCCCGTCCCGCTGGAAGTTGACGGCAGGCCCAACCTTTCCCATGTATCGGCTTTTGTAGCCAATACCGGCGAAATCGTCAACATACCCGATGTTTACGAGGCGGAAGGCTTCGACTTCACAGGCCCGCGCCGCTATGACGCTACAACAGGCTACCGGAGCCGCTCGATGCTGGTTCTTCCTCTGAGGAATCACGAGAATGATATAATAGGCGTCCTCCAGCTTCTGAATGCAAAAGACTCAAACGGGGATGTGATCCCGTTCGAAGAGGAGATGGTACCGCTTACCGGGGCGCTTGCAGCGCAGGCGGCCATAGCGCTGACCAATGCCCTGCTTATCAACAACCTGGAAGAGTTGCTGGAATCTTTCATACGGACAATTGCTGCGGCAATAGATGAAAAATCGCCTTTTACCGCAGGCCATATAAGAAGGGTGGCCGAGCTGACCGTAGAGATGGCAAAGAAAATTAACGAGTCTGAGGAAGGTTTTTACGCGGATAAATCCTTCAGCGAAAAAGAGCTTTACGAACTGAGGATAGCCGCATGGCTCCACGATATAGGTAAAATAACCACTCCCGAATATATCATCGACAAAGCAAACAAGCTGGAAGGCATTTTCGACAGGATAGAACTTGTCAGGCTCCGTTTCAGGCTCCTTATTTTCGAGCTTGAAAAGAAAGCCTTGAAAGAAAAGCTGAAGCTTTACCGCAATAACGCGGCGGCCCCCGGCAGGCTTGCTGAAATTGCCGCGAAACTGAAAAAGGGAAAGGAAAAGCTGAATAAAGAACTTGAATTTGTAGAGTTCGTCAATACGGCGAAAGGGTTTCTTCAGGATGACGACCTCAAGCGTCTGGAAAAAACAGCGAAGTTGAAATACGCCTTTGAAGGCGGGAAGACCCCCGTGATTACCGAAGATGAGCTTGAAAACCTTTCGGTCCGCAAGGGCAACCTGAATGCCGGAGAACGCAAGATTATAGAAAATCATGCCCGGCTGACTTACAGGATGCTCTCCGAACTCCCCTACCCCAAGGATCTGAAGCATGTCCCCGAATACGCAGGCGCCCACCATGAAAGGCTCGATGGGAGCGGGTATCCCGGCGGGCTTAAAGAGGATCAGATCCCCATCCAGGCAAGGCTCCTTGCAATAGCCGATGTTTTCGAAGCTCTCACGGCTCCGGACCGTCCGTACAAAAAGCCCATGTCCTTTGAGCAGGCTCTCAAAATCCTCGGTTTTATGGCCAAAGACAGGCATATCGACGGCAATCTTCTCGAATTTCTGAATAACTCTGGAATTTTCCAGGAATATATGGATAAAGAAGTCAACCCGAAAGAGAAAAAAAAGGAAACCCAGGCGGCAGGCTGACAGGACTGAAACAATGAATAAAAGAATCATCATCGCCCTGGTCGTTTTATGCCTGTTTCTTATCGGTGCAGGCGTTGTTATCATATTTTTAAGAAATGGAGCCGCCCCTCTCTCATTTGAGCAAATAAATGCGGAAATCCAGAAATCTATGGAGATGGAATCGCGCGGCGAATATAAGCAAGCCGCAGGATTACTCAAAAATTTGCTCAGAAAGAAACTGAAGACCCATGACAGACTCCAGGTTCTCGTCCGCACTTCCCAGGCCGTAAGATATAACGAGCAATATAAATCAGGTAAAACGGGCCTGGACAAAATCAACGCGCCGGGGAATGAATATCTTTTACAGGCTCAGAAAACTTTTTGGGACAATCTCCGGGATCTCGGGGAACAGGATGCAGATGCTGCAATGTTTATAGGCGAAGAAACCATAGACAGGGCCGACGCTTTCGGCGCAACAAAATTTTTTGAATATGTGATTAAAAAGAACCGCCATGACCGCCTGAATGTTCTTGCTTACATATTCCTCGCGAGATGTTGCTACATGCAGAATGATCTGAAAAAATGCAGGTACAATTTAAGCATGGCGGAAAAAATGAAAGAATCCGTCCGGTTCCCGGAGGGCGAAGAAGGAAGCAGGCCGTATTTTCTTATCGCCGAGACTTACGGAGATATTTTTGCACAATTAAAAAATAAAGGAAAAGATGAAGCCGACTTTCAGGCATCGGAAAAATTCTATAGAAAAGCAATCAAAGCCTCCCCTATGGGCTATTTCGGAGTAATGTCAAGGCTCTACCTGTCCCGCCTTTATTTTCTCAAGGGGAGATTGAACGAGGGGCTGCTCGAATTAAAGGAGATGTGCGGCAATCTTAAAAAAAGGGTTGAAAATTCAAAGGCCACTGCTGCAGAAATAGAAAATGACAATTTCCTGTTCGGGATGGTGCTTTTTACTTTTGATTATTTTCTTTTCCCTGCGCTTCACCCTGCGGGCAAACCCGGAGACTCTTTCGAGAATTTTCGCGTGTTTTATGACGGGACGGGCTCAAATCCCGGGGCCGATCCCGATCGTATGAAAAAGGTAAACCCGCTTCTTGAAAAATTGAGCAAACAAATCAGGAACAGAAAATTTGAAGATGCTCTGAGAACCATAGACCTGATTATAGAGACCGCAAAAAGATGAAAGACAGGATAATAGATCTCATGGACTCCCCCAAGTGGAGAGTCCGCGTTGCCGCCCTGAAAAATCTTGAAAACAATCCTTCGGAAGACGATTTCGACATCCTGTTATCAGGCCTTCATGACAGAAGCTGGGCGGTCAGGAACGAGGCGTCGAGACAGCTCCTTTCAAGAGGGGAAGAAGGAATAAAGACCCTGGTAAATTCGCTTGAAAGCAGCGGCGGGCATGCCCGGCTTACCGCAGTTCAAGCCCTGGGCGGCCTGCGGGAGCCGTCCGTTCAAAAATTTATCAAGCCGCTTTTAAATGACCGTTACCCGGATGTGCGCATCGCAGCCGCAGAAGCCCTGGTTAAAACGGGTGATGACAGTGCGCTTTCATACCTTCTGGAATGGCTGAAAAATGAAAAATGGAATATCAGGATGAAAGCCGCCGAGTCGCTGGGCCGCCTGGAAAACAACGAGGCGGTCGGTCCGCTTGCCGAAGCGCTTGAAAACGAGCATGTGGATATTCCAGGAAACGTGCCGGGCAGCCCGCTCGGCCTTATGCAAAAACAACTGCTGGGATGGACGAGGACCACCCATGCAAGGACCGAGATTATCCGGGCCATAGGGCGGATAGTGCAAAACAACCCTCCGCCGGCATCTATAGATAACTACAACAATTTAAAGAAGGCGCACAGAGTTTTGAAAAAAAATGCCACTCTGCTGGGCAGGATGCAGAATGTCAGGTTCGGGAAGGCCGCGCTTGAAACGCTGAAAATAGTGGAATCGGCGGTTTCCGGCATCGAAAAAAAGCTTGGCAAAAAAGGCATCAGGCCCATAACGGAAACGTATACCCGCTCGCCCGGAATAAGGCCGGGATCATAATTTATCTCAGAAACAATAAATCCAGATCTCGCCGCCTGCCGATATAGCAAGCGTCTTGCCGTCCGGCGACCATGCCAGGCCGTCGATTTCCTTGCCTGTCAGTTCATCGAGAGAAATGACTCTCCTGTTTTTATTCCGGGTATCTTCCAGCACCAGGTTCCCGTCATTAATATAAGCAAAAACAAGGAAATCCCCGGTTAATGCGGCGGGGCCTTCCTTGAATTGTTTCTTCACTGCTTTCAAACCGGCGAGGTTAATAATGTAAAGCTGGTCTTTTGTTATACACGCAAGCCGGTTCCCGTCTTTAGAGAATTGAATTTCCTGTGGGGGAATGATCTCCATGAGGGAAACGGGCTGCCTGTCCCGGATGGAGATATCCAGCAGGCATAATTTCACATACACCGGGTTCTTGAATTTTGACATGACGAAAGCCAGCATTTTTCCGTCGGGAGACGGCGTCGGCATCGATATGGAAAGATCCAGGTCGCCGTTCCTGTAAACGGCGTCGTCATAATTCCCCGTCGCCCCGGCTTTCCAGACGGCTTCCAGCCTCGGATCCGCCTGGTAACCTTCCGACTGACGGGCGCCGAAAAACACGTAATCCCCTTTTTTCATCCATTTGGGAGCGCCATATACTGCGGGGACAGGCATTTTCAAGTTCAGAACAACATAAGGGTTAAGCGAAGAAGTATCGCTGAATTTAAGATCCGTAACCAGGACGTCGCCGCTTTCGGCATTTGCGGCCAGCCATGATCTTTTCATAAATGCCACGTACCTGCCGTCCGGCGAAAACCGGGGAGAAACAAACCCGAGGTGCTCGAACACCGATCCGGGCTTTTCTTCGTAAATTATCTTCAGGCCGCTCCCGTTGCTGTTTATTATGCCTGCTCCCCCGCCTGCAGTCCTGGTATCATGATAAACTTTAACAAAAGCAAAAGCCAGCTTTTTGCCGTCAGCCGACCATGACGGGCTATGCATGGAAAGATCGGAAGTTTTCGATTTTACCAGCAGCTTGAGGCCTTTGGCTATTGTAGTTTTTGATGTTTCAGGAGAAGTTGCGGAAGGCGTGCCCGGGACGGGTAACCCCGGGGTTTTCGTCTTTACAGGCTTCGCGGACGGGTTATATTTTCCAATCCGCATATTCCAGCGGCGGTAAGATGCCGCTGCAGGTTCCCTCGCACTTGCTATCCCGCCGGATACTTTCAGCGCTTCTTTCCTGTCAAGATCGACGAGCAGAACGCCCGCAGCCGGATATTTCCCGCTGAACGACCTCTGAACGACCATGGCATAATTGTTCCAGATATCGTAAGAGATGACATCTCTCAGAAGATAGCCGCTTGTTCCCGTCCTTAAATTTAACATCCATAACTCGTCTTTATCCTGGTATAAGATTATCCCGCCCTTCCCGATCACCGGGTCCCTGCCGTCGGCAATTTTTTTCTTCCCGTCACCGTTTGTATCCATCAGCCATACCTGGTTTTTGCCATTTTGTATTTCGGAATAGATTATTGAATCATTGCCGATGAACTCCGGCAGGAAGCCTGTAGATGAGATCTTTTTTCTCCCGGCCCCGTCGGAATCCATTATCCAGATGCCGGGAGTAGTTGTAGTGCTTTTTTCGGGACCCTGGAACACTATGTAACGTCCGTCAGGCGATATGTCGGGGGACGATTCTCCTTCGCCGGGGGTCAACTGTCTGTAGTCCTGTCCCGAATAGCCGATCCTGGCAAGGCCGGGTTTGTCTCCTCCCGTGATAACCAGCGCCCACGTGCCGTCGGGAGACCAGGCATAATCGGTGCCCTTAGTTGTTACGACCCTTTTGGTGCCTGCTCTCAGGTCAATGACACCCAGCGCCATATTACCGTCGGGCATGGAGGAAATATATGAAATCCTCCAGGAATCGAGCCATTGTTTTAACACCGCATGATCGGATTTGGAGGTAAGCTGTTTGTTATCGGAGCCGTCGGGTCTTATTATACAAACGGCTATATCCCCCTCGCCCTGGTTACGGGTGTATGCTATCATGCCGCCGTCCGGCGACCACAGGGGATTTTGCTCTACCGCCGGATCGCCTGTCAGCTCGTAAGTCCTGCCTGCTCCGGGGTCAAACAGGAAGAGGTCGGACTGCCCTGCATGTTCGCCGACATAAACCAGGAGAGGCTTAGATGCGCTCCAGCCTGCGGCATACGAGAACATCAAAAATATAAACAACACCAGAAGCGTCCGTCTCGGCATTTATTACCTCACAGACATAACACAGGCTTAAGTTTTGAAAACAACTCCTCAGTCATCCCATGGACAGGAAGCAGTTCTTCCAGGTTTTCGAATTTGCCTCTTTTTTCTCGGAGCTTCAATATATTATCGGCAAGCTCCGCATTGACGCCCGGCAGTTCCATCAAGTCATCGAAAGTGGCGGTGTTGATGCTGAGCTTGTCGGTGTTTTCATTTCCGCCTGTGTTTGTCTTGTCTTCAGCAGCGGGGGTCTCTGCAGTCGAAGCGGGAGTTTCGGCCGTAACCGGTGAAACAGGCTGGAGTATGCTGGAGTCGGGAGTCTGGGAGCCGCCCGGCACATACAACACCTCGCCTGATGTTATCTTTTTTTCCGGCTCTATCCCTGCCAGGTCTTCAGGCTTCAGGGCGCCGCCTGCGGCATTGACCGCATCTTTTCTCGCCGCGCCTTCGTCAAGATAATAAAGGCCTGGGTTCTTCACCCCCCCGTAAACATAACATGGCAATTTGCCGGAAGTTTGCTCCGTCGCCGCGGGGGTGCTTGAAACTTCGGTAACGGCGTTTTCTTTTTTTGACAGCTTGAAGTAAACCGCCAGGCCGACAACCAATATAACAAGCATGACCGTCAGAGCCAAAAGCTGTCTCCTGGAAAACATCGCTATTCCTCCCTTAACGAGACTCCCTTTTCATCTATGGAGAAATCGAGGACTTTTCCCCCCGCGTCTTTCAAAGCGCTTTCGACTTCTTCTTTTTTATCGCCGGGGCATAAAGTAAGCATACAACCGCCCCCTCCGGCGCCGCAAATCTTATTTGCCAGCGCGCCGGCATCGGCGGCCGCTTTCATCATTTTTTCTATAACAGGCGTACTGACGCCGTCGGAAAGCGCGCGTCTCATTTTCCACTCTTCGTTTATTGCATCGGAAAGGGCGGTAATATCGCCTTGATTTAAAGCGTCCCTCGTATAGAAAGCTATCTCTTTTATCCGCTTCATATTTTTTCTTGAAACAGGATCGCCGTCGATATATCGTTTCATCATATCCCAGTTCTGATTGGCGGAGAAGTGGGATTGCCCCGTAAAAGTCAGGATTAGCCCGCTTTTCAGCTTTTCCATGAAATTTCCGGGAGGAACGATCTTTTCTCTCCTGACGCCTTCAACGCCGAAATGCCAGGCGTTAACGCCCCCGTAAACAGCAGCGTAATAATCCTGTTTGCCGGTGGGAACCTTTATGGCCTGTGCTTCCAGGTTCGCCCCATACTCGATGATATTTTCGAGGCTTTGTTTTTTTTCGGTAATATGATTCAGAGCGCACATTAAAGCCATGAGCAAGCTGGAAGATGCGCCCAATCCTGAACCGGGCGGCGCATTGCTTTTTGTAACGATGCGGATGCCCGGAGACGGATCGTAGAAGCGGACTGCCCGGACGATAAGCTCCAGCTTCGAGCCGGAAGAAAGGCTTCCGGCGTCTTCCGCTTCCAGTCTTATATCCAGGTCTTCCGATTCGATAAGGATTTTCTCTTCGCGGATCTTCTCGATGCGGACTACGCTGTTTATATCGACGGCCATATTTACCGTCAGTGCGCCTTCTTCAAAAAGATAAAGCGGGTAAATATCCAGCGTACCGCCTGCCAAGTCGATGCGTGTCGGGGCGGTAGTAACCGGCAACGGCTACCTCCCGACTATCATGGCGTTGATACCTTCCTGGACGATCAGTTTCTTTTCGACCCTGAAATCCGTCAACCTGACGGATTGGAGCTTGCCGCCTTCGAGGCCGACTATCATGTGATCGCCGTCAGGACGGAGTTGTATAAACATGGGCCTTCCGGAAAGAGCTATTTTACGCACGACCTTCCATGTTTTGAGGTCTATTACCTTAATGTCGCCGCTCCCGTAACAGGCAAGGTAAACATAATTGCTCCAGGGTGAAAATGCTATGCCCCAGGGCTTGCCCAGGTTGGCAATCCTCTTTTTAAGCTTCAAATCCTTAACGTCGAACACGTAAAGGTCATCCGAATTGAGACATGAAACAAGGAGCATGTCGTTGTCAGGGCTTACCTTGATATCGACCGGGTTATATCCCACGGGGACGGAGCCCATAATTTTACGGTCGCTCATGCGGATGCTCCAAACCGTCCGGTCGCCGGAATTGATGACATAAGCCGTTTTATCATCCTGGGAAATGGCCATCCGTCTCGGGTCGCGCCCGACCAGAACTTTTCCCGTCATCTTCATGGTGAGCGTATTGAATACGCCTAAGGAATTCTTCCCGTTCAAATTTGATACGAAGAGTTCCTTCCCTGTCCTTGTAACGGCCATATCGTTGCACGTGTCCCCGACTTTCAGCTTTTTCACTATTTTTCTCTTCGGGACGTTCATGATTGACAACATGCCTGTCGAAGGATGACTTATATAAGCAGTGCTTTCTTCGGGCAGGAAGACCATGTCGGAACCCGGGGCGCCGATGGGTATTTTGCCGACGACTTTGAAGCTCGTAAGATCAACTACGCGTATGAGCTTGTCGCCTACAAGATAAGCCATGTAATTGATTTTGGTACCTGCTGTTACGGGCATTAAAGCGGTGCCAAGGAGCAGCGCCGCTCCCAGCATCAATACCAGCGCTATTATAATCCCTTTGTTTCTCATCTGTTTTCACCTCTTTTAATTTATTGACTGTTTTTAACTTTGCCTGCCGGCTGTCCCTCGGTTTAATTAATACGTATGGTTCATAACCACTACCTCAGTTTTTTCAGGAAGATCTCCTGCTTTTATCTCAAATACCGATTCTCTGAGAATCTTAGTATTAGCAAATAAAGATGAAAAATCCTCCACGGGAGCAAGGGGGAGCCTGACACGGTCAATGGCCGCCGTCCGAAAATGCATCGGTATGACAACTGAAGGCTTGATCAACTCGACTATCTTTTGCGCCTGCACTGCATCAATGGTGAACTTCCCCCCTACAGGGATCATCAATACCTGTGTGCCTTCGAGAAAATCCAGCAGCGGGCCGCCGGGGATTTCTCCCAGGTCTCCCATGTGTGCGATCTTGATTCCGTCCATCGATATGGAGAAAACCAGGTTGAATTTGTCTTCGGGGTTTCCCCCGTGCATTGAGATCATGGCGCTTACTTTCACGCCGTTAAAATCTTTTTCGCCTGCCGATGCGAAAACTTTCGCAGCCCCCGGGACTCCGCTGATATTATTGTGATCCGTGTGTGAATGAGTTACAAGTATAAGATCAGTATGGCGCTGGATTTTCCCGTATCCTATTTTCGGATCATACGGGTCGATCATAACCCTGAACCCGCTCTGTGATGTCAGGAGAAAACACGAGTGAGCAAGGTATTCAATCTGCATTTGAAATCACCGCCATCCTTTCCTTTACCAGTTGTACTATATCGGATGTGAATTCGGCAACCGGGATCCCGTGCTTTTGAAATGCTTCCATCTTGGCCTGAGCCGTTCCCGAAGATCCCGAAATTATGGCCCCGGCGTGCCCCATCCTTTTTCCAGGAGGAGCGCTCCTTCCCGCAATGAAAGCCACCACCGGCATACCGAGAGCTTCCGCAAGGGCGGCGGCGTCTTCTTCATCTCTGCCGCCTATCTCCCCGATCAGGACGACAACCCGCGTGGCAGGGTCCGAAGAGAACAGCCTGAGCGCGCCGGTAAACCTGATACCGGGTATGGGGTCGCCGCCGATGCCGATGCAGGTGCTCTGGCCAAGACCCGCCTTCGTAAGCTCATCTACCACCTGGTATGTCAGTGTCCCGCTTCTTGATATGACCCCTACCGGGCCAGGGATAAAAATATTGCCGGGCATTATACCTATTTTACACTCCCCGGGGGTAATTATTCCAGGGCAATTAGGGCCGATTAAAATCGTCCCCATGTCATCGAGATATTTTTTCACTTTGACCATGTCGTGAACCGGGATCCCCTCGGTTATCTCGACAAGGAGCTTTATGCCGCAGGATGCCGCCTCCATGAGGCTGTCAGACGCGAAACGGGCCGGGACAAAACTGACCGCGGCGTCGATTTCGTGTCTGTTCAAAGCGTCGGCGACGGTGTTGTAAACGGGGACTCCTTCGAAAGTTTCGCCACCCTTGCCGGGCGTAACTCCCGCAACTACTTTCGTGCCGTAATCCAGCATCTGCCGGGTATGGAACCCGCCTTCCCTGCCGGTTATCCCCTGGACAAGCACCCGGGTATTTTCATTTATTAAAATGCTCATGAGCCGCCCTCCTTGACCAGGGATACGATCTTCTCGGCGGCTTCCTGCATGCCGGAAGCGGGGATCAGCGACGTTTCCGCGATAATACAACGGCCTTCGTTTTCTCTCGTCCCCGACAGGCGTATCACTACAGGTATCCTGACATCCCTGACATTTTCGGCGATCCCTTTCGCCACCTCATCACAACGCGTTATCCCGCCGAAAATATTAATCAGGAGACCTCTGACTTCCGGGTCTGAAAGCACCAGTTTGACAGCATTGCTGACGACTTGTGCATTTGCTCCTCCGCCTATATCGAGGAAATTCGCAGGACGGCCTCCTGCTTTCTGGACGACATCGAGGGTGGTCATAACAAGGCCCGCGCCGTTTCCGATAATGCCGATATCCCCCCCGAGATGCACATAAGCCAGTTTTTCCCGCCGGGCAACCCTTTCGAGGGGATCTTCTTCAACGATCTCTATAAGTTTTTCAATTCCGGGCTGGCGGTAAATCGCGCTGTCGTCGAAATTCATCTTCGCATCCCCGGCTGTCCATTGGCCGCCTTTTGTCCATACAAGGGGGTTGATTTCCGCAAGGGTACAATCCGTGTCCCGGTATAATTTCCATAGCCTGAGGACTATGTCCGTAAAGCCTTTCGACTGTACCGGCGACAATTCAAGCCCGTAAATGAGATCCTGAACCTGGAAATTCAATATCCCTAGATGCCGGTGTACCGGGTATTTCAATATTGCAGACGGGTCGTCGGATGCGACCTGCTCGATATCGACGCCCCCTTTTTTGCTCGCCATGAGGACATGACACGCGTTCGAGCGGTCAAGCGTTATTCCGAGATAATATTCTGATTCTATATCCAGGGCTTCTTCTATCCACAACTTTTTTACGGTGATGCCTTTAATCGACATGCCGAGGATTTTTTCGGCTGCTTTTTCAGCGTCTTCGGGCGTCGCAGCCAGCTTGATCCCGCCTGCCTTGCCTCTCCCTCCGGCATGGACCTGCGCTTTTACGGCAACTTTGCCGCCCAATTTTTCCGCCGCGCACTTCGCCTCTTCGGGCGTTTCGGCGGCATATCCGGCAGGAGTAGGTATGCCTTCATCTTTGAAAAGGCCCTTGGCCTGATATTCGTGAATTACCATAATTCCTCCCAATCACAGGGCAAGAAAAAAAGTCGTTCCGAAAAGCAAGGCTAATAATTGCCCGGATCTGATCGGAACGGATGCCCGGCTAAAATGCCGGACCTGTTATTTTACCAGTCCCACACCTTCTGGTCCAGGATATCGATAAGCAGAGATTCTTTTTCTTCAGGCGAATAATTGAAATCCCGCGTCATCTCGTCAATCCATTTTCGGAAGTGTTCTTTACGCTCTTTCTCCCCCTGGGGCACGGGAAAGAAATCCTTCAGTTTATAAACTTCCGCTTCCAGCTTGGCCCTGGCCAGGCGCCACTTGTACCGGTTGACGTCATTTGCGTTCCAGCCGCTTATATCGCCGAGACCCAGCCTGTCGGGAAGCACTCCGGTAAAAATCTTTTCTATGTCTCCCGGCTTTGAAAGCGCTTCGACCAGGGCATGCGAATCGTGCGACAGCTTGCCTTCTTTTGCGACAGCACTCAGTAACGAAGCCCATGACCGTGCGGCTTCTCCCAGCTTGCCGGGCTCCCCCGCCTTGTACAGGGATGCCACTTCTTTAAGGATCATTTCTTTCATACCCGGCCCTCCTATTAATAATACAGGGATATATTTCGCCCCTGATCTTAACACTCCTACCTGAATTGAATAATAAATTGAAACTTCCTTCATCCGGTGCGAAAATCAAACCCTGAAATAATTAATAAAGAAAAGGAGCATAAAACTTATTGTATAAAAATTCCGGGCTGCTGAATAATTATGACTTACAACCTGGACAGATCTCCGGTTATTTCAGTGATGCGGAACATATCCACTGGTTTTTCGTAAACCACGATACAATTCGTAAGTAAGCGGGCGGGCCTGGTTACATATTTACCTTTCACGTATAAGGCGGACGAACTGCCCCCATCCAGTGATATTGCATGCTTACAACCGAGGTCTTTCATTATATTTGCCATCTTGTGGAGGTAAACCGGCCTTTTTACGGTTGCAAGTATGAGCTTATTGTTATAAGTGATTCCGATGGTGCTGCGTTTTGCCGGTCTGTAAATGCCGGGGTCGCGGAAAAGTTCCGAACGGGGGTCAAGAACTACTTTGCCGTCAAGCACAAGGGTAGGGCCGCTTGTAATAACATTTTCATATTGTTTCAGGTTCGAATGGTGGATGCCGGGGAGTCCGAAGCGTATAACATCTACCCTGTTATCGTAAGTAAAGCAGAAAGCGGAACCCCTTGTGCCGACATGCACAAGCCTGCCGTTGGAGACAATCGTGCCTATGGGCATGAAAGTGCGGACGTCATAGTAAGTGCCGTTAATGGCCGCTGCAGGCGTGAGACGCTTGATGAAAGTGGAGAATTTTTCGGCGGGGAAGGATTTTCCTTTCCAATGAGTTGCAATTGCCGATTCGACATGAACCCTCGGCGAATTGAGATTGACCCATACCAGGTTGACTTCTACCCCCCTGATATTCCTCGTCTGGTATGTTACCGGACCGGCCCATACGGGCAGGGGCAGTAACAGCAGCGCCAGGAAGATTGCCATCAGGATTTTTGCCTTGTTCACGGTGATACTCCCCCCTCGGGGGCTCTGATGGGCTTCCTCCCGGCGCTGCCAGGGATTCCTGTATTCAATTCTTCTCTGAAGGGAGATATGCCCTCCTGTATTACCATTATGTGTGCGAATCGTTAGATCTGTCGTCCCCTCACCTGTATTATACCACACTCAAACCCGCATGGCAATAGGCTTTCTAACGATTCTGCCTCCTGGAAAGCCCGTCGTTATTGATGTCCATAAAAGCCTGGCTTTCTTATATTTTCAATTGTATTAACGCCGATTCCTCTTTGCCGCCGATCTCGCGCGTGAAGGATATGACGGAACGAATTAGAATATGAATCAGGTTTTTTATTTAGCTGGAAGAAGGTGCCCGGATGAAAAGTGATATTTTAATCGATACGGAAGAGATGACATCTCTGTCCTGGCTTGAAAACGACCTTTCGGCGGTTGACCCGGACGTCATGAACATCTGCAGCCTGGAAGATGAGAGACAGGTGAAAAAGCTGATAATGATCCCGTCGGAAAGCATCCAGCCTGTTGCAGTCCACCAGGCCGTATCATCGAATTTCTCCAATATTTATGCGGAAGGTTATCCTCCCCAAAGGTTTTACGGCATACCGGAGGAAGAACTGCTGGATTTACCTGTCCAGCTTGGTCTTTTGAGACGCTATGCCGACGGCCGGTATTACAAGGGTTGTGAGTATGCCGATTTCATAGAGGCGCTGGCATGCCGCAGGGCGGTGGAAGTATTTGCAACGCCGCTCATCCCGCCCGAACATATCCATGCCAACGTCCAGCCCCTTTCGGGAGCCGCCGCAAACAACGCGATATACGAAGCCCTGCTTCAGCCGGGTGACACGATTATGGGCATGGCCCTCACAGACGGCGGCCACCTCACTCACGGCAGTCCGCTCAACCGCTCCGGCAAGACCTTTCACGTGGTAACTTACGGGCTTGACGAATCGGGAAAATTGAATTACGAAAAAATCATGGAGCAGGCAAAAGAAGCAAGGCCCGCCCTTATTATCGCAGGCTACAGTTCTTATCCCTGGACTATCGACTGGATGAAGTTCCGTGAAATAGCCGATGCATCCGGCGCGTATTTAATGGCCGATATCGCACATCCTGCAGGTCTCATCGCCGGGGGTGTCTTCCCCAACCCCGTAGGATATGCTCACGTCATAAGCTTTACCACTCACAAAACGCTCTGCGGGCCCAGAGGCGCGGTCATCCTGACCACCGACCCGGATCTCGGAAAAAAGATCGATTCCGCCGTATTTCCCGGCGAACAGGGCGGCCCGCATCTCCATTCCATGTCCGCAAAAGCGGTCTGCTTCCAGATAGCGCAAACCACTCATTTCAAGAGTCTCATGAAAAATATCGTGGATAATTGTATTCATCTTGCGAAATGCCTGGAAGACCTGGGATTGACCATAGCATGCGGAGGGACAAATACTCACCTCTGTCTCATCGACCTGAAGCCCTTACAGGGCAGGCACCCGTTCCCCATAAGAGGCGAAATCGCAAGCAGGATACTTGACCTTTGCGGGATAGTTACCAATAAGAACACGCTCCACGGCGATACCAGCTCCGCCGATGCAAGCGGCATAAGGCTTGGAACTACATGGCTCACACAGCGCGGGATGGGCAAAAAACAGATGGAAACAATCGCCGGGGTGATTCACAAGATCCTGACAAACATACAACCATATTCCTATGTCGGGCCGGCGGATTTCATAGGGAGGGGAAAAATCGAGCATTCCGTCCTTGAATGCGCCAAAAGAGAAGTCCGGGAGCTTATCAGGGAATTTACCCCCGATAGCAGGCATCGCGGGTACCCATACTTTTTCGAATACCCCAGGAAAGAACGGGTGATCCCTTTGTATGAATATCATGAAGGCATGGGCGCCAAAATGGGAGTCCGGTCGGGGTGGAAACTTGTGCTTAATTACGGAGATATCGAAAAAGAAATAGAGGCGGAAAATAAAAATGCGGCATTGATGGATGCCTGCGACCTGGGACTCCTCTCTGTCTATGGGCCTCGCGCCCATGCGTTCCTGCAGGCGCTTGGCACCAGGGACATCTATACGCTCCCCGAAGGTTGTTGCACCACTTCGCTGTTTTTAGATCCCGACGGCGGCGTCCTGGACGATGTTCTGATCGCCAGGATCGGCCGTGACCATTTCCTGCTGGGCACGAATCCCGACAGGAGATTCGATTTGAAAACATGGCTCAGGAATGTTTCGGACGGCTATGTAACATTCTGCAGGCACGACGTCATGGCAAAGGTGGAAGGCCCGGTAGTTATAGAAGACCTCGGCGTTACCGGCAATTACGAGAACCGGAAGGGTACCCTCGTCCTGTCCGGCCCGAACTCCCGCCCCATCCTCAAAGAACTGCTGGGAGACGATCCCCCCGAGCCTTACCGGTACATGGAAGCCAAAGTCGGGAATATGCCCGTCCGGGTCGTGTCTTACCCGATGGAAGAAAAGGAAGATCATTTTCATCTATACATCCACCCGGAACATCTGGAAGGGATCTGGGGCAAATTGATGGTGCTGGGCGCCGCTCCCGCCGGTCTTGAACTGCGGGAGGCAATTCGGAACGAGGCGGGCATCCCGCATATAAAGAATCTTGACGACCTGCCGGTACACCTGACGAGGATGATCGACGCCGACAAGCCTTATTTCATAGGGCAAGGGTTCCTGCCGGACAGCCTCAAGGCTGAAGAGACACGTGAAAAGTTCTCGTATGTCGAGAAGGAACAGGAGCCGAAACCTTCCTGCCTTTTCCAGGAGCACAAGAAGCTGAACGCAAGGATAGTGCCTTTTGCAGGCTGGAAGATGCCCGTCTGGTACGAGAGCATCTCGGCTGAACACAAAGCCTGCCGGGAGAGCGCCGCGCTGTTCGATGTTACACACATGGGCATATTGAGGTTCCGGGGATATTACGCGGGAAGGTTCCTCGACCTTTTGACGACGAACTACATCCCGATGATAAAGGGCGGTCAGAGCCAGTATTCCTATGTGCTGGACCCCGATGGAAATATCCTGGACGATATATTCATTTACTGCATCAAGCTTTCCGTGGAGTATAACGTTGTGGTCAATGCCGCCAACGCCGACAAGATCAAGGAATGGTTCACCGGCGTGCTCCAGGACAGGTACATCCTTTCGAACAATATCCCCGGCATCAAGCTTGATAAGGACCTGGAGATTACCGACCTCAAAGACCCGTCATGCGGGGAGGATCAGCTTGTCGATATCGCCCTCCAGGGGCCCGACACTTTTAAAATTATCGGCGGCCTGACGGATGAGAAAGACAGGCAAAGGATCTCGGTTCTGACAAAGGGTGAACATGCCGTTATCAATATTTCCGGGCACCCGGTAAGGGTCGCCCGCACCGGGTACACCGGCGAGGAATACGGCTGTGAGCTTTACTTCCATCCCGACTTTGCCCCAGAGATATGGAACCTGCTGGTCAAAGCAGGAGCTGTCCCCACAGGGCTTGGAGCAAGGGATTCAACCCGTTGTGAAGCCGGGTTCCCGTTATACGGGCACGAACTTGCCGGCCCGCACAACATCACCCCGCTTGCCGCCGGTTACGGCGCTTTCGTCAAATATCACAAGCCGTTTTTCGTCGGGCGAAACCCGCTTATGGACAGGGATAAAAAGCTCGACATGACGATAATTCGCTTCAAGACTGTCTCTCGGGGCGCCCGCGTTATCCGCCCGGGGTCTCC
Organism: Chloroflexota bacterium; assembly: GCA_023475345.1. Lineage (GTDB taxonomy): Bacteria > Vulcanimicrobiota > JAMCWD01 > JAMCWD01 > JAMCWD01 > JAMCWD01. The sequence goes on along the minus strand of JAMCWD010000026.1, from coordinate 1,680 downwards.
TATCATAAACAGGAAGGGCACTTTAATCGGGACTGTTACAAGCAGTGTAGCTGTTGAAGGCGGCCAGGTGGGCCTTGCTTATATCAATAAATCGGATGCTTTCGAGGGCGAAGAGCTTACGTTGTATCCGGCTCCTCCGGGAGACAAATGGCCGGAGATCAAGCCGTTTGATAAGATGGTACCGGGCGACAGGCTCCCGCTTTCGGAAAAGATCCGGATAGCGCCGCGCTTCATGTGGATGGAGAAAAAGGCGAAATAGCGTAGTTTGAGGGCAGGGCGCTCTTTATTGCGCTTCATTGTGTGGCCTGAAGCTCGCATTACTGGACTGGATTCCTGCGGGAGTTTGCCCCGTATCGTGGTACGGGGCAAGAATGACGCAGTGTAGCGTTTCATGTGGATTCCCGCCTTCGCGGGAATGATGATTTGTTAGTTTTCCTATTCTATTTGAGAATGACGCTATGCTGGTTTTTTCGGTGTAATATCAAATTCTTACATCTAATCCGTCAAGTGCTCAAATTTGGCATTACGCTTAATCTTTATATATTGTGATGCAGAATTGTGAGCTTCAGCCGCTGGCCTCATAACGCCGAAACAAATCCCCCTTAGCTAAAAGGGGGCGCGGGGGTTGTCGAGCAAGGAATGCTCTCGTAATAAATTATACAGATCCGGAGCAAGAACTCCCCGTCATTCCCGCGAAGGCGGGAATCCAGAAGAAGAACACCAATATTATACACTTGTGAATAATATATAGAATCAAATCCTTATAATTGCGGGAAAGTAACCTTATAAGGATTGTTGTCCAGGAAATCAGTAAGATGAACCATAACCTCTATCATAGAAGGCATACTTGCAAGAAGAAGCCCAACCTGGGCATGTGTAAATATATTTTCAAGAGAATGGGCCGCCTCGTTTCTGGCAATCCTTACAGTCTCGTAATAAGGATGAATTGCTTCCGGTACAGGCTCCCAGATATGCCACCAATCCGGTTTTTTATAACTTTTTCCAAGTTCAGCTTTGATGGATTTTAAAATTTCAGAAGCCAATTTCCACCTGGAATATGTTGCTCTTGTTTCATCTGTCATCATTTTCCAGTTATTATAACCAGAAGTTCCTTGCAGTGGCGAGCTGGGATATTTACTAAAAGCTTCAAGCAAAGAGTTACATACATTTTCTACAGCTACGCCTATCAATACCATTGAAGCTCTGAGCAAGCCCATTGACCAGCAATTATAAGCTTCTTCAACAAGGGGAACAATACCGGGATCTAATGAAAAAGAATCTATGATCTCCTGGATTCTTTCAGGCAGAAGTCCGGGTGAGGACATAGAGATTTCACCACTCTCAAAAAAATCCAATCCTCTATGTGTGAAGTTATAATATTCTATATCGAGACCTCGATTTGCTGGATCATTTGGCACTATCAATCCAAGATGCATTGCGCTAAAATAAACATCATGAACCGCATCTGCCAATCCAAGAGGCTTGATTGGATTAGTCCTAATCTGATTTATATCATTTTCAGAGAGATGTTGTTGATTATGTGCAATATATTTTTCTTTGGTAATTACCCAACATTTGATCCAAAATTACAGATCATTTTGGCCATCAGGTGAAAGATATCCTCTTCCCGGTGATTATACCTAAATTCCAACTCCTTCAGATATAGAGGAAACTTCTCCC
>JAMCWD010000008.1 GCA_023475345.1 Chloroflexota bacterium | reverse complement strand
CTTGTGAACCGGAAACATTAAAGAATCCCAAAATTATGAAAGATGGTTATATAAGAATGGTGATAAGATCTTATTATTTTCAACATTGGGAAAATATTATAAATCAATTAACAAGATATTATTATCTTTTTATAGAAATACCAAAACATCAAGATATAAAAAATTCTTCGGCTTTTTTCGATATTCAACATGAATTTGAAGAAAAAACCGGAATTAGCATTAATGATTATTTTACTGTTGGGTTTGGTGTTTTAGCGAACTGGTACAGAAAAGACCTTCAAAATTTCAGTGCAATAATTCCATTACAATATTTTTCAAAAACAAAAATATCAGATGAAAAAGTAAAAAAATGTTTAGAACTTTTTACGGCTGACATTGAAAAATATAAAAATGAATATAAAAAGGACCGTATGGCTCGGAGAATGGAAGATTCATATGCCTTTCTTACAATGAGAAAATTTCCTCTCTTTCAACTTGAGGACGGGAAAATAATACCTTTGGATATAAGGTTTTTAGTGGATAAAATCTCAAGTAATATCTACTGGACAATAATGGAACATCAAAAAACAAATGGAGACAGGAATCGCTTTACTAATTTTTTTGGCGAAATATTTGAAATTTACGTAATTGAAATATTTCAAAGAATTATGCATGGAACTAACAGACTACATTCGAAAATCAATTATGGAAAACCGGAAAAAGAAAGTCCGGAGGTGATTTTAGATTATTCCCCCGACTTTATATTCATTGATGCAAAAACATCACGATTAAGGCTGGAAACTGTTACCACAGGTGATTTGGCTCTTTATAATCAGGATCTGGAAAAGTGTTTTTTCGATTCTATAAAACAGATGTCCAATAGAATCAATGATTTTAAAAATAAGGAGTTTCCAATAAATGGGAAGCATTACAAAGATGGCGATAAGATATGGCCGGTAATTGTTTATCTTGATGATTTTCCAATTGATCCGGTTATTTGGGAATATTTGAATAAGAAAATCGCCGAACTTAAAATTCCTCATCTAAAGAACCTTGAAATACTTGATATTAATGAATTAGAAAACATTGAAGCAATTCTATCAAATAATTCAGGGCTATCATTTCTTGATATTCTCAAGGAAAAAAATAAAGGGCCGTTTAAAAATTATTCTATGAATAATTACCTTTATAAGACCTTAAAATCCGTATATCTAAAAATAAAACCATGGATTTATTCATATTTTGATGATGTGATATCTGAAAATCTTATGGAAACACATTTTGGAAAAGCTAATAATTCAAGTGAGCCGGTAAGATATCCGCCGGACAGTTCAATGAAGTTCAGGCTCGGTGATCTTCCTTAAACTTCGCAAGGCCTGCGGCGAAGAGGACGGGATCCCAGACAGGCGAGAGTTTGGGGTTGTATTCGAGATCTAATCCATATATTTCGTCCAGAGTCATATTTGCAGAAAGGGCCGCCGCGAAGACGTTGATCCTTGACCCGCTCCCAGGGCCGCCGATAAGCTCGGCCCCGACAAGCTTCCTGTTGTCACGATTATAAAGCAGGCGGATGTTGACCGCCGTCGAATCCGGCAGGTACTCCGCCGTGGTAAGGGATTGGGATTCGGAGATCGCAAGATTCGGCGCGAATTTCCGCCCATCTTCTTCGGTGAGGCCGGTCCTTACGGCTTCAAGCCCGAATGCAGGCGTCCCGTAAGTTCCCATGATCCCGGGGAAGTCGGCGTCGCCGCCTGCGGCGTTCTCACCCGCAGTCCTGCCGCTCCTGTTGGCGGTCGATCCCAGAGGCCAGAACATCCCTTTCGAATTGATCCGGTTTGTAAACTGGGCGCAGTCGCCGCACGCATAAACATGGGACAGGGAAGTCATCATCTTCCTGTTGGTGGCGATGGTTTTGTAAACTCCTTCGGAACAACCCGCTTTCAAGCCCAGCTCGGAGTCAGGCTTTGCGCCTATCGCCAGGAACAGCATGTCCGTTTCAAGAACCGTGCCGTTCCCCAGTTCTACGGATTTCAGATACCCCTCGTTATCCGCCGATACCGATGAAACCGGGGTCCCCTGTATCACCTGCACCCCGTTTTCCTCAAGCCTTTTCAGCATTATCGCGGAGAGGCTCTCCCCGAAATCGGGCATGATGCGCTCTTTCATCTCGACCACGGTTACCGCCATCCCCCGCCTGCTGAAAGATTCCGCCATCTCAAGGCCCAGGAGGTTCCCGCCAGCTATCACTACTTTTTCAGGCTTTTTCGTTTCAAGGAAAGTTTTGAGGATTACGGAATCCACCGCGCTCCTGACGCCCAGTACACCTTTGGGCTTGCCAGGAGTGAAAGGGCCGGCGGCATATACGGAGCCGGTTGCGATAATGAGGCGGTCGTAATCATGGTAAGAAGAAAAGCCGGTTTCTTTTTCCACCGCGTCGATGCGGGAGGCGGCGGTGTCGATCTCTTTTACGGCGGTGTTGGTTTTAACTGTTATACCGCGATCCTTCATCTGTTCGGATGTGATATGAAAAAGCGTTTTGAAATCCCCGACTTCGCCTGAAAGATAATACGGCAGCCCGCATGCTCCGAAGCTTATGAAAGGCGAAGCTTCGAATACTATAATTTCAGTGTTATGATTTATGCGCGCGGCCTGTGATGCGGCGGAAAGGCCTGCCCCATTGCCCCCGATGACTAAAATTCTCAAGTTGCTCATATCGTAAACTCCTTCTCATAATGCCGGTTATGTCTTATATATACCCGATTCTTTCCAGGATAATCTTTTCCTTTGAATTAATTCCAGGCGGGGAGGATAAGGTTCAGTATTGAACCGGCCAGGAAGGCCGCAACCAGCATAATCCCCACGGATTTAAGCATGCCTTTTATTCCCAGTTCTTTCGTCATCACCGCAAATGTTGCGACGCACGGGAAGAAGGTCGAAAGCACGGTGCAGGCAACGATAAGCTGGCGGGTGGTCAGGTTGAGCGGGGAAAGGAGCGCCACGCCGATGTCCTTGCGGAGAAACCCCAGCAGGATAGCGGAGACAGCCTCATTGGGAAGCCCCCATGCCCATCTGATAACGGGGGTGAATATTACCCCGATAAAATCTATTATGTGGAAGACGACGAGAAGGTCTGCAATCAGTACCCCGACAAGGACGAAAGGTATGGCATCTATTAAAAAATGTTTGACGCGGAGCCACAATTTAAAAAAAAGGCTCCTGAGAGAAGGCAGTCTGTATGGCGGTATCTCCATGATCAATTCGGGGTTATATCCGGAGACGTACCGTCGCAGTAAAAGGCCAATGATAAGCCACATCGAAAGGAGCGTGGCATAAACTATCAGAACGTAAAGGAAGCCTCTATGACCCAGTACGCCCACTATCATCGCCTGCAATGCGGCGCACGGCACGGCTATGGATATCAGCGTTATAGCGATGAACCGCTGCTGGTAGCTTTCCAGGCTCCTTGTGGCAAGTATCCCCGGCACATTACAACCCATCGCCAGAAACATCGGTATAACCGAAAAACCGTGGAGCCCGACTATGTGCATGAAATTGTCCAGCATTACGGCAAGGCGGGGCAGGTAGCCGATGTCTTCAAGGAACCCCAGAGCAAGATAAAAAGCGATTATATAAGGCAGCACCACCCCGAATACGACAAAGACCCCCGTCGTCAAAAGGCCCATCGAAGATTCGATGTTGTATCCCTGCGAAGGGAGATATTCTCCCAGGATGATCCTGGAAAGTATAGATTCATGCCCTCCGAGAAGTTTCGAAAGAGGCTCGAAAAAAAGCGAATAGTAATTTTTGAAAATGGGAGTCGTTATGAAATTTATAATGCTTTCCCCGATGAACCTTACTGCGAAAAAAGCCGAGCACAGGACGGCCACAGCAAAGATCAGGCCGGAGATCGGATGGATACTGAGATCTTCCAGGCGGTCAAGAAATGTATGATGCCTGTGGAACATGGTCTGAACTTCAGCGGCTATCCTCCCAACCTCGGGCCATAGCTCTTCTCTTTCAAACGATCTGTCAGGAACGGGCGCGTTCTTCATCGCCTCTATCATCCTGTCGAACCCCTCGCCTGTAAGCGCAATGGTAGGAATTACAGGGACGCCGAGAATAGCCGACAACTTTTCGACGTCGATTTCAATGCCTTTGTGGCGCGTTTCATCCCACAGGTTCAGGACAGCTATCATCGGGATCTTCCGCCCGAGAAGCTGGAGAGTGAGGAATAAGTTCCGCTCAAGGTTGGTCGCATCTATAACATTGACGACGAGGTCGGCGTCTTTCAAAAGGTCATTGGTAACTTCTTCAGCTTTACAGGTAGCCAACAGGTCATAGGTGCCGGGCGCATCTATATAATCCGCCGTGCCGTCACCCCATTTGATACAACCCATGGAATAATCCACAGTCGTGCCGGGGTAATTCGATGCGATAACGCAATGCCCGGTGATCCTGGAAAAAATAACGCTCTTGCCGACATTGGGGTTGCCCACGAGGAGAATTTTCATACTATAACGTTTCCACCAGGACTTTATGAGCTATGCCGTGCCCCAGGGCCACCTGGTGAGAATTGATCTCGACAGTAACCGGCCCGTGCCCTATAAGCTGGCTTTTTTTAAGGAGCTTAACGCCGGGGTGTATTCCCAGCGCTTCGAGGCGGGACACCGCGTTCCTTCCGCCCTGTACTTCCAGCACTTTACAGGATGTCCCGGATTTTACTTCGGTTAGAGTGGATTTGCTTCCCATTATTTTTCTGCCTTTCTTCTGGCGCATTCTTTGCATAAGCCGATAATTTTCATCCTGTGGTCTTCGGGGATGAAGCCGTGCTTTTTTGCGACCCTTTCCTGGAGGTCCTCTATGGCCTTGCTGTAAAACTCTTCTATGCGGCCGCATTCCCTGCAGACCATGTGGTCGTGATGGTCCCTTTTAGATTCTTTTTCGAAGGTAACCATATTATCATCGAGTTGTAACGCCCTGGCAAGGCCGCAGTCGCACAGGAGCTTCAGTGTCCGATAAACCGTTGAAAGACCGATGCCCGGGTTCTTTTTTCTCAGCTTCCGGTAAAGCTCTTCCGCCGATAAATGGACGCTGCTTTCTATAAAAGCATTGAAGATAGCCTGTCTCTGGCGGGTGGATTTTAGCCCCCTGAGCTTCAGATGTCCCTCGAATATCCGTGCTGCGTTTTCCATTAAAGTTTCCGGCCTCGTTTCTAAATGATAATGAATGTCAATATCAATTAGTATTATATGCCACTGAACAGGATCTGTCAATCATACGTATGCATGAGTTATTTTCGTGTGCATTCGTACATGTAAATTTAACGGTTAATTCCGCCGGAATCATAGGAAAAAAGCTAATAGGCGGCGAAGTTTCAACCCGGATTGATAATATGAATCTACCTGCCGGAGGCGCTTTACATGGCAAGAAAAAAAGCACAAAAGAAAGATATCGACCCGTCTCTCAGGATAACCGACGATCTCGATAAGCTGGTGGACATACTCCCGCCGAGGATGAAAAAAGGACTGGAAGATGCAGGCAAGCCGCTTGAAGATCTCCTGGAAGTAGTGATGGACCTGGGCCGCGTTCCCGACGCCAGGTTCCCGGACGGCTTTATCAACCTGGGGACACAGGAGATAACGCATGAAGATATTGCTTATGTAGTAAGCCGGACAGGGAGTTTCGGCGAGGATAACCGGGCGGGCATAGAGCGGACGCTTCACCGGATATCCGCCATAAGAAACAGGACGGGGGATATAATCGGCCTTACATGCCGCGTGGGCAGGGCCGTTTACGGGACGATAGGCATTATCCATGACCTTATAGAAAGCGGCAAATCGCTTCTCCTGCTGGGCCGCCCCGGCGTCGGCAAGACGACGATGCTGAGGGAAGTCGCCAGGGTCCTTGCAGATGATTTCAAAAAGCGCGTGATCGTCGTCGATACCAGCAACGAGATAGCGGGCGACGGCGATATCCCCCATCCCGGCATCGGCTCTTCGAGAAGAATGCAGGTCGTTTCGCCGGACCGCCAGCATGCTGTCATGATTGAAGGAGTTGAAAACCACATGCCGGAAGTCATCGTCGTCGATGAAATCGGCACTACCGACGACGCCTACGCCGCAAGGACAATCGCAGAAAGGGGCGTCCAGCTAATAGCTACGGCCCACGGCAATACGCTTGAAAACCTCATGATGAACCCGACTCTTTCGGATATCATCGGCGGGATCCAGGCGGTAACTCTTTCCGACGAGGAAGCCCGCAAGCGCCGGACTCAAAAAACAGTGCTAGAGCGCAAGGCTCCGCCCACATTCGATATCCTCGTAGAAATAAGAGACTGGGAGACCCTTGCAGTACACCCGGACGTTGCGATGACGGTCGATCTCATGCTCCGCGGGTCCGTCCCACAGCCGGAGATCCGCCGCCGGACCGCCGACGGGAGCGTGGAGATAATACAGGATTCCAACCAGGACGAGATGTTCAGGACAATAGACCGGGATATGAATAATACAACGAAAACGAGAGCGCCTGAAGGCAGGACAGTGAAGATATACCCGTTCGCGGTGAGCAGGAGCAGGCTCGAGCGCGCGCTTGACGAATTCGCACTGCCCGCCCGCATTGTAGGAGACCCTGCAGAGGCGGACCTCGTCCTTGCGCTGAAAACCCACGAGCGCAGGGCAGGCAGCCTTTTGAGAAGACAGTGTAAAGAATTATGCGTCATTAAAGTAATAAGGAGCAACACACAGAAGCAGATAGAATCGGCCCTCAAGGAGTTTTTCAACATATCCGAATCGGCTGAAGATCCTGCCGTCCGGGAGGTCGAGGAGGCGGCGCACAAGATCCTCGAAGAAGGCTCGCGTGGAGAGGAATTGAACCCCCAGCCGGGCCATATCAGGAAGCTCCAGCACAGGATCGTAGAAGAATATAACCTCCACTCGGCAAGCGTCGGCGAGGAGCCTTTCAGAAGAGTCAGGATCTTCAGATAAACACTGGGGCCGATAAGAATAAATTTAATAAGTATATACAGAAGGTAAATTTGTAATTATACATAATTGTTTAAGTAGAGAGTTTTATGGGGATACCGGGTTAATAGTGTATTATTAAATGTTATTTACCGGTTTTTTACTTTAGCGGAGGTGGGCTTATCAATGGATGAATTTTCTAAAGGCTATCTCGATATCAATTTCCAGGTTCCGAAAACAGACAGTGTATTATCGCTTTTAAAAGCCGGGTGGAAAACTTATCGGGATAATTTCGGCATAATTTTAAAGATTACAGCGGTCGTATTTCTGCCGGTTGAGTTAATTGTAAATTATTTAATTTATGCTGCGGGGGTTCAGGAAAATTTCTGGCTTACAATGAGAATTCAAAATTTTGTTTATTTCATTTTCAGCGTCCTTGTTATTCCGGCAATAATATATGCTATCGTAAAATCATTTCAAGGCGAAAAAATTACGTCAATCATCAAGCCGTTGAGTTGGGGTTTTAGCAAATGCTTAAGAATAATCATATTCTCTTTTATTACCAGCATAGCTATACTTGTCGGAGCTATATTGTTGATAATACCGGGAATTTACTTGTTTATTAAATTTCAATTTATAGATTTTGTTATAAGCATCGAGGGCAACAAAGTAAAGGATGTTCTTGAGAGAAGCTATAAACTTACAACGGGGAGATGGTGGACTCTTTTCTTTTCTTTTATCCTGGCGGCAATCATTATACTTTTAGCAAGTTTTATAGCAGGCATTCCTCTGGCGATATTTGACAACTGGTTTATGAGCGCCGTTACCGGGACTGTTATTGATGTAATAATTCAATTCCCTGTCGTTACATTCTTGATGGCGTATCTTTATTCTGTATCGCTGGAGAAAAAGGATGAAAAAGAAGATGAGAATCCTCCAGTTCAAGATACGCTTTCTCTTCCGAATATCTCAACATGAACATGAGCATACGCTGAAAAGTTTCCGGGTGTCCGGAGAGTTCAAAGACAATTAAAAAAGCGGCCCCTCCTATTGGAGAGGCCGCTAAATTATCCGGGATTATCCGGGATCAATATTTGCTCATGATGTCGAAGATCTTGTGGCTCATTTTTACGGCCTCTTCATAAGGTCTCTGCCACATGTTGCGGCCGAATATAAGCCCGTCGGCGCCTGCGGCCATGCAGTCTTCAACTTTTTTCAGCAGGGCTTCATTATCCATCCTGCTCCCGCCCGAAACGAGCACGCCTGTCCGGCCTGCGGACTCGATTACCCTTTCAAGCTGTTTTTCTTCGGCTTCTCCTACGAACTGGTCGTATTGCTTGAAGCGGCCTTCGGGATAGCTGCCCCCTTTGGGATCTTTGGGGAGGTTGAGTTTTACGATGTGTGCGCCCAGCTCGTTTGCGACCCTGGCCGCGTAATCGACCATCGCAAGCGAGTCTATCCCGCCCGCCTGCTTGGCATAAACGCCGCGGGGATATGCCCACACTATAATGGGTATGCCGAAAGCGCGGGCTTCGGTCTTTACCTGGAGGAACTGGGCGAAATCTTCATCCTGGCGGGGGGAACCTACAAAAAGCGTATATCCGACGGCATCAGCGCCGAGCCTTACGGCGTCTTCCACCGTTGCATCCAGCGGGCTGAACGCCTCGTCGTCGGGGGGAATAACCGTTTTGCCGTTGATCTTCAGAACGAGGGGGACTTTGCCCGCCCATTTGTGCATGTGCTTTTCAGCAAGTCCTATATGGCATACTACCGCCGAATACTTGCCCTCATCAGCCAGGGCAAGCTGAAATTCAAAATCCGCCGCCGCAGGATTGGGGAAGAAATCTACAGGGCCGTGCTCCAGTCCCTGGTCTATCGGCAGAAACATCATCTTGCCGTTGCCGGGACCGTGCTCGTACATCAGCCTGTAAAGCCTGGTCTTTTCGCCTGTCCCTATATTCGGCTGGTCAAGGCTGAATTTCTGGGAGCGTTTCCCTTTCTTTATGTTCTCCTCGATTTCCTTAATTAAAGTGGCGTGCATTTGATATACCTCCTTTTATGCCTTTCGGCTTTCTAACCTTTTATAATTACCCTTATTGCCGGTGTTTTAAACCTGGTCGGCCGGTTTCATCAGCGGGAAAATAATCACGTCGCGGATTGACGAAGAGCCTGTAAGCACCATCAAAAGGCGGTCTATCCCCATGCCCAGCCCCCCTGTAGGAGGCATGCCGTATTCCAGTGCGGCGAGGTAATCCTCGTCCATCGGGTGGGCCTCCGTATCGCCTTTCTTGATAAGCTCGTGCTGGGCCTTGAACCTCTCGTGCTGATCGACCGGGTCTGCAAGCTCGCTGAAGGCGTTTGCTATCTCGAAGTTCTTGATGAACATCTCGAACCTGTAAACAAGCGATCCGTCTTCAGGCTTTTTCCGCGCAAGCGGCGAAATCTCAACCGGGTAATCCACGATGAAGACCGGGTTCACGAGATGCGGCTCCACCACCATCGAGAAGACCTTGTCGATAAGGTAACCGGGGTTATCTTTCCTCTCGATATTGAACCCGAGCTTTTCGGCTATTTCCTTTGATTTGACGGGGTCGCGCAGGTCGGACAATTCTATGCCGCCGTATTTTTTCAGACCCTCGGCAAAAGTCATTTTCGGATAAGGGGGCTTCAGGTTGACGGTCCCGCCGTCAGTGCCCGGGACTTCCCACGAGCAGAGGACTTTCTCGCACAGGGTCGAGACGATGCCCTGCGCTATCTCCATCATGTCGGTGAGATCGGCATGGGACCGGTAAAGCTCCAGCATTGTAAATTCCGGGTTGTGTTTCGTCGATATGCCTTCGTTCCTGAAAACCTTGCCTATTTCATAAACTTTTTCCAGGCCCCCGACAATACAACGTTTCAGGTGTAGTTCCAGGGCGATCCTCATTTTCAGCGGGAGGTCGAGAGCGTTGTGGTGGGTCAGAAACGGGCGTGCAAGCGCCCCGCCTGCCAGCATCCCCATTGCGGGGGTTTCGACTTCCAGGAACCCGAGGCCGTCGAGATAGCCCCGGATGGCCGAGATGAGTCGGCTGCGCAGGATGAACCTTTCCCGTACGTCCTGGTTCATGAGCATGTCGAGATGACGGTTCCTGTAACGGAGTTCTATATCCTTGAGCCCGTGCCATTTTTCGGGCAGGGGTCTCAGGGCTTTTCCCAGGATTTTGAATTCCCGGACCATCACGGTAAGTTCGCCCCGCCTTGTTATGAAGACTTCTCCCTTTACCCCCAGGAGGTCGCCAATGTCTATCAGCTTCAAGAGATTGAAATTGTCTTTGCCCACCGTATCGAGTCCGAAATAAATCTGGATCTTGCCTTCCTGATCGGCCAGGTCGCCGAACACGGCTTTACCGTGAGTCCTCAGGGCCATGAGCCTTCCGCCAATGCTGACCTCGCCTCCGGCCTTATCGGGTTCCATGTCGCCGTATTTTTGCCTGACATCGCATATTTTATCGGTTACGGGGAACCTGTCCCCGTAAGGCTCGATGCCGAGGGCGCGAAGCTCTTCGAGATGCTTGTGGCGGACCGCCATCTGTTCGGGCATATCATCCGTTATGTTTAAAACTTCTTGCTCGTTATCGTTCATAAAAATCCTCCTGGAAAGGGAAAAAGAAAAAAACAGGATAATCGCTTGATTTCACCTGGATCGCTGCCGCGGTCATTCTCAGCTTTTCATGATTTTTATTATCTTGTAGTTGACCTTCCCGTTCGGCGTAACGACCGTAACTTCCTCGCCTTTTTTGTGCCCGCAAAGGGCTTTCCCGACGGGGGAAAGATTCGAGATTTTGCCTTCTATGGGGTCGGACTCGTTGCTGCCGACTATTTCGTATTCCGTTTCCTCTTTCGTCTTGCTGCTGTAAATCCTGACCCTGGAGCCTATGCCGACGATTGATGTTCTTATTTCCCTTATATCGAGGATCCTGGCATTGCGCAGGATGCTTTCAAGCCGCATGATTTCGCCTTCGATAAAGGCCTGCTCGGATTTTGCATCCTCGTACTCCGAATTCTCTCCTATCTCGCCGAATTCTTTCGCCTGGCGGATACGGTCGGCTACTTCGCGGCGCTGATGCGTCTTCAGGTAGTCCAGCCTGTCTTCAAGCTTCTTGTATCCATCCGGGGTGAGATCGACTATTTTCTCTTCCATCATTTATTTTTCTCCTTTCAAAAGTCCCTTGCTTCGGGACTCATGTCATATTAATTAATCGATACCGCCTCTTTCGAAGCATCATCCTTTTTCAAAAGCTGGTTCAGTTCCTCGACCCGGAACTTCAACTCGAGCTTATTAATTATCCCCAGGTAATCGTCCGGTGTTATTTTATCAGGTAACTTGCCCAGAAGGCAAACGAATAACGCTTCCATGACATTGGTTCCGAAAGACCGCCCCCCGAACTCAGGGGTGGTGGTTACAAGGTATATGGCTCCCCTTTCTGCAAGATCCTGAATGTCTTTCTCCGTAACGGTATTGGTAATGACTATCTTGCCCGAAAGGTCATCGGGCATGAACTTCTTTATAAAATGGAAGTCGCCTGCGATGATATCGGCTTCCCGGTAATAGCGGGCATAATTTTCGGAAGGCGCCTTATCCTGGGTTTTGCCTGTAGGATAAAGCATATCTATAGGCATATCGGTTATGACAGGGAGCAGTTTTTCGGCATAATATTCCAGGTCTTCCAGGCGGAAAAGCGGCTTTTCTATACCCAGCGTAAAAATAAAATCCCCGAACAGCATCCTGCAGCCTGCTTCGACCAGCGCTTCCGCCATGCCGAACCTGTCCATGGCGCATACCATCAAGACTTTTTTTCCCTTGAGCCTGAAACGGGGATCTTCAGCCATTTTACGGATGACATCCCGCTCCAGCGAATTTTTCAGGCCGCTCCCGTCAACCACCGGGGTCTTTTTGACAGCCTCCTTCAGCCTCATGCCGTCTTTGAGAACATACTTGTTTTTAAGGGAATATATGTAGATATCGATACCCCCGAGGCCGATGGCATCGACGTTCCCGTCCAACTCACGAAGTATTTTCATAGCCGCGTCGAAATCACCGTTCGTCCCGCGCCGGGAAATATGGAAATCTTCTCCCAGAAAATTTACTTCGGCCTCGTGGTCTCTTTTGCTTGATCCGAGGCTCACACTGACAACTTTCTTCATAATTGAAATTGTTTATTCGCCTGATGGCCGAAGTATCCTTTTTATTTTCCAGGCGCATGAAAAAAGGTTTCAACCTCACAAAACATGCTGAAATGACGAAAAAATCGAAACAATGACTCTCCCTGAAAGATCAGGGTTTGAATGAAAGCCTGTCGGGGGATTGTTTTTTGTTCCGGGCATACCGGCTGACCCTGTCAAACTGTTCGGAAGTTACGGGCTGGTCGAAGCTTCGGAGGCCGGCAAGGGTGAAGCCGTGCTTATCGGCCATCTCTTTTATCTCGACGACTCTTTCCGGCTTGAGCCTCCTGCCGAGGCTATACGGCTCGTAGCGCTCTTCCAGGGTCAATAACATGGTTTCGGCCATGCAGGCAAGCGATGTTCCGGGCGGATATCCGAAATCGTAATTGAAATCAGGCGGTCCCGGAACCCGGATAACCCCGCCTTCGAATACCAGGACATCCGGCCTCTGCTGTGCAACTTCCCTGCCTACATCATGCGGCAGGGCTACATCGCATATAAGCGCGCCTGTCTTGATCATGTCCGAGGTTATTATTTCTTCCGGCGCACTGGTTGCGGTAATGATAACATCGGCTTCCGGTATGGCCCCGCGAAGATCAACGGTGGTTGTAATATTACAGGATGATTTCCTCCTGATAAGCTCTGCAACTTTATCAAGCCGGGCCTGGTTTCTGCCGATCAGCGTCATGGCGTGCACTTTCTGGGCCATGATCCTTGCGCAGACACTGCCTATAGCGCCCGTTGCCCCTACAACGGCTATACTGCTCGACGACATATCCAGCCCGATTTTTTTTGCAGCGAAAAATGTACCTTCCAGCGCCGACGCCACAGTATAGCTGTTACCGCTCGTTACGGGTATCTTCAGGTTCTGGGCCACGGCATGGCCCGCATCGCCCACCACGGATGTAAAGCCGCCCAGCCCCAGAATTTTTGCGCCCAACTCCTCGGCTATTTTGCCTGCTTTTATGATCTTATCCAGTACCTGCTCTTTAGGCAGGGAGATAAACTGTTCGGGCAAAAAGGCAGCCGCGATGAAATATCCTTCTATCTCCTTGCCTGTTATAGATTTGATACCGGTAATATGCGATGTGACATGGGGCGGCATCCATTCAAGCATCTTCTTCACAAGTTCCGGCCTTTTTCCGGCAGCCCTGGGCTCCCAGCGGACGACATCCCTCATGTCAAGCGGGTGTATTAAAAATGCAAACCGTTCCAATATTTTCCTCCCGAATACCTGACGTGAATTCCCCGGTTGTTAAATTTTTCCTCCTTTTTATTTAAGAAGCAAATTCCTCGTTTCGGTTACGGCTTTTTCGAATATTTCAAGCGCCCAATCGACATCTTCCTTCTTAATGTTTAACGGCGGCTCGAACCTTATGACTTTAGGCTGGTTGAGAGTGTACACCCCTATGAGGCCGTTCTTCGCCATCTCCATTATCATCGCGCCTCCCAGGCCGACATCGGTAAGCTCGACCCCTATCATCAGGCCTTTTCCCCTGACGGCCTCGATGACATCGGGATGCCTGCCGCGCATCTCATCCAGTTTTTCCATCATGTATCCGCCGGTTTTATCGGCCTGTTCCGGAAGCTTCTCCTCGATCATGACCTTGATATATGCGACCCCCGCCGCGCAGGCCGCCGGCCCTCCCCCGAAAGTGGAGGTGTGGATGAGCGGGTGCTTTTCGAAAACCTTCCAGACTGCGGGCGTACCCATGAAAGCCGCAACCGGCATGACGCCGCCTCCCAGCGCCTTCCCCAGCGTCATTATGTCGGGGGAGACACCCCAGTGTTCCACCGCAAATTTCTTCCCCGTCCTGCCCAGGCCCGTCTGGACCTCATCCGCAATAAACAGGACATTGTTTCGGCTGCAGATCTCCCTGACTTCCGGCAGGTAATCGTCGGGAGGGACATTGATGCCCCCTTCCCCCTGTACCGGCTCCAGTATTACGGCGGCGGTGTCTTCGTTAATCTCCGATTCCAGGGCGTCTGCGTCGCCGAAAAGAACATGCTTGACGCCGGGGATAAGCGGCATGAACGGCTCCTTGAAAAGATCCCTGCCGGATGCCGACAGTGACCCCATCGTCTTGCCGTGGAAGCTGTTTTTTGCCGCGATGATCTCGTGCTTCCCCGTCGCCAGGCGGGCCAGCTTCAGCGCGCCTTCCACAGCCTCTGTCCCGGAATTGCAAAAAAAGCTAAACTGGAGATCGCCGGGCGTTATTTCGGCAAGTGCGCGTGCAAGATCTCCCGCGGGCTTGTTCATGAAAACCTTTGCGGATAACGGCATGCGCTCGATCTGATCTTTGACCGCCTTTACTATGGCCGGGTGGCAGTGCCCGGCGGAGAAAACTCCGTATCCACCGGCCATGTCCAGGAAGCGCCTCCCGTCATGCATGGTTACATAAGAGCCGGAAGCCTCCCACTCAACCCCGTTATATCCGCCGAATTTAAAAAGCCTCGCCAGGGTGGGATTTATATATTTCCTGTAATTTTCTTCAACTGCCGAATTGATATTTTTGTTTTCGCCGCTGTCATTCATATTAATCTTTTTCCATCTCCTTTATATTGTCTCCTTCCGGATCAGCGTCATACTTTACGGGTATGTTTTCCAGGAGATCCCTGATTTCACCGGTGGTTTCCATGCGGTTAAGCATGTCTCGCAGCCTCCCTGCCTGGCGCATGCCCCTGATATAATTTGTAATGTGGAGCCTGCACAACTTTACCGCGCGATGAGACGGGTAATGATCCTCTATTAAATCGAGGTGATATAAGGCCGCTTTGATTTTATCTCCGGCTGAAGGTGGAGGAGACGTTATATTATTTTTCAGAAGCTCCAGACTCCTTGAATAAAGCCAGGGGTTGCCCAGCGCGCCCCGTCCCAGCATGACGCCGTCGTAACCGTACGATTCAAGCGCTTCTTTGACATCACCCGGTGTATTCAAATCGCCGCTCCCGATAACAGGGAGCTTCACTGCCTGCTTTATCTTTTCAGCCCATGTATGGTCGGCTTTGCCCCCGAATTTCTGGCTGTGGAATCTGGGGTGTATTGCTATGGCGGAGACTCCGGCATATTCAGCTACCTTTGCGACTTCAAGCACCGTAACGTCACCGGGATGGAAACCCGTCCGTGTTTTAATTATCACCGGGACGGACACGGTCCTGACGATAGTCTTCAGAATCTTTTCCAGGAGCTTGAGATCCCGGCATAGAGCCATCCCTGAACCTGACTTGAAAACTTTAGGCACTCCGCACCCGGCATTGAGATCGATCACATCGGCGCCTGCCTCTTCCATCATCGCGGCGCCCCTTGAGATAAGCGCCGGATCGAACCCGAATATCTGGAACGCGACGGGCTTTTCTTCCGGGCTGCTGGCCAGCAGATCAACGGTATTGGGATTGTTGTATGAGAGCGCATGGGAGCTTATCAGTCCCGAATACGTGAGCGCACAGCCGAAAGATGCGGCAAGCCTCCTGTAAGGCGAATCGCAATAGCCGGAAAGCGGGGCCATTATCAACGGGTTTTCCAGAACAAGCGAGCCTATTTTTAATTTCATTTACTTTAACGGCGATGCGACAAGGGCCAGCGCTATGGAATTAAGCCGGGTTTCCGCGCTGTCCGCCCTGGAAGTAAGGACTATGGGGCATGCCGCCCCTGCTATTATAAGTCCGGTATTAAACTTCGTCATGTGCTGGATAGACTTGCCGAATATATTGCCCGCTTCTATATTCGGGACTATCACAATGTCAGCCCCGCCGAAATCGCTGAAAAGATTTTCCTCATCCGTATAACCGCCCAGTGCGGCAAGCTCCAGAACCGCAGGGCCTTCGATACAGGCGTTTTTTACCCGGCCTCTTCCGGCCATAACTGAAATTACCGCGCCTTCTACGGATGTCCCGTCATCTATATCAACCCTGCCATCATGGGACAGCATAATAGCACGCGGGCGCTTTATCCCGAGCGCCACGGCAACTTCGACGGCGTTCTTTGCGATCTGAATTTTCTCTTCAATGGCCGGCTTTATGACCATCCCCCCGTCGCTCATGAACATAAATCCGCCGCCCGGCAATTCCGCAACGAATACGTGTGAAAGAAGCCTGTCCCTGCCTAGTTCGGAAAGCACGGTCTTCATGAGAAGCCCGGTTTTAACATTGCCTTTCATCAGCGCACACGCCTCGCCGCAGGCAACCGTACCCACCGCCAGGGACGCTTCTTCGACGGGGTCTTTTGCAGATTTAATTTTATAGCCCTCTTCGGGGAAGTTGTATTCTCTGCAGAGTTGAAGGACGGCACCCGGTTCGCCTGCCAGTATCGAGGCGCATATGCCTTCCCGGTATGCTTCCGCGCATGCAGCCACGACCTGGGGATCTGCGGTGCCCGCCACCGCCAGGGAACGCCCGGGCACATCCCGGGCAGCCTGTCTTATATCCTCAAATGTCCGCATAATCCCGCCCCGTCAATCCTCTCCCAGTTCCTCTTCCTCCCTCACGTCGAGAGAATTCATGAACGCTTCTTCATATTCAAGGACAAGATCCGCAATGTTCAAAAAATTCATCCTCAGCTCTATCAGGAAATCAAAAAACTGGTCATGTCCCGGATTTTCAACTTCCGAAAGAAACGGCAGCACCCGTGTATATAACTCTTTACAACTCATCAGTATCTCGGCTATCCTGTGGGACAGGATCTCCCTGTTATCCGGCTTCATGCATTCGACGCTGTTGAGCCTTGTAATTATTATATTGGCGATTATCGCCTCTTCCCGGATGCGTTTTAAAAATTCTTCATCTGTAAACATAATTCATAATTCCTGTCTTTACGAAAATTATCCTCTTCGTAACATGAAATTTTCAAGATCGCAAAGAAGCCGGCCCGCATCGGGATACCTTCCGGAAGGGACATCTGCGAGGCATCTTTTTAATATTCCATATAAGCCGTGCGATATGTCCTTTTCGTTCTGTTTTAAAAATTCCGGGGGCTTTCCGGTTACGAGGCGGCACAGCATCGCCCCGATTGAGAAGATGTCGGAGCGGGGCTCCGGCAGTCCCAGCGATTGTTCGGGCGGCGAGAACCCGGGGGTTCCCTTGGCGGGCAGGCGGACCTTTCCGCGTTTATAGACGGTCAGTAATTCGAGATCAATGAGAGAATAGCCACCGCCGGGTTTTTTTATGATATGAGAAGGCTTCAGGTCGCAGAATAAAACAGGCGGGTTTTTCTTGTGGAGATAAGCGATGGCTTCGGTTGTGAAGGCGGCGCAGTAAACCGCATCATGCTCGGAAACAGGGCCTTCGGATATTTCTTCTTCCAGGCTTTTCCCGGCGATATATTCCGCCAGGATATAAGGGGGCCGCCCGGCCTGTTTATCGACTGATATAAGGCGGGGAAAGGCCGGGTGATCAAGATCTTTCCAGATGCCTGCGGCGTCCAGGAACCTTGCCGCTTCAAGTCTCCCCGGCGGCGCCTGCTTGAATACAACGCGCGTCCCGGGATCTTTACTCGGCTCGACAAGAAAAGTACGGTTATTGCCCAGCTTTTTTATTATTTTAAAGTTGTCCTGCATCATTTTATTCGTTGACAATCGGGCGACATTTCTCAGCTTTATATTTATATCTCCGTTGTATTGAAAATTCAATGCTGATCCTGTTAAACTATAGCAGGGTTTCTTTACAACGGATCAAGTTCCTGCGGACGGTCATTTAAAGTTCTTTGAACATTTTTAAAGAATTTGGAGGAAAAACCGGACGGTTGGGCAAAAGTATATATTCTTAACCCTGATAAAAGCCTGGAAGGTGGAGAATGCGTAAACGGGAATTGGAGGTCGGGGCGAGGCTGGGTATCCATGGCCGGCCGGCGGCGCTACTTGTTCAGGCGGCCCGCGAAGTGTCCGATTTGAAAGTTAATATCTATAAAGGCGGCGAAGTCGCCGATGTAAAAAGCATTATAGCCATCATCGCCCTGGGAATAAACCGGGGCGACAGAATTGTGCTTGAGGTCGATGGAAATGGGGAGGAAGAAGTACTGGACCGGTTTTGTGATATTTTACTGAGTCCCGGGGAGGTCGAGAAATAGTGCTGCACGGGATACCTGCCTCTTACGGCTTTGCAATAGGCAAAGTCTTCCTGCTTGAGGACGCCAAGAAAACCGGTAAGGCCAAGCCGTCTTCGGTAGAAGAAGAAATCGCGCGTTTTCGCGATGCTTTGAAAAAAGCGCGCGCCGAATTGAGCGAGCTTTGTAGCCGGGTTTCAGGCGAGGTAGGGCACAGCGAGGCCGATATTTTCATGACCCACCTCCTGTTCCTTGAAGACCCCATGCTTATAAGCGCGACGGAAAACCTTATTCGAAATGAAGGCCTGTCCGCCTGGGATGCGCTTGACCGCGTTATCTGCGAGCTTGAGGAGCGTTTCGCCGCCATGGACGGAAGCATTTTCCGGAGCAAGGCGGGAGATGTCCGCGACGTTGCCAACAGGCTCCAGAATATCTTTAACGGCGCGCCCAAGGAGAAAATCCCGGAAGGTCAGAAAGTGATCATTGTCGCCCATGAGCTTCGCCCGTCACAGGTGGCTTCGATTGATAAGAGTTGTATTCTGGGGATAATAGCCGAGCGGGGCGGGGCCAATTCCCATGCCGCCATCCTTTCCAGGGCGTTGAACATTCCTGCGGTGGTGGGAGTAAAAGGCGCGATGGAAACGCTGAACCAGGGCGAGGAAGTCATCCTGGACGGTTTCACGGGGAAGATAATCAATTCACCCCGGGGCGATTTGAAAAAGACATACCGGCGGCTTATCCAGCACGGCACCAAAAAAGTCAAGCGCCGCGGCAGGCTCCCGCACTATGCCATGACCCGCGACGGTAAACGCATCGAACTGCTTGCCAATATAGCGAGCCTGAAAGACCTTGAAGATAACCACTCCGGAGGTCTGGGCAGCATCGGCCTCCTGCGGACCGAGTTCCTTTTTATGGATAAGGATAAGCTGCCCGGCGAAGACGAACAAGCGAAAGTATATTCCGAGATCCTGGGACGCTGCCATCCTCACTCCGTTACGATAAGGCTGTTCGACCTGGGCTCGGATAAAATCATACCCGGGATTAAAATGCCGCGGGAAGACAACCCGGCCCTCGGCTGCCGGGGCATAAGGCTGCTCCTGAAGCATCCCGAGATACTCAAGGCCCAGATAAGGGCCATACTGAAAGCCTCTGCACAGGGCAATGCCCAGGTCATGATCCCCATGGTTACCACTATTGAAGAAGTCCGGCAGTTCAAGGAGCTGTGGGAATTCGTGAAAGAAGAGATGCGGAAGAAAAAAGAATACTTCGGCGAGATCCCGCTCGGTATAATGATCGAGACGCCTTCGTCATGTCTTATAGCCGAATCCCTGGCCGACCAGGTCGATTTCTTCAGCCTGGGCACGAATGACCTGACCCAGTACACCCTCGGAGTTGACAGGGAAAACGAGGACATGGCTTATATGTATAACCATTACCACCCGGCGGTATTGAGGCTCATCCGCATGGCCGTAGAAGCGGCACAGATGGCCCAGATCGAATATACCATCTGCGGCGAGATGGCCCAGGACCCGCTTGCCATACCGCTTCTCCTGGGGATGGGGCTGGAAAGGCTCAGCGCCGAGCCGAGGGGCATTGAAACCGTCCGCGAAGTAGTAGCAAAAATAGATGTCCACGATGCTTATGCCATAACGCTCCTGGCGATGAAAAAATCCACCGCCGCCGAAGTCGAACTGCTGGTCCGGGAATACCTGGAATGCGGCATGATGACCGGGATCAAGCAGTAGGAAAATAAAATTTATTCTACCTCGTGAATTATTAGCGAAAAATCTCACTGTAGTATAGCATTGTTAGATCCTGAAAAATGATATTACGCCTATTTATATATGGATCTCTTGCTATGAAATTTTCCAGACCGGCCCTACGACATGTCGGGCCCGGTCAGTAAAAGGCCGGGGAGGTCGCGGCGGCGGGAGAAGTTGCTCAACGCGGTCAGCAATGACTGGAGATCTTCGGGATCGCATTCTTCTATGTGCCATCCCAGCGCAAAAAACCGGTGTATCAGCAGGATGCGCTCTTCCCTTGTCGGGTTGCAGGCGATGTAGGTTAAATTCGATAAGCACTGCCTCGATGCGGCGTAGGCCGGGTCGAGCACCTTCAGATGGCTTTCGGGGCTGATGATGTGAAATACCTTGTATTCCTGGTGGGAGCTTTTGGCGGTCATTGCAAGGCCGTTTGCAAAAAGGGCCGAAGTGAGCGGCTGGCTGCTTATCCCGCTTATGCCCGCAAGAGTCAGCATCAGGGAATGGCTCCGCAAATTCTTGTTCGCCCACAACAGTGCCGATTCGCAACTTTTCCACTGGAGGTACCCGGCTTCTGCAAGCGCCCCGAAAAGGAACGGGAGGCATTTCAGATCCGAAGCTATCAGATGGTCCCGCCCGAACCACAACGGGTCCTGCGGCTCGTGGCGCATTTCATGAAAATAAAGCGCCGTAAGTATCGAAGGATACGATGAATCTTCCGGGACGCGGGATTCTACGAACCTGCTCCGCATATTGCTCAAAAGGCTTTCCAGGCGGGTTTCCAGGTCCTTTTTTATATATTCCTTAATACCCTGCAAGGTATTTTAATCCCCTTTCTATTGCCGGTTTGCGGGCTTCAACCCAGCAAGTTTCGATGCAATCCGGATATTATCGAGAGCTTTCTCTCTGAACTCGGAAGCCCTTAACGCCGCCGTCCGCGAATAGCCGTCGTAAGAATCGAGTATGACCTGTACCGATTCAAGCACGGCATCCTCGTTTATTTTTGCCAGGGGCAGTGAAATTCCCTGTATCGTTTCCATGAAATTGCTCACCTTGGGATCGTATGCTATGCCGACCGACGGTATTCCTGCAACGGTGGAAAATATCAGGGAATGGAGCCTCATGCCTATCGTGAAATGGGCGCGGCAAAAAAGCGACAGCAATTCGTCGGGGAGGTAATTCCCGCTTAAAATGATGCCGGTATTCCCGGAAGCATCCCATGCCCTTCTTGTAACTTCCATGTCCGTATCGTGCTGGAACGGGATAAACACAGGCTGCCATCCCGTATGGTAAGCGATGGAAGCGGCCGCCTTTCCCACCTGTTCGGGAAAGCCTGCGCTATCGCCCCATGACCTTAAAGAGATTATATAAAACGGATTCCTCTCGGTTACGCCTTCGTTTTTCATAATCCATTCAATTCTCTGCTCCCCTGCAGGTTCCAGGCAAAAGACCATGTCGGCGGTAACCGAGACCGGCGGCTTCGTTACGCCGAGATCGCGAAGGAGCTTCGCCGAGGGATGATCCCTCAGTGTAATATAATCCGCCCGGTTGGCCACGTACCTGACGAAGGCCCTTGACTGCTCGCCCTGCAATGGGCCGATGCCCTGCCCGAACATCATGGTCTTACAGCCGGACATCATTGCAAGTTTCATCAGGCCCATGTAATAATAAACGCTTTTCCACCCGGTAGAATCCTGTAGGAGCCCTCCTCCCCCGCTCAAAAACAACGAGCACTGGTGCATCATATTTATTATGCTCAATATTGCGTTCCTGGACACGGCCTCGACATTATAAAGCTTCCTTGTTTTGCCGGGGTCTGAGGAAAGAATGACAGGACGGGCACCCGGCGATATTTTCTTGAAGCCGTTGATTACCGATTGGAGTATGGCTTCATCGCCGGTATTCCCGAACCCGTAGTAGCCGGAAACCAGTATCTTCTCAGGTCTTCGGCCCAGCATCAGGCGATTTCCTCGTTCCGGTTGGAGATTGATCCGGGGGCAGAGATTTTTTTGTGCCGGTCGGGGCTTTGTCGATATGGGGAGTTCTTCGTGTCCCGGTAGGCGGGCCGTCCAGCGCCGGGGCGCGCCGGGTGCTTGTGGGGACTTCATCGATAAATTCCTCGGAACCGGCGGCGACTTCGATGCTTTCGACGGCTTCCGGCACGCCTTCCGCCATCTCGCCTGCTATGTGTTCCGGCACCCTGAATATTAAAGATAGGTTGCCCAGGGTTACTATGTCGCCGTCTTTCAAAATATGTTTCTGGATGCGCTGACTGTTGACGAAAGTGCCGTTTTTGCTGTTCAGGTCGAAGATTGTAAATACGCCGCCGACCCTTGTAATGTTGGAATGTTTCCTTGATACGGAATCGTCGTTCAAGAGGATGTCGCTGGATGGGTTCCTGCCGATATATACGTTGTCTTTGCTTATGGGGAAGCCTGGTTCAGGCTCTTCGCTTCGGGGCATGAGCCATGCCGAATCGCTTCTTTTGGCGATTTTTTTCGCCGCACCCTTAGGCGTTTCAGGAGAGGGAGTATCCGCTGCGCCCGCCTCTTCAGGCTTTTCTTCCGTCGGGGCTTCAGGCTTTTCCGATACTATGCGGGCTTCGCCTTCCTTCAGTCCCCTGCTGGACAGCAGCATGCTCGCGGCCCAGAGAAAAAGACAGATGACGGCGGCAAGCAGCAAAATTGCGGCGATATCGGGCAGGTCGGTCTTCGATTTTACCATCCTTACGAAGCCGTAGCCTGCAAGGCTGCCGAGTATAAAAAAGAGTGCGTAAACCATTATCTTCTTCATAAGCCTTCCTCCGGTTCAGCTTTTATAAAATCTCTCATCGGTTTAAAGAATACCACAAGAAATAATAAATCGCCAGACATGCCAGAAGCGTGAACAATATAAGGCGTCCCAGCTTCAGTACCCACGGGTTGCTCCTTTTGATCTCGTCTTCCAGCCAGCTTACCGCAGGGATCTTGCCCCCGGCAAGAGATAACGATCCTTTTATCGCTTTTTTCATTTCTTCAAGACTGTTGTATCGTTTGCCGGACCTCCTGTTGCCGGCCTTGTTCACAAGCCCCCTGGCCTGCCTGCTGACAGTCGGGTTTACATCCCGTATTGCGGGCAGCTTGAACGGGGACTCATCCGGCGACAGGCGCGTCATCAGATGATACAACAGCATCCCCAGCATGTAAACCAGTGTACGCTCGTCGAAATCGGAACCTTCGTCGAGGGTCTCGGGAGGCTCGTAGGTTCCCGGCTCGTCTTTATATAACATGCCGTGCCCGGCATTATGGTAAAAGTGTGAAATGCCCAGGTCGATAATTTTTATCGTCCCGTCGGTATTCATAATTATATTCTGGGGCTTGAAATCACGGTAAAATTTCTTGGAAAGCTTTTTCTGAAAAAGGTACTGGAGGATCTCGGCGCACTGAAGCCCTACGATAAGGGCCTTTTCCTGGGGGAACGGTATGCCCGATGTATTCAGGATGCTTATGAGATCGACCCCCGGCGCGTATTCCCTGACAAGGAAAAGCCTGTCCTGACCTGCGAAGAAATCGATTACCTTGGCATATTTTGGATGCTCAAGGCCGGACAGCATGAGGGCGTCGTTATTGAAACGGTTGATGATTTCCGAGCGTTCCAGCGGGTCGTTGGTGTTAATCAGGATTTCTCTTACCACCCAGATTTTATTTTTCATATGAAGATCTTTGACGAAATATATATTCGTCAAAGCGGAGGTTTTTAAAATATTATAAATTTTATAGCGGCCTTTTAAAATAGTGCCGTTTGGAAGGGGATCCATTAATCTCCTCTCCTCTTCAGGCTGTTCCTTACCCTATTTTATTCTATACAGAAGGAATTCGCCCTTTTTTAGCAAAAAAAATTACGCCCGGCGACAATATTTTTTCCCGCCGCAACCTGAACCGCGTCGGTTAAAAACTTCTATCCGGAGATATTTTACTGAAGAAAGACACATGAATCCAACTGAAAACCTGACTCCAGAACAGCTTGAAGCGGTCCGGCATACCGATGGGCCGCTTTTAATCCTTGCCGGGGCGGGCTCCGGCAAGACCAGGGTACTGGCTCACCGCATAGCGCGCCTCGTGAAGGAAGAAGGCGTCCCGCCCGGCAATATCCTTGCCGTAACATTCACCAACAAGGCCGCCCGCGAGATGAAGGAACGTATCCACCGCCTTGCGGGACGGAAGGATTTCCCCTACATCGGAACTTTTCATTCACTCTGCGCGAGGATCCTCAGAAGCCACCTGCCTGATATCGGGTTCCCAGGAAACTTCGCCATTTATGACGAGCGGGATTCCCGCCACCTGGTAAAAGAAGCGCTGAATATGCTCAACCTCGACGAAAGACGGTTCCCGCCGAAAATGGTCAAGAGCCTGTTTTCGCTCGTCAAAATTCAACTGGGCAAACGCCCCCCCGTCTGGGACGAGAGGCTTGAAAACCTGTACAACACTTACGAAGAACTGCTCCGCAAAAACCAGGCGCTGGATTTTGACGACCTCCTTAAAAAAACAGTCGAGATGCTCATTGAATCACCCGACATCCTGAAGCATTACAGGGACAAGTTCCGCTACATCCTGGTGGATGAATTCCAGGACGTCAATTACTGCCAGTACGTATTTTTGAAGCTTATTTCGGAACCGAAAAAAAATATCTGCGTGGTCGGCGACGACGACCAGAGCATCTACGGCTTCAGGGGAGCCGACTCTTCCATCATCTTAAATTACAGGCGCGATTTTCCCGGCGTTAAGATAGTGAAGCTGGAGCAGAACTTCCGCTCGACCCAGCCCATACTCCAGGTAGCCAACGCACTGGTTACCATGAATTCCGGCAGGATGGAAAAGGAACTGTGGTGTACCCGGGAAGGAGGCGACCCGGTATTCCTTTTCAGGGCGTCCGACGCAAAGGAAGAGGCCAAGTTCGTAGTCCGCACGATCAAAACGCTCCAATCGGAAGGATATACCCCGGACCAGTGCGCCATATTGTTCCGCATTAATGCCCAGTCCAGGGTTTTCGAAGAATCATGCATACAGGGCGGGATAAACTATTTAAATCTGGGCGGGGTGCGTTTTTTCGACAGGGTGGAGATAAGGGATATCCTTGCCGTAATGAAGCTTCTGGTAAACCCGTTCGATAAAGCCTGCCTGAGGAGGGCTTCCGATTTTGCGCTGCCCGGCATAGGCGCGAAGCGTCTCGATATAATATACCGGGCGGCTGAAGAAACAGGCGGAGATATGCTCCGCGCCCTGGTTTCGGAAAAGGTTCAGAACGAGATCGGGGAGCGGGCGGCGCAATCATGCCGCAGTTTTTATAACGTCATGGAAAGACTCCGGGCGGAGATGCCCCGGAAAAGCCCGCATGAATTTATAAAAATCGTACTGGATTCAACAGGCTACAAGAAGCGCATCGAAGAAGAGAGGACAGCCGAAGCGGTGTCAAGGCTTGAAAACATTGAAGAGCTGATAAGCCAGGCCAGGGAATTCGAGGAAACTCATCCCGGCTCCGACCTTACCGAATACCTGAACGAGATTTCTTTATATACGGATATCGATTCGTATGATCCTGGGGAAAACGCCGTAACGATGATGACTCTTCATTCAGCAAAGGGACTGGAATTTCCGGTGGTTTTTCTGACCGGCATGGAGGAAGGTCTCCTCCCTCACATGAGGAGCCTCGATTCCTCCAGGGATATCGAGGAAGAAAGAAGATTGACTTATGTGGGCATAACGAGGGGGAAGAAAAAGCTTTTCCTTTCCTGGGCCGAAAGAAGAACCATCGCAGGCAGCGCAGGCAGCCGCGACCCGTCACGCTTCCTTGCGGAAATACCGCGCGAATTGCTGAAAAAAATAGACCCTGTGATACCCGCATCGAAACAGGGGATTGTCCGGGTGGTGAAGTCGGCGCCCTCTCCCGGCGAAAAAAGGGAATGGAAGCCGGGAGATCAGGTGGTCCATAGCCTGTTCGGAGAAGGCGTCGTGCTTTCGGCCTCAGGCAACAGCGTGCGCGTCGATTTCGGGAAAAAGGGCGAAAAAGTGCTCCGGGCCGATTTCATCGCGCCGAAAAATTCCGGGGGACTTGCCCCTGGAAAAAGGGTTGAGCATAAGCAGCTTGGAAAAGGAATACTGCAGAATATCTCAGGCGGCGTCGCCGAGGTGATATTTTCGGGCGGGACGATGGTAAGGGTGAAATCGTCGGACCTGTCCGCGCTCGGAGATATCCCGGCCCCGCCGCTTGTGCCATGAACATGCCTGTAAAAATGCGAGGTGAAAGATTTTGTCTATAGCCGATTTTTTCTCCGACTGGAGAATGCCCACGGTCTGCCTGATCTGTATGCTGGTTAATATTTTAACCACTACTACTGGAGCCGCGCGCGCTTCAGGAGTCATAACAAAGAGAATAGCAACCTCGATGTCCGTATTCAACCTGTTCATGCTGATCTCCCGCCTCGCAAACCTCGCATACGTCCCCGTAATGGCGACCATAGTTGACCTCGCGGCCAGTACCGGTGACCTTCAAACGCTCCTTCTGAAAATGAGGATCATAGTAGTGTTCGCAACCCTTGGCTGTATTATCGGGTTTTTGCTTTTGCCGACTTTCATAGAAATCTATATAAAGTCCATCCATCAAATTGAAAAGGAAGGCTCGCTCCCTATGGTTATCATAAAGCTCTTCAAGCCTTCCAACTTCATCAAGGCGCTGAAGTGTATCCGAAGGCCCAGTTTCATCGGGGTTGACAGCTTTTCTCTGGAAG
This sequence comes from Chloroflexota bacterium, assembly GCA_023475345.1. Lineage (GTDB taxonomy): Bacteria > Vulcanimicrobiota > JAMCWD01 > JAMCWD01 > JAMCWD01 > JAMCWD01. Next base: position 31,100 of record JAMCWD010000008.1, on the reverse strand, counting down.
GGGTCCCGTCAACTTTCCTGATTTTTAATGTCCTGGTATTCGCCATCTGGACGATAGGCGTGCTCGCAGCGACTTACGCCAGCGCGATGGTCCCGGAGCTTGCCAGGACTGCGACCCTGCTTTCGGGCATGGTCAATGGGTTCGCTACAATAACCCTCACGCTTATTGTGGATCCCGTGTCGGCCCTCATCACCGACCAGGCCGTCCATAAAATCAGGCCTATAAAACAGGTGAACATAATGGTGTTGTACCTGACTCTGGGGAATATCCTGGGCACCGTACTCTCCCAGTTCCTGCTCCTGCCTGGGGCAAAGTTCATAGAATGGGGAACAAAACTTCTCGGAAGCTGAGGGGTGGCTTATTATGGACAGGGAAAAAATACGCAAAGAGATAGAGGGTCTCAGAGACGAGATAAACCGGAACAACTACCTGTATTACGTCAAGGACTCGCCCGGCATAACCGATGAGGAGTACGACCGCCTGCTGAGAAAACTGGAGGATCTTGAAAAGCAATATCCCGAATTCGATTCCGACGATTCCCCGACGCGGAAAGTGGGCGCTCCGCCGGTGGAGGAATTCGGCGTGGTGGAGCACAGGATCCCCATGCTCAGCCTCCAGAACGCTTTCGACGATAAAGAGCTTATGGATTTCCACGACCGCATCTTAAGGAGGCTCGGGAGAGATGTGCCGGTTGAGTATGTTGTAGAGCTTAAGTTTGACGGGCTTGCGGTAAGCCTTACTTATGAGAATGGGATATTCACACAGGGGGCCACTAGAGGGGACGGCCTGCGCGGCGAGGATATCACGCAGAACCTGCGGACTATCAGGAGACTCCCTTTAAGCCTCAAAGGGAAAGACATCCCGGGACTTCTGGAGATACGCGGCGAGGCATTCATGAGGAGACCCGAATTTGAAAAATTAAACGAGAGACGCCTCGATGAAAGCGAGCCGCCTTTTGCCAACCCGCGAAACGCCGCCGCAGGATCGCTACGCCAGCTCGATTCGAGGATCACCGCAGAAAGACATCTCGATATTTTTATCTACGGCTGTGATTCGAAAGTCCCCGGCATAAACAAACATTCCGGGATGCTGGAATTTTTGAAGGAGTTGAAGCTGCCCGTCAACGGCTATACAACGGTGCTCCCCGATATACGCGAAGTCATAAAATTCTGTCATACATGGAGAGAGAAAAGGGGAGAGCTGCCGTATGACATAGACGGTATAGTCATAAAGGTCAACTCCCTGGAACTCCAGGCGGAGCTTGGCAGCGTATCGAGATCTCCCCGCTGGGCGGTGGCGTTCAAGCTGCCCTCGACCGAGGTAATCACCAGGCTGAATAATATCGAGATCTCCGTCGGCAGGACAGGAGTCCTTACACCGGTTGCGATCCTGGAGCCTGTGTTCGTTGATGGCAGCACCGTCAGCCGCGCAACCCTGCATAACCAGGACGAGATAGAGAAAAAAGACATCCGCATAGGCGACATGGTACTGATACATAAGGCGGGGCAGGTAATACCCGAAGTGATAAAGCCTGTTACGGAAAGAAGAGATAAAAATCTGGAGCCTTTCAAAATGCCGGATGCCTGCCCGGTCTGCGGCTCCAGCGTTTACAGGGTGCCGGGCGAGGTGGCTGTCCGTTGTGAGAACATTTCATGTCCCGCACAACTGGAAGGGCGGATCAGGCATTTCTGCTCCCGCAGGGCCATGAATATAGACGGCCTCGGCGAAGCCCTGGTGAAGCAGCTTACAACGGCGGGCATTGTTAAAAATATAGCCGACCTTTACAGGCTGACATTCGACGACCTCATGCCGCTTGAAAGAATGGGAGAGACGCTTGCCAAGAAACTGCTCCGCAATATCGAAGAGAGCAAGCACAGGCCGCTTCACCGTTTGATAAACGCGCTCGGCATAAAGCATGTCGGGGAACATACGGCGGAGACCCTGGCCGACCATTTCGGCAGCCTTGAAAACATCGAAAAGGCATCGGAAGAAGAGTTGACGGCCGTCCCAGAAATCGGCCCCGAAGTAGGCGGGAGCATCCATGCTTTTTTCAAAGAACAGAAGAACATGGATATACTCAACAGGCTGAAAGAATATGGAGTCTCCCCTCCTGAAGCTGAAAAAGCAAATATTTCAGCCGGGCCTCTCTCCGGCAAAACGCTGGTCGTTACGGGAACTCTGTCATCAATGACGAGGGACGAAGCCGAGGAAAGGATCAAGCAGGCGGGCGGCAAAGCCGTGAAATCGGTTTCGAAGAAAACCGATTATGTCGTCGTGGGCGCGGAACCGGGATCAAAATATGATAAGGCGCTGGAGCTCGGCGTCCCTGTCATTGACGAGGAAGGCTTCCTGAAAATCCTCGAAAGCTGAAACCTGAAAATCAGCCTCCGCCGGTAAGCAATGGCCGCCTTCCCGGACATCACCGGAGGATACAACAGGTTTATGGAGAAAGTTCCCCCGGCCGATGATAATTAATTAAAGCGAAATTAAATGTTTCACCATAAATTATATGATTTAAAGCGGGACGGACAGCCGCCTGCAGGCGAACTCATCGTCAGAGATCCTAAAAAGGAATTCTGGATAATCACCGTTATTGCAATAAGTGCCCTGATGATGTTCGTGGATTCTACAATAACCAACGTCGCCCTGCCCAGTATCACCGAATACTTCCATACAAGCACCGGCATGTCTTCCAGAGTGATCCTGGTATATCTCCTGGCGACCGCGGTATTCATGCTGCCTTTCGGAAAACTCGGAGATATCAAAGGCTACAAGGCGGTTTTCATCACAGGCTTCATCCTCTTCACCGCAGCATCATTGTTCTGCGGGCTTGCAAAGACCCTCAACCAGCTTGTATTTTTCAGGACTTTACAGGGCATGGGCGGCGCAATGTTATTTGCGCTCGGCGTGCCTGTGATATCGGCTTATATGCCGGCAAACAAGCAGGGTTTCTATATCGGGATACTCGTATCCATATCGGGTATAGGGGTCGCTCTCGGGCCGCCCGTCGGGGGCTTTTTGACATCGTACTTAAGCTGGCGCTGGATTTACCTGGTAAATGTCCCTATCGGCATAATCGCCGTCATCATTTCTTTGATAGTCATCCCTTCCGGCATGCCCTGTTGTAAAGACAGGAGGCTCGATATCGTCGGAACCCTGCTTACCCTCATTACGCTTACGTCGCTGTTATACGGGCTTAACATGGGGCAGGAATACGGGTGGACATCGGCGCTCACTTTTTCGTTTTTCGTGATTTTCTTTGCCGGGCTTGTTTTCCTGATATACTGGGAGCAAAGAGTCCCGTACCCGTTATTTGATCTTGAATCATTTAAGAATATCAATTTTACATTTGCAATGCTTGCGGGCCTTTTGTTTTTCCTGATTTATTCGGGGCTGATATTTATCATGCCGTTCTACCTGGAAATGTTCAGGGGGTTCGACGTCAGGATATCCGGTCTTGTCCTGACATCGCTTGCGGCAGGCCAGGTATTCCTGGGGCCTTATGCCGGGAAGCTCTCCGACCGCATGGGAGCAAGGCTTTTCTGCGTGCCTGCTTTAATATTAACTTCATTATCCTTCGTCATGCTCATGATGATGCAGGACACGTCACATTTCCTTTACATAATAGCGGCGCTTTTGCTTTTCAGCATCGGCATCGGGATCTTTCTTTCTCCCAATATCAATATCGTTATGAGCTACGCGCCCGAAGACAAAAAGGGCGAAATAAGCGGGCTTATGATGACGATAAGGCGGGCTGGCATGGCGCTCGGGCTCTGTCTTTTCGAGACGGTCTTTTCCGAGGCGCTCCCGCCCGGCGTCTCGGGGCTGTGCGGCGACCTCTCCCCTATCAAGCAAAATATGAACCTGCTTAACAACGCTTTCCATTATGTTTTCTTTTTCGGCCTCATGGTAAGTATCCTGGCATTGCTCTTTTCTATTGTTGCAACTGAGAAAAAGAACGGCAAGAACTGATCTTTTATTTATACCACCGGCCAAAAATTTAGAATAATCATAATCGATCCCGCCCCGAAGGGCGAAAAAGTTATTTTTTATCGGACAGCACTGATGATTCTGAAATTATTTATTGACCGCTTATTCCGGGAGTGCTATCATTATTCTGTGGGGGAGGTGAGACTGCATGTCAGTTTGTAGCTATCCCGGCTGTGAACATGACGAAGAGACAAGCACCCTTATTCCTTGCAGTTGCTGCGGCCAGTTATTTTGCCTTTCATGGCCCCATATCACGCAGAGTCAGGACGGCTGGCTCTGTGAATATTGCATCAAAATGAAGTAATATTTCCAGAAGATACCGTTGTAAAGTCAAGGCCGGTTTTAACCGGTAATGTTTTATTTGGATTTTAGATTTTTTTACCTGCTGAAATCGAAGTTGTAGTTCGTTTCGTGCAGGCAGAGACTTTGTTTTTTATTTTATAAAATGGAAAGTGTTCATCATCTCTTTTACCTTAGGGAGATAATTTTTTTCCAGGCTCACGGGATACGTTGAGGCAAGGACGTACGCTATCCCGTCATGGACATAGATATACTGGATCATGACGAAATTTATCTCGCCGGACCTGCCCGAAAAATAAACCCTGTAGGTTTTTTCCTTCCCCTCTTTGATATACCCGGCCTTAACGACCTTGAAGTTTTCGACCATTTTTTTATAAGTGGGGATCTGAATTTTGAAATATTGCTCGGAGGTCGTTTTTTCCGGCACCATTTCGCCGAAGAGAGTTATCGCTGTCCCCGGATCGGCAGGGGCAAGGGAGAAAATCATGTAGCCGTTCCTGGGGTCTTCAGAAAATTTCCATCCCCCGGCCGCTTCCATTTCAACAGAATAAATCTTATTTATATACCTGCCGTCCTTGATTATCCCGCCGGTGCCGGGCCTTTCCACCCGGTATGTCTTGCCGCCCATTGTAAAGCTCATTATGCTTATGTCCAGCCTTTTGATCGAGCGGAGAAGCCCTATGGCGAACTGGATGCGGGAAGCGTCATCAAGCGACCCCGTCCCGAGTATTATATGGCCGGGGTCGGCGGGCGTCTGCCCGAACGTAGGGTCAACCGGGACCCACTCCCCTACGAAGACTTCCGGCCACATGTGATACCCGAACGTCCCTGCGTTATAATAAAGTCCGGTATTTGCACGCACGGGGATGCCTGATGCGCGCGCCAGCGCCGCAAATAAAACCGTATGCTCGGTGCAATCGCCCTCGCGTGACCTCAAAACTTCTCTTGCAGATGCGAAACTGGCGTTGATCTGGCCCTTCCTGAGGTTCCTGAAAACCCAGTCGTTAATAAGCAGCGCGGCCTTCCACGAATCCTTCTCGTTCCCTACTATCTCTCTTGCGATATTCTGGATATCGGGATCCATCGACTGGACATATTGTGTCGGGGCAAGATAAGGATTGAGGTTCAGCCCTTCCACCGGGAGAGACAGGGGGTTAAGGGTCGTTGTATTTATTTTATCGACCGTTAAAAGCCCCGTTTTAAGATCGGGCGGGAAGACTTCAAGCCTCTGTGTTACGTCATTGACTGCGATGTCGCCGATATTCGAATCCTGCGAAACAAGCCGCATCGTAAGCCTGCTTACCCGGTTCATGGGGATGAGCATGAAATTGCTCTGGATATAGCGTATGGCGGCCATCTGGGGCAGCTTCAGGGGGGTGGATGCTTCTTTTTCCGAACTCCTGTAAAGGGTGAGGCCCAGCGCGGGGGCTTCGGTTTCTACTACCTGGTTTTTGTCGTCCATCCACTGGATCATGACGACACCGGGCAGGAGGGTGTTCTCGATCTGGAGCCGCATCAGTTCGGGCATTTCATCTCCGACCTTGTGCTGCTCTTTCCCGATGACTTTTACAGCCAGCATGCCGAAGGACAGCGCCCCCTCGTCGAATATGGGATACGTGAGGAGTTTGCCGGGTGTAAGCTCTTCATGTCTCAGGATCTCTTCAATCGTGTTGAAAAAGTAAGTGCCGGGGGGGAAAAGCATCTCCTCCGTCCGGTTCATGCCGGGCGTGGAAAATTCCAGCGTCAGCTTGCCGTCCTTTATTTTCCCGCTGACAGTTTTCTCTTCCGTTGCGGTGATCTCCGTCCTTACGAACGAGACCGGTGTAAAATCGGGCTTTACGATACAACCGACCGTCGTTTCGGTTTCCTGCCTGACGGCATCCTGGAGCACGGCGCTTTTCATGTCGGATTTTACGGAAAGGTTTCCGTCCGGCATTTCCTCGACGGTATATTTTTCAAATGTTATCGGCTCGCCCCAGAACAATATTTTATGCCACTCTTCGTGGACAGGCTTCCCCTGCTGATCCGGCGGCGAAGCGGCATATACGCCGGGGAGCAGAACTATTAATGCCAGGGCTATAATAAAAATGCGGGATAACTTATTCAGCACAATATACCTCCAGTGTATCTGATAGATAATAATTTCGGGACGGGAGGCTTTCTCCCTTTTAATTATTTAAACGGAACGGCTCAAATTTTTTAACTGATGCCGGGTCGCCCGGGGATTTGAAATAGAAAAGCCCTGCGTTTATCCGCTCTCTCTGCGGTTCAGGCCAACGTCCCCAATGAGTCTAAAACATTTTAGAAAGCGTTCGTCTGGGTCGGTACAAGCTTATCCGCCGCACCACCGCTTGTCCCGTCGCCAAGCTGGCCATAGAAGTTATATCCCCATGCCCAGACAGTGCCGTCAGTGCCGTTGATCCTGACTGCAATGCTGTGCCAGTAACCGCCGGAAACAGCGATAACATTGGTGAAGCCAGGAATCTGAAATGGGGTGCTTTTGTCAAGTATGGAATTATCTCCGAGCTGGCCGTGATTGTTTCTCCCGGTCGCCCAGACGGTGCCGCCGCTTTTCAACGCAAGCGAATGCTCGCCGCCTGCTGAAATTCCAATAATGCCTGCTAAATTATTCATCTGGACCGGAACATGGCTGTCGATGATGTTTCCTGTCCCAAGCTGGCCGTACAAGTTATCTCCCCATGCCCAGACGGTGCCGTTGCTTTTCAGCGCAAGAGAATGCAGGCTCCCTCCTGAAATCGCCGTTATACCCGAAAGAGTGCTTACCTGTACGGGTCTCAGGCGCTGGATTATAGTATTGTCTCCGAGTTGGCCGTTGCTGTTATCTCCCCATGTCCACAACGTACCGTCGCTTTTCAACGCCATCGAATGATTGCCGCCCGCGGCTATGGCAATAACATCGCTTATTGAAATTTTAACAGGAACCAGCCTGTTGACCTGTGTACCGTCACCTAACTGACCGTTGTTGTTTCTTCCCCATACCCACAACGTCCCGTCGTTGACGAGAGCCAGGGTATGATTATCTCCGGCGGCAACCGCTATGATATTCGTCAGGGCAAGCGCCTGGGGAGTATTCTTGTCTATCTGTGTGTTATCGCCCAACTGACCGTAGTTATTATAGCCCCATGTCATCACAGTGCCGTTATTCAGCAATGCTATCGAATGCTGGTTGCCCCCTGCGACGGATGCTACCGTCGATATGGTTAAAACCCTTGTGGGCACGCTTCTCAGTGTAGTGTCTCCGACACCGAGCTGGCCATTGCCGTTCCATCCCCATGCCCATGCGAAACCGTTCGCATCGTTCTTGAATGCAAGCGAGTGGTAGCCGCCCGCAGCAGCGGTAACGCCCTGGCTTCCGCCCGGTACGACCACTGCTCTTGCAGAATTACTGGTCCTGGAATCTTTTGTCGCGGTTATATTTCCAACCTGTACCGTAGCGGGATTAGCAGCCGTGAAATATCCCGTGGTGGCGGTTATAACACCCGCAGCGGCGTTGTCGCACGACCATGCAGCGGTATTCGTAATATCTTTATTGGTGCCGTCGCTGTAATAGCCGGTGGCCGCATATTGCTGATTCCCGCCGGGGATAAGGTTTGACAGCACCGGGGATATTATTATCGAGGTCAAGGTTGAAATATTGTTCCCGCCTCCGCCTCCGCCGCCTGACGCGGCTCCGCAGCCGTTAATAAATAATGCGGCAATCATAAATGCTATGAGAAAAAAGGAGAACCCTCCGACAAAGAATTTTTTCGACATCGACCGCTCCGTTGTATTAATTTTGCTTGTTAATTCTTTTGGCCGCCCGACTTTCCTGCAGAAGCCCGGAATAATAATCGGGGGGGCTCTATTTCGAATACCCGGAAATTCTCGCTATATTAATTCTCGCTATATTAACGAAGGATGTAAGATTGTATTGATAGAAAGAATACAACAGATTATTCGGGGGATTGATGAACCTGTTATTTAAGAATGGTGTTGTTATAAGGATGACCTTGTTATCGGCGGTTATCGCAGTGGTACTGATATCGGCTGCCGCGGCGGATACCGGAGAGACTACATTCCCTGAAATACCGCCGGCTTTTCTTCATTTCTCCGACCATCCGGAGAGGGTAACCGGGAGAGGGCTTCTGTACGGCGGCGCGGTGAGCAGGACAGGCCCCGTGCGTTTCCATTTTTATCACCAGGGGAACACGGAAATACCGGATCTGACTCTTGTCCTGGCGGTCGTAAACCTTACCGGCAATAAAGCGGAACTGGTCATCAGGAAGTCGGAATTCGAACCCGGTAAAGATGCTTTTACCGCCGGGCGCAGGTCTGCGTCATCATACCTGAGGGCGCGCGAATCGGGGACCGGAGAAATCTTAAATATCAATCCCGGCGAGACCGCCGTTATATCGGAGATAAAACTTCCGCCCGACGAGGTAATCAGCGGCTATATGGATATGGCCCTTTTATCAGGCGGCCCGGTCAATTTCGGGCTTTTTGCGCTCTCCTCCCCGGAAGAAACTTTTTCCTTCCCGCCCCCCGGCGCCGAAGGGGACGTCCATTCATGGGGAGCATATACATTGACCGATGTCAGGCTCCTGAGAAAATACAGGATTCCTGATCCTGATCTGGTTATAACCATCGGCGATGCGATTGTCGATACGGTGGTTGAAGGCAGGCATTTACGCGGAAGTTACGGGATCGTACAGGAAATCGATCTTGTGCTTGAAAACCCCCTGGCCGGGCCGGGAACGGTGAATATATTTTTCCAGCCCAGAGGGGGTACCGCAGCCTTCACAGCATTCCTTGACGGCAATTTGATATCCGTTCCTCCGACAGGGGCTTATCAGCAGGTATTGCTGGCCCGTGTATTGCTGAAACCTTACGGTGTAAAGAAGATCAGGCTTTTGACGATGCCCCAGGGAGCCTCCAATTATCCCGTAATCCTGAAGATTAAAGGGAGTGGATCAAAAGGGGAGAAATAAGACGGGACATGAATAAAAAATTAAAGATATTTATATGCGCCCTGTTATTCGTGGTACTGGGCGCTGCGGTATTCGCAGCGGCAGGCTTTGATGTTTTATGGAACGGGGAAAAGATCCCGGCAAGGATAATCGATAAGAACGGGGAGCTGTTCATATCGCTTAATGACCTTTCGGAAAAATTCCCCGGAACGGTAACCATAGATTATAAAAAGAGACAGGTCAGCTTCGACGTGCCGGGAAAAGTCGATCTGTCAAAAGATATAAATAATAAAATCTCCAATGCCGAAAAGACGAAACAGGGTCTTGTGTGGGGGTTCGTGTCTTTAAAAAAAGGTGATTTTATCCTGCCTCTCAGAGACATCAAAGTCTCTGCTCATCCGGGAAGGAGCGATCTCCCCGGGGAGTTGAAAAGCTCCCTTTTCGATAAGAAATTGGCTGATAAAAAAAATTCGGAATACGATGATACGATGGGGGTTGTCAGGAGTTGTACCGCCGATTCTTCAGGAAGGTATATACTTTATCCCCTGCCCGAAGGAGAATATGAAATTACTGCGGTTATCAATGGGTGGAATAAGTCTGCAGGCTGGAGAATACCGGTCGGGCTGAAATCCGGCGAGGTTCTTCGCCTTGATCTTGATTACGGCAATATAACTTTGAAAGATAAAATATGAGAGAGAGCAAGATAAACAATATCGAAGAAGATCTCCGGGATGCAAGGCGGGCCCATAATTACTTATTCGCAATAGCGGGGATCAGTGTAATATTCCTGATCTGGTGTGTGTTGAATATTAATATCCGGCCGGAGGACAAGCCGCTTCTTTCAATCCTTGCGCTGTTGCTTTTATTGTCTGAAATATCTGCGGTCAAGCTGCCGAATTTCGGGTTTGCAAGCGTATCGCTTTGTATTTACATGGCGGTTATCATCGTTTCGGGGCCGGGGCTGGCCGGGCTGATGGCCGCGGGTGCCGCTCTGCTCAGGGATATTGCCCGAAAACAGTGGGGGTTCTGGGAGATACTGGCCGATGTCGGCATCTCGGTACAGACGATCTGCATTTCGGGCCTGGCTTATATGATACTTTCCGGGGAAGCTGCGCCCGTATCGACCAGGGGCATTATCGCCGCCCTTTCCGCCCTGGTAATATACGGCGTCGTTGACTATCTTATAGCTTCGACGGCTATGGGCATGCTTTCAAAAGACGTTCAGAAGACATGGATGCAGCTTAAAGAAAGGGCAAGATGGCTTAATATCGGGTTCGGGCCGATGGCGTTGTTCATACTGCCCGTGGGGAGAATAAACGAATCGTACATTTTAATTTTAGCGGTGCCTCTTGTTGTTTTGAGGCTTGCCATGCAGTATTCCATAGAGCAGAAAAAAGCCATGGCCCAGGAAGATCTGAACCGCCTTCTTTCAATTGCCGAACATGAGGCGGAATCCCTTAAAAAAGAAAATGTCGCCCTGGGCAAGGCCCTCCAGCGCAAGGTGGATGAGCTTTCGATTTTTTTCGAAGTCGGGCAGTCGCTCGGAACAACGGCCGGTCTTGAAGACACTCTCGAAGTAATACTCAACATGCTCAGAAGGTTGGTTGTTTTTCAGAGTTGTGTCATATTTTTGATTGAAGGAAAAAAGCTTGTGCCCGCCCGGTCATTGACGCCTCACATAGAATCGCTGAAATATTCCACCATGCTGAAGCTTGAGGAGAACATTGTCCGGCGCACCATAGAAAAAGGATACCCGATGATGGTTTCGGACATGAATGAAACCTCCGACGGGAAGCGTATCTTTGAAGGCGAGCGTTCCGTGATGTGCGTCCCGCTGATAGTCCAGAATGAGACCCTGGGCGCGATTTATGCAGGTGCGCCGCGGCCCGATTATTTCAGCCAGGAACACTTACAACTGCTTTCCATGCTTGCAAATGCGGGGGCGATAGCAATAAGGGCGTCCCAGCTATACGAAGTGCAGCATAATGTTTTGAAGCGCCAGCAAAAAATGAACGAAGAGTTGGATTTCCGCGTCAGGCAGCTTGAAGGCTTGATGAAGCTGGGGCAGGAGCTTGCCGTGAGTCTTTCCATTGAAGAGACTCTGAATTCCATCATGGACAATACCCTGTTGATGTTCCCCGCCAGTACCGTCGCGCTTTTTTATTATGATGCGGGCTCGCCCCTGATGGAGCCGTGGAAAGTAAGAGGCCCTTACAGCGATGTGCTGGCAAATTTATCCCCGCTGGCGAAGGAAGGGCTCCTCGGCTGGGTGGTGAGGGAGAAAAAGGCTTTGCTCATTGAGGATACGGGCGAAACGAAGCTTGCGAACCTTCTCGATTATGAAAAATCGGTTATGGTTGCCCCGTTGATGGTGGAAAACGAAGTGTTCGCGGTATTTTATACCGGGGCGGACAGGCCGGGAACATTTAAGGAAAGACACTATGATCTTTTCAGGACCCTGGCGTACCAGGCGGCCCTTGCAATAAGAAACGCCGATCTCTTCGAAAGAATTTCGGATATGGCGACGACGGACGGCCTGACCGGACTTTATACTCACCGCCACTTCCACGATTCTCTGGCCGATGAGTTGGAAGACGCCCGGAAGCATGGGAGGGCGGTATCGCTTCTTATGATTGATACCGATTATTTCAAGCAATATAACGACAGGCTGGGGCATCCCAGCGGGGACATCGCTCTGCGGGAAATAGCCCGGATACTGCGGGGTTTTGAAAAAGAAAACGATCTTGCATGCAGGTATGGCGGCGACGAATTCGTTATTCTCCTTCACGGCACGGGAAAGAAAAATGCCGTAGAAATCGGAGAATCTATAAGGCGAGAAATTGAAAAACATTTCGAAGGCCATGATGTGAAGCTTACGGCCAGCATCGGTATAGCAGCTTTTCCCGATGACGGGGCTAATAAAAGCCAGCTTTTGAACGCGGCGGACGCGGCCCTTTACCGGGCCAAGGAAGGCGGAAGAAACATGGTTTGGACCGCATGATCCCTGTAAATTAATTTTTAAAATAAATAGCGGCAGGAATTTACCCGCTTGTTTAAGAAAATTCATCCCTGGGGGTGAAATATTGGGAAAAGAATATAAAGGCGGATTAACGAGGGATTTTTTTATTCTGGGCGGTTTGAATGTATTAATCAGCCTGGCCCTGATTTACTATGGCCTCCAATACAGCCGAATATGGCAGCCCATAGGCCTGGCATTTATAATTTTCGCGGTTTTACTGCTCGGCTGCCTGGCATTGATTTTCTTCAGGAATCTGACGAAAAAGTTCCGGCTTTACAACGAAGGGCTCGTTTATAAATGCGGCGGCCGGAGTTATTCGATACAATGGGATCAGCTTAAAATATTTTATCCCCCCAAACCTTCCAAGAAATTTTTCAAGACTGCGGTATTCGGCGATAGTGTAGATGCGTTTCAGATTGACAGCTTCGCATTCCCTGGTTTTGATGAAATTATACAAGAAGTGAAAAAGATGCAAAAAAGAGGAACCCCCAGCCAGGTTCGCAAGTATTCGCTTTATTAATGAATTGCCCGAAAGCAGGCTCCCTTACCGCCATGCGAAGGTTTGTGCCATCACCGGGTTTAACCGCAGAGGACGCGGAGACTTACGCAGAGTGCGCAGATATCGAGGGTTCCTGTTTTAAGTTTGTTGGGGCGGAGTTTTCCCGCCCGTCCGGTTTCCACAGTATGTGCGAAGAATTGCGCAGATCTTCACAGTGTATTTTATTTTTCAGGAACGAAAAAAGGGAGGAAATAGAAAGATAAATATCGTGTTCCTCAAATAAAAGAAAAGGGATTTTCAAGGGAAAAAGGAATATTTAATCAGGTTCATTTTTTTAACAAGGAGGGTATATTTTGCGTAAGAATCTATGGCTAATCCTGTTACTGGCAACTCTCTTCTTGCTTCCGCTTTCGGCATGGGCTGATGACGACGATTCGCCCGGCCCTGCTTCACCGCCGCCCGGTGCGGCTTCCGGCCCTACCAGCCCCGCACCAGGCCCAACCAGCCCTGCGCCCGGCCCGAATTACGTCTGGGTGGCCCCGGTAAACCTGCCCAGCGGGGTAGTGGTGTCCGGCTACTGGCGGCCGCTCTCCCTGGACGGGTCAGTCTGGGTGGACGGCGCATTCGACGATGAGGATCGCTTCATCCCCGGCCACTGGCAGCCTGTAGCGTCCGGCCCCGCCGACATGGTCTGGGATCCCGGCTACTGGTACGACGGCTTCTGGGTGGATGGACACTGGCGTCAGGCCTCGCGGGACGGCTGGGAATGGATCCCCAGTCACTGGAACAGCGAGGGAGTGTTTATCACAGGGCACTGGCGTCCGGTCGGACCTTCCCCTGACGGGATGGTCTGGGAGCCGGGTCATTGGAACCATGATGGTTTTTGGATCGAGGGGCACTGGCGTGCTGTGGAAAACGCGGGCATGATCTGGATTCCCGGCCATTGGAACCACTATGGTTTCTGGATTGAAGGGCACTGGCGGCTGCCGTAGAGGCTGCCTTAATTGAAATTCATCTGCAAACAGGCAGGTCCTCACAAGAGGGCCTGCCTGTGTTTTTCAGAGATCCGTGAATTCCGGGAGCGGAGTTTGATGTCTGCGCGGTTATTTATTACGGCATCAAAGGGTTCCCCTGTTAAATAATTCAACAGCGAAAAGGAGGTACATATATGCACGAGGGAAGTCCAAACATCCTGGCGTCATTATTTTTATTGGTTATTGAGATCGTTCTATGCATATTGATTATTGCCGGTTTCTGGAGGATTTTCGAGAAAGCAGGAAAGCCCGGATGGGCTTCCATAATCCCCATTTACAACATTTTTGTCATGATCGAGATAGCGGGGTATCCCTGGTGGTGTTTTTTCCTTTATCTCATTCCCTTTGTTAACATCGTTATTTTAGCCCTGGTCTTCGTGGGGCTTGTAAAAAGGTTCGGCAAGCCTGCATGGCATGCTTTACTTGCCGTGCTCTTCAGCTTTATCTACCTGCCCTACCTGGGATTCTCCGATGCACAATACCAGAGTGGAGAAGGGAATGTCGCAGTGTGGCCCTGATTCGGGGCAGGCATAAGGCATGGGCGGCTTTGTTCCTGATTATCTCAGGCTTGTCTTGAGCCATGCCTTTGATCTCAATTACAACCTTTTTCACTCATAATAACATTTTCACAAACCCGCCGGACACGGTAATCCGGCGGGAATTTTCCCGGAAGTCACCCTTGCATCTTTATCAGGATCTTTGATTTATTTTTCCAATTTGCCCGTGATGTCTTCAGTCGCGCCCGGCTCCATTACTTTTATGCTTTTAACTTCTTTCGCGTTCGGATTCAGCTTCTTCAAATCAATCATGCGGACGTGCCGATTGTCGTAAGTGTGGAAAAAATATCTCCTGTTTTTCAGATCGGCGGCGCTTGTCCACTGTGTTGTATCGCTGATTACCTTATCTCCCATTACATTCCGTAAGGCCCCGTGGGGGATGTCGAACTGGTTCAGGATGCGGAAAGCCGTTTCTATGCCTTCATCTGCGTCTTTGCCCGGGTAAGCGTTATTTAAAAGAAAATATGCGCGGACAAACCTCGACGGTGAAGTGAAATCTCCCGGAAGGCCGATAGATCCCGAACCCTGGCTGAACTGCTCCAGCTTCACCCCGTTGACGACTATGGGAGGATTGTTTTCCGCCTTCAAGCCTATATAGTTCCTCAGATTTCTAATTTGCCAGTCATAGGAGGGGGAGTTTGTAATCACGCCTATCTTGTTGTCGTATATATGAAGCTTGCCTCCGGTGTATTCGATGATGATGGAGTCCCCGGTTTCGTCCGTAACCACGAAATGAAGGGGCGGGACTGTTTTCCATGGCCCCATGATCGCTTCGCAGACATGGATGCCGGGCAGCTTTTCCCTGACTTCCGCTGTAGTGGCGCAGGTTCCCAGTACCCACGATCCGAAGTCCTGGCATGATATCGTGCGGGGATAGTCTTTTTCCGTTACGGCTTCATACTCCGCAAAGCCGGGCTGAAAGAATCCGCCGCAGGCAAGCCCCTTCTCATTAATGCCGTCGGTGATAAGCGGTATCCCGAACGGGCTGAACCCGACATGGGCGTACTTCACCTTCCACGGCATTCCGGGCGCTTGTGTTGGGGTGTTTCCCCGATATTCGATATTGCGGGGAATAAAGCTCATGTCGAACCATATCAGCTCCTGGCCGAATTCCATTGTACGGGCCTGGATGACGGAACCATCCTGATTCTGGACTTTAATCCCCGTGCATGCCGTGCTTTCCGCAGGCGTCAGGATTATAAGACCGACAACCGCCAGGAGAATAAAGATGCCTACCCATGTTCTGTTCTTCATTATTGCTGTGCTTTTCACGATTGCTCCTCCTTTGATTTTTTTATTTTTTGATACTTGCCCCTGGGGTCCCGGCTCTTGAATATATCTCCGCTAATTCAGTCATAATAATTCTTCTTCAATTAAATAAACCCTACAATGACTGGAGAGATTAACCTCGCATTACGAGTACCGTCATCTTTGGTTATTTGCCAAGCCGTACACCATAAGGAAGAATCCACCACCCAAGAAGACCCAGCCCAGAACCCCTAGAACTTTAATCCAGTCCCCTGCGCCGTTGTCGTTAGCAATCGCACAGATTCCCAGAATGACGCCGCCAAGCAAGGCGATGCCAACACCGCGAACCGCCGCCTGGGGATTGGTCCCCGGGGGACCGCTCCAATCAGCGGCCCGGAAGATTGTTGTGTAGAGAAAACCGATCAGACCCAGGAGCACGGCGGTGCCAACTGTGTATGCAATTACCGTTTCGAGCATCGAGCAGTACCTCCTTTCAGCCTAACTCCATTATTAGAAGGAGTATTGAATTCCCCGCCCCACTATTTCAGCTATAGTAATAATTCTTCTTTAATTAAACGACCCCTGCCGAAAAACAAAACCCGCCGGATCTAATGATCCGGCGGAGTTTATCTTTTTTAGGAATACTTTCCGGCAGACGCCTCAGGGAACGAAGCGCTTGAGCGCAGCGGAATAACGATCAGGTGGAGCGTTTTATTCGGCGGCCAGGCGGTAAACAAAATCGAATAATCAGCCCACCCAGAAATTGATCTCCCGTAGAGCTGTGCTGTTAGCCTCCAAATAGTATTTCTGCCAACTGTCACCGTCTTCGAGACCCTTCCACCGTTTCGTCTTAGGCTGAGTATGCCGGCGGAAGCGCCAGCGATATTGGTTGTAGATGGCCATGATGTTCGTAACGTAGGCCGCGGCTAGTCCGGGAGCATCCCGGATGATCAGCAAGTTCTCGTCGTTTGTACCACTCGCCTTGGGTCCGAGGTTGTGCGAACCAGTGAGTACAACCGGATGGTTGCTGAATGGATCGACCAGCACCACTTTGCTGTGAACCATTGCGCGTGCCTTGGGCAGTTTCCGTAACTCTCTGACAAACCATTCGGTCGCTTCGTCGATTTCGGCGGGTAGCACAACTTCGTAGTCCGCCTTTTCCCAGTTGGCCTCATCAAAGAGTTCAACGTTGTTCTTTTTGGTACTTGGGTCCTGGTTGATAGCACCACGAATGTAAAGCCGTTTCCCCGCCTTCCCGGCTCTTGCACTGTCAATGATCTTGTTCAGCAAGGTGTCTTTCGGACCGGGATTGAACATCAAGAACAGGATGGCCTGCTTCGCACTTTCAATGATTCTGCGAGCTTCTTCGAGATCGACCTGCCCCACCGTCGGTGTGAACCACAACCGCAGTGGAGTGTGTCCTACTTTCAGGTCGCGCGGCTTGCTGTTGCTGTCCTTCAGATCCGCCGGGGACTCATCACCTGCGTCTTTGAGCAGATCCCATTGCACCCGGTATTCATGCGCGACATCAGAATCGTCGATCAGCACGGAGTTATTGGCCTGTGTGCAGAGCCCTGTTTTCGTCCAGTTCTGGCTTCCAGTCCAAACCCAGCGCGGCTTGTTATGCGAGTCACAAATGACCAGAAACTTGTTATGGCCGAGCGCACGGGGCGAAATCATCCGGTTGTACAGGTCGATCTTGCCGTCGAGCCGATCTCGCGCGTCACTATTCTGATCCTCACCCTTCTTTACGCTTCCGTTTGCCAGCACTACATGGGCTCGTTTCCCGAACTTTTCCAGCGCACTTTCGAGTTCCTCGTCGTCAAGCTCATAGAGCGCGGCGTAAATCTCGCGCCTCTCTCTGGCGGCAGAGGTGAGTAACTCGACCAAGCGCGCGCCAAGCGGACCAGCCAGGTAACCCCGAAACGGATCGCCGGGCGTCTTAATCACCGTCTCCAGTTTCTTGCTTTGCAGATTGTAGTTAGTGATCTCAAGCCGTCGCGACACCCATTGGGCAGCCACGATGCCTCGGTTGAAGTAAGCCTGGATTTTCGGCGTTACCTCGTGCGTGAGTGTGATTTCTTCGGTCCATTCGCTGGCCCGGTCCGAATCGGGCCGCAGGTTGTCCTTGTCGGGACCGATCATCGGCAACACACGGTATTGCACCTTGTCGCCGGGATTGGCCATGTAGTCGGTCCATTGGTATTTCTGGATCGGCCAGTTCGTCGAGGCGCGGCGCTCACCTTCTTTGTGTTGTTCACCTTTGAATCCGACCCATGTGCTCACGACTTCCTCGACGCCGTTGCGCCGCCTCAGCAGTGCGAACCCCCGGCATTCCGGGATGAACCCGGCAGGCTTCCACGCAATGAAGGCGTCGTCGCCATTGTGGTAAACCTTGACTTTCATACCTTTAGATCCTCCTTCCGATGATGATATCTAAACGGTGACGGATAGTTCTGACCGGCACCCCAGCTAGACCAGAACTATTTTATCCCTCCGCCACTGCTCGCCTAACGTCGCAACTTACCCTTGAGGAAACCGCGCAACAGGCTCCGAATAAGGTGAAATTACTTGCTCGGTGTCGTCATCTGGTCCTTGAATTGTCTTTCCCAAATAACGCAGAAAAAGTTCGTTCAACTGACAACCGACCGTCTGAGTGCACCTTAGAGCCTTCCATCTTTCGCACTCAGAAAACACTCCACCGATGGAAGACCCTCCTCTTGGGAAACCAAGTTCCTCCTCCGCATCTTCAACCGTCTTGCCCAAACGGCAGAAATTCTCCAATGTGAAGTACCAGCGATCATCAAGTTGATACTTGAAGGTGAGAATTGCGTCGTAAACTACATCCAGTAGCGTCTTGAAGTGGTCCGTACAGATGGACAGAACGTCTTTCTGTGGGACAACTGGTAGATCTGGAATGGGCATGAAGAAGTACTTCGTCACACGTTCACCGGAATGGTCTCTCGTTATTATTCCGCCTCGTACTACTGTATCGCCGATGTGGGTTGAGACCCTTCGGTACTGGTTGAAGAACTGACACATAACATCGTCCTTCAGGACGCTCTGGCGCTCGCGATACCATTCGGCGAAGCCAAGAACATCGGAGATGACGGCTTGTATAGAGAAAGTAATGCTCCTGGCTGCCCCTGCGAAGGCGTCAACGAAGCACTGAACAGCGAAGAGGTCTAGCTCGGCCTGCCCAATTTTCTCCAGAAAGAAATGTGCCTGTTGAACCTTGTATTCTACAATACTGATTGATCGTGACATGTTCTTTTTCACCGCACATTTTATTTTAACTTTATTCTATAGCTATAATTATTTATCATACATTACTTATAAGTTCAAACAAAAAATACCATTAACGCAGTGTTTATAATAAAGCCTTGATTCTTGAATTTCCCTTCCCCTCTATTTCATCTATAGTAATTCTACCCCACTTCCTCAAACCCTGCCAGAAGAGTTAAGAGGGAAGAGAGAAGGGGAAACAGTTTTCAGTAAGCAAAAATTTGCGGTAATTAGCGGTTTAAAAAAAGGGAAGAGGGAAGAGTTAAGAGAAGACCCACCCCGCCCTTCGGGCACCCCTTCGCCTCAGACTTTACTCTCAGCCCCGCTTGACTTTCAACATAGTATCTCCCGAGAGGGGAATTTACGGGCGTATTCCCATACGCCCCTACGGCTGATTTCTGAAAAATCATCAGCGTCCATCTGTGGTTTGATTTCCAGTGAGTAGAACGGAAACCGCGAATGTACGCGAATTTACGCTAATGGTTATTTTCCCTCTTAACTCTTCCCTCTTCTCTCTTCCCTTCAGGCGGCGGTCTTTCGCCGTAATATTGATAATAATTTACTTTTATTCCGCCGTTAAACAATTTTCTTACCCGGTCAGGCTGTGCGCGTTTAAAATAGTTCGGGAACATTTCATCGGCAGTCAGGATATAAAGAGACCAACCTTTCTTTTTCCTGAAGGTCTTATGAAGGGAAATATATATTTCATTCATTTCGCTGAACTCCGAGATCCTTATCCCGTAAGGGGGGTTTGAAATGATTATGCCGTATTTTTTATCGATCCAGAGATCCTTGACATCCTTGCGCTCAAATACAATATCTTCTTCAACGCCCGCATTCCGGGCATTGACCCTGCATGCCCGAATACAACGTTCATCGATATCATAACCGAATATTTCAAGTTTGCCCCCCGGCTCCCTCGCGGCCTCTGCTGACGCCCTGGCGTCCCTCCAGGCTTTATCGCCTATTACCGGCCATTTTTCCGATGCGAATTCCCTGTCCAGGCCCGGCGCCATATTCCTGGCAATCATCACCGCTTCAATCAAAATAGTTCCCGAGCCGCACATAGGGTCAATCAGCAGCCTGTCTTTATTCCAGAAGCTGAGAAGCACAAGCCCGGCCGCAAGCGTTTCCTTGAGGGGAGCGGCAACAAATTTTTCCCGGTAGCCTCTTTTGTGCAGTCCCGGGCCGGAGGTATCGACCGTAAGCGTGGCGATATCTTTAAGCATGGATACCTGAATCGTAAATTCCGCCCCGGTTTCTTCGAGCCGTGAGATGTGATATGTTTCCTTCAGCTTTTCAATTATGGCTTTTTCGACAATCGACTGACAGGCCCTAACGCTTGCCAGTGTAGATTTTACCGACTTCCCTTTTACGGTAATTTGCCCGCCTTCGGTAATCAGGCTTTCCCAGGGGAGAGCCTTGGTCTGTTCAAAAAGTTCATCAAAAAGAAGGGCTTTGAATTCTCCCATCTTTAAGAGCACCCGGTCGGCGCTTCTGAGCCATAAATTCAACTGGGGAATATCTTCAAGGGCAGCTTCGAATTCAACTATGCCGTCGGATACTTTGATATTATCGAATCCCAGGGCTTTTACTTCATTCTTTACCACCATTTCAAGCCCGAATGCAGCCGTGGCAATAAGAGTTACTCTGTCTGTCATTCCGGGGTAAGCCCTGAAGCCCGGTCTTGAGTCGTGAATATGGCGCTTCTTCTATCAGTCATAACAAAGTAATTCTAAGAATTTTTAACCAACCCTGCAGGGGAAATAAAAACCCCGCCGGATCTCGTTTTACTGTTTACGGCTCAAATTACCGTTTCCGAAGACTCATCCGGCACGGATTCGATACAGCATGGCTTAGTTCGATGTGATTATCTTTGCCATCCTTCGATCTTGAAGACTTTCTCCATGAGCTTCCTCTCGGCACCTCCGGAGTCTGGAACAAACCAGACTTCGAAACGTGCAGCATACGGCTTGCCCCAGTCACCTTCGTAGACAGTAAAGTGGGTATTCGAGAAGAACAGTTCGGCAGGGTCGCTTGACCATCCAACCCATTCATTTGAAGCCTCTTTCAGCCGGTCTTCTGAAAGAGGAGCCCCCTTGGTGACCTCAAATGCCTTAAGGTAGATCATTCCCGCTTCGCCTGGATTCACCCAGATCTCCGAATTGTAAATTCCCGGCTGATAGGATTTGCGCAGTTCAAAGGACGGCTCTCCCTGCTTAATACTGCCGGGGGGAACAATCGACTTTATAGTTTCCCATTTTTGCGACTCCAACAACGGACGGAACTCCTCGTTGAGATAATTCAATGCGGCCTTCGTAAGGCGGCGTTCACCTGCCCCCGATTGCTCCATGACTTCAACAACAAGATCGCCAGCCGTGATAACACAGTGGCTTTGGTTCATCTGGTTGCCTTGTGACAGGACTGCTTTTACAGTATCTCCGGCCTTCATATAAGTTGTGTAGTTATCATTACGCGCCCACGGCTTGCCGGAGAACCCGATAGTCAATCGCGACTGAAAATCCGGCATATCTGCATTTGACCACGTTTCGATATCGTTCTTCGTGTAATAGCCGTGAAGAGTGTAACTCCAGGTTGGCCCGATCATCCACCTTCGAGTTGCAAAGACGGCTCCATACTCCTCGAATAAGCGCCATGCGGGACTTACGGCAAGATAACGCTTGAGGAGATCTGGATTTTTTTGCTGAAGACTTACGAGAGAACTGATATCAGCGGTTACAGAGTTTGTTCCGGGTGTCTTAAGAGCGTTCAGGAGCTTGGCCTGAAAAGTGTCTTCT
Source organism: Chloroflexota bacterium (assembly GCA_023475345.1). Taxonomy (GTDB): domain Bacteria; phylum Vulcanimicrobiota; class JAMCWD01; order JAMCWD01; family JAMCWD01; genus JAMCWD01. The sequence continues at coordinate 9,403 of JAMCWD010000008.1, read as the reverse complement.
GCGCCGCCCGGCTGGGCATCAAGTGCGCTCATTGGTTCTGCAACAACGAGGTTGTCAGGGATAGTCAGATGGTCAGCAAAACCGTCATCACTTGGACCGAACATAGATATGAGCAACAGAAAACCGATTACGAGGAATGCGGCTGCTGCACAGACTATGAGCATGGCAAGATTGAGGAGCCCTTTTACCCATCGCTTCTTGACAAGATTCCAGATTGTAGCCGATAGAACACCGAGGAAAGCAATCCCAAGGCAGGCAAATAGCACATCCGACAAGATGTTAAGCGGTCGCCAGTGCGACAAATCGACGCCGCTTAGGAACGCGAGCAAGGTGAGGAAGATCACAGCCGGGTACCACCAGCTATTGAAATAGAGCGACAAAATCTGTTTGGGTCTTATGTTCATCTCTTTACATCCAATGTCCCGGTTAAGGGCGACGAATAGCACCTTCTGCTGCAACAATTAGATGGTCTTGTGGTCTTGCCTTCGATCCTGAATTTACTCCCCCTTTTCAGCCATAGCAATAATTCTTCTTCAATTAAGCCAACCCTGCAAAAAAACAAAACCCCGCCGGATTCGATGATACGGCGGGGTTTAGATAATAGCCGGATACAACATCAGACGAACCGCCATTGTAGCGGATAAATAAAAAATACAGGTGAACTGATAAATTCAAATTGACCCACTGGCCGAATTTCAGCCTACTTGATTATGAATCCCTTATCTTCCATCAATTCGGCTTTTTTGGGGACGGCATCGGTTGACGGGATGTTTTTCTTTGCGTCCTTCAATTCCCTCGCGGCCCACAGGTATGTCCCCGCGCCCCACAAGAAATCGGGTTCGGACTTATAAACCAATGTCCTGACAGGCTTTACATCCCCTTCATAGTTATAAACCTCGTAAAAACTCCCGTCTTTGACGGTCTGTTCCGCAATTTTTGAAAGCACCTTTTTCCCGAGGTCCGGCCTGCCTGCCTTCACGCATGCAACAGCCATAACACCACCCTGCCAGGGCCATATATACCTGTCGTGATAATGATTCATGCCTGTAAGCTTGGCGGCGACCGGGATCATCGACTCGGGGTAATCGCCCTCGGTGGCAGGGAACGGGAGGGAGCTTTTGTTCATGAAATCTTCCAGTTTGGAAATGACACGCCCTGTCTGCCTTTTATCCGCTATGCCGTAAATCACTGCAAACATGTTCCCGTCGGGAGAAAACATATCGATACAATCGCTGTCGCGGTACCAGCCTTTCTTTTCATCCCACAACACGGCGTTGAATTCTTTTTTTATCTTTGCGGCGTATTTTTCATTATGCTCCGCCTTTTCCCAGTCTCCCATGGTCCTGTTTATTTGGGCCGCCGCCTTAAACGCCCCGTATAACTGGGCGTTGGTGTATCCGACCATGCCGCTTCTTCTTACGATGTCTTTCCAGTCGCCGCTTCCCGGCTGGTTTATAAGCTTTAAGCTGACCTGGGTATCCATTTTCTCGAGCCAGGCAATGCTCTTATTGATAGCCTTGTAATTTTTCTCGATGAATTTTTTGTCGCCTGAATGTTTGTAGTATTCCGCCGACAAAATTATAGGAAGGGCGGTGGAGTCGAACTGGTGAGCGCCTAATTCATTATTATATTCGACGATATCGATGTTTTTCGGGTCGGGACTTTTCATACCGAGAGCCGACAGGACAAGCATGAAGCTGTTTTTATAGTCACCCTGCCTGCGGGGAAGTTCGCCCGACGAGTCTGACCTGTCGAAAAGGGTCTGGAGCACGTCTTTTATGAGCTTCTGCCCGTCTTTTTTGTCAACGATTCCCATTAACCCGTAGCATGCGTCCCTTGTCCAGAAAGATTTGAAGTGATCGCTCCCCGCGGTGAGGATCTTTCTCGATTCGCCCGTATCCAACTTTACAGTGTGTGTATCGATTTTAACGACGCCGAGCGCTATTTTCTCGGCCTGCTTTATGACGTTCGGCCTGGATGCGGAAACGGCATCGACCGGCCCTGCCGAAGAAATCGAAACCTTCTCCCCGGTTACGGGGAGAGCTTCCTCCGTCTCAACCCTGACGGGAGCCGGTATATTTTTCTGAGTGATAATGGGTTCTTGAAAATTAATTTTATTGATATTCATGCCGGTATTTTAACACAACGGGGATTTTCCCGGAAGGCGAAATTTATTAAATTTATGTTAACATATTTTCGAGGATCATACCGGACGCCGGGATCGCCCGGTTGATTAATCAGGCCGCTTCGGTACTTTCTCAATCACCTTTTCCGAAATAATCCCTCAACACCACGGCGTTATTGTGGTCTTCGTCTTTTGCGGCGAAGACAAATGTTACGGTTTTTTCCTCCCGTATAACATGCTTCAGCCTGTCAACCGCCTCCTCATTTTCTTTCAATTCCATCTCGTATCTTTTCTTGAACTCTTTCCATTTTTCCGGATCATGGCCGAACCATTTTCGAAGCCCGTCGGAGGGGCCGATATCTTTCAGCCACAGGTCAATTTTCGCTTTTTCCTTCGACACGCCACGCGGCCACAACCGGTCAACCAGGACGCGGTAGCCGTCTCCTTTTTCGGTGCCGTCGTACACCCGTTTTATCTTAATCATTTCATCACGCTCCTTACGCTCTTTCCGTTATATACATTCCCGCGATTCAGATGTTCTAAACCAGGAACTTTTTTCACTGTCCGATAACCCTGAATCAAACGAAAATTGACAATCTTTAATTAAATTCTTATACTGATTTATCAACTATTTCCCATAGTTGCAGGAGATTAAAATGAAAATTGCCATTATCGGCGTCGGTAAGATGGGCGCATGGCTTGCCGACCTCCTTTCCAAAAATTATGAAGTCGCGGTATTCGACCTCGACGGCGAGGCCGTCAGGAAACTGAAAAGAGTTACCGTCCTGGACGAGATTTCTGATCTTTCCGGGTTCGGGCCTGACCTCCTCGTAAACGCGGTCAGCCTTGAGAATATAATACAGGCTTTCGATGCGGCCCTGCCTCATATCCCATCCCGTTGTATCATATCCGACATCGCGTCGATTAAGAACTCCCTGGAAGATTATTATAAGAAATCGGGCTTTGAGTTCGCTTCCGTCCATCCCATGTTCGGGCCGACATTTGCAAAGATGGACGAACTGGGCGAAAAGCACGCCGTTATTATCAAGGAATCCGGCGCAAGAGGCGCGGATTTCTTTAAGGCCCTGTTTTCAGGCCTTTCTCTCAATATCTTCGAATACACCTTCGAAGAACACGATAAAATGATGGCTTACTCGCTTTCGCTCCCGTTCGCGTCATCAATGGTTTTCGCTTCGTGTGTCGATCCCGCGGCTGTCCCCGGAACGACTTTCGGCAAACATAAAAAGATCGCCAGGGGAGTTTTGATGGAAGATGACCACCTGCTTTCTGAAATACTTTTCAACCCATTCACCGAATACGAGCTGGAGAGGGTGATAAACGCCCTTGAGCATCTTAAGGAGCTTGTAAAATCGGGCGCTCATGACAGGGCCGAAGAATTTTTCGATAAGCTGAGAGAAAACCTGGGATGAGCATATTTTACCGGCTGGCGGAAAAGACACTTGAGCTGCAGAGGAGAGGCGTCCCGCTCATTTCGCTTAACATAGGCGACCCCAACCTGCCCGCCCCGGAATGCGCCGTAAAGGCCGCCATGGAAGGCATCGGCAAAGGCAGGTCGCGCTACGTATCCGCCGCAGGCATCCCCGAATTGAGGGAAAAGATAGCCGAAAGGGAACGTTGTACTCCTGAAAATGTTGTCGTGGGGCCAGGATCGAAGCACCTGTTATTCGGCCTTATAAGTCTTCTTGGCGGAAAGCACGGCAGGGTCATAATCCCGTCGCCCCATTATCCGGGGTACGAGCTTATATGCAGGCTCCTGAAGATGTGGCCGGTTATCCTGAGGACTTCTTTTGAAGACAGATGGCTTTTCGACAATGTGGATTTCGATTACGCAAAGATGATCATAATCTGTAACCCGGTGAACCCGACCAGCATAGTTTACCCCGAGGATCTTTTGAGAAAAATAATAAAAGAAGCCGCCGAACGGGAAGTTTACGTAATCATGGACGAAGCGTACAAGGGCTTGAGCATCGAGCCTGTCCCGGACTACGGGGCCATATCGGTGAAATCTTTCTCGAAGGAATTCAACATGGGGGGCTGGAGGCTGGGCTACGCCGTGGCTCCCGAAGAAATCGCAGAGCGGCTTGTCAACTTCAACCTGATGACGACGACCTGCGTTCCGGAGTTCGTCCAGAGGGCGGGCATTGCATGTCTTGAAAACGAGAAAGAGATAATCGAGCAAAACAGAGATACGTGGAAGAAGCGTTTCGATATAGCGTCGAAAGCATTGAAGGACGCCGGGTTCAAGTTTGTACGGCCCGATGCGGGGCTTTATATTTTCGCCACTCACGATAAAATTAAGGACGGGGATGAGTATGTTTTCAATCTTCTCGATGCAGGCGTTGTTGTAGCACCGGGAAGCAGCTTCGGAGGATATGACAACTTCGTCAGGATCTGCATCAACCAGGACGAGGAACTGCTTCTGAAGGCGATAGGCATAATGGAAGCATGCCTTGAGAAACAGGCGGTCCCTGCAGAGTAAACCTGTTTAAACCTGAAAGTTAAAGCAAGGCCCGCAGGACGGCTTTAATGCGGTTTTTGGTGTAATATCAAATTTCCCCTTGAACTTTAGCCATAAGGAACCGGGATGCCGGAACATTGTATCCTCTACAGGGAAGAAGAGGATAACAGGGTTTAATGGATTCCAGCGCAGGAATGATGAAATAAAAAAGGCTCAGGTCATTTGTTCGAAAGACACTATTCAATATCTCCCAGTTTTTCAGCCAGGAAGGCTTTGTTTTCAGGGGAAAGACTACGAAATGCGGCAATGGCTGAAAACAGGCTTATGCCGAAGATTACTGAGATTTCCAGGGCTTCGTAAAGTATCGACAAGTCTAATATCGACGGCAATCTGCTCAATAAAAGCAGAAGCAGGTATCCGGCTCCTGTAAGCCAGCCGATAATGGATAATTTTCTTTTTGAAATCGTGCCCTTGATTTTCCCGGTTATTTTATTTAAGTAAAGCAGCATTCCGATTCCCGTCCACCTGCCTATGAAAAGCAGGGATATCAGTGAGAATAATGCCATAAACAAAAGACTCGGGTCGCCGGCAAATTCAGCGTTATATCCCGAACTTTTCATGAACAGGACGACAAGAGGTATTAAAAAATTTCCGACTAAAAGTAAAAGGGCTATATAACAAATTAAAAATAAAAAGCCGCCACCCATACCCATTGTTAATATGTTCCAAAAAATGCTTCCGCCCGTCTTTTTCATCCTGTCGGGTAATGCGGACAGGAGCTTGATCATCATCGCTAAACAACCGATAAGTCCTATGAGTAAGGCCAGAAAAAAAGTTGCTACTGTAAAAAAAAGAAGAAAAACACCCACTATACCGCCGTCCGTTATAGGAGTTCCATCAGACCATACCAATTTTTTCGCAGCTTCAGCAATGACAAGAGGCTCGATTAGAAAATATATAAATAAGAGGAGTCCGGCTCCGACAAGAATTATAAGATACAATCTCCGGAATAATGTCCGGTTATCTATTTTCTGTTCGGCAGTCCCTAAATTCTCAGGCTCTTTATCCATCGAATTCATCCCCCCGCCCGCCGTAATGTAACCCGGGAAAAATCCCCTATCCCGTACTACATAAAATTCATTGTTGGTTTCAGCACTCAAAATTTGATGTTATACCCGGTTTTTAATCAAATTATCTTCTAAGCTTTATCCTGAAGGCTCTTCCTGATCATCTCTTCGGCCATGCTTCTGAATGCCTGGAATTTTTCCCAGTTCAGCCGGAGCGCCCTGTTGACCTGGTCGGTTCCCACCTTTGCAAGGCTCAGGCCCTTATCCATAAATTTCCGGTTGCCGCTTGTGGAATACTGCTCCAGCAAATTACAGGCCTCTATGAGCGCCTTTACCCCCGATGTGCCGTTATCCATCTCCTCTTTCATCTCCGTCATGAAATCGGAGGGTATTTCTATGGCCTCCACCTCGGCAAGCTTCTTTTCCAGGAAATACCTCGTGCCTACCAGGATCGAATCCATGTCCTTTTTCGTGATCTCTCTTTTGTTGAAGGCATCGACCGCTTCTTCCAGCTTGACCAGTATATCTTCCAGCTTCGGGGGCGGAGTAACGGGCGGCAGCATTTCACTACAACTTTCGCATACCTGTGAGCCGGGGGGGTTTTCGTGCATGCACGAAATACAGAGCACTTTTTTCCGAGAAGATTCATCAACAAACATTCCCGTGTCCTCCCTTGCTATCATAAAATTATAATCGTCATCAAGCATTTCGAACCCTCTGTTCCATAACTGGAACAACTTTCCACGACCCCCATACTTTTTCCTTCAATGCCGATTACAGGCAGGAACTTCATATACCGGATAGAATTCATACCGGTGATGAAAAAGCATATCCTCATTGCAACATTAATAACGGTTGTTTTCTTTTTAATAACGGCGGCGGCGCCTGTGTCAGCATCTCCCGATTTCACCCGCCTGCCGGGTTGTGATACCGGCATGGAAGAAGATCTCGCCGGGGGAAGGTTCGTGTCTCCCGCTTATCCGGTCGGCTGCTATAACCCTGTCGAACCGTCGGCGGAGACTGCTGAAAAGCCTGCTCCAAAACCTGCCGCAGTTAAAGATTCACACAAGAAAAAATCGCTTGCATCACGCGGACCGGCATGGTCTTCGAAACTTATCCGCACCGCCATGAGATTTCTAGGCACGCCTTACAGTTGGGGCGGCACAGGCGGCGGGGGCTTCGATTGCTCCGGCTTCGTCATGAGGATTTTTGCAAAGCACGGGATAAACCTCGAACACGACGCCCTGTGCCAGTTCAACCAGGGGAAAAAAGTTCCTAAAGATCAACTCAGCCCCGGCGACGCGGTTTTCTTTTCAACATACGCCTACGGCCCTTCTCATGTCGGGATCTATATAGGCGGAGGCAAATTCATACACTCATCCAGCAGCTACGGCGTAAGGATCGACAGCCTTTCCCAGCCTTACTATCAAAACAGTTATGTCGGGGCAAGGCGTTACTGATAAGGTGAATAATCCGGTATCAATAGACACCTCCAGGAAATTTCCGGGGGTGTTTTTGTTGAAAGGCGGGATTCAATGAGGGTCCAGGAATTCTTAAGCAAGATCCGGGAGCAAAAAGGGAAACCGGCGCTCGACGTGGCCCTTATCGAGGTCGGCAATTTTTACGAGATAAATTTCTCCCAGTTCAATGTGGGCCTCCTTTATATGGCGGCGGTATTGAAGGAAAAAGGCTTCAGCGTCAAGTGCATTGCCAATTACGACCTTTTTTCCCTCCCGCTCGAAAAGCTGGCCGAGCTTTTTTATCAGTGGAAGCCCGCCCTCATAGGGTTTTATACCATTTCCGACACGTTGTATCAGATCAGGTATCTTGCGGGTAAGATCAAAGAGTGGTCTCCGGGATCTAAAATCGTTCTCGGCGGGCCGCTTGCCACGCTCAAAGCCGGAGAATTTTTAAAAGATCCGCTGTTCGATTTCGTTATACGAGGGGAAGGCGAATACAGCCTTGCGGAGCTTGCAGGCTTCGTAACCAGGGGCGAAGGAGACCTCCACAATATCGCCGGGATTGCTTTCAGGGAAGACGGCGGGATTTATGAATCTCCGGAAGTCGCCCTGGTCGGCGATCTCGATTTGCTCCCGTATCCCGATTACGACCAGGTGGGAGTCCGCGGCTCGTTCAGCGTGGTATCGGGACGGGGGTGCCCGTACCGTTGTATTTTCTGCTTCAAGGGGGCGCACGGGGACACATACAGGTACCGCGCTCCTGAAAATGTCGTCGGCGAAATAATCGACAGGCTGGAAAAATACGATGCCAGGGCTTTCGGCTTCATAGATGACACATTCGTTGCAAAGCTGGACAGGGCGAAAGAGATATCCCGGCTCCTCAAGGAATACAGGGATAAAAGCGGGAAGGATTTCATTTATTACTGCGAAGGCAGGGCCGATATCCTCTCCAGGCACCCGGAAGTAATCGGGGAACTCGCGGAATCAGGCATGGCAAGGATCCAGCTCGGGCTGGAATCCGGCTCTCCCGAAGTTTTGAAGGAATACCGGAAAATGATCACTCCCGATCAGATGCGGGAAGTGGTTAAAAATTGTGCGGATCATAAAATAAGCGTTTTCGGAAATTTCATCCTGGGCGGCCCGCATGAAAACGAAGCAACTTTCAAAGAAAGCCTGGAGCTTGCCCTTGAACTACTGGAGACGGCGCCGGGACTTTTCGAATGCTCGGTTGCGTTCCTCTGCCCGTATCCAGGGACAGAGATACAAAAAGATCCCGGGCAGTTCGGGATCAAAATCCTGGATACCGAATATTACACCGGCATCACACTCCGGGACTGCTTCACCGAGACGGAAAATTTGACACGGGCCGATCTTTGGAGCCAGTACCGGCGTTTCTCCGAGGAGATAGAAAAAAAGATGCTGAAGCTTGCCCCTGAGATCCCCGGGGATATAATCGAAAAGCAGTTCGCCTGGGCTTCGAAATACGGGATGAGCACAAGCTGGCACCAGTACATCCTTTCGCGGAACCGGCTCCTTTCGGAATATTTCCAGCTTGTGAAAAGCCCCCGCTTCAGGACTTTGAAAAATATCCCGACAGGCGAGATCGGGGATTATTTCCCGATGAGGACGATTGAAGTGCGCCAGTATAGCGAGGACGGGAGCGCGTTGCTCCTTGAAGAAGGCTTCAGGAAAATCGAGATCACCGACCCCCGTGATATCTGGCTTTATGAGCATTGTTCGGGCAAGCTGCCGTTAAAAGAGATCGGGGCAAGGATGAAGGAAAATTTCACACTTGACGGATCTATAGATGAGATAATTGAAAAGCAGATCCTTGCGACACTGTCTATCTGGGAAGACGCTTATTACATGGCGTTTTACAGGTGATATTCACTGGGCTTGGATGCCGAACCATTGTAGATACAAGGGGCGCGGTAACCGCGCCCGCAAGATTATACCCAGGAACAAAATTTGTGATAAATGTAATAATTCCCCCTTTCAAGGGGGTGGCCCACAGGGCCGGGGGATGTCTAGCAGGCACTTTTTTATCTTCCTGATAGGATTTCTTTCTTCATCCTCTCTTCGGCCCCGTGCAATTTAATACGAAAGTTTTTTTATTGAATCGACATCCCCCGCGCCCCCTGTACTGCCCGACACATGGTTTACACATTTGTCCGACACATGGTTTACACTTTTCGGTAAATTAACGGCATGGAGGTGATTTTCCATGCCCTGGAAGGTGATGAATGTGTTGATACAAAGGCAGGAATTTGTG
>JAMCWD010000005.1 GCA_023475345.1 Chloroflexota bacterium | reverse complement strand
ATGGCCTGTTCGAGCATGTATTCGTTAAAGTTATTCATTTCAAACCTCGCCATTTATATTATTGCAGGAGTTGAACGCTCCAATAAATTGCCGCAATGATTTGAAGTTTTCTTCGGAAGACGCCCTTTCCCTCCATTGGAGAGCGGGTGTCAGAGATCGAGTTGTCTTTTGGCCTGCCAGTCCTCCTCCGATTCGACCGGCACGGGGTTTTTTATGTCCGATGCCGGGCGCGCCCTGCCGGTAGCCCACTCCCGCAATTGCTCTATTCTTTGCCCCATCGTTACGGATAATGGCTGGGTGAGTTTTATCTCTTCGAGGAAATCCGCCGTTTCGGGCTTTCTTATGCCGTCCAGGAAAGCTCTCTCCAGGCCGGATTTGACCAGTTCCTCGATATCCGCGCCGCTGAAGCCTTCTGAAGCGGACGCCAGCTTTTTCATGTCTATCGAGCCGGGGTCATGCCTTCTTTTTTCAAGGTGTATCCCGAAGATTTCCTTCCGCTCGTCAATATCGGGCAGGTCTATGAAGAAGATCTCGTCGAACCGTCCTTTCCTGAGGAGCTCCGGCGGCAGGCCTTTTATGTCGTTTGCGGTGGCGACGACGAAAACCGGCTTTTGCTTTTCCTGCATCCATGTTATGAAAGTGCCGAAAACTCTTTTTGTAACGCCGGAATCAAGCGAAAATTCGGTCCCGGCGAACCCCTTTTCGATCTCATCTATCCACAGTATAGCGGGCGAAATGCTTTCGGCAAGCTGGATTGCCCGGCGCATGTTCTGCTCGGATTCCCCTACTAGGCTTCCGAACACGCGCCCAAGGTCGAACCTGACGAGAGGCATTTTCCATATCGACGAGATTGATTTTGCAACCAGCGATTTACCACAACCGGGCACTCCCATCAAAAGCAGGCCCCTGGGCGTATCCAGGCCGTAATCTCTTGCCTGGGCCGAAAAACAGGCGGATTTCCGCAGGAGCCACTGTTTTAAAAATTCCAGCCCGCCTATGCTTTTGAGGGTTTCGCGGACAGGATAAAATTCCAGGACTCCCGATTTCCTTATAATCTGGCTCTTCTCATTCAATATCATATCGAGATGTCCGGCATCCAGGCGGGAATCACGTATTACGGCGCGGGCAAGGGCGTTTTCGGCTTCCGTCAGGGTGAGGCCGAGGAGCGCGGCTATCATCTGCTCTTCCTGCTCGGGGGTAAGGTTGACCGCTATCCTGCCTTCCACCATCTTCAGCGTATTGCGGAAAAGCTCTTCCATGTCGGAATAGTTCGGGAGGGGAAAATCGAATATCGTCGCCAGCTTGCCAAGCTCGGGCGGGATTGCAAGCATGGGCGAAAGCATAATGAGGCTGGAAAGAGTCGGCTGGAGGTACTGGACGGCTTCCCGCATTTTCCTGGTAACAAGCGGGTGGCTGAAGTACGGGTGGAAATCCTTGAAGAGAAAAAGAGTAGGATCGGCGGCCGCCTTCATCACGATGTCCAGTGCTATTACCGGCTCCTTGCTTTCTTCCAGTGAGCGGCCATGCTCGTCTATCAGCCCGGTGGTTACAGACCATGTAAGGAAGCGCTTGTTCAGTTCACGCGCGATGCCGGAGAGCGCATGTTCCACGCGGGGCTCTTCGTGGCTCACCACGTACACTAGGGGATACCTGGCCCGGATAAATGCTTTCAATTCGTCCCCGGGTTTTTTCCATTCCATTTATCTGCTCCCTTCAATCATCGGTAAATATCGCAGGGCTTGAAACGCCCGTCGCAGTTATCATTCCCTCTTCATCTATGAAAATTTCAATGTCGATATTTTCCTCTAAGTCCTGCGGCCCGTACCGCGGGGACAAAAAATGGATTTTCTGGTTTGCCGATGCAAGAAGCCCCCCGCCAACCGCCTTTTGCTTATCATAACGCCCGGCAACCAGGATGTCTATCATGGGTAGGATGCGCGAAAAAGAATCTTCTCCGATTATTTCTTCCAGGTCATAGCCGGTAAAGACAAGTACAGACAGATCGCTTTTTTGTCTTATCGATTTCAGGAGATCGAACAGGGCATCGCACTGCTGAAACGGCTCGCCGCCCGAAATAGAAACGCCCTCTATCCCTTCTATTTTCAGGATGCGATTTACAATATCTGCGATTTCAACATTTTCTCCGTCCTCAGAGTTAGTTATATGCACGTTACAACATTCGTTACAAGAAATTGTACAACCTTGAAACCAGATGCATGCCCGCCTTCCGGGGCCGTTGGCCCTCGTATCGGGGATAAAAGAGTGGATGCGGATCATAAGAACTGTCCAATAAAAATTGCGGCATAATGACAGTTTGCCGTTGTCGCGCTTGAGTTCGTTAAGAATTGAATTCTCAAGGGATGCAGGATTAACGGTCCAGATTTTCTCAGGCTGCCTGTTGTATGGACAATATGATTGTTTTCCTTCTGGATTCCTGCCTTCGCAGGAATGACGGCGGGGCTTTTTCCTTTATTCCGCACAGGAATGACAGGGAGTTCTTGCTCCAAACCTGTATAATTTATTGTGGGAGTTTGTGCCTGCTCGACATACCCCGAACCCCGACTCGGCCGAGCTCGTCGCGGGCCTTGAAAGGGGGACTTAGTTGTGTTGTCATGCAGGTTTAAGACTGAAGCCGGCAATTCTGTGCTACAATATAACTGCAATATATAAGAAAAAACTGACGGGACGTCATTCCTGCGCAGGCAGGAATCCAGTGCAGGGAATGTGAACCTCAGGCTGTATTTGACGACCCCCAATAAAACAAATGCGGCCAGGGATGAAAAGTCATTTTTTATTGGCAAGCACTGACGGATCATAAATATAATTTCTACCGGATGTCTTCGGCCCTTACCGTTACCCAGTTATTCGGGCTTTCCCAGAGCTTTATTTCAAAAAGGGGAAGGTCTGCTTCCAGCTTTTTCCAGATGAAAACAGCAATATTTTCGGCTGTCGGGACAGGGATAATGTCGTTCAGATAATTGTGGTCAAGTATAGAGATAACTTTTTTTTCAACTGTTTCTTTCAGCTTTGAAAAATCCATGACCATCCCGTCGGATGCGGGATCTCCTTTCAGGATGACATGGAGTTTGTAAGTGTGTCCGTGAAGATTACGGCAGCTGCCCTCGTAGCCTTCGAGTTTATGAGCGGAATCGAAATTGAATTCCCGTCCTATTTCCATAGCAAGCCTCCGAAATGATGAAGTTAAATTTCGTCTTTACGGGACGGTGTTCCTTCATGGGAGGTTTCATTCCCGAGATTTATCAATGAATCTATGGTAAATCTTAGAAGTTGAAAAATTTTTTAAGTAAAGGAAATTTACAATTGAATCTCGAAAGATGTCAATGAATATAATATAAATTATGAAGGGGTATTTCTGAAAAATGAATAATAAATTTGAAATTAATACCCCTGAAACTTGGAAATTCAAGCTTGGATTATTTCCTGTTCCTTTGTTTGGTAATATTCCAGATGAGATGAGGTATGTTTTACTTAATGGTAATGATGGAAATTTTTGCTTAGATTTAAACAAAAAAGAAGAAAAAACAGAACAGAGAAATTATGCTTGGTCATTAGATGTTGGTCATTATGTAAAGATTCTTAAAGATTCTGTTAAAATTTATAGATGGGATAAGTCGATTTCTTCGTTAGAGATATATTCAAAAAAAAGTGTGGAGGAAAATCTAGAAAAGTTCTATATCCATTTACAAAAAGACCAGCCAAGGAGAGATATTTCTATAATTTATTTTGTAATGACAATATTTGGAAGACTTAGAAATATCTTGAGAAACAATAATGGGCAAAAATCATTGAAAGCTTTTTTGTGTTTACTTGCATGCTCAAGTGATTCAACTGTGCTTAATAGTTTAGATATTGAGAAGTGGAAATTGGACAATGAAGCAGTTAATATTGCAAAGCAAATTCGAGATGCAGATTGGGAAGCTTTGATTCATGAATTGAAGAAAGGTTATGCTTTTTATGAATTGCAGCCAAATATTTCCTTATTGTTACGCCATGCTTCAGGCAAATTATTTCAAGAAGCCCATTATGAAATTCTTAGACATGATGATCAGCTAATGCTTGCAGGTATCCCACCAGAACCGAGTACTATAAGTAAAAAAACTGAAAGCGTTGGTGCTTTTTATACACCATCATCACTAGCACGAACTCTAGTTGAAGAGGCCCTTTCCTTAAAATATGAATTATCTGATTTTACAGAAATTACTATATTTGATCCCGCCTGTGGTTCTGGAGAATTTTTAAAAGAATCTCTAAGGCAGTTATCATTGGCAAACTATAATGGCCAAGTAAAATTGATTGGATGGGACAATTCTGAAGCAGCCGTTAGTATGTCCAAATTTGTCCTATCTCAAGAGATTTTATATTATGACAATGATAATGTTTCGATAGACATCAGCTTTAAAAATGATGCCCTGGCGGAGAACAATTGGCCTCAAAATATCGACTTGGTTTTAATGAATCCTCCATTTTTATCATGGGAAGGGATGTCCGATGAAAAGAAGACTCAGATTAAAAACATATTAGGGGATCTATGTGAAAGAAGACCTGATTACTCTAGTGCCTTCATATTAAAAGCAATTCGAAGCTTAGGGGAAAATGGAGTTCTTGGTACTGTTATGCCGTCTTCTATATTACATGGTGATTCATATAAAAAATACAGAGATTATTTAAGCTATATGATAACACCTTACTTAATCGGTAACCTCGGGAGCCAGTCAATATTTACAAAGGCACTTGTAGATACTGCAATTTATGTAGGAAGAACATCAAAATCAAAAGAAAAAGATTTGCCAACATTAGCTCTTTGGTCTGATCATTTGCCCCAGTCTACTTCTGCTGCCTTACGCTCTCTAAGAAAATATCGTAGTCACAGGGAAAATGAATATTTTGTAATTGACGAACAAGGCTATAGTATTTATCCAGACCCTTCGTTGAGGGAATCATCCGAAAATTGGGCTCCTTGTTCCTATAAATCTTACAAGGTTTTCGAACTTTTACAGGAAAAAAATATTCCACTTGTTAAAGAATTATTTAAGATTCATCAAGGCGCTAGAACTGGCTTGAATGAAGTTTTCATAATGAAAAAATCAGTATATCAAGACTTGCCTAAAAAGGAAAAAAGATATTTTCGTCCTGCATTATATCGCGAATCAATCAAACAATCGGTTCTGAATGATTTAACATATGTTTTTTATCCATATGATAAAAATTTACCGGAAATTTGCGACGAAGCCGATTTAGCCAAACATTTAAAAACATATTATGAAAATTTTTTACTGAAAAACAAAAACAAGTTAGAAGAAAGAGCTAAAATTGACACGAATCGATGGTGGGAGCTTACATGGCATAGAGGATGGCAAGTTGAAAGAGAACCTAAATTGGTATCTACCTCTTTCGGAAAATCAGGATACTTCGCATGGGATAATACCGGTGACTATGTTGTTGTCCAGGGCCATTACTGGGAGCCTAAACGACATCAAAAGAGAGCTCATTTCGATGAAGATATAGGATTAGCATATTTAGCTATTTTATGTAGTCCTTTAATAGATATACTTCTTGCAAATGTTTCTAAACATGTTGGAGGGGGGCAATGGGATCTTTCCAGTAAGTTTATACAAAATATGCCAATGCCGGATTTGCTTGACCAAAATATAGAAATTGACATACTTAATGAATTGAAAAAGATAGGAAATTCGATTAACCAAGAAAGAGACTATGACATAAAGCATCTTAACAAATTAGTTTTAAGTATGTACAGACTACCCGAGGATATTATTACCGCTAATGCCTATGACTAACGAAAATGAACCCTTAGTAGTTCAAGATCCTAGAAAAATATTAAAAAAATGCTCTAATTGTATCTTGAAGAAATTAGAAACAAGAAGTGAAGTATTTTTTGATGACACTCCTATTAGGAGTGGACAGGTAGACATTTACAATTTACATTCAAAAGAATTTATTATGGTTATTTATAAAGACAGAAAAATTCCCTTAATACCTTTATTAGAAACAGAACTAAGCGAAAGTCCTGATTCCTATTGGCTGGCATTGTCTATTATTTTCTCTCCCTATGTAGGAAGATTTAAATTAAATGGGATCAGTATTAAGGTTTTTAAAGGTATTAGATCTGATACAAATAAAGATTTGTTTTTTAGAGCCGAATGGCATTCGCCTAAAAATGATAATGATACAGATCATGCTCAACCGCATTGGCATGTTCATAGAGCATTTGAGGGCATCAAGGAGGTTTATGACTCTATAGATCCAATTGATTCCTCAAAACCAGAAGATTTTGGAGAGTCAATTCAATCAAAAGAAGCAGACTTAAAAAGCTTGCCTAGTTTTGATAAAATTCATTTCGCAATGGCATCAACATGGCATATTAATGAAGGGCACAAAATAAATTTTAAAGAGGAGACTTTAATCAATTGGTTAGGTGGATGTGTAAATTATATTAAAAACGAAATAGCATATATGACAAAAAAAAGACAAGATTATTTGAATAATCTTTAATAATTTGTTTTAATCTAATATTAACTATGAATTTTCGAAACGTCGATAGAATCTCTCGGAGGTCTATATGATGGCCAACGAAAGGCAGGGAGACCTGTTCTCCTCGGGCGGAGGCGAAGCCGGGCATGATTTTTCGCCTTCGAAAACCGGCGGCGCTGTGCCCCTTGCCGACAGGTTCAGACCCGGAAAGCTTTCCGAATATATCGGTCAGGACGAGATCCTCGGCCCCGGTACCGTTTTGAGAGAAGCCATCGAAAAAGACCGCATCTTCTCATTCATCATGTGGGGGCCGCCGGGTTGTGGGAAAACCTCGCTTGCAAGGATCATCGCCGAAAATACTTCCAACTATTTCGTCGAGTTCAGCGCAGTAACATCCGGGATCCCCGAAGTCAGGCAGATCATAAAAGAAGCCGGAAAGCGGCTCAAATTCAACGGGCAGAAAACCATCCTGTTCATGGATGAGATCCACCGGTTCAACAAGGCTCAGCAGGACGCGTTCCTCCCGCATGTCGAAAACGGCACGGTGATACTCATAGGGGCCACAGTTGAAAACCCCCACTTTGCAATAATCCCGCCGCTTGCTTCAAGGCTCCGGTTTTTTGCTTTCAAGCCTCTGGGCCGCTCGGAGATGGAAGTTTTGATAGACCGGGTTATCGAGGATGACCGGGGGCTTAAAAAAGAAAACGCAGTCCTGCCCGATGATGCGAAGGCTTTTTTGATCGATTCATCCGGCGGGGATGCAAGGTTTGTCATGAACGCCCTGGAGCTTGCGGCGAATATGGCCCCGCACGAAAAGGACGGGAAAAAACTCCTGTCGCGGGAGCTGGTGGCCGATTGTATTCAAAAGAAAGTTTATTATTACGACCATACCGGGAGCGAGCATTACGATACCGTATCGGCTTTTATCAAGAGCATGAGGGGAGGCGACCCGAATGCGGCGTTGTATTGGATGTCGCGGATGATGCTTGCCGGCGAAGACCCCAGGTTCATAGCCCGCAGGATAATGATAGCGGCATCCGAGGAGGTAGGCGCGGCCGACCCCCTGGCGCTGATGGTTGCGGCGGCGGCCGCCCAGGCTGTCGAAAGGGTCGGCATGCCTGAAGCAAGGATCATCCTTTCACAGGCCGTAATCCATGTAGCATGCGCTCCCAAGAGCAACTCCGCTTACATGGCAGTAAACAGTGCCATGAAGGCCGCCCAGGATAATCCCCATCTGCCGGTACCGCTACAACTGAGAAACCCGGTATTTAAAGGCGCGGAAGAAGCGGGCTATGGGGAGGGGCTTCTTTACCCTCATGACTTTCCCGGCCATTTCGTACAGCAGCAATACATGCCGGAGGAAATTGGAGACGCGGTCTTTTATAACCCCGGGAGCCAGGCTTACGAGGCGAAATTCAAAGAGCGCCTCGGCAGGTGGTGGCCCCGCCTTTACCCGCCTTCGAAGAACGATTAATTTATCGATTGGTTTGTTATCAGGAAGGAAGTAGCATTGTAAAATAGAATTAAGAAACCGAACGGATTCTTTCCGTTCTTAATAATGGAAATATTTAAAAAAATATTCTAAGGAGGGGATGTCATGGAACAGCAAAAAGGAGTGGGAACGGAGTTTGTATTCGGGTTATTTGTCGGGGCTCTTCTGGGAGCCTCCCTTGCAATCGTTTTCGCGCCCCAGTCCGGTGAAGCCACCAGGGAAATGATCCGGAAGAAAAGCAAGGAAATGCAGGACAAGGCGATGGACATGCTGGAAGAACTGAAGGACGAGGTTGACGACCTTGTCGTGAAAGTCCAGGATGCTTTTGAAGATACCACGAAGCAGGTAAAGACCAAGATGACCGAGGTCAAGGAAAAAGTCGTCCAGAAAATGGCTGAAAAAAAGGAAGAGGGCAAACCCCTGCCTGTTGAATAATAAAAAGATTCAGGAAATTAATATCCAGAGATCCCCGTGTAGCGGGGGGTTATTTCTTTTATAAAGAAGGAGGAAACTGCATGGATATTAAGGTTGATAAAAGGAAAGTAGAAGAAGGACTGGGCATTGTCGATATCCTTGGCGAGATCGATGTTTATACTTCTTCCTGGGTAAAAGAGGCGATAGCCGAGTTTATAAAGGAAGGGAACTATAACATAATTATAAACCTGGAAGGCGTCCGTTACATAGACAGCACGGGGCTGGGAGTATTGATCGGCGCCTTGAAAAGGGTAAAAGAGCATGAAGGCAGCATAAGCCTTATCTGCACCAACCCGCAGATCAAGAAGATTTTCAATATAACGGGGCTTTCCAAAATCTTTGCAATATATAAGAGCGAGGAAGAGGCTCTGGCCGCACATAAGGAGGGATAATATTGGAACGCCCTCCTCATTTCATTTGCATTCAATTGCCTGCCAACCCGGAATACGTGCTTATCGTCAGGCTCGCAGTTTCAGGTCTTGCAAACAGGCTTGATTTTCCTTATGAGGAAATAGAAGATATAAAGCTTGCAGTTTCCGAAGCATGCAACAGCATAATTGCCGGTTCGCCCCCGGGGAGCCTCATCCTTGTCGAATGTGATTCCGATGGTAAAACGTTTGAAATTCTTGTGAAGACCCAGTCTGTCGATGAAAATGACGGCGCCCTCGTCCCCGGCTCGGAACAGGATATGGGGCTGCATATCATAAGGGCCCTGATGGATGATATGGAATACCTGGCAAAGCCGGGAAGCGGTGCGGTTATCAGGATAAGGAAAAATATGTCGGCGTGAAAAGAGGACTCACACTCGACATGAACAGGAAAAAGAAAATGGGAAAGGCGGCTTTGAAAAAGGTTTTCAAAAAAATAGCCGCCGGGGATATTGAAGCAAGGAACGCGCTGGCCCTGGAATATATGGGGATGGTTCGTTATCTTGCATCCAGGTTTGTCAACCGTGGTGAGACATTCGAAGAACTGGTCCAGGTGGCAAGCCTGGCCCTCATGAATGCCATAGACCGCTTCGATCCCGATAAAGGTGTCGAGTTCGAAACTTTTGCAACCCCGACTATTATCGGCGAACTTAAAAGATATTTCAGAGATAAGAGCCATGCCCTGCGCCTGCCCAGGAAAATGCAGGAACTTTACGGGGACATCGGCAGGGCCGCCGAAGAACTGACCAGCAGTCTTCACCGCTCCCCCCGCATCTCGGAAATCGCCGAATATCTCGATGTTTCCGAAGAGCAGGTGCTGGAAGCCCAGGAAATGGGCCAGAACATGAATACCATTTCCATTTACTCCGAAGTCATGAACGAGGAAGAGAGAAAAAATCAGAACCTCCTGGATTTGCTGGGCGAACAGGACCCCAGGCTTGAAAAAATAGAAGACATAGTATTCATGGAACGAGCTTTCGCTTCTCTGTCGCGCAGGGAGAAGCTGATTTTATTCCTGAGATTTTACGAAGGCCTGCCACAGAACGAGATAGCAGGCAGGATAGGCGTTTCACAGATGCACGTCTCCAGGCTCCAGGGACTTGCCCTGGAAAAAATGAAAGAATACATGCTGAGATGCCTGGAAGACAAAGACCGCGATAATATGGAAAAAGTCCCGATGTTTTAACAGGTTCGTTAAATGGATAACGGTCAGGAGGAAGTATGCCGCACGGTTATAACGGGAAGCTTCTCAGGATTGATCTTTCTTCTGGAAAAATCATTAAAGAAGAGATCCCCGGCCGTCTTTACCGTAAATACCTGGGAGGCAGCGGCCTGGGCGGATATTATCTCACGAAGGAATTCGCCCATTTCCCCGAACCGTTCTCGCCCGAAAATCCCCTGATATTCATCGCAGGCCTGTTATGCGGCCTACCCGTCCCCACCGGCGGAAAGTCATGCGTGGTTTCAAGATCGCCCCTTACCGGGATCTGGGGGGAAGCGACCGTCGGAGGCCACTGGGGCGCACGGCTGAAAAGTTCCGGTCATGACGGCATCATAGTTACCGGGGAATCTGATGAGCCTGTATTTCTCTCCGTCAGCCCCGCCGGTTGTGAGATTCTGCCTGCAGGCGATCTATGGGGCAAAGATACTTTTGAAACGTCCGAGATCCTTACAGAAAGGATTGGGAAAAAGGCCCAGGTGGCCTGTATCGGCCCTGCCGGAGAGAACCTGGTCAGGTATGCTTCGATCATGATAGGCGGGGATGATGCGCGCGCCCTGGGACGCTGCGGGATGGGCGCGGTCATGGGGAAGAAAAAGCTGAAGGCTATAGTGGTTTCCGGCGATATAAAGATGACCCTTGCCGATCCGGAAAAATTGAAAGCCGCCGTCAGGGAAGATACTGTCCTTATAAGGGAAGCGGCGAAAGGATTGACGGCCTTCGGGACTTCCGGCGCGGTCGAAGCGGTGGAAGCGGCGGGAGACCTCCCCATCCAGAACTGGAGAGGCGGCGAATGGAAAGAGGGCGCAAAGCTCGTTAACGGCAAGGTTGTCGTTGAAAAATATCTCCATAAACATTATGCCTGTTACGGGTGCCCGATAGTCTGCGCCAAGAAAGCCGTCGTCCCTTACGGCCCGTACAAGGGCAAAACGGGCCACAGCCCCGAGTACGAGACGATAGCCGCTTTCGGAGGGCTGACCCTTAACGAAGACATAGAAGGCGCGATAGTTGCAAACGATCTCTGTAACCGCCTCGGCCTCGATACGATAAGCACCGGGGCCGTCATAGCCTTTGCGATGGAGGCTTATGAAAATGGCCTGATAACCGAAGAAGATGCGGGCCGCACGTTGAACTGGGGAGATCCCGGCGTCCTGGTGGATCTCCCGCATCTTATCGCCTACAGGGAAAAGATAGGCGATGTCCTGGCGGAAGGCGTCCGCTGCGCCGCCGAAAAGCTGGGAGGGAACGCCGAAGAATTCGCCATACATGCCAAGGGCCTGGAATTTCCATATCACGACCCGCGGGCATTTCACAGCATGGCCGTAAATTACGCCACCGCCAACAGGGGGGCGTGCCACCTGGAAGGCCTCACTTACTTCGTCGAGAACGGCGCTTTCCCGGCCGAGCTTATAAAGTACGAGATCACCTCCGACAGGTTCGGTGTTGACGGGAAAGCCGACCTGTGCATTAAAATGCAGAATTTCATGAACGTCCTCAACGCCGCAGGCCTGTGCAAATTCATAATCAGGGGGAAGGCAGGCCCTGAAAAAGTCTGCAACTGGATAAACCTAGCTCTGGGATGGGACATGGATTATGACGAGATCATGAAGATCGGGGACAGGCTGCATAATCTCAAAAGAATGTACAACGTAAAGCTGGGCATAGGCCGCAAAGACGACAGGCTGCCTTCCCGCCTTGCTACATGGGCGAGACCCGGGGGAGGAGCCGACGGCCAGCTTCCCCATGTCGGCAAAATGTTGTGGGAATATTACAAGCTGCGGAAATGGAACGAGCAGGGCATCCCGGAGCCTGAAAAACTGGAAGAACTGGAATTGAGCGAAGCTCTTATCTGATCAACTACACTTATTTATACAGGGGGATACATGGCAAGGAACCGGCCGCCAATACCTGAAATCTCGTTGGAAGACAGGAAGACGGGCTTCAAAGAAATCAAGCAGGATCTCCGCCCTCAGTGGGTTGTAGCGGAAGCTAACCGGTGTTTGCTCTGTGATGATCCTCCCTGCGAGGCCGGGTGTCCCGCAGGGCTTGATATAAAGAATTTTATACGCGCACTTAGGAGCAAGAATTTTCGCAGTTCCGGCCGCATTGTTTACGAGGGAAACATCCTGGCCGGAATTTGCTCCCGCATCTGTCCTCACAGCAGACTTTGCGAGGGTAAATGCAGCAGCACCGATCTTGCCGAGCCAATCGCAATAGGTGCGCTTCAAAGGTTCGCCGCTTCTCAGGGGCTGAAAAAAGGGCTTCCCCCGGCCGAAATCCGCCATCCGGAAAAGATTGCCGTAATAGGATCGGGACCTTCGGGATTATCATGCGCCGCAACCCTTGCCTTTCATGGCTACGATGTAACGATCTTCGAAAAAGAAAAGATGCCTGGAGGAATCCTGCGTTACGGTATCCCTCAGTATAAGCTGCCGAGAGATGTACTTGATGCAAAAATAGAGGTGATAAAAGAAATCGGTGTGAATATTATTACCGGGAGCGAACATGATATCGATCCGGATTCGTTTTTTAACGGAGGCTACAAAGCTGTATTCCTGGGCATAGGCCTGGGACATATCCCGAAGCTTGATATACCCGGCAAGGACCTTGAAGGGGTGGAGACTGCGGATAAATTCCTTTATCGTGTAAACATTGCACTTATGGAGGGCGGAGTAGAAGAAGTCAGGCTTGAGGGTCCTGTCGTTGTATTAGGCGGGGGGAACGTAGCGGTCGATTGCGCCAGGGTTGCGGTTCGCCTGGGCTCCGATCCGGTTACCATCGTTTACAGGAGAACTGAAGAGTACGCCCCTGCATGGAAGGAAGAGATTGAAGAAGCAAAAAAAGAAGGCGTCCGATTCTCGTTTTTGACCGCGCCTAAATCTTTTGTAGGGGAAAACGGAAAATTAAAAGGGGTGGAATGCCTCCTGGTGGAATTGAAGGATGAAGACGAGAGCGGCAGGCCGAGGCCGGTGATAATTGCGGGATCCGAGACATACTTCCCTGCCGTTAAAGCCTTAATCGCTACAGGATCTCAACCTAACCCGGCCCTGTCCCGCCTCGCCGGGAAACTGAAAACGGATTTAAAAGGGAGAATTATTGTTGATGAGCACGGCAGGACTTCCATGTCTGGGGTTTATGCGGGCGGTGATGTGATAAATGGTGGAACGACGGCCGTTCAGGCCGTTTCCGAAGGGCGCCGTGCGGCGCTGGCTATAGATAAAGATTTGCGAAAGGAGGGATAAGTATGGCGGAAGTTAACCTTGGAGTAGAATTTTGCGGAATAAAATTTCCGAACCCGTTCATGCTTTCTTCGGCCCCGCCTACCACGACGGGAGAGATGATGGGGAGGGCCTTCGAGGCAGGTTGGGGAGGCGCCGTTACCAAAACTATGGCGCTTGAGAAAGTCGAGGTGATCAATGTTACCCCCCGGCTTACAAGCCTTGCGTTCGAGGGCTTCGGAGACGAGCCGCGGAAATTATACGGGCTTGAAAATATCGAGATGATAACCGACCGCCCGCTCGGCGTATGGCTTGAGGAAATAGAAGACCTCAGGCGGAAATACCCGGGCAACGTGGTTATCGGCAGCATCATGGCAGAAGGCTCCAGCAGCGAGGATTGGAAAGAGCTTGCAATGAAAGTTGAAAAGGCCGGGGCCCAGATGCTGGAACTGAATTTTTCCTGCCCCCACGGCGGGATCCCTGGAAAGTGTGTAGGCAAGGCTATAGGGCAGGATCCCCATGTCGCCGCCGACATTACCCGCTGGGTGAAAGAAGTGGTGAAGGTCCCGGTCATGGTGAAGCTCACTCCCAACATCACAGACGTTACGGTAGTTGCCAAAGCGGTCCAGGATGCCGGAGCGGATGCCGTGTCGGCGATAAATACGGTGAGCGCGTTCTTCGGGGTTGACCTTGAAACGCTCGAACCGAAGCCTTCCGTCTGGGGATATACCACGTTCGGCGGGTATTCGGGGCCGGGCGTGAAGCCCATAGCGCTCCGGATAATGCTGGAGCTTGCAAGGAGCATGAAGATCCCCATTTCGGGAATAGGCGGGATCGAAACATGGCAGGACGCCGCCGAATTCATCCTCTGCGGCGCAACGACAATCCAGGTCTGCACCGCCGCGATGATGCACGGCTACGACATCATCGCCGACATGTTGGAAGGTCTCGAAAACTTTATGGAGGAGAAGGGGTTTGGAAGCATACCCGATATGCGCGGCAAGATCCTTGATAAAGTGGTTGAGTTCAGCAGGCTCGATGCCGACCGGAGGGTGGTCTCTACTATAGACCGTTCTCTTTGTATCAAGGATGATCTCTGTTATATCGCGTGCAGGGACGCGGGCTACCAGGCCATCTCGCTTGACGAGGCAAGGATGCCTGCAGTCGATGAAGACAAGTGTACCGGCTGCTCGCTTTGCATGCAGGTTTGTCCCGTGTGGGATTGCATTTCAATGAAAGAGAGGAGCGTAGTAAAATGAGCAACATTATGAAGGCCGCAATTATCCAGTTACATTGTATCGAGGATAAGGAGGAAAACCTTAAGAAGACCATAGGCATGATCGAGGAAGCCGCGTCAAAAGGCGCAAAGATCATGTGCCTCCAGGAGGTTTTCAATACCCTGTATTTCCCCCAGACGATGGACCCTAAATTTTACGATCTTGCGGAGCCGCTTGACGGCCCCACCGTCAGGGCGATGCAGGAAGTGGCCAAAAAAAACGAAGTGGTTATAGTAGTCCCGTTCTATGAGAAGACCGACTGTCCCGGAGTCTATTACAACACCGCCGCCGTAGTGGATGCGGACGGCAGGACGCTGGGCATATACAGGAAAAGCCATATTCCTCTCCTGCCTTTGTTCTATGAAAAATTTTATTTCAAGCCTGGCAACCTGGGGTATCCCGTTTTCCAGACCGCTTACGGAAATATCGGCGTTTATATCTGCTATGACCGCCATTTCCCGGAAGGCGCAAGGATCCTTGGTTTGAAAGGCGCGGAGCTTATAGTTATCCCCACCGCGACGATAGGGTCGTACCAGTATTTATGGGAGATAGAGCTTCCGGCTCATGCGGTTGCCAACGGCTGCTATGTTGCGGGCATCAACCGCGTCGGCGTCGAAGGGCAGATGAACTTCTACGGTTCTAGCTTCTTCAGCAACCCCAGGGGAAAGATCATCGCAAAGGCAAGCGACAAGGAGAGCGAAATAGTAATCGCCGACCTGGACCGCAGCATGATTAAAGAAGTCCGTGACCTGTGGCAGTTCTTCCGCGACAGGCGCCCGGAAACTTACCTGGAAATAGTCCAGCTTCTGCCGTAAACACGGCGGAGCAATAAGGTTTATTTAATAGAAGGAGGGATCAGGATGGATCTGGTTATTAAGGGTGGGAAGGTTATAACCGCTTCGGATACCTATAAAGCGGACATCGGCGTAAGGGACGGCAAGATAGTCATGATAGCCGATAAAATCGAAGAGCCTGCAAAGCGGGTCGTCGATGCGACAGGGAAGTATGTTTTCCCCGGCATGATCGATTCTCACGTGCATTTCGAGCTGCCGTTCCAGGGCGCGGTTTCGGGAGACGACTTCGCAACCGGCACCAGGGCCGCCGCATGCGGTGGTGTTACCACCGTCATCGATTTTGCGATCCAGGCCAAGGGCGAAGATATCCTTGAAACAGTCAAAAAGCGCATGGCGTCGGCGGACCCTAAAACATACATAGATTATTCGCTCCATGTCGCGCCGACCGATGTCAACAAGGACGTGCTTGCCGCCATCCCAGAGCTTATAAAGATGGGGCTGCCGAGCTTCAAACTCTTCATGACATACCGCAAAGAAGGTCTGATTTCGGAAGACGGGGACCTTTTCATGGTGCTCAGGGAAGCAAGGAAATATAACGCCATCGTCGGCGTCCATGCCGAAAACGCTTACGTGCTGGAGCGTCTCATAGAGCAGTTCGCAGGGGAAGGGAAAACCCAGTGCATTTACCATGCCCTGAGCAGGCCGAATTTCGTTGAGGCCGAGTGTATCAGCCGCGGCATAAAGTGGGCTGAAGAAGCCGGCAGCAGGTTTTATGTATTTCATGTATCCACGAAGGAAGGAGCATGGGAGATAGCGGCCGCAAGGGCCAAGGGCCTGCCTGTTTTCGGGGAAACCTGCCCCAGCTACCTTTTCTTCACGGAAGAAAAATACAAGGGCGAAAACGGCCCGCTTTACGTCCTCACGCCGCCTTTAAGGACGGCTCTCGACCAGGAAGTGCTGTGGCGCTCCATCCAGATGGGGACGCTCCAGGTAGTTTCGACAGATCACTGCCCGTTCCAGAAAGCGGAGAAGATGCGCGGCAAAGACGATTTCCGCAATACGCCCAACGGCCTTCCCTGTGTGGAAACAACCCTGATGCTGCTTCATAATGACGGGGTTCTTAAAGGTCGCTTCGACCTCCAGCACCTCGTCGCAGTATTGTCATACAACCCGTCGGTCATATTCGGGATGTATCCCCGGAAGGGCACCATCGCTATCGGGAGCGACGCCGACCTCGTGGTGTTCGATCCCGAAAAAGAGTTTACAATGAGCGCGGCAGCCCTTCACATGAACGTGGATTATTCTCCATTCGAAGGCAAAAGGATAAAGGGGATGCCCGTGGTAACGATTTCCCGGGGCGATGTCATTTACGAGAACGGCGAATTCAAAGCGGAGCCGGGCAGGGGAAAATTTGTAAAGAGATACCTTCCCGAGGCTTTGACGACAAGCCCTGAGCCTGCAGTAGTATAATCCGATAAATTTGAGGAGGAAAAAAATGGACACAGGATTGAGAAAAAAACTGGACTATGATGCTCTTATCGAAAGGAAGAACAATTACCTGATGCCGGTTCTTGCCACATATTACACTAAGCCACTTTATGTCGCCCGGGGAGATATGCAGTATCTCTATGATATCGACGGGAAGAAATATCTCGATTTCTTCGCCGGGGTGGTTACGGTCAACAGCGGCCATTGTAACCCGGAAATCGCGGAGAAAATAATCGAGCAGGTCAAGACCCTCCAGCATACAACGAGCCTTTACCTGACCCAGCCGGTGGTCGATCTCGCCGAGAAGCTGGCCCGGATATCGCCGGGGAACCTTCAGAAGAGCTTTATCTGCAACAGCGGGACGGAAGCCACCGAGGGTGCTACGCTGGTGGCGAAAATGTACACCGGGCGCTATGAGTTCATCGCATTGAGGAATTCTTTTCACGGGAGATCGCTCATGGCGATGGCGCTGACCGGCCAGTATAACTGGAGGGTCGGCAACCCGTATTCTTTCGGGGTCAATTTCGTTTCAAGCGCGTACTGCTACCGCTGTTCTTACGGCCAGAAATATCCCGGTTGTAACCTGGAGTGCGCAAAGGATGTGGAGAATATAATCCGCACTTCGACGAGCGGCAAGATAGCTGCGTTCATCGCCGAGCCGATACAGGGCAACGGCGGAGTGGTAACCCCGCCGCCGGAATATTTCAAAGAGGTTGAGGCGATAGTGAAAAAATACGGCGGCCTGATGATAGCGGATGAAGTGCAGACAGGATTCGGGCGCACCGGCAAATGGTTCGGGATAAGCCAGTGGGGAGTAGTACCCGATATAATGACCATGGCAAAAGGGTTCGGCAACGGCTGGCCTATCGGCGGTTTCATGTCCACGACGGAGATAGTGGATTCCCTGAAGCCGGGTCAGCATTTCAGCACGTTCGGAGGAAACCCGGTGGCAAGCGTAGCAGCTCTTGCAAATATCGAATATATCGAAAGCCATGACCTTGCGAGTAATTCGGAGGTGCTTGGCAAATACCTGAAAAACAAGCTCCTGGATTTGATGAGCCGCCATGAAATCATCGGCGATGTCAGGGGGATGGGCCTGATGCTCGGCGTGGAACTGGTGAAAGACCGCGATACAAAGGCGCCTGCAAAAGAAGAGATGGTCAAAGTTATGGATCGTTGTAAAGACAAGGGTCTGCTTATCGGCAAGGGAGGTCTTGACGGTAATGTTATCAGGATAAAGCCGCCCCTTGTCATAACAAGGGAAAATTGCGATACCGCAATCGATATTCTTGACGAAGTGCTGACCGGGGTCGAAAAAGAAATGTAGTCCCGGTTTGGGGCTGTCGGTTTTTCGAGGAGGGAAGATCATCCCTCCTCTTATTTTTTAGGGATTATCCCAGGATCTCCGGCATCAGGACTATGATGATCCATGCATCGGTATAATCGTCGAAGGCAAGTGCCAGCTTACGCCCGTCGGGAGACCATTTCATCTCCCTGACCACGCCCCTGTCAATCTTGATAAGCTCCACAGGCGGCATGTTGTATGCGGGCATAAGAGAGAGTGAGCTTTTGCCGTCCTGTTCATATTTCCAAAGCGCAATCTCGCCCTTTGACGAGACGGCGTAAGTTTCGATATCCCGGATTATTTCTTTTTGTAATTTTGTTTCGATGTCAATACACCACAGGTCTTTGCTGTCTTTGAAAACAAGCTCGTTAAGGCGCATGCTGCGGTACGTGTTGATGAAATAAACCATATTCTTTGCCGAGGAAATCTCGGAAAAACGGGGCGGCGTGGTCCTCTCTCCGCCGATTTCCGGGAGTTGATCCCCCGGGTAAAAAGGCGGGATGGTATTTGGCGAGGCGCCGTCTCTCAGCCATAGCATCCAGTTTTCGTCGGTAAGAGGCATTGTCGTTATATCGGGCAGGGTAAGCTTATAGATTTTGTCGGGGAATTTTTTCGATTCGGCGGGAGTTATATATGACACCATATCCGGGCCTATCCATGTAAACGGGTTTTTAACCGGCGAAGTCTCTATTCCGGCAAGGCTCATCTTGTTCTGATCGACGTTGTAGATCCAGAGCTGGCTTCTTGCCCCGGCTTCTTTTGAATCGGCCAGCACTCTGAAGGAGATGCTGCTTCCGTCGGATGACCATTCGGGAGATGTAACCCGGATCTTGCTTTTGTCGTAATCCGCGCCGAGCATTTTCTTTAAATTTTCCTGGGTTATGACGTTTTCCTTGACCCCGCCTTTTTTCGCAAGGCATAGAGTCCCTGTCTCGTCGATAAAGGCGATGCCCCCGCCGCCCGGCTTGAAATAAGGATAATACGGCTGCCTGAAAAGAAGGACAGGGGAAATCTTCCTGTCCTTCAAAGAGTAAATCTTTAACGATAAGCCTGCGTAAGGATCGGTTGACGATGCCGCCGCGGTCCCGTCAAGCACCTGAAAAATCAGGCTTTCCGAACCGGGCGTCCATGTGGGATAGGTAACGGAATTATACGAGGAACTGGCGGAAAATATTTCGAATACCTTGATCCCGCTATCGGCGTTGATGTTTTCTTTTTTCAGGCTGATGGCTTCGGCTCCGGCCTGTACGGCGCCGGCAAGCATGAGGATCAGGATGACGATGGGGAAGAAGAATGCGGCTTTCTTTCCAGTCAAAGTTGCTTCCTCCATGAAATATATGTTCGATGCCGAGTATATATTTCAATTCAAACTCCTTAAACCCTCGTGGTTATTGAGAAAAAATAATTTATCGGCCCAAAATTAAAAAGCTGCTTTATTTTTTTAGCATGAGCGGTGCCCTTCACAATAAGGTTTTCCTTGCGCGACAACCCCCGAACCCCCTTAACAAGGGGAATTCGTTTTGCTGATATGCAGATTTGAGACTGAAGTTCAACTGCACAATTCAGATTCCCACTCAAAGGAGAGGAATCTATTTTTTCCTTGCCAGCCTCCTGATGATTTGCTAGAATTATGTTGCCGGCACGAATGGCCGGACAAAAATTCAGGGCTGAATAAACCGCCTGGATCCGCGGACCGGGACGGCTTGAGAAGAGAGGCTCTTCGCTGTTATCCGCGAGGAGCATTTTGTTTCCCCGCCGCGCCCGGACGGAAAGGTTGAAATGAGCGAGAAACCATCCATAGGGATAATAGGGCCCGGCAGGCTGGGAAGCGTGCTTGCCGCAGAAATCCGCACGGCAGGTTATCCCCTTACGGGAGTCAATGCAAGCACCCCTTCGAGCACTGAAGCAAAAGCCCGCATCCTTTCGACTTCGCCTCTTTCAAAAAAAGAGTTGGTCGGGCGGTCCCAGGTCATTATCCTTTCGGTGCCGGACGACTTAATACAACAAATCGCCGCCGAAATCGCCGATATGGCGCTCCCATCAAAAGGAAAATTTATCGCCCATACAAGCGGCGCTCATTCGACACGAGAGCTTTTGCCGGTAAAAGAAAAAGGATACGACGTTTTCACATTCCACCCGCTCCAGAGCTTCGCCGATTCTAAGGCGACATTCAAAGGCTGCTTTATCGCGCTCGAAGGCGACGAGCAGGCTATGCCTCTTGCCGGGGAGATGGCGGATTCCCTGGGGGCGTTTTATCACAGGCTTACTTCCGAGCAGAAAGTTTTATATCATGCGGCGGCGGTCCTTGCATGCGGCGGTCTAGTAGCGCTTGAATCCGAGGCGTTGAAATTGCTTGAAGCGGCGGGGCTTCCCCCCGATGAAGGCTTGAAAGCGCTGCTTCCCATATTGCACGGCACATTGAATAACCTTGCCAGGCTGGGGCCGGGACCCGCGCTTACCGGGCCTTTTGCCCGGGGCGATTCGGGCACTATCTGTGCACACATCGACACCATGAAAAAGGCGCGTCCCGGTATCCTGCCGCTTTATTCCCACCTGGGGAGGGTGAGCCTCGAACTTGCCGATCATCCCGAGGAGCTTGAAGCAAGGATCCGGAGCGTGCTCGAATACAACGATAAAAACATTTTGCCCGGACTTTGAAAGGAGGAAAAATGAAAAAGGTTACCATCAACACACTGCTTGAGATGAAGAAAAACAGGGAGAAGGTATCCATGCTGACGGTGTATGACACGCCGTCGGCCCGCATGCTGGAAGAAGCGGAAATCGATATCGCCCTTGTCGGCGATTCGCTGGGGAACGCCGTCCTTGGTTATGCAAACACGCTACCCGTAACGATGGACGAGATGATCATCCATACCGCGGCGGTGAGCAGAGGGCTTTCAAAGCCGCTTCTGGTCGGCGATATGCCGTTTCTTTCTTACCAGGCAAGCATCCCCGAAGCGGTAAAGAATGCAGGCAGGTTTTTTAAGGAGGGGATGGCGGAGGCCGTCAAGCTGGAAGGTGGAAGGGAATATGTCGATGTGGTGAAGGCTCTAATCAATGCCGGGATGCCGGTTATGGGGCACCTGGGGTTGACGCCCCAGTCGGTGAACCAACTGAGCGGCTTTAAGGTACAGGGGACTGATGAGGGATCGGCGGCGAAGCTCCTGCAGGATGCACAGATCCTGGAGGAAGCCGGGTGCTTTTCGATAGTGCTGGAGTGTGTGCCGGACAGGCTGGCGGGCCTGATCTCGTCGAAGCTGATGATCCCCGTTATCGGCATAGGCGCAGGGCCTGAATGCGACGGGCAGGTACTGGTATGGCACGACGTCCTGGGCCTGAGCGGGAGGGAATACAAGCATACCAGGCGTTACGCCGAGCTTGCAAAACCCATCACGGACGCCCTCAGGAAATACAAAGAGGAGGTCAGGGGAAAAGAGTTCCCGACAAAAGACAACAGTTTCTCCATGGAAGACGCGGTTTTTGAAAGCCTGTTCTGGGAATAAGTTATGAAAGTTTTCAAAACAATAGACAGGCTGAGAAAATTAAGAAGGGACACGGCCCGAAACGACTTGAGCATCGGGCTGGTCCCGACGATGGGGTATCTCCACGACGGGCATATCGAGCTTGTACGCAGGTCTGTCAGGGACTGCGATGTTACCGTGGCAAGCATTTTCGTAAACCCGACACAGTTCGGCCCAGGGGAGGATTTCGAGTCGTACCCGAGGGATCTCAAGCGGGACATTAAATTACTGAAAGAAGCCCGTTGTGACGCCGTTTTCTGCCCCGAAGCGGAGGAGTTGTATCCAGCCGGGTTCTGTACCACGGTTACCGTGGAGGGGTTATCCGAGCAGTTGTGCGGAAGGTACAGGCCGGGTCATTTCAGGGGAGTTGCGACGGTGGTTACGAAGTTGCTTATGTCGGCGCTTCCCGACAGGGCTTATTTCGGGCGGAAGGATGCCCAGCAGTTGATAATCATCGAGCGGATGGCGAAAGACCTGAATATGCCGTGCAGGATAATCGGCGTCCCGACTGTGCGGGAGGCCGACGGTCTTGCAATGAGCTCCAGGAATTCATACCTGACGCCTGAAGAGAGGGCTGCTGCGCCGGTGCTTTACCGCGCGTTATGCGCGGCAAAAGAGATGATAGATTCCGGCGAGAGGGATACGAAGCGTATCCTGGCGGCGGCAGGGAAAATTATAAATTCCGAGCCGATGGTGAAGCTCCAGTATCTTGAAGCCGTCAGCCGCGAAAATTTACTGCCTGTTGAAACGCTCCGCGGAAAAATTCTTATAGCCGTCGCGGCTTTCCTGGGCAAAACCAGGCTGATTGACAATATTATGCTTGATCTGGAGGAATCCTGATATGAAGGATAAGACGGTGATCCTGGGGGTAACCGGCGGCATCGCCGCATACAAGGCCGTGGATTTATTGAGGATGATGAAGAGGGCCGGGGCGAACGTGAAGGTTGTTATGACGGAAGCGGCGGCCCGGTTCGTTGGCGAGATTACTTTCAGGGTGCTTTCAGGAAACCCGGTGGGCATGGGGCTTTTCGATTCGCCTGAAGGATGGGACGTAAACCATGTCGCGCTTGCGCAGGAGGCGGATCTTATAATCGTAGCGCCGGCAACGGCGAATGTCATAGGGAAGGCTGCAAACGGCCTTGCGGATGATCTCCTCTCCTGTGTCATCATGGCTTCGAGGCGCTCGGTATTGTTTGCTCCGGCAATGAACAGCGGGATGTATGAGAGCGATGCCGTGCAGGCGAACATTGAAACTCTCAAGTCGCGCGGGTTTCATTTTATCGGCCCCGGCACAGGGGACCTGGCCTGCGGGCAGGGGGTGGGCAGGATGGAGGAGCCTGGAATTATTTTCGAAGCCGCCGCCGGCCTATTGTCCTGTAAGACATTGGACGGGGTTCCCGTCGTAATTACCGCAGGGCCGACAAGGGAAAAGATCGATGCGGTGAGGTTTATAAGCAACCCGTCAACTGGCAGGATGGGTTATGCGGCAGCGCGAGAGGCTGCAAGGAGGGGGGCCTGTGTTACTCTCATAAGCGGGCCGTCGGATCTGTCCGATCCTTTCGGCGTAAAAATCATACGGGTCCAGTCCGCGCTGGATATGCAAAAGGCTCTGGATGAAAACCTGCCCGGCTCGAAAATTTTCATCTCGGCTGCGGCGGTGAGCGATTTCAGACCTTCAGAACCGGAAGATTATAAAATAAAAAAATCCGATGCTTCTTTGAACGTCGAGCTTGTCCCGAACCCCGACCTCCTGGCCCTTGCCGGGAAAAATAAGGGAGGCAGGATCCATGTGGGATTTGCAGCGGAGACTGAGGACATGAAGGAAAACGCCCTCAAAAAATTGGGAGAGAAAAACCTGGATATGATCGTGGCAAATGATATCAGGAGCGAAGATTCCGGCTTCGGAACGGAAACCGACAGGGCGATGATTATTTTGAGCGACGGGACAGCCGAGGATCTCCCGGTCATGAAAAAAGAGGAACTTGCCGGCATCATCCTTGACCGGGTGGAAAAGCTTTTGAAGTAGGTGATTGAACGATGCTTATCTGTATCGATGTAGGGAATACGCAGGTCGTCATGGGAGTTTTCGACGGCGAGAAACTGCTGGGGAGCTTCAGGTTTTCCACGGAACAGAGCAGAACCGGCGACGAAATCGGGATCGTTGTAAAGAGTTTTCTCGGCGAGCT
Source organism: Chloroflexota bacterium (assembly GCA_023475345.1). Classification (GTDB taxonomy): domain Bacteria; phylum Vulcanimicrobiota; class JAMCWD01; order JAMCWD01; family JAMCWD01; genus JAMCWD01. The sequence continues at coordinate 34,905 of JAMCWD010000005.1, read as the reverse complement.
TGGCGTCGGGCAGGATCAGGTCGGAGGGATAGTGATATCCAGCGTCGTTCCTCCGCTCGATTATGAGTATTTACACATGTGCAGGAAATATTTCGGGATTGAGCCTGTAATGGTAGGGCCGGGGATAAAGACCGGAATGCCCATCAGGACTGACAACCCGCGGGAGGTGGGGGCGGACCTCATAGCGGGGAGCGTTGCGGCGTATGAATTCTACGGACGGGGAAACGGTGAGCGCCATTCAAGGCCGGTACTGGTCGTGGATTTCGGTACTGCTACCACATTCGGCGCAGTATCCGCCGACGGCGAATACCTGGGCGTCGCCATTGCGCCGGGGATGAAGATTTCAGCCGATGCCATGTTCCGCCACGGCGCAAAGCTTCCCAGGGTCGATATTGCTTTTCCCAGATCCGCCATCGGGAAGAATACCATCCAGAGCATGCAGGCCGGGCTTACCCTGGGTTACCTGGGCCTGGTGGAAAAGCTGATCATAAAGATCAAATCGGAGTTGGGACAGGACGCTTTCGTCGCAGCCACCGGCGGCCTTGCAGGACTTATCTCTGATAAGACTTCACTGATCGATGACCTGCATGAAAACCTCGTCATAGAAGGACTGCGCATCATTTACGGCAGGAACGGCGATTGAGCGCCTGGTATAAATCAGGTTTTTTTAACTCGGTTTTTTTCTTTAGACCGGGCCTTTTGATACATGTCACCGGCCTTCACATTATCGCCCAATGCCTTATATGCATCGCCCATCGCTTTCAGCATCTCAACCGATTGATTGTCGATATCAGGGGTCTTGTCCATTATTTCGAACATTATTTTTTTTGCTTCCGTCAGTTCTTTCCGGGCGGCTTTTATTCTGACAAGCATTAAAGCGGCTTTTTTACTTTTTTCAATAACGGGCGATTTTGTCATAATGTCTTCACACTCTGCCTCCGCATCGTCATAGAGGGATTTATCATATAATGTTTTTATAAGCGCAAGCCTGGTTTCCAGGATGCCGGGATCTGTATTGTTATTGAGGAGAAGAGATGATTTTTTCAGCAGTCCCTTATCGGCGAGTCCTTTTTGAACAAGTATTAATCCGGCTCTGGCCGCCTCCGGCGATTCCGGCTCCAGCCTGATCAGGTTTGTCAATATTTCCTTTGCCAGATCGTTTTTATTTTTTGTCAGCAATAACTCACCGTTATTCAAAAGCATCATGCGGTACATACCCATGTGCCTGAATTTGTCGTTATCAGTATTTTCACGGGCTATGTCGGCATTGGAAACTCTGGAAAGGGCTTCCAGTATGTCTTTAAGTTCGCCCAGCGCCCTGGAATATTCTTTACTGTTGAACAGGTCGTTTAAAGCTTTCATCCTGGCCATGATAATATCCGTATTGCCTTTCAAAGGCAGGGTATTTCTCTGTATATTAGTAACAAGCATCCCGAAAAGCACGACGTTCTGCGGGTTGTCATTCTTTTTTTTATTAAATTTTGCGCTCAGGTTTTGATAGATATCGTTAAGCGGCCCAACCGCCTTTTTGACCTCCCCCCTTTCAAGGTAAATCGAAGCCAGGTAAACTTTCGCTTCGTAAGACGGCATATCGCCGGGGTTGACGGCAATTGCTTTGTTGAAAAGGGGGATCGCTTTTTTATAATCGTTAAGAATAAATCGGGTATAAGCAAGTTGTAAGAAAAAATAATCCAGGGCAGGATCATTTAAATTTTTAGTTTCTCTTTCCAGCTTCTCCAGTTCAGGCAGAACTTCGGCCACCTCTCCTTTAAACAGCAGGATTTCGAGTCTAAGAATGCGGGCTCTCAACCCTTCATTTGACGAAGGCGAAATATTGGAAAGCTTTGTCGCTTCGGTCAGCGCCTCATTTATATAGCCGGAATTATTAAGCGCCTCCGCCATTTTGAGGCGTATATTTCTTGTTTTTGTGTTATCATCCGATATTTTATCCATGAAAACGGACGCCGCCATTAAGTGATCTATGCTCTTTTTAGATAATCGGTCATATGCTTCATACTTATAGCCGCTGGGCCTTCCTGTCTCCCGAAAATTTACTTCGGCAAGATAAAGATGAGCCCTTGCCGCATCTAAAGGCGTGGGATTGGATTCGAGCAGTTTATTCAGGTCATTTTTTAATTCCTGATAGTTTCCCGATTGCAGCATGTAATCATAAACAATCGAAGTATCCGCCTGGTCGTTTTGATTCCCGGCCCCATCGCTTTGATTCACGGCGGTATTTTTCAGATTGGACGCATGCTGGCATCCCCCGAAAAACATAGAAGAAAAAACAAGTAAAAAAAAGCATAAACTGTAAATAATCGGATGAATCGTTGTATCTTTCATCTTAACAAAATAATATCCCCGGTTTTTCAATGAAGTATTCATGTGTCTGATGGTCATATTTTTTGTCACCCTTTAAAAAAATCACAGCTTTCTATATATGATTATACTCCTGTGATCAGGATAAGAGGAAGGCCGGGGGCCGGGGATTTACCGGAATAAATTTACAGCGGGGTGTTTATCTGGGAATGATTTATTATCATTGCAAGTCCGAATGCGATGATGAAAAAAAAGATGACACCCCAGAAGATCACATGGGCATAAACTTTCCTCTCGAATTTCCTGTCTCTTTCAGGAATGCGGAGCGTTTCTTCATCCGACATCTTTTTGAAGCGAAGGTAGCAGATGAGTTCGACGACGATCATGAGAGCAAACGGATAAGTACACGAAAGGAAAAAAAAATCAAAGGGCCTCATAGAATTGCCCATGGGGATGTTGGGACGGGTCATGTATGCAACGATGCTGCCGAAGAATCCGAAAGGAATTATCAGAAGGAGCGATATCCAGAAATTAGGAAAAAGCCTATCACACGATTGATCATTATACGCGCTTCCAAGGAGTGATTTATACAGCCCTTTTCTGTCGTAGCGGTCGGACATGTTGTTTTGATCCATAGCTGATTTTAAGCGCAGGATAAAATAGGGATAATCATCCAGGGCGGGGAGGATCTTGATGGAGCCGGTTTTTGTAATAAGTTTCAAACTGCCTAAATAAGGCGAAAAATACAGCTTCAATATTTCGATGAAAGGGATCTTTCTTTCTTTTGTTTGATCTTTATATACCAGCGCATCTTCTTCCAGGACGGCAACTACTTTATCTCTCCTGTGAATTATGTACATGCCGACGACGGCCTCTGCCAGCAAGATAAACGCTAAGATATTCAGGAACGTTAAGTTGCTCATTACCCTGTTCGAAGAAGATATTGTACTCACTGAGAATGAGATTAAAACAAGAAATATTGCGACAAAAATAACAATTCCCAGTATAATTTTAATACGGCGGTCATTTTTTTTGTATTTATATTCTTTAATGGTTCTGCTCCCGTATCATTTATTTCCGGCCTGAATTTATTTGCCCCCGGACAGGAATGCCTTCATTACATAACCCGCCACCTCCGGGTTTTCCTTCATCCTGCGCACACAGTAAGGATGCCAGTCTTCGCCGAACGGCACATAGACCCGCATGCGGTGCCCCGCCTTAACCACGATATCTCTCAGTGCCGGGGTAACTCCCAGCAGCATCTGGAATTCATAGCGATCCTTATCCAGCCTGAGCCTGTCCACCACGCTCATGCCTTTCCATACAAGCATCTCGTCATGTGTCGCAATGCCTGTATAACATCCTTCGGATAACAGCTTTTCAAGCAGGTAGCCGTAATTGTTCCTTACCGTCTCATAATCCCTGTAGGCGATTTCATGCTTTTCTATGTATATGCCTTTACAGAGACGAACGTTTGCCTTTAAGGGGGCAAGGACTTTGTTTATGTCATCCATTGCCCTTCTCATGTATGCCTGGAGCACAGCGCCGACGTTATCGTATTTTTTCCTCAGTTCCGTCAGGATTTTAAAAGTATCGTCATGGGTCGGGGAATCTTCCATGTCGATCCTGACGAAGTTCCCCCGCCTGTCCGCTTCTTCGACAAGCTCTCTTATGTTTTCGAAGCAGAAGCCGTAATCGATATTAAGCCCCATGTGGGTGGGCTTTACCGATATGTTCGAATCCAGTTTCAAATCTTCTATGGCCGCAAGCATTTGCTTATATACGGCGACCGCATTGCGCGCTTCTTCTCTGTCCGTCGTGCTTTCACCCAGAAGGTCCATTGTAGCGCATACACCGTGAGCGTTCAGGTCTTTCACGGTTTTAACGGCATCGTCCAGGCATGTGCCCGCGACATATTTTTTTGCAAAAAACCCCACGATGGGTTTAGGAACGAACGGCATTGCTCCGACGAGCATATTGTTAAAAAGTCCCATGCTGGCTACATCCTTATGCTTAGATGAAATGAAGGCCCGGAAAATATATCCGGGCCTTCGTCGTCAATTTATGTTTCCGGCGCTTCCGGGATGAACCCGTTTTCCATGAGAATCTGTGTTTGTTCTCTTGCTCTCTTGATGATCTCCATCGCCGATTTTCTGAGTTCCTCTTCCGTTGGAGTGATCCGTGCAACTCCCTGTTCGATGGCCTTGAGAGCCACCGCCACGGCTTCGCGGGGGAACACTTCCCAGTCGTCCATAGTCGGGATGAGGTAATCGGGATTGAGCCCCCTGTCTTCGGCTGTCCTGGCCATCTCTTCGGCGGCGGCGATGCACATCTCGTCGGTTATAGTCTTTGCCCTGACATCGAGGGCGCCCCGGAATATGCCCGGGAATCCCAGCGAGTTGTTAACCTGGTTGGGGAAATCGGACCTCCCCGTCGCTACAATCTTTGCACCGGCTTCCTTTGCTTCCCACGGCCAGATCTCCGGTATCGGGTTCGCGCATACGAACATTACCGGGTCTTTCGCCATATCCCTGATCCATTCGGGCTTGATGACACCGGGGCCAGGCGTTGACAATGCTATAAGGACATCAGCGCCTCTCATCGCATCTTCGGGGCCGCCTTTGATATTTTTGACGTTCGTCATCTCGCACATTTCCCACTTTTCCTTGTGTGTTTCTTTAAGCTCCACGCGTCCCTTGTGAAGAGTCCCCTTCGAATCCAACATGATGATGTTTTCGGGATTTACCCCCGCCTTGATGATAATGTGCGCTATGCGGATATTCGCTGCACCGGAGCCTAACATGGCCACCCTGACTTCTCCCATCTTTTTGCCGACAACTTTCAGCGCGTTTATAAGTCCAGCAAGCGTTACCGCCGCAGTCCCCTGCTGGTCATCGTGCCATACCGGTATGTCCATCTCTTTTCTCAGGGTATCCAGGATCCTGAAACACTTGGGCTGGGAGATGTCCTCGAGGTTGATCCCCCCGAACGAAGGCTGGAGATATTTAACGGTCTTTATTATTTCATCTGGGTCTTTTGTGTTAAGGCATATAGGCACGGCGTCAACGCCGCCGAGATACTTAAAAAGCAGCGCTTTCCCTTCCATGACAGGCAGGGCGGCTTCCGGCCCTATATCGCCCAGACCCAGCACCCTGGTCCCGTCCGATACCACCGCGACCGAATTCCACTTGTTGGTATGTTCGTAAACTTTGAGCGGGTGGGCCTCTATATCCTTACAGGGAGCCGCTACCCCGGGGGTGTACCAGATTGCGAAATCGGTGAAATCCCTCACACAGCATTTTGGAACGACCTCTACTTTCCCCTTGTAGAAAGGGTGGAGTATCATCGCATCCTCTGCGGGCTTTTTTGCTTTCGCCACAAGTTCCTCTTTTGACAGCATGTCTTTCCTCCTTAATATTTTGTTATCGTTTTCACGAACTAAATTAAAAAATTTATTTGCTTTCTTTCCCCTCCACAAGGGGAACAAAGATTACAGGACCTAGATTCTCTTTGTAAATATCGTTTCCTTTCCTGGTAAACCTCCAAAGATCCTGGGAATAACGGGATTCGCCAATCGGTATGACCAGCCTGCCCCCGTCTTTCAACTGCTTTATAAGATCTCCCGGGAGCCTGTCGGGAGCGGCGGTTACGATGATCCCGTCATACGGGGCATATTCTTTCCAGCCTTTCCAGCCGTCCCCTATTTTGAAATGAACATTGTCGTATCCCAGCTTCTCGATTATTTCACGTGCTCTCTCTGAAAGCGGAGGGATTATCTCCACCGTATAAACTTCTTTACAGATACGGGAGAGGACTGCGGCCTGGTAACCGCTCCCCGTGCCGATTTCCAGCACCTTTTCATCTCCCTTGAGACCCAGTGCCTCGGTCATAAGTGCGACTATATAAGGCTGGGAGATAGTCTGGTCTTCCCCAATGGGGAGCGGGTGATCGCTGTAGGCGTCATAGCGGTAACTTTCAGGCACGAACTTATGCCTGGGCACTTCATCCATGACTTTTAAAACGAGAGGATCTTCTATGCCCCTTGCCTGGATCTGGTACTCTACCATCTGGTGCCTTGCGTGGTCGAATTCAGATTCGCTCACCTGCGTTTTCCCCCCTTTAATGCCTCCACAGCCCCATATTAACAGCCCCGCCAGAACCATTATGATTGTTTTCTTAAGCATAGTGTATTCTATTTCATTTTTACCCTGATCCTTTTATCCTTAAACAGTATTCTTTCCTGTTTTACCTCCTCCTGCCGGAGGTCTGGCGGCTTCCGGGTCGAAATAAAAAGCATGGCGGATGTTACTCCTGATATAATCGTTACGGCTCTCGGGAATATGGCCCACCAGGCGGTAACCATGACGAGGGATATGCTTCGTTTCGGAAGATTCCCCTGGTTCTGGAAAATGAAATCGGTCTTATCGGGGCTTGAGCCGCCTTATATGATAATAGAGAGAGAAGCCTCGGGACTGGACGTGCCCGCCGACGAACTGATTTATGGCGAAGCGCCTTTCTTCGTGCTGGAACATATGATGAAAAAGGCCGGGCTGACACCCGGCGACCGCTTTTTCGACATGGGATGCGGCAGGGGAGCGCCTGTAGTTTTTTCCTGCCTGAGGTTCGGTTGTACCGCCACCGGGATTGAGATCGTGCCGGGACTTTATGAACAGGCCAAGATTCTTGCAGGGAAGATGGGCACCGGAGGCGTCGAGTTGATCCGGGGGGACATCAGGGAAGAGCCTCTTGGTAAAGGGACGGTATTTTACATACCGGGGACGACGTTTCATGTGGATACCATAAATGCCCTGAGCGAAAAAATCCTGAAGATTGAAAATCCGGTAAGGACGATTTGTCTTTCATATCCTTTGCCGGGTCTGAAAATTACATGCAGGGAAAAGCTTCCGTTTTCGTGGGGGAAAGCAACGGTTTATTATCAGTCTAGTGGCTAGAGACTAGAAACTGGAAACCAGGGAGAAGGGTTTGGGGCCTGTGCTTGAGGGGGGTCAGGTCTTGAATCTTGAGCTTGCCGGAAATCCGGTTACTTATAAGGTAAAAGTGTATTCAAGGTACAAGATTCAAGACCTGACCACGAAACCGGGACTTTTGGGATAACCGCCGTTGAAGGAATCAGCGAACCGGAAGATGAACCTGCATTGAAAAAAGGAGGCCGGATATGAAATCGTTTACCGAATATTTCACATTCAATACAAAGAACAAATATGAGATCGTAAATATTACCGGGGAAGCCCGGGAAGTTGTAGAGAAATCGGGCATAAGGGAAGGGATGCTCCTGGTGTCGGCGATGCATATAACGGCGGGCGTTTTTATAAATGACGACGAGCCGGGTTTCCGCCTGGATCTTGAGGAAATGCTCCAGAGGCTGGCCCCGGACGGGGCGGATTATCACCATCACAGGACGGGCGAGGTAAACGGCGACGCTCACATGAAAAATATCCTTGTCGGGCACCAGGTCATAGTCCCGGTAACGGCCGGGCGCATGGACCTGGGGCCATGGCAGAGGATCTTTTATGCCGAATTTGACGGCAAGCGGAACAAGCGTCTCATCATGAAAGCCATCGGGGAATGAACAGGGCGTCCAGGAAAGGTTAACAATTTCTTAACAAATAACGCTTGATCCGATATGCCCGGCCGAGGTATTCTTTAACTGGAGAGGAATCTCTATTGGTATTTGATTATATCGTTGGAGGCTTAAGAATGGATATAAAAAGAGTTGACGCGGCAAATTTGCAGCAAGAGGCCGTCCCTGCCAAAACGGCGGCGAAGGTCAAGGAACAAGAAGCCCCGGCATCTGATTCTGTAAAGGATAAAGTGAGTTTATCCGGGGAAAGCCGCAGTTCACGCAAGGAGCGGGTTAGAGGAGCTACGGACAGGGCCGCCATCAAGGCCGCCTCCCTTATAAAGAAAGGCAGCGGAGCTTATGTGGGTGCGTTCGTAAGTACGATAATCGGCTGGACTGTTGCCGGAGCCCTGATGGGGCCGGCCGGCGCGCTGTCAGGAGCCATAGCAGGAGCAATCGCAGGCGCAAGGCTTGGCTGGAAGTGGGGCGGAAGGTCTTTCGAAGGCGATAAGAACAAAGACGCCCAGAAGGCCGACTCTACGACGATGCAAAAGATCAAGGGCACGGCGGTTTTCAAAAAGCTGTTCGGGACTAAGGAAACAAAGGCCTCCACACAGTTATCAGACGACAAAAACAAAATTACCGTTACTAATAAAGTCCCGGTACAGGGCAAAGCAGAGGCGAAGATAACAAAGGGCGAAAAAGGCGGGATTAAAGAAGCCTTTAAAGACAACTGGCTCCTGGGGACACAGACTATAAAGAACTTCCCCAAGTTCATTTATCCGACCATTAAGAGCGCGACCGCCGTGGAAAAAGATCTCATATACAACACTCTTGACAGTCTTCCCATAAAAGACGCCGCAGCGATTCGCAGCATAGAGGTCGTTGACGGCCTTGAAGAAGGATCTGGCGTTCTGGGTACCACGTCGGTGGAAATCTGGCGTGACTCTTCTTTACAATTCAGCAAAAAGGCTCTCGGGGTAGAAGGTCTGAATACTCATGTAATAACTCACGAAGTCGGTCACGCCGCAGATCTTTCAGAAGGGATGTACCCGGTATATACTCGCAGCACCATTACTCCTTTCGGGAAAGAACCGTATGTCATAGATCCTTATATCGACAAACCGCCGACCCATATTTACGCGGCGACGCACCCCCTTGAGGATTTCGCCCAGAGCTATTCTTTCTTCCATGTCGATCCTGAAAAACTGAAGGCGGCATCACCTGAAAAATTTGCGGCCATTGAAAAATTTGAAAAGGGGAATATTTTCAACCGGCTGGTGGATAACGATGTAGTGAAGACTGTCGGCAAAAATGTCGGCAAGGCTATCGATGCAGTACCCGGGCTTCGCACCACACTTGAAGTCGCAGGCCAGGTAATGGGGCCGGTCGTCATGAATGTGGGCGCCGCCGAATGGAAGAAAGGCGTTGAAGAAAACGATGCCGTGAAGAGAGCCGAAGGGAAGCTGACCCTTGCATCGGGGACGGCTTCCGTACTCAAGCTGACTGCTCCCGTCGGCCTTGCTATAGCGGGCACGAACTTTGTAATAAAACACGCGTTGAAAAAAGGCAAGATTAAGCCGGAAACGGCCGAGAAGATTGCGGACAATATCCTGGCGATAGTTACAGGCCCTATCGGTGTAACCGTTCATTGCGCCGTCAAAGAAATGCTTTCTGCGAAGGGGCATGAACAGGAAGATATCCAGGTCGATCAGAAGCTGGGCTTTAAGGACAAAGTCCATAACTGGCTCATAGAGAAGAAGTTCATAAAGGGCGAGATCATAAAGCCGGAAAAGGGACCTGCTCACCCGCTGACAACGAAAGACAAGATCTTCATGGCGGAAGTCGGTACCGGGGCGACCATCGGCGGTGCTGCAGGCACCATCCTCGGATGGCAGGGCGGCACGATTGCCGGCATAGCTATCGGCGCGGCGGTAGGCGGCCCGGTAGGCGCAATCATCGGCGGCGTCGTGGGCAAGATAGGCGGCATGATAGGCGGATCTTATATCGGCGCGGCAGGCGGCGCGAAACTCGGTCACCTGCTCAACAATCTGCACGACCCAGAAAAGACAGCATAAATAATAATCCCAGGTAAATTTAAAGGGCGTCTTCCGGCGCCCTTTTTTAATCCCATAAAATTAGTCCTTGTTTTATTAATTTATAGTTCAATTTGCATGTTGCTTTTTTTGGCGATTTGGATACAATTGTACTCAGATATTTAAGATTGTAGCCTGGAGCAGATTTAATTGCGCAATACAACTCTCATATCAATTATATTGCTTTTAATGGTTCTTGTTTCTATAGCGCCTTCGTGGGCGGAGGATAATTATAATGTTAACGAAGGCGTTCCGGACGGCATTATTCCTGGCGATGAAAGGCAGGCGCCGGAAAAGGGAAATGTATTTCCTCCTCCCAGGCCCTCTCCCCCTTCCGAACAGGTAATTCTCGAGCCCGATTCTGAAGAATACAAGGCCGCTACAATGAAAGAATCGGATGAGGCCGAAAAAGAGGCAAGAGCGCAGCAACTTAAGGAACAGAAAGAAGCCGCCGTAGGCGTGCTTGAAGGCCAGAGAACGCTGGTAATAATTCTTGCAGTCATATTGTTTCTTTCTCTCGTGGGTAATCTGGCCCTGTATTTATATATGAGACGGGCGCTTGAAAACCGTACGGTAGCCGTATCGGCCGCTTTCCATTTAAAGGCCGCTTCGGAGTTTGCAAGAAAACTGCAGCAGCAGCTTGAGGGCGGCGGAAAACATTCGGATTCCGTAATTGAGATTACCGATATCTAATCTTGATCCTGTGTGTGATTTTCAAATTCCCTAAACAGGGAAAGTCTTGACGGTTTCTATGTAATCTTCCTCGTCGTCATCTTCTTTCAATAAAGATAACGATTCGAGATGTTCCTTATTCACGCCGAAGAATTCTTTTTCTTCCATTATGTTCGATAATTTTTCAAAAGAAGAAGAAACTTTACTCATTCTTTCCAGCAGTTGTTGAGTTGAATTTTCCATTGTCCAGATTGAGAAAAGAAACCCGATGTTTATCAGGAGAGAAAACAGGATAAGAATGTACAGGAAAGTAATCCCGGTACCCTGCTGCTGGATCAGGGTATTGAAATAATTGACAGGAACAGTTTCGTCGCTGACAAGTTCTGGCAGGCTGAGAGCTGCTGCAGGAGAGATTGATAGAAAAACCATCAGCGACAATATGCTGCCGGTTAACGAAAGAGCTCTTTTATACATGGGAATTTTATCCAATATGATTATGTTCTTTCCTTCAGTTTACTGGATTATCTTCCAGAATGCAACCCTGTATTTACCGGTACAGGGGAAAAACGGAGGCGGTCTGTAAGCGAGCCTGGTATCATAATGGTAATCTTTATTATAGCCTGTTACAAGCTGACCGGTAGAGGAATTAAACGTGCCTACCGGGCCCCTGTTTTCCTGGCTGAGAGAGCCGAGGACTTTCAGATCGTATTTTGCCGGGTTGTTGTTATAAGACTCATAATAGAAAGAACCGTTGCCTGTCGTATTTGCGGTCAGCATCGCAGCCTGGATTTTCAGGTTCGAAGGGGCATTCTGGTCTATAATAACGTCCCCGGAAACGATGCCCAGCGCCCCGTCGAAATCCGGGTTCGTCTTGGGGTCCTGGGAATACTGGACGTGATCTTTTATTTCGGTGGTATTGGCGGACGGCGTAAAAACAGTCATCCTGTCAGTGAATGTCCCCCTGAAGTCCTGTATGTTCCCGTTTACGTAAACTATTCCGTCCATGTTGCCGCTGTAGTATGTGCTGTTGCCGCTATAATCGGTATATACAGTACGGTTATTTCCTTTATCCATCGTTACGGTGTAAACACGGTCATAATAACCTACACGGCGGGTGATCTCCAATTGCTGGTTACCTGAGACATCCGTTTTTCCTTTCATTTGTTTAACGTCGCCCTTAATATACAGGCCACCCGTAACGCTTGACCCGTTATTCGGGATATAAATGCCGTCGCTGGTAGGCGCCGTCATGCCGCCCAGGCATGTAGTTCTTTGAAAGTCGGTGAGAGGAGGAAAATTCACGAGGCCGACATTCGTTTCGAATCCAGATGTTCCCGATTTGTAAATTTCTTTCCACTGGCTTCCGCTCGGAGTACTCGGGTTAAAGTAAAAACTTTCCGCCGTCGTTACCTTGTCAAGAAATATAGGCGGGTTGGAACTGTAATTATTCCAATTTATGCTTATGGTGTCGTTGCTGTGCGCAGGTCCATCGAGCGATTCGCCCATTTTGAACCAGATAGCGGTGCCGTAACCGCGTAAAGTTTCTACGTGGGTGAAATATGCATACCTGCAGAAGCTGGTGCTTTCAATTATTGTTTCGATAGTGCGGGAATAAGAGGGGTTTGTGTTCAGGGTCGATTGAGAAACCACCCTGTAGATCTGGAAAGTATCCTGCGCATTTCCGGGATCTGATGTTATCGTTACGTTGTAAGTCCCGTAAGTCCCAGACCCTGGAGGATATGCCGCGCTTATGCTGCCGGAGAAACTATTATAATTTGAGAATTGCTCAATCCTGTATATGGCTTCGACAATCCCGGCTTCCGCGACATGCAATGCGGCCACTTTTCCCGCATGACGGTTTATGAAGAAAAATTCAGGGAAACTCAGCGCGGATATGGCTGCCCCGAGGGTAAACAGGATGACCATAAAAATCATTATCAGGGCAAGCATGAATCCCGATTTTTGTTTTTTAAGCATGGTCTTCATTTTCATCACCCTTTCAGGGTCTGTACCTTGTTGCGAGGTAAACTTCCCCGTTTGACGTAACCGTTCTGGTGCCGATATCGCGGGTAATGGTGAAATCGAGCCTTATCTTATAATCGTTGATCCAAGTGAAAGATAAGGTGGTGATGCCTTCCGCTATGACGCGATCGGCATCCGCGCTTCCTTCGATTCCTCTCATAAGCTGTTTATTGTTGCTGTCATAATAATAGCGGATAGTCTCGAATACCGGACTCCTGGGATTTAAAAGGTCCTGGGGCCTGGTAAACCTGAGCATTGTGCTGGTTGTTGTTGTACTGGTAGGCTCAAGAATCGGGAGGTTGGATTCGCTTGAAGGAGCCGATTCGCGGACTTCCCTGAAAATCCAGTTCGATATGTTACGCATGGTTCGCTGCATATCCGAATGGACAGACACTTCTTCGTAAGTATGGGTCATCAGAACATAAAATTGGGCGAGGAATGCCGTCAGGAGACCGAAAACCCCCATCGCCACAAGCATCTCCGATAAGGAGACCCCCCGTATTCTTTTTTTGAAAAAAGCACTCATATTAAGTCCGTTTCCTCAGATTTACAATTGTAAAGCTGCTCTCTTTCCCTTCCGAATACCAGAAGATGGTTACCGTAACTTCTTTAACAAGACCTCCGGTACCGTTCCGGTCCACCACTTTGAGGTTTGCCTTGAATGCGACATGCCCCGTGATATCGCGGCGGGTGGAGGAGGAATCGTTATAATTGGTAGTCAGACCGTTAAAGTCAGGGTCGGCAAGGATATCTTCCATATAAGACTGGGACAGCATCGATGCATTGGTGTACATCTCCGCCTGCCTTGCGCCCTTGATGAGCCACGGAACAGTCCCCATTATTGCAAGAATGCCTATGGTAAATATAAATACCGAGATCATTACTTCATATAACGTAAATCCCGAAGATCCCTTTCCCCTGCCATTATCCTTATTCATAGTCTCCTTTATATTTTCCTCGCCTCTATTTATATAATTTTGAATAATTCAAAACATATCTGTTCCTGGTTAAATTTTACCTTATTACAACCTTTTTTTAAATATTATACGGAACGATCTTTTTATTAGTTTATTAGTCTGAAAGATAGATGATATATAATACCGCCCGGAATTCAGGAGCACGGAAGGATTATTTTATTCTCCATTATGGAATTAGTAATAATGGCGCATATAATCTCAAATTTAGTTCGCTGGAATTATTGATAATGATCTCCTGTCAGTATATAATTCAAACAGGCCAGATATTGAAATAAATTAATCGCAATGTTTAAGGAAGATGCGAAGGAAGATGCTTATGAAAAAGAAAATCATGAACCTGGTTAGTCAAAGTTTACTAGTTATTGTGTTGTTTGCGGCATCTTCTGGCCTGGCATACTCACTACAACTGCCCGAAACGGATCTGGCAGGTTTGAAGGCTGTAACCGAAACGGTCCAGACCGCGCTTGCGAGCTTACAGCAGGGAGTAATAATCCTGGTCGTTTTGCTTGCTTTGTCTATTGGGTTTAACTTTTTGATGATGTTTTATATATGGCGTCTTAATGAGCAGTTAAACAACGCCCTGGCAACAAAGGCGAGCCTGGATGAGTTTAAAGAAAAAGTATATAACATGTTACTGCAGAGTCATTCAATCGGGGCTCTCGATGCCGGTACAGGGGAAATTAAAACTTCAGGTACTCAACTTAAAGATCTGGCTTTGGAGCAGGAATTGATAAAAGATTTCGGTGATATTGAGGAAGAGGAAAGCGTGGTGATTGTTAAAAGAGGCCTGTAATAATATGCTTTCCCGGCCTTGTAAATTCATGATTCGGCAGAAACCGGCTAAAAAGATCGGGGGTAGAGGCGGCTATGAATAAAGCAATTGAAATCGCAGGGTTTGAAAAAAGGGGAAGGACGTCAAGGGCCTATTCATTAATAGAAGTCCTTATCTGCCTGGTAATATTAACCTTGGTCTTTTTAGGCATAGCATCGGTATTCTCATCAGGCCATGCATTTCTGAAACATAGCGGCAATATATCGAAAGCTTCTTCAATTGCTCAGAACGTCCTCGAGCAGCAGCGTTCCCAGGACTTTGAGAGCCTTGCTCCCACCAGCGGCCAGGTTACTTCCGACGAGGTTTTCAACGGGGCCGTATCCAGCGTTACGTTCAATTATTCCACGGCTATTTCGGATATAAGTTCAAACCTCAAGCAGATAACTGCAACTGTTACATGGGATGGAAATGTCGGAAGGAGAACATTGACGACTTCAACTCTTGTTTTCGGCAATACCAGCGGGAGTTCCGGCGGCAGTCTGGGAGGCGGTACCGGCGGCGGAGAAGTAGGCGGTGGTGACACCGGCGGCGGAGGAGACGCCGGTGGAGGTGATGATTCAGGAGGTGGTGGTAACACAGGCGGTGGCGATACTGGTGGAGACGATGATTCGGGCGGGGGTCATGGTCATGGTCATGGTAATGGGCATAATTAATAAAAAAGGAAGTATGAGCATGAAGTTTACTTCTCGGGGGGAAATACCCGGTGATTTAAAATCAAGGAGACGCGCTTTCACCATAAGCGAGGTTCTGGTAAGCGCGGTATTGCTTGTACTTATATTCGGCCTTACATACGAGATGCTTATCTCTGCAAAAAAATTCTGGCTCATGGGGGATGTAAGGAGCGATGTACAGTTAAATGCCCGGCTTGGTTTCGAATCCATGTCCAGAGACCTCCAATCATCTACAATGGACAGCATAACCACGCTTACCGGCTCCCTTAAGGCTATAAGCATGCTCTCCGGCTATAATAACGGCAGCATCACTTTAAACAGCGAAGGGAAGATGTTATGGCAGAAATATATAATTTACTATATCCCCAGCGGTGAAACCAAGCTGCTTAGACGTGAAGTAACAAATGCAAGCGTCCCTAGTTCCACCCCTGTGCCCTTGACGAGCACCGAGCTTACAAATTATTGTAACGGCCTGGGTAAAGTGGCGGCTTTCAACGCCGGCAATATTTCTTTTGCCACGCATACTTCGTCATCGACCATAGATGTCAGCATCTCAACTCAAAAAAGTTTGTTCGATCAAAATAATACTTCTGTGGTAAGCGGAACGATTACCATGCGGAACTGACGGCATATAACCCGGCAAGGATGTGAAGAAGATGAATTTAAAAAGGAAGAGAAAAGGATCGGCGGTGCTTGCAGCTATCTGGATAACCCTCGTGGTTGCGATGCTGGGTTTCTCGCTGATGTCCTTATGTTCGCTTTCCACTTCTTTCGCAACCAAGTTTAGCCAGGACACACAGGCGTTCGAAGCGGCGCAGGCCGGCCTTGCAGATGCCATGAATGAAATACTGAACAGTTCGGCGTGGAGTTCAGGTTACACCTCATTTTCTCAGATTAACCCCGGGGATCTATGGTCTGCGGGCTTCAATAACAAGCAGGTACCGGGCACTAATGCCACTTATTCTATAAGTTTCGGGACTCCCGTGCCGGGGACTCCTTATTATTCCGTAAACAATGTTGCGGGCACCTCGGCTGCCGACGGTTGTTTCGGTACAGGAACAGTTCCTGCGGGGACTTACCAGATCATCAGTGTTGGTAGGTCTTCAACCAGTAACCAGAATTCGGCGCGGGTGGTTTTCGCCTCGGTAAAACCGTCTCCTCGATCCGTCTGGGGGGACTTTGCAATTTTTGCCAATAGATCATTGACGTTTACAGGCCACGGCGGTACCGATAGCTGGAATTCGGCCGAGGGTACATACTCAGCCACCGCAAGTTATACAAAAGCGCCGGTAGGAACAAATGCAAACGGAAGTTCCGTCGTAAGTCTCGGCGCCCATACAGCTATAGGAGGCAATGTTCAGGTAGGTCCGGGAGGCGATATCGATACTTCAATTTCGGAGGGATCTCATACGGTAATTTACGGAGATAAAGTGGTTGCATCATCATTGCTCCCCCTGCCGAATATAGCAGCGCCTTCAGGCACCAACCTGGGAAGCCTGTCTTACAGCGGAGGCACTAACACCATTTCTCCCGGGACTTATACCGATATTACCGTTACCGGGCAGGGCGAGGTCATATTAAGCCCGGGCACCTATGTTTTTACAGGTAATATCCAGTTGACCGGCCAGGGAAAGATCTCCGTTACTTCCGGGCAGGCTACCATTTATGTCGAAGGTAACGTTCATGATACGGGACAGGGATTCTGTAATACGACTCGGTTGCCTAAAAATATGATGCTGATAGGAACTGAAACATGCACTTCAATTCACCTGGGCGGAAACGCTACTGCTTATATGGGAGTTTATGCACCGTCGGCACAGGTCCATTATAACGGAAATGCCGATTTCTACGGCTCGATTATTTCCGATACGTTTACAAGTAACGGCAACCCGATGGTTCACCGCGATGTAGATATGGAAAATTACGGGCCTTTCACCGGAGTTGATATGGCCATAACCGCCTGGCAGGAACTTTAAATTTTATTCTCCGCATGGTAAAATTAAGGACGCTTTTCCCATCAGGGCGTCCTTTCTTTATGCTCCCTGTTACAAGGTGGAAAAACAATAAAAAGAAATCTTGATTCCGGAGGAAAATATGATACAACAGATTACTGTCGATAACGAAAAGTGTACCGGTTGTAATTTATGCTCGAAGGTCTGTAAAATAGTTTTCAAACATACAAAGGGCATCCCGCCCGTAGTCGAGCACCCGGAGATTTGTAACAGGTGCGGGCATTGTGTGGCGATATGTCCCGAAGGCGCGATAAAGACGTCATGGGGGGAAGCCGGGCCGTTCCCTCCTGAGCCTGAAGATCCCGCAGGGGCTCTTGATTTCTTGATCCGTACCAGGAGGTCCGTCAGGCAGTATAAAGATGAGCCGGTTCCCAGGGAAATATTGAAAGATTTGGTTGAGACGGCGTCTCTTGCCCCGACGGGTTGTAATAACAGAGATGTTAAATTTACTGTCATTACAGACAGGCAAAGGCTGAAAGAAATATCCGCTTTGACAAGAAAAACAATGCATGGTTTATTAGAAAAATTAAAAAGTCCCCTGGGGAGATTTTTTGTCGGGATGGCAATAGGCAAAGAAAGGCTTGAATCCATGAGGGAAGCGGCCCCTTTCTTTACAGAATTGATTGATAATGCGCCGGAGGAAGCCGACCCGATATTATATAAAGCGCCCGCAGCGGTCATAATACATCATCCGTCGGCGGATTTTTCAGCGGAGGCAAATTGCTGGCTCGCTGTGACTTACCTGATGCTTGCGGCACAGGCAAGGGGACTGGGGACATGTTTGATAGGCTTTGTTACAGGGTCTGCAAGAAACCCGGAATTGAAGAGCAAGCTCGGAGTGCCCGAAGGGAATGGCGTTTATGCATGTGTCATCCTGGGATATCCCAATATTAGGTATTCCCGCCAGGTGCCCTACGGCAAGCCCGATATAACGTGGATATAAAGCAATTTCGTTTTTGATATGGCTGGCGAAGTGATTTTTACTGATTAATAAATACCTTCTGGAAGGATTATTTTCGGAATTTTAAAGATAGTTTAATCGACCTATCCCAACTTAGGATAATTATATCAATTGATTTATTCAAATGTCCTTTAATTGCTTGTATGATTAGAATGTAAGATTGAAAAGTTTTAAACCGAATCGGCCAAAATAAGGTGATTGATATGTTATTTCAAAAAGATAAAAGAGCGCTTTATCCAGGAAAGAAGGCCGGGTACGGATTTATGTTACTGGAAATTTTAATCGGGCTGGCAGTATTGATAATGGTATTTCTGGGCGTTGCATCGGTTTTTTCTTCCAGCCATTCGTTCCTGAAACACAGCAGCAATATTGCGAAGGCATCAGTCCTTGCTGAGACACTACTGGAGAAAGAGCGAAGGCTCCCGTTTGATGAAGTCGTGAATTCAAGCGGCCAGTTTACTTCAAGTGAGGTTTTTAACGGGGCATTATCTTCGACGATCTTTAATTATTCGATAACGGTCACTAATAAAAACCGCTATATTAAAGAGGTAAAAGTGACGATCACCTGGACAGGAACGGTAGGGGTAAGATATTTCAGTTCTACTACGCTTATTTACGGAAATACCTGATGCCGATTGGGACATGTTATAAGAGGCTTGGGGAACAGAGTAACAGTTGATAAGGAGACAGCGGCACGGGGGTGGTGTAAATGTTACGGATAAATAAGAGCAGGGGGTCAGCGATTGTCGTGGTAATGATGGTCGTTCTGGTAATAGCGATACTGGGTTTCGCATTAATGTCCTTAAGCTTGCTTTCGACAAGGTTTTCATATAAATTCAAGAACGATACACTGGCTTTCGAGGCAGCCCAGGCGGGCGTATCCGATACAATATATGAAATAGTTAATTCGCCGTGCTGGAGTAGAGGTTATCAGAATGTTGCAAGCGTCAATTCTTCCGAAATATGGAATTCCGGCTTCAACCTGAAGCCGGTTACCGGGGAACCTGCGAATTATTCAGTCAGTTTCAACTCACCTGTTCCCGGCACTCCGTATTATTCCGTTAATAATATTACAGGGGTTACTGCTGCAGACGGCTATTTCGGCCCGGGTACCGTTCCTCCGGGCACCTGCCAGATTATTTCAGTCGGAAGGTCGTTTGACGGCAGCGGTCAGAGATCAAAGCGCGTAATTTTCGCTTCGGTAATTCCGAAGCCGATATCGATTTTCCCGGATTTTGCAGTTTATGCAAAACGTGATATCACCTTTGCCAGTACGGTAACAACCGACAGTTGGGATTCTTCAAAAGGAACTTATGACGGTACCAGGAGTGATTCGGAAGGCTCGGTAGGCAGTAACGGAGACGACGGTATAGCGTTACAAATCAACCTGGGACCCAGTGTTATAGTAAACGGAGATGTTATGTTAGCTCCCGACTCGAATGTCAGCACATCCCTGGTTATCAACAGTTCGTCTCAGATTAACGGAGATATAAAAGTATCGGATGAGAGACTTAATCTCCCGGTTTTGATACCTCCTACCGGCCCTGTGGATCCCCAGGTCAAGATACATGATACAGCGACCGTTCTTAATCTGGCTCCCGGATTTTATAGAAGTATCAAGGCAACCAACGGCGTTGTGAGTTTGAGAAGCGGCGTTTATGTTTTTACGGAAGGAGCTCAATTCACGGCCGGTTCGGTTCTCCAGGTTCCGGCCGGGGAAAAGGCTATTGTTTACACCCTTGCCAACTGGGATTCTTCGGGCCAGGGGATGATTAACAGTTCACAGAAACCCAGGAACCTTCTGCTCATAGGCGCCGGGTCATGCACAAGCATTAATATTGCAGGAAGTGCCACGACTTATATGGGAGTTTATGCCCCCGGAGCAGATGTTGCTTATAGCGGCAATGCCGATCTTTACGGCGAGATTGTCGCCAAATCTTTCAAACATAACTCAAACGGCGGAGTCCACCACGACATAGATCTGCGTGAAGCTCCTCTTTATTCATCAGTAAAGATGGAAGTCATCGCATGGCAGGAGCTTTAATCTCCGGCAAGTTTCACCTTTTAACTTTTGCCGGACGGGGCGAATGTGAAATGATATATCAGTACCTGTGTTCCCGGCGGCGCATCCGGCAGGTAAGCTTTGACATATAGTTGCCAGATGTGAGTGCCTTTTTCCCTGTTTACCTGCATTTCAATAATGTTCTCTGCGAGGGTTTCCTGTTTTCCCGTTTCAATTCTGACAAGTTTCCCGCCGCTGACCCTGTAAGACACCTCTTTGCCGCCCGGCCTCATTATCCAGACATGGCCCCCGTCCGCGATTTCGGGGTTATGCGGGAGATCGCCCGCCATCCTGATTAATACAGGCCTGATACGGTTTGCAACATCCACCCTGTTCTGTTTCAGGCTCTCTATCAGCCCGGCATTATAAGTTTTTAATTTCCCCGAGGCTACCATCATAAGACCTGCAAGCGCAAGGACAAGCAAAAGCGCCATACCGAGAATTTTCTGCCTGCTGTTCATGACGGCAGCACCCGCAGTTGGGGGAGATAGAAGATAAGCGAGATGACCAGCAGCGCCAGGTATAATACAACGGCCCACCGCCCGCTCTTTTCGCTTTCCAGGCGGGCCAGGAAATCCCCCAGCAAAAGCGCCAGGAGAGGCAGCACCGGGAGGATATAATACAGGTACAACGCTCTTGAAACCAGGAACCACGAGCCGTAAAGCGCTATTGTCAGAAAAAGCAGGATCCCGGCCGGATCGGTTTTTTCCTTGAGCCATCTCAGTGCGAAAAAGATGAAGGCCGCTACCGCAGGCCAGATAAAGACCGGGTTATTTGCAAATATTATAGAGCCTTTAAAACCCGGCATTTCAGCCTGGTAAACAGGCAGTGACTGGGGAACGATAAACCATGACCATGCGGGGGAGGAGAACGGGAGAATCCCGGGCAGAGTGTTTTCGTGGTATTTCAGCATGGCGCCCTGTGCCGCTATAAAATCCGTGATTGAAGATGATCCGAGGTATATCGAGAAACCCAGGTAATAAAACACGAGAGGAAGGAAGATCAGCAGGCACGCCTTTACTATTCTCAGGACAGCCGGGTTTTTTCTGTTGATCCACAAATCCCATATTATGAAACCGGCGACGGCGAAAAGCGCGTTCCACTTGATAAGCAGCGCCGCGCCCAGCAGGATCCCGCAGATCCCTTTTCTTCCGGCTATGTATGAATATAACGCCCCCAGCAAAAATACAGTCAATAAAATATCCAGCATCGCAAGGCGTGAGAATACCAGTTGTAACGGGTCGCATGCCATGAGCAAAGCTGCGTATATGCCCGCCCTGTCCCCGAACAATTTCCGCCCGATCAGATAAACCAGCAGCAGGCTCAATACTCCGCAGATAAAAGGCAGGTACCTCATGCCTTCGGGGCTGCTGCCGAAAATTTTCGAGCCTACGGTTAAAAGCACGACGCCAAGCGGCGGGTGGACTATGTGAGGTTTTATTCCCTGAGACAGGTTGAAGGTCATGGAGAAGTAATCGACTTCGTCGAAAACCGGCTCCGGCGGGCTTCCCAGGAAAGACGCGCGCAGAAATATCCCCAGCGCCAGTATGCACAAAAGAAGAAAAAGGTCTCTTTTCCTCATGCTGAACCTTCAGGGGCAAGGGCCGCATTTACAACGATCTCGAAAAACCTTCCCCAGGGAAACGACACTTCTAAATCCTTGAGCCTGAAATTTGATCCTTTAAAATATTCATTAAAAATATCACCGGCTCTTTTTCTCATGTTTTTTTCGAGCCATGTTTCGGCGCTTCCTGTGTTTTTAAACCTGGCGCGGGCTTTCCTTCGAAGCTCGCCCTGGTATATGCCGTCATCGAGGAGCCTTTCCAGCATAAAAGCCTGGTGTGCGGCTTCGGATTTTTTACCACCGGGCGAGAGCATCCTCAGGATCGAATGAGAGATTACCGTGCCGAGTGTATTTGCGGTGGTGTTCCAGGCCGCATAAGAATTGAGGTTATAAAAGGGGAAGGCCCCCTTTAAGCCTTCGAGAAGAGAGAGGTCGCCCCCGTTGGCGTAGCGTACATCGGCAAGCGCGGCTCTCTTTCCTTTTAGCAGCGAGTCCCTGATGTCGTTTATGATTTTTCGCGGTATCCTGGAATTCGGGCGGGCGGGCACATCTTTTTGTTTCATTGCGGCATGGACGAATATTATTATGTCGGCGTCTTTTTCACCGGCGACCCTTCCGCCTGAAAGTTTTACCTGGGCCGATGCTATCTCTTTTAATTTCATGTCTTCATATAAAGGCACTGCATCCGCTGCCTTTTCGGGATAATATTTAAACGCTATTTTGGGAACCGTGCCTGAATTCATCGCCGCCGCACGGGCAAGAAGCAGCATGGCCATCTCGTCTATGCCACAGGTTATATGGAGGTTGTCGGTGATATCCAGGCCCGAGGCATGTTCCCTGAGACGTGCCGCTTCCTCGCTCCCTGGATTCCCGCTCCCCGTATCGTCAAGCCCGCATACCAGGCAATCCAGGTGCTCACCGGCTACAAGATCTATAAACCTCTTATCAGTCGCATGTTTTTCTGATCTCAGGTCAAGATACCGATCTATATATTCCTTTGAATATTTCGGGGGTTTCCGGGACTTCGGAAAATAATATTCTTTTACATGGGGGATGATATGTTCAAGTCCGCCGCCGGTTGTCGGCAGGGTTCTCATTATCGAGCCGAACGCCCATATGAAGGCGTTTCCGCCTGCCTTTAATTTTTTGATAAGGTTGTTGACGGAGGCGAAAATTTCTTCGGAGCCGAGGGTACACTCCCTTGACGCCACCAGCCCCCCGTAAGCAAGCATATCCAGGGAAAGGACGGCCCCGTCAACCGCCGGGAAATTTTCTTCGACCCATCCGGCAATTTTAGAGGTATCTCCCGACCTGTTAAAATTGCCCATCCATGCGTGCGGGGGGAGGAGCAGTTTTATCCCGCCGATTTTTGCAAGCTCCTCAGGGAACCTGTAGGTACACGGGCGGTCATCAAGCGGTACCATCAATAAGCGCACTGCCGTCTCCTTCAAAGCCTGTCTATAGCGTCCCGGAAGATCCCCGTGGTTTCGGCCACACCTTCCGGCGTCCTGCCTGTAACCACGGCACCTATAACTATCCCCTTCAGCCCCGCCGATTTCAGATCCTTCAACTGGTCAGGGCGGATAGCCCTCTGGGTGGATATCAGGACAGGGATATCGGCGGCCCTTACGACAGATTTGACTCTTTCGATATCTTCCGGGGCCAGGGGCTGCCCGTAGGTTTCTTTTCCAAATACGGAGGATTCAAGCACTTGTATCCCGCGCGCAGCGATCGTTTTAATTTTTTCTTCGTCGTATGACGGGTCGGCCGCCGCCATCCGCCCCATGCCGGGAAAATCGAAAAGCCAGCCGGGGATATGGTGGAAGTAAAGGTCCCAGAAGTCGAACCCGGCGTCTTTTATCTCGAGCATTTCTTTCTGGGTCGGCGCATTTTCCGCGCCCGGCACCAGCCCGAAAGGGATGGTACAACGGTTTATAATTTCGATAAGAGAATTTTTCTCTACGTCCCATGTCCCGAAGCTGCTGCCGGATGCGTGGTGATAAAGATTGATATGAGTTTTTATCGCGTCCGCCCCTGCCCGCTCGGCGGCCAGTGCAAATCTCAAATCATTTGCAGGGATGCTTACCATCAGGCTGAATTCGCTCCGGGTTATGATATCCACCATCCGGCTCATGAAGGAATTCTCACTCTGTAACCGCTTCGAGCGGCGCAAGGGTCGCGTCCCGTTCGGTTAAGGTTACGCTTACGACTTTCGAAACGCCGGATTCCTGCATCGTTATCCCGTACAACCGGCCCGCGCATTCCATCGTGCGCCTGTTGTGCGTGATTATTATGAACTGGGACTGCCTGGAAAATTCGACGAAGCGGTCCACGACTTTTTCAACATTGACGTCGTCAAGCGCAGCGTCCATCTCGTCGATAAGGACGAACGGGCTTGCCTTGACTTTCAGGAGCGAAAGCAGGAACGCTATCGCCGAAAGCGCTCTCTCCCCGCTGGAAAGAGATGTTATATTCTGGAGCTTTTTGCCGGGCGGCTTGACGGAGATGTTGACTCCGCTTTCAAGAACGTTGCCGGGATCGACAAGCTCCAGGCTCCCTTTTCCGCCGCCGAAAAGCGCTCTGAACGTTTCCGAAAATTCCGCCGAGACCTTGCGGAAAGTCTCGAGGAACTGCTCACCGGTGAGGGCGTCCATCTCTCCCATGATCTTTTCAAGGGATGATGCGGCTCCTTCGAGATCCATGATCTGACCGCTTAAAAATTCAGCCCGCTCCGAAAGCCGCTCGAAATCTTCTTTTGCGCCCAGGTTCACGCTTCCGAAGCTCTCGATAAATTTGGACAGCCGGGATGAGTCGTTTTCAAGCTTTTCCCGTTCTATTTCCTCAAGCTCTTCCCAGACGATATTTTCAATGTTTATTCCCAGCTCCCCCGCTCTCTGGGTATATGATGTGAGCCGGGCGTCAAGGCCTGCAAGGCTTACCTGGATTGAGTAAAGAGTCTCCCTCACTTCCTCGGTTTCTTTTCGTATCTCGGCCAGGCCGTCCTGGATATTCTTTTTCCGGGCCAGGATGTCTTTCAGTTCGTTATGTGCAAGCTCTTCTTTTGATTTCAACTGATCGCTTTCGCTCTTTATCTGGCCGTGGCGCAGTTCAATCTGTCTGGCGGCCACTTCCATATCGCGGTCTTCCTCAAGCAGCGCCGCCTCTTCTTCCGCCAGCCTCCCGGCTTCTCTTTTATTATCCTCAATTTTCTGGCTGGCAAGCATATATTCCTGGCTTTTCAGGTTCATACCGGTACGCAGCGATTCCCGCTTTTCTTCAAGCTTCTGAAGCCCGGAGCGCTCTTCGGCAAGAACCGTGCGAAGCTCTTCCGCCTTCTTTGTATTTGAATTCTTCTCGGCTTCAAGACTTCTTTGAAGACCCGGCAGCGATGCGACGTTTCTTTCAAGCTCGCCTTTGTCTTTTGCCAACTGCTCGATACGCTCGCTGAGCATCGAATGCTGGATTTTTTCTTTGGAAAGTTCGGCCTCAAGCCCGTTTAAAGACCTCGACAGCGAAAGAAGCTGTGTGGAAATCTCTCTTCTTTCTTTCTCACAACGTTCGCGTTCCGCTATCCTTACCGTAACTTCTTCGCGGGCTTTTTCAAGAGCTGCTTCTTTTTCTCGGAGGGCGTTTTCCAGCGCGGCCTTTTCGCGCTTGCGGGAAAGCAGCTTGTCCGATTCCTCTTTGCCGCCTAATATAACGCGGCCTTCCGGCGTAACCACTTCGCCTGTCCCGGTAACGACAAGGGGAGCAGGCACGTTCCGGCTTACAAAATCGTTGTAAAGGGCAAGAGCCGTATCCAGGTCGTTCGCTATCACGGCGTCGGAAAGGATCGTTTCCATTACCGGCCTTAATTCGTCAGGGCAGGTAACAAGGGAGATGATATCTGTAATTACACCTTCGGGATAGCCTGTTCCGGCGGGTGAATTTTTAATTTTTCTTTCCAGGTCGAGAGGCCAGAAGGCCGCCCGTCCTGCTTTTTCGCTGTTGAGGAAATTTCCGATTTCTGCAAGGTTGGTTTTGTCCCGGACTGCTATGTCCTGGACCCGCTCCGAAAGAGCAGCCTCCACAGCTTCTTCATACCCGGGCCGGACCTGGATCATATCGGCAACGACGCCCAGGAGTTCGGGCCATTTCTCCCTGTTTTTCATCAGCTTGCGGATGGCTTCCGAGTATCCTATGCGCTCTTTTTCCAGTCCCAGCAGTTTCTCAAGTCTTATGAATATATCCCGGTGTGCGTCTTCGGTCGTGCGGAGCTTCGAAGACTGTGTTGAAATCAGGGAAGAGAGGTCTTCTTCTTTTTTTGTAAGATGTTCGACCTGTTTTTTCAGGTCATCGGCTTCTTTTTCGAGATCCCCTTTTTGTTCGGTTCCCTTCGAGCTTCTTTTTTCCAACTCCGACTGGCGTATCGATATGGATTCGATTTCTGCCGATAACCGGGCAAGCCTTGCCTGGGCTTGCCTGCTGTCTTCCGAAATCGAGGAGAGTCTAGCCGATACCTCGCCCCCCCTGGTAAGCAGGGAAGACAACTCGCCGTCATGCGTCGTAATTTGTTCTCTTATCCTGTTCCTTTCGATTTTGAATTCTTCTTCAAAAGCCGAGAGGGCGTCTTTTGCCTCGTTATATGACTTGAATGCGGATTCGACCCTTTCGGCCAGGGCCGATTCGTCCGTAAGCGATGCCCTCTGCTCCTTTATCCTGGCCTTTCTTTTTTCGTGGGATTCCTTCCGGCTGTTGAGCATCCCCGCTTCGCGCTCGAGAAGCTCTTCTTCCATCCGCAGTTCTTCGAGGCGGGAGCGGACGGCGTCCCACTGCTCTTCTTTCTTATCCGCTACTTCAAGGATCTCTGAAAATTTAAGTTCTTCCTCGTGCAGGGAAGTTTTCAGAAGCTCGAATTTTTCGGAAACGTCTTTCTGCCGGGCAAGGATTTCCTGTTTGCCCAAGAGTTCTTTTTTCATCTCGTCCAGGAGCAGGGCCGTTTTGATCTCCCGGAGCCTTTCCTGGTAACGGTTATATTTTTCAAGGCGTCCGACCTGGAGCTTCGCGTCTTTTTTCTGCGATTCCACCTCGTATAATATATCGGCCAGCCGTTGTAAGTTGGCGCGTGTGGCTTCAAGCTTCCGTTGGGCTTCCCGTTTCCTCATGCGGAAGCGGTTTACGCCTGCGACTTCTTCCAGGATAATCCGCCTGTCCATGGGATCGGGGGAGAGGACAAGGCCCGCTTCGCGCTCGGAGATGATGCTGATGGTTCCCTTACCAAGGCCGGTTCCCATAAAAATCTCCTGGATGTCTTTCAGCCGTTGTGCGGATTTATTAAGCAGGAACTGGCTTGCGCCGTCCCTGTAAATCCGGCGTGTTATCGCCACCTCGTCGAATTCCAGCGGGAGCGTCCTGTCGGAGTTGTCGAAAACCGCGGTAACTTCAGCCATGCCCATGGGTTTGCGGGACGCCGAGCCTGCGAATATCATCTCCTCCATCCTGTTCTGGCGCAGCGTCTTTGAACTCTGTTCGCCCAGCACCCAGCGAAGAGCATCGGTAATGTTGCTCTTGCCGGAGCCGTTCGGGCCGACTATCGCTGTAATTCCTTCCCCGAAACCCAGTTCGGTCTTGTCGGCGAAAGTCTTAAACCCGTTTATTTCAAGGCTTTTAAGAATCATAATCGGATTTCAGGTTCGCCCCAAAATCCTAAAATCCTTTGAAAACTCAAAAATGCCGCCGGATCGGTATTATGCAATATACGGCGGCAAATCCTGTAATTATAATTGTCCGTTACTTTGTAAAGAAAAGGAATTTGCCGTATTGAATAGAATTTAAATAGAACAATTTCAAGGAGGCTGAAACATGAAGTGTCCAGTTTGTGAGTCGGAAGTTTCGGAGAAATTTAATTATTGCCCGGAATGCGGCGCAGGCCTTACCGAGAGCGCCAGCCGTACGATTTCGAAGGAGGAAGCTCATAAGCTGCTGGATCTGTCTTTCGCCTTCGAGATAAACGACATGGTCGAGCAGGCCATAAAAGCTTACGAAGCGGTCCTGGAAGTAAACCCTCATTACCCGGATGTGCATTTCAAGCTTGCGAACGCTTATGAAGCCGCGGGGAAGATGGGGAAAGCCATTTCGGAATATAAGAAAGCCATAAAATTAAACCCGAATTATCTTGACGCACACCGGAAGCTGGGCGAGCTTTACAGCGACGAGGGCCTTTACGAAGAAGCCCTTGAGGAATATGACAACGTCCTCAATATTAAGGTTCAGCACCGTTATGCCGATGTCCATAATAACATGGGCGTCGCTTATGAGAGAAAGGGTGATTACGAGAAGGCCGTCGAAAAATATCAAATCGCCCTCGATATCAATCCCCGTTATGCAAAGGCCCATTTCAACATGGGCAATGTTTATCTTGCGATGGGCAGGCTGGACGAAGCCATCGAATCTTATACACATTCGCTTGAGATATTCCCGCGCCAGCCGATTTGCCTGAACAACCTCGGCATAGCCCAGGCAAGCAAGGGGAGTTTCGAGGAAGCGAAAAAAGCCTTCCAGGGCGCACTGGCAATCGAACCTAGATATGCCAGGGCACATCATAACCTGGGCAACATTTACCTCGATACAGGCGATGAAGTCAAAGCCGCCTCGGAATTTGCAAAAGCCCTGGAAATCAATCCGCAGGATGGCGAAAGCCAGGCCGCGCTGGAAATGATGGCCGAGAAAAAAGCGGAGGAATAGCGAAAATGCTTGGAAAAAGAGATTATTATTTAATACTTGAGATTCCGCCCATATCCGGGGCTGATGAAGTACGCAGGGCTTACAGGATGCTGTCCAAAAAATATCACCCGGATTTGAACCCTGATCTCAGGCTTTATTCGGATGAGAAAATGAAAGAGCTCGTAGAAGCTTACGGCGTCCTGGACGATTATGAAAAAAGGAAAGCTTACGATAACCAGGCACAGTTCCAGGTACGCAAAAGGCGTATGAGCGGCCCGAAAAGGGCTAAAGCGGATTCCGCAAGTTTCGCCAGGAAACCCCAATACCAGAAAGAAGCATCTCTCCTTGAACGCCTTATCTCCCCGTTTATCAAGAAAGATGAAGAAGTTAAATCAACATACGACCCCAAACAGGCCGATGTCCACTTTACTCTCGGGATTTCCTTTTCCAGCAATGAAG
Organism: Chloroflexota bacterium; assembly: GCA_023475345.1. GTDB lineage: Bacteria > Vulcanimicrobiota > JAMCWD01 > JAMCWD01 > JAMCWD01 > JAMCWD01. The sequence goes on along the minus strand of JAMCWD010000005.1, from coordinate 5,975 downwards.
CGTTCTTTGAACAGGCCAAAAGGGAATTCAAGGAAGCATTGAAATATGACCCCTCACACCTTGAATCTCTTTATAATTATGCCGTCATGAGCTATAAGATCGGCGAGTTCGAAGAAGCCGTCGTCAACTTCCAGAAAGTCCTGTCGCATGACGCGAATGACCAGCACGCCCGCATGATGATAAACCTCCTGCGGGAAGAAGATATCTGAGTTAACGCCGATAATCTAGAAAATAAGAAAAAAGGATGGGCACCCCGCTCATCCTTCTTTATTTTCAGGGATTTATTACGTCTTGAATTTGAATTGCCGGTTACGAGAATTTTTCAAGCGTCTCCAGGAAACGCTCGATATCCTCGTGGAAATCTGTTGTAGCGCCTTTCCCGTCATACGCACAACGGCGGAAATTCGCAACGGCGGAATGGATCCCGGCCCTGAAAAGCGCGGCCCTGGCCGCGCTTATCTGCTGGAGGACGGCTTTACAATCATGGCCCTGCTGGAGCAGTCGTTGTATTCCCCTGATCTGTCCCTCGATCCTCTTGAGGCGCAGCATTAGTTTCTTGTTTTCATCGGTTTCCGTTTTTACAGAAGATTCTATGTTCTCAAGGTATTGCTCGGCGCTTGTTGCGGCGACGGCCCCGTCGCTTACGGCGGTGGATATTTGTCTTAACGGCTTCTTCCTCACGTCCCCCGCCGCGAATATCCCTTCCCTGGATGTGCTCATGTCGTCATCGGTGATGATGTAGCCGTCATCCAGTTCGATCAAATCGCCCAGGAATTCGGTATGGGGGTTATATCCGACATAGACGAACACGGCATCCACCCGCAGCAGTTTGCTTTCCCCGGTTTTTAAATTGCGGAGCCTGACGCCTTCTACCCGTTCTTTGCCTTCGATAGCTTCGGGGATATTCGAGAGATGAAATTCAAGGTTGGGTTTTTCTTCCGCTTTTTCCTGGAGTATGGGGGTGGCGCGGAGCCTGTCCCTCCTGTGAATGAGATGAACTTTCGAACACAACCGGGAAAGGTAGATGGCTTCCTGTACGGCCGAATCGCCGCCGCCCAGCACGGCGACTTCCCTGTCTCTGAAAAGCGGGCCGTCGCATGTGGCGCAGTACGAAACGCCTCTTGTAAAGAATTCCGTTTCGCCGGGGATGCCCAGTTGCTTCGGGGTAACGCCGGTAGCTATAATTACCGCCTTTGTCTTAAGCGCCCCGGCTGAAGTCGTCAGCACGAAGCCGTCATCCGCCGGGTGGATTGAGCTTACGCCCCTGTTATCTATTTTCAGCCCCAGCTCGCGGCCCTGGGCTTCGAATTTGCCTGTCAGCTCCGGCCCGGAGATGCCGCCGGGGAAGCCGGGATAATTTTCAATGAGGTGTGTGCTGAATGCAAGACCGCCGGGAAAGGCTCTTTCGATAAGCAAAGTATCGATACGCGACCTTACCGAATATATGCCTGCGGCCAGGCCGGCCACTCCTCCGCCAATAATAATCAATTCATGTTCCGGCAAAGGATCACTCATCGGGCTCCTCCTGTGGATGAATTCCGTAAACGTCCTTTGAGATTTTTTTCAGGAAAAGATCAGGCCAGGTTTTCTTTCAGGAAAGAATCCAGGCTGTCTTCCTGGAGGAGGCCGACATGCCGTTTCTTTTCTTTCCCGTCGGCAAAAAGGATAAGGGTCGGGATTGCGGTTATCCCGAAGTTCCTGGCGGTGTCGGGATTATCGTCAACATTCAGCTTGCCTATTTTTACTGTGTCCGCGTGTTTTTGGGCCGCCGTTTCGATAACCGGGGTCATCATTTTACAGGGGCCGCACCAGGACGCCCAGAAGTCCACCAGTACCGGCTTATCGGATTTAATCACTTCGGTTTCAAAGTTTACATCTGTGATCTCAAGCGCCATTTTATATGACCTCCTTAATTTAGATATACCCTACACAGTATAGTATAAAATTTCAGTCAATCTGTCAACCTGTCGAAAATCAGCGGAACAAACAATTCGTCATTCCCGCGCAGGCGGCTGCCTAAAAAGTCAGGTTCAGAGGTAGGGGCGAGGTTTTCTCGCCCGCAAAGGTGTACGCAAGCATAATTTTTGCATTATAAAACCCACCCCTTAATCCCCTCCCAAGAGGGGAATGAAATTTTTACAAAGACTTTTTAGACAGACTCGAAGGCGGGAATCCAGTGCAGAAAATGCGAGTTTCAGACTATATTTAACGAGTTGTAATAAATCGGGCCTGCACCGGATTACGAAAAAAGTTATTTTTTATCGGACGGCGTTGACCGGACGAGCCTGTTCCAGCATCGGAATCCTTATCCCCGCCTTATAAATTCTATTACTGAATTGTTATCCCTGTTTTTCAAAAAACAAGATCCGAGGTCATTTAAGATCTCGGATCAGCCCCCGTTATTTATGTTCTTTATTCCACTTCCTGGCATAATCAATATACGGATGGATTGAACCTATCAATGAAGTAAAGAAACCACATATTAACGGATATAAAAATAATGTGCTACTAGTAGCATGTTCTTTTGAAAAAATATAAATATCGAGCATTTGAATCAAAAGAAATAATACTCCTCCTATCGCTCCGATAAATAAAAGTCGTATCCAGGAAGACTTCATTTTCCTTTTTGATTCCAGAATGAATGAGATTCCGAGAAAGACTATGAATCCGGGGAAAAAGCTGAATAAGCCCTCATTGAGAATGTTGGAAAAGATCATAAAAGTATTCTCATTTAAGTAGATAAGCGGGATAGACAAGAAGATATGATAAAATAATATACTAAAAACTGCAGCAAACGGCGGCCAAAACACAATTGTAATACCAATAAAAATTCCAATGCCAAATCCAATAAGCCATCTTAACCTGAAATAACGAAGCGTAGCCCATAATATACTAATATACGCTAAAGCGCTAAATATAACTATACGCCAATCCCATATCTCAATTACATCAATCTGTCTTTGAGTAGATAATTCTTGAGAATTCATTCCGGGCAGAATAAAATCAAAAATATAGGGCGTGGCGAAGACCACTAAAATACATCCGCCCCAAACAATAAGCCATAATCTCCAGAATGATATTTTGAATGAGCCATCTTCCATCTTTCTCATTTCTCCTATCTCCTATGGAAGGTTCTGAATTTTATCCCGTGCTTCACAATCAATTCTATTTAGAAATTGTGACAGATATTCTATACTTATCTGCCGCCTTTATTCCACTTCCTGACATAATCAATATAAGGGTGGATTGAGCCTATCAATGAAGTAAAGAAACCACATATTAACGGGAAAGAAAATTGTGTTACTGTAACACGGTCTTTTGAAAAAATATAGATATCAAGCTCTCGAATCAAAAGAAACAATACCCCTCCTATCGCTCCGATAATAAAGAGTCGTATCCAGGGAAACTTCCTTTTTATTTTTGATTCCAGAATGAATGAAATTCCGAGAAAGCTTATGAATCCTGCGAGAATGCCGAATAAGCTACTGATGAAGATGTTAATGCTACAAGGATCATTGTACCAGTTAAACAAGATGATAGTCGAGATAAAATCATAAAAGCAAATAAAAATAAACGGCGTCCAAAACATAATTCCAATACCAATATAAATTCCTATCGCAAATCCAATAAGCCATCTTAACCTGAAATAACGAAGCGTAACCCATAATGTGCTAATATACGCTAAAGCGCCAAATATAATTGTACCCCAAAACCATATATCAATTTGTCTTTGAGCAGGTAAGGAATCCATTCCGGGCAGTATTAACTTAAGAATTTCAATGATTTCTAATATGGCGAAGACCGCTAAAATACATCCGCTCCAAACAATAAACCATAATCTCCAGAATGATATTTTGAATGAGCCATCTTCCATTTTTTTCATCTCCTATGGAAGGTTCTGGATTCTCGCGGCTGTGTCACAATAATATTGTTAAGAAATCGTGCTTTGAATCACCTTGATTATAATATTTATAATCAGCAGGCGTCAATTATTGGATCCAGCATCGGAACTCTTATCCCCGATTCCTTTGCAAATGATATCGCCTCCTCATAACCGGCATCCGCGTGGCGCAGGACGCCGGTGCCCGGGTCGTTTCTTAAAACCGTTTTTAGCCTCTCTTCGGAATCGTCCGAGCCGTCCGCAACAACCACCATCCCGGCATGGATGGAATAGCCTATGCCCACGCCGCCCCCGTGATGTACCGATACCCAGTGGGCGCCGGATACCGCGTTGACGAGTGCATTCAATATCGGCCAGTCCGCTATAACATCGCTCCCGTCTTTCATGCCCTCTGTCTCACGGTTGGGGGACGCCACCGACCCCGAATCAAGATGGTCTCTTCCTATAACTATCGGGGCTTTCAGCTTCCCTTCTCTAACCAGCCTGTTGAATAAAAGCCCCGCCCTGTCTCTTTCCCCGTATCCCAGCCAGCATATCCTCGAAGGCAGTCCCTGGAACCTGACCTGTTTTTTCGCCATAAGAAGCCACCGGAGGAGCTTTTTATCTTCCGGGAAAAGTTCCATAAGCGCCCTGTCGGTAACGTAAATATCTTCGGGATCTCCCGAAAGAGCCGCCCAGCGGAACGGCCCTTTGCCGGTACAAAAGAGCGGCCTGATGAACGCAGGCACGAATCCAGGGAAATCGAAAGCCCTTTTGACGCCTTCTTTTTGGGCCTGGGCCCGTATGTTATTGCCGTAGTCGAAAACCACCGAGCCTTTATCCATGAACCCCAGCATCGCTTCAACGTGCCGGGCCATGCTTTTCATAGAAAGGCGTATGTATTCGTTTTTATCTTTTTGCCTTAATTCAAGGGCTTCTCCGTATGTCATCCCGCCGGGGACATAGCCGTTAAGTTCGTCGTGTGCCGATGTCTGATCGGTAACGACATCGGGGACCACTCCCCGCTTCAGGATTTCAGGGAGTATATCGCTGGCATTTCCCAGGAGGGCGATGGATCGCGGCTCTTTCTTATTTTTCGCATCGAGCGCCCACTTCAAAGCTTCATCCAGGTTGTCCGTAGCCTTCATGCAGTATCCCGTATCGAGTCTTTTTTTGATCCTTTCGGGATCGACTTCCACGGCCAGGCAGACCCCCTCGTTCATAGTTACCGCAAGAGGCTGTGCGCCTCCCATCCCGCCCAGTCCGGCGGTGAGAACTATCCTGCCTTTCAATGTCCCGCCGAAATGCTTTTCCGCAAGGGACGCAAGCGTTTCATAAGTCCCCTGGAGGATCCCCTGTGTCCCTATATAAATCCAGCTTCCCGCGGTCATCTGGCCGTACATTATCAGGCCAAGGCGTTCCAGTTCCCTGAATTTTTCCCAGGTTGCCCATGCAGGCACCATCAGAGAGTTGGCGATAATAACCCTCGGTGCTCTTTTGTGTGTTTTCAAAACGCCGACAGGCTTCCCCGATTGGACCAGGAGAGTTTCGTCATTTTCAAGCCTCTTCAATTCCCGTACGATGGCGTGGTATGCGTCCCAATTCCGTGCGGCCTTGCCTGTGCCCCCATAAACTATAAGCTCCGCCGGTTTTTCGGCTACCTCCGGGTCGAGGTTATTCATTAACATCCGCATCGCGGCTTCCTGGGGCCAGCCTTTACAACGGAGCTCGCTCCCGCGCGGTGCTGAAACCGGTGTATATTCACCTGTTGTATTCATATCGGCCTCCCGTAAAGCGGTTTATGACTTTATTTATCCTCAGTCGCTGTCATTCCTGCGAAGGAGGCCTTCTAAAAAGTCTCTGCAAAAATTTGGCATGAGACAATTCCCCTCTTGGGAGGGGATTAAGGGGTGGGTTTTGTAACGTAAAACTATGTATATAATATACCCACCCCGCCCTTCGGGCACCTGTACAGCCCGACACATGGTTTACACATTTGTCCGACACATGGTTTACACTTTTCGGTAAATTAACGGCATGGAGGTGATTTTCCATGCCCTTGAAGGTGATGAATGTGTTGCTACAAAGGCAGGAA
>JAMCWD010000055.1 GCA_023475345.1 Chloroflexota bacterium | reverse complement strand
GCCCGTTGCCACTGCGGGCGCTCTGCCGTGAGCCGCCTGGACCCCGTCACAGCGGAAATATTCATAAGCGAATACCGAACAGCCTACAGGCGCCACCATGATCGTCTTTTCCCTTATTTTCATCTCGTCCATCACCTCGGCTACCAGCCTGTGGACGATGCCGTGCGTACAACCTGGGCAATAAATCGGGGATTTATCGGTTAAAGATTCAGGTCTTTGTGCAACGATCTTCATTTCGACACCTCCCCGTACTTTGCCGCCATCTCCTTTAAGATATCGAGCAGGTCCTCGATATTCGGCACCATGCCGCCCATCCTCCCGTGAAATTCAACAGGCAGGCGGTGTTCTATCGAGAGCTTTACATCTTCGATCATCTGCCCGGCGCTCAGTTCGCTTACAAGTATGGCCTTCGCAGCCGGGAGGTTCTGGAATTCCTTTTCCGGGAAAGGCCACAGCGTGATGGGCCTCAAAAGGCCTGCTTTTATCCCGGCTTCCCTGGCCTTCCTTATAGCCGACTTGGCGATCCTTGCAACCGTGCCGAATGCCACCACTACTATCTCGGCATCTTCAAGTTTCCATCTCTCCGCCCTCTGTTCTTTTTCCCGGATCTCGGCATACTTCCGTTGTAAATGTATATTATGCTCTTCAAGTTCCTCAGGGGCCAGGTGAATGGATGTTATAAGGTTCGGCTCCCTGCCTTTACAACCCGTTGTAGCCCAGGGCTTCGGAGGCGGTTGTGGCGTATAGTCCGAGATATCGACAGGCTCCATCATCTGCCCGAGAGTGCCGTCTCCGAGCATCATCGCGGGGTTGCGATATTTATCGGCAAGCTCGAAAGCAAGCCTGATGAGGTCAACTATTTCCTGAACGCTGGAAGGAGCAAGGACTATGAGGCGGTAATCGCCGTGCCCTCCGCCTTTCGTCGCCTGGAAATAATCGGCCTGTGACGGCTGAATCGTCCCCAGGCCGGGGCCTCCTCTCTGGATATTGCAGATGACGCATGGCAACTCGGCGCCTGCGATATAAGATATGCCTTCCTGTTTAAGGCTGATCCCGGGGCTGCTGGAGGAAGTCATGACGCGGACTCCCGCGGCGGCCGCGCCGTAAACCATGTTAATAGCCGATACCTCGCTTTCCGACTGTAGAAAAACTCCCCCGGCTTCAGGGAGCTTGCGCGCAAGATAAGCAGGCAATTCACTCTGGGGAGTAATCGGGTAGCCGAAAAAATGAGTACAACCGGCTGTAATCGCCGCTTCCCCTATAGCCTCGTTCCCTTTCATCAAAATTTTAGCCATGAAACACCTCAAACATTGGATTTTTCCCGGTCATGAAGAGATTCTTTTTTCAACTCTTCATCGGTAAGCTTACAGACGGTTATGCATGCATCCGGGCACATCAAGGCGCAGATACCGCACATGATACAATCATCCGGTCTTGCCGGAACCGCCGGATACAACCCCTTCACATTCAGGTCCTGCGATAATTCGAGCACATCCTCAGGACAGAAATGGACGCATAAAGCGCAGCCTTTACAACGATCTCTATCTATGCTTACTTTAGGCATGCAAATGACCTCCAATCCGGATAAGAAAAGGGGGGAACCCCCTCACAAGTTTCTTCCACGGAATGAATTGATTTCCTTCATTCCGCGTCATGACTTCCGATCGGCCGTTTTTTCCCACGGAGGGCAGAGGTAAATCTTCAGGGGAAGAACCGGTTCGGGCAGGCTGATCTTATTATTCATGAGAAGTTTTTCCGATACGCCGTGAAATAAAAGAGGAAGCCCGGCCCTGTCCGCCAGTCTTCTCGCCCTTTCTGCGGAACCGGTAATAAGATCAGGCGTAGTGTTTTGCATGAGATGCGTGTTGTTGACGATGCCGTCGAATTTCAGCCCTGATGCCGATTCGGCCCTGTGCCGCCATGCAAGCAGCTCGTCTTCACTGCTGAAAGGGCGGGAAAAATTAATGACCCAGAAAATCACAGCGTCCGATAAGAAATCGCGATAGCCGCCCAGGATCCTTATGCCGCTTTCTTCGCCCGCCAGGTCAACGACGAGCGGGTTTTTGCCCCGGCTTTTCAGAAGGCCCGCATTTTCAGGAGATACCGCAGGCAGGTCGAGTGAAGAAACCGGCGTCATCACAAGCTTCACGCCCTGTCCTTCGATTTCCTTTTTTGCTTCGCGGCTGCGAAAACATGGCTTTACCGGGTCAAGGTCCAGGAACGTTACGGGCAGGTTGTTTTTAAGTAGGACTGCAAAATTAAGAGAAGCCTCGCTTTTGCCGGCTCCTCCGTTTCCTGTAAATATAAATACAACAGTATCCTTTTTTCCCGGGATGCGGGAAAGGATGGAAGATAAAAAATCAGCTTCGGGCATCATACCTCCGGAATACCCGAACTCCCCGGCCTCAATAAGTAACGCCGGAGTCAACCTGGAAGGAATAAATAAATCCTAAGGATTAAGGAGTTTTTTGAGTCCTTTTCCGGGACGGAATGCAGCAGCCTTGCGCACACCGATTTCCACCGGTTCCCCTGTCCTGGGATTTCTTCCCATGCGGGGCTTGCGGGTCTTTACTTCGAAAGTCCCGAAAGGAACCAGCATGACTTTTTCTCCGGCGGCCATCTTTTCAGCGATGATGTCGAGCGCTGCGTCGATAGCCATTGTGGTTTGTTTCTTCAACAAACCGGTGCGCTGTGCTACAAGTTTAATGAGTTCGGACTTGTTCATTCTTTAACTCCTCCGTGCTTAATTGCTTACCGGTTTTCTTTAAACACCGGGTCGATTATTTCCTGCCATGCCCCCTAAACTTTTTGTTTCGGAGACAGGGAAAGCTTTTCATAACCTTTCTCCGTTACCAGAACCAGATCCTCTATCCTCACCCCGCCGAATCCCTCGATATAAATCCCCGGCTCCACCGTTACCAGCATCCCGGGCTTGAGAACCTTATCATACATGGGCGAAAGAGAAGGCCCTTCATGCACCGCTATCCCGATGCCGTGGCCCAGGTTATGAGTGTAGTTGCCGCCGTATCCCGCATCGGCAATGATCTTTCTTGCAACTAAATCGACATCGCTGCCTTTTACGCCGGGACGGATGCTCTTCAATGCTTCCGCCTGGGCCTTGAAAACGATCCTGTAAATTTCTTTCGCCTTCCCGCCGGGATCCCCGATCAATATAGTCCGCGTCATGTCGGAACAATAGCCGTTCAGCCTGCTCCCCATGTCTATCAGCACGATGTCATTTTTTTTCAGCTTCACATTCCCCGGGCGGTAATGCGGCATTGCGGCTCCTGCGCCGAACGCCACTATGCTCTCGAATGCCGGCGATTCGCCGCCTCCCGACTCGATAAGATAATGGATCCTCGCGGCTGTCTCTTTCTCGGTGATTCCC
>JAMCWD010000014.1 GCA_023475345.1 Chloroflexota bacterium | reverse complement strand
GATCTTCCTCACTGGGTGCGGCTTCTTCGATTATGAGTTCGTCGGTGCGCTTGCCGGCGGCTTTTTTAGAATCTCCGCCGACCGCCATGTAAACTTCGGTAGAGATGTTATACATGACATCCTGGAGGTGCCTTGTCGTGTCTTTTATGGTGCCTGTATCGGTCCCTTCCAGGGCCTTGCGGAGGTTTTCTAAGGCTTCGCGCAGCAGGTTGGCGTCGTCCATGCTGATCATATCCGCAAGCTCGCGGAGCGAACGTTCCGCCGAATCGAGCTCGGTATTCGCCTTGTTCCGGATCTGGTACTCTTCGCGCCTCTTGGCGTCATCTTCCGCGTACTGGGCTGCTTCCTTAACCATCCTGTCGATTTCATCCTGGGTCAGGTTCGTCGGTGAGTCGATGGTTATCCTCTGCTTGTTCCCGGTGGCGACGTCTTTCGCCGAGACGTTGACCAGGCCGTTCGCATCGATTTCAAACGATACTTCAATCTGTGGCACGGCCCGCGGGGCAGGGGGGATGTTACGGAGTTCGAAGCGTCCAAGCGACTTGTTATGAGTAACGAGGTCGCGCTCTCCCTGGAGGACGTGGACTTCGACCACCGTCTGGCCGTCGGCGGCGGTAGTGAAGTTGCGGCTCTTTGAAACCGGGATCTGGGTATTGCGCTCGATGATCCTTGTAAATATTCCGCCGACAGTCTCTATGCCCAGTGAAAGCGAGGTTACGTCCAGCAATACGATGTCTTTGACTTCGCCCGCAAGGATTGCTCCCTGGATAGCCGCTCCCATGGCGACGACTTTGTCGGGATCGATATCCCTGAAGGGCTCTTTGCCGTAAAGCTGGCGGACTTTATCCTGGATTGCCGGCATCCTGGTGGAGCCGCCGACGAGGAGGATCTTGTTAATCTGGCTGATTGGCAGACCTGAATCCGCAAGCGCTTGTTTTGCAGGCTCTTCGCATTTTTTAACGAGGTCGGCCGTAAGTTCCTGGAACTTGGCCCTGGTAAGCTTCATCTCCAGGTTTTTGGGACCCGATTCATCCGAGGCTATGAACGGGAGGCTTATGGTGGTTTCAGTTTCCGTTGACAACTGGATCTTGGCATTTTCGGAGGCTTCTTTAATTCTCTGCATGGCTACGCGGTCACGCCTGAGGTCTATGCCTTCGCTCTTCTTGAACTCCTCAACCAGCCAGTCCATGACGCGCTGATCCCAGTCGTCTCCGCCCAGGCGCATGTTTCCGGCCGTCGATTTAACCTCGAATACCCCCTGGCCTATTTCCAGGATGGAAACGTCGAACGTTCCGCCGCCGAGATCCCATACGAGAATTTTTTCCGACTGCTCCTGATTGTCAAGGCCGTATGCCATCGATGATGCCGTAGGCTCGTTGATGATCCTTACTACGTCAAGCCCGGCAATGATGCCCGCATCGCGGGTCGATTGGCGCTCGCTGTCGTTGAAATATGCTGGGACGGTAATGACCGCTTTCTCTACAGGATAACCCAGGTATGCTTCGGCATCGGTTTTCATCTTGTGGAGTATCATCGACGATATTTCCTGCGGGGAATAATCTTTATCGTCTATAGTTACCTTGAAATCGGTGCCCATGTGCCGCTTGATGGCAAGCACCGTCCGTTCAGGGTTGCTCACCGCCTGCCGCTTGGCCATCGTGCCTACAAGCCTTTCGCCCGTCTTTGAAAATCCTACTACGGAGGGATATAAAACATCACCTTCGGCACTTGGTATCAGAATAGGCTCCCCACCTTCAACTACACTGATCAGAGAGTTGGTGGTTCCCAGGTCGATCCCGAGTATTTTGGACATTTACATATCCCCCTTTATTTAAGTTTAAATCAATGTCTTTTTTGAAAGAACCCGAAAACACTTTTTCTACCAGGAACACGATTTTCCCTTCCGGATCATGTTACTTTTTTGGCAATATTTACTTTCGCCGCTCGGATAACCCTATCCTTGTATTTGTAGCCTTTGAGGATTTCCTCTGTAATTGTGCCTTCTTCATGTTCTGCGTCGGGGATTTCGGCCAGGATATCGTGAAGCGCGGGGTCGAATTTATTTCCTGCCGCAGGGATTTCTTCAAGGCCGATTTTTTTCAAAGTATCGTCAAGCTGGTTCCGGATCATCTCGATGCCTTTTTTATATGTTTCATGCCCTTCGGGGCCGGAATCCGTTTCGATGGCACGGTGAAAATTATCGAGGCTCGGCAAAATTTTCAATAAAAGATCTGTAACTGCTTTTTCGCAGGTGATGTCCTGGTCTCTCCTTGTCCTGTTCCTGAAATTATCGAAATCGAGTTGGATTTTTTCCACCATCAAGGCGTAGTCGGTGGCCATTTTCTCTTTTTCCGAAAGCTGGGTTTTAAGCTTGTTCAGTTCGTCGGTATCGGGCCGGAGGAAGTCTTCCTCGAGTTTTTTAATTTTTTGCTGGTTTTTCTCATTGAGCATCTCTACATAATTTACATGGTTCTGTTTCTTTATAAGCTCTTCCTTGAGGGAGCGGGACACTATGCGGTAAAATCCAAGCAGAGCCTGTGTGTCTATGCCTTTCTGGAGTCTTCCGGCAAGACGCAGTTTTAAAAATTCCAGAGATTCCACATCTTTGATAATGTCGGCCAGTTCCTCGGCTTCGATTTTAAGCCGGTCTTCTTCCGTCAGTTGTTCGCCCTGCTGAGGCTCGGTTTCTTGTTTGCTTTCGGCGGGAGCATCGCCGGGGAGCGCAGGTTTTTCTTCCGTTTTTTGTGTTTCGTTTTCAGCATTTGCAGGCATGTTCACGGTTCCGTCATTTTCGCTCATTATCAGCCTCCGTTTAGTGTAGTCTATAAAGTCGTTTCATACTTAAAATAATCCGAAGGATCGGGGCATGTTATTCCCGTGTCTTTCGTGCTTAAGATTATGTGGGTTTTCAATATGGCGCATGCCGTATGGACCGCCGTTTTCAACGCCTGGATCTTTATGGGCACAGGGTCAAAAACTCCCTCCTCTTCAGCGTTTTTTAATTCGGCATCGCCCCCGATGACCCCCCAGCCGTCCGAACGGCTGACCTTCTGGGATTCGACGAGCCTTTTGACCGCTTCATCCCCGTTAATCCCGCCGTTGACGGCAAGTTGTCCGGGGATACACAGTATCGCTTCCCTGAAACATTCGACGCCTGCATGTTCATGGCCTGCAGTTTCCGACGAAAGTTTTTCAAGATCCATGAACATGGCTATTTCATTAGCTCCGCCACCCGGGACGACACCGCCGGATATTGCAGACTGGAGAGCCGCAGCGCCGTCTTTTGCAACCCTTTCCCTCTCCGCTCCAAGTTCCCGCGTGCTTCCGCCGATCAGCATCACAGCCGCCGGCTTTTGAAGCGCACCTGAGATCCAGAGCCTGCCTTTTTCGTCGTCCCAGCGGATCTTACCGGCATGACCGGCCATATTTCTTATATCTGAAGAACCAAGCGACGCGATCCTGCCTTTCCAGATCTTTGCGCCGGTTATACAGGACGCCTCTTCAAGCTCCGAAGGGGGGATCCGCGTAAATATTACAACGCCTTTCTTTGCAAGGGCTTCGGCCAGAACACGGGGGATGCCCCTCCCGCTTAAAATAACATTTATGCTGTCGGATGCCAGGACGGGGATCGCGGGCAGGCTGTCTTCGTCAGGCTCTTCCTCGATATAATCCGATAAAATAAGGACCCCCGCCTGGTCGGTTTCCGATCTTACGTCCCCTGCGGGGTAACAATCGTCTATCATCATGCCCGGAAACAGCAGGTCTCCCGGCTCATCCCAGCTTCTTACAGCTTCGGGGAAACGGAAACCTTTTTCTTTGAGCCTGGCTTTGAGAATCCCGGCGGCCTCGAAAAGCAGTTTTGAAAGCGGGGCGTCTCCCCTGACTGCAACATCCACGACGCTTTTAAGAATTTTATCTTTAACGGATCTGATTTTCCTTGCGCGGGTCTCCATGCCCGATACGGCATTATCCATCGCCTTCTGGATCCCGCGGACAAGCCTTGCGGGAGAAGCCCCTTCTATTATCCGCCCTGTCCCGGTATCGACGAGGGATGCCGCAATGATTGCAGCGGTCGTCGTCCCGTCGCCCATCAGGCGGTGCTGTGAAAGCGCCAGGCTTACAAGCATGGCCGCAGCCGGATGACCCGCCCGGATATATTCCAGTGCGGCGACGCCAGAAGCAGTCGTCCTTACCCCGCCGCTTTTATCGACCAGCATTACCATCAGGCCGTTAGGCCCCAGCGTGGGCGCCACGGCTTCGTAAATTTCCATCACCGCAGCATGCGCCGAAAGGAGCGTCCCGTTTTCGCTTTTTTCCATTATACCCCCAGATCGTATAGTATATCTCCGAAGCTTGCCGCTACGTGCCTTACCACCGGTATAACTTTTTCGTACGGCATCCTGAGCGGGCCCAGCACTCCCATAGTTCCCAGGATCTCATCACCGGCCCCGTAGGTGGCGATAATTATTGCGCAGTCCTGTATGCCTGCAAACGGCAGCTCGCTGCCGAGCCTTACCTGGAGCCGTGAGCCGTAAAGGCTCTGGCTCAATATCTCGGCGACCTTTTTTTCTTCTTCCAGCAGGTTCAGAAGCTCGCGGAGCTTTTTGAGATCTTTGAACTCCGGCATCTCCAGGAGGTTTGTCGCCCCTTCGGTGTACACTTTTTCATCGGCCTGGTATCCCAGGTTTTCTATAACTTCACTCACGGTGGCCAGGAATTCCCGGTTGAGCCAGTTGAAGTCTTCGTGTTCCAGGCTCCTCTTCAGGAAAGTTCCCCGTATTTCCGCAAGGGGCACGCCCGAGAGCCTTTTATTTAAAAGGACAGCCACATGATGAAGCTCTTCGGGAGTTACCGGGTCGCTCAGCCTTATGACTCGGTTTGCAACAAAACCGGTGTTGCTTAAAAGGACCACCAGCACGTTATATTCGTCGATGTAATTTAACTGGAGAAAGCGGCACAAACTCTTGCGTGCCCGTGGCGCCAGCACCATCGAGGTGTAGCTGGTCAGCCTTGCAAGCAGCTTGCTCGCATGGTTGATCATGTCGTCAAGTTCAGATTTGCCGATTTCTTTCCGGATCTCTTCGGTCAGGTCGCCGGGAAGCGGGACGCTGATATTCCGGCTCATGATCCTGTTGACATAATACCGGTATGCCTTTTCGAGAGGGACCCTGCCTGCGGATGTATGCGGCTGCTCCAGGAATTCGAGATCTTCCAGCGACGCCATAATGCTGCGCACGGTGGCCGGGGAATAACCGAGGTCATATTTCCTGCAAATGGTTTGAGATCCGACCGGCTCAGCCGTTTCGATGTATTCCTTGAGCACGGCAAACAGGACTTCCTCCTGCTTGCTGTCAAGCATCCCTACACTCCCTTTCGTCGGTTATTTATAAAACGGGACACCAAAACCGGGCGGCCCGTAAATTATTCTTATAACTTTATCCTGACAAATTTCCTCGAGCCGACTTTCAATACCATGCCGTCTTTTATTTCAACGGTTTGATCGGGGGGCTGAATTTTTTCACCGCCGAGACTCACGCCGCCCTGTTCGATCAGCCTCCGTGCTTCTCTCTTGCTGTCGGCAAGGCCCGATTGGACCAGCAGGTCGGAAACTTTACAACTGGCCTCTGCTCCCGTTATCTTTACCTCGTCCATATCGGACGGAAGTTCCTTCCGCTTAAAGATGCGTTCGAACTCTTCCCCGGCAAGCTTTGCCGCATCCTCGCCGTGATATATCGCCGTTATTTTATGAGCGAGCATTTTCTTGACGTCTCGCGGATGGCGGACGCCGTCTTTTACATCTTTCAATATGGCTTTGACTTCCGCTTCGGGCATTTCCGCCGCCAGGATGAAATAACGCTCCATCAACTCATCCGGGATGCTCATCACTTTTCCGAACATCTCTTCGGGAGGCTCGGATATGCCGATATAATTACCCAGGGATTTCGACATCTTCTGGACGCCGTCCAGCCCTTCCAGGAGCGGCGTGAAGAGCGCGACCTGCGGTTCCTGCCCGAATTCTCTCTGGAGGTCCCGCCCCATCAGGATATTGAATGTCTGGTCGGTCCCGCCTAGTTCCACATCGGCATTAAGCGCAACCGAATCATACGCCTGCATCAAAGGATACAACAGTTCATGGAGCCCGATAGGGATGCCTTCCCTGTAGCGTTTTGCAAAATCTTCCCGCGTGAGGATTTTTGCAACAGTCGTTTTTGCCCCCAGCCCAACTACACCGGCGAAATTCATCGGCCCCAGCCATTCGCTGTTGAAACGGACGACAGTCCTGTCCCTGTCAAGTATCCTGCCGAACTGTTCCTTGTAAGTGGCGGCATTTTGAGCGATCTCTTCGGGGGTGAGGACTTTCCTCGTCTCGTTCCTGCCCGTCGGATCCCCGACAAGGGCCGTGAAATCCCCGATTATCAAAGTTACTGTATGGCCGAGGTCCTGGAACTGGCGAAGCTTTCTCAATACCACCGCAAAGCCCAGGTGTATGTCGGGGGCCGTTGGGTCAAGCCCCAGCTTGACTACCAGGGGCCTGCCGCTTTCCCGGCTCTTGATGAGCTTTGCCAGGAGTTCTTCTTCGCTTATGATGTCTTCGGCTCCGCGTTTCAGAAGGTCGAGGTCTTTTTTTGCTGCTTCTTTTATTTCAGATAATTTTGTCATGATTTTCACCTCAGCGGTAATTAGACGCAGGGCATCCTTTCCCTGCAAGCCGCGGATCTAGAGTCCAGTATCCGGTTTCTAGTCTCTAGTCGGCAGGGGAGCCTGCCGGATAGATATGCTCCCGGCCCTGCTCAAGAAAACGGGGGCGTTATCGGACGCCCCCGTAAAATTTATCGGCCTTTGTTATCCGGGATCAGCCCGCAGCCGGGTATTCGTCGGCAGGGTAAGCAGGCTCGTAACGGAACGGGCCTTCCTGGGGCTTGTGAGTGCCGAACATGTAGGCGTTCTTTGAAAGAAGCTCGCCTTCCGAATTGCGAAGCTCCGCCCGGAGTATCCAATTCTCGCCGGGTTTTGCTTCATCCGGTATCTTGAATTTTACGTTTTTAATTTTCCGGCTGGAATCGGCATCCAGATCGACCTTGTAGTTGCCTTTTTCCAGCGCCTTCTTCGGATTATCGGCGGGCGTGAGCTTCCATGTCAGCCTGCAGTCGTTTATCTTATCGCTCTTATCATTGACCAGCCACAACGGGGCCGATACTTTCTGTCCCGGCTCGAATTTATTCTCCCGCCATTCTATGCTTAAAAGGACAGGGTTCATTGCGTCCTTCAGCGCCTGGAAAGCCATTTTCGGCTTGTTCTCGTGATCGACCACCGCCCATGTAATTCCGGGCCATGATTCCTTGAACATGAACGGGTAGATCATGCCCGTCGGGTTATATTTGTTCCTCCGGAAAAATTCCGTAACGTACTTGTTGTAGTCGTACTGGTATTTCTGGGAAGTGTCGATGAAGTCATCGAGGCTCTTGAACGCCGATTTGTCGCCGATGTGCTTGTATGTCTCCTTCGGCTGGAAATCGAAATATCTCCACTTCTCGTCGTTGATAGGCCACTGGTCTTTTTTCGGTATGAAATCTTTTACCGAAAGCGGCACGCCCTGTGCGCCGTACTCGGTTACTTCTTTGGCTTTATACCTGTTGATGTCCTTGTAGTCGCCGCCGTAAACATCGTACCAGCCGGGATAAAAATGGGTGTAAAAAGCCGAATCCCGTGTGTGCGGCCTTGTGGGGTCGAGCTTTTCGGGGATCTTGTTCAGAACCATGTCGAGCGGAAGGTTGGTGGGCAGAGGCTCGTTATGCGCGCACCACATCCAGATGCTGGGGTGGTTCCGGTATGTTTCGATGAATTGGGCGTATTGCTGCTTTGCCTTGTCCATGAACCCCGGCGTGATGCTTTGTCCCCAGATAAGGGGGAAGTCAGCCCAGACAAGCATTCCCATCTCGTCGGCCTTTTGATAAAACTCGTGCGGGAGCACCATCGCGTGGACGCGGGCGGCATTGAGGTTCTGCTCCTGCATCAGCTTGATGTCGTCGCCGTAACGCTCCGCGTTATATGTGCTGAACCACTGGGTCGGGATATAGTTGGTCCCCTTCTGGAAAATCTTCCTGTCGTTTAATTTAAGGATCCCCGTCTTTTGATCGAATTCCAGTTTCCTTATGCCGAAAGTCGTCTTATTGGAATCGCTTACGTCTTTTTGATTTTCTTCATATAATTTCGTTTCGCCCTCGTAGAGGTTCGGCTTTCCCTGATCCCATGTCCACCATAGCTTGGGGTCGGTTTCGATTGATTTCAGGGATACCTGGTTGAACCCCGGCTTCAGTTCGATCTCTTTGCGGATAATGGTACAATCCTTGGGATCTTTAGAGCCTTTCGGGGCTATCTTCAATTCGATGATCTGTTTTTTGGTTTCGCCGTCGTGGTTGCAGAGGAGGTAATTGAACGCAACCTCGGCCTGTTTGTGGTCTTTGGAGAGGTCGGTCGTTACCTGGACGTTTTCTATCGTCTCCCTGCCGGTGGATTCAAGCTGGACGTCTCCCCAGATGCCGCCCGTGGAGCCTGCGCTTGCAGGAGATGTTTTGCCGCCGGGCCTGCAGTCGTGCTGGGCAAGGATCCCTTTAACATTGTTCTTGAAAAACGGGTTTAAATCGTCGGGAGCATTCACTTTTACCTGGAGGAGGTTTTTCTCGCCGGGCTTGACTTTGTCGGTGATGTCATATTCGAACGGGGAAAAATATCCTTCGTGATCGCCGATTTTTTCCTTGTTAAGATAAACGTCGGTCTTGTAGTCAACGCCTTCGAATTTAAGCTTCAACAGCTTGTCGTCTTTGACCATGTCCGGCGTAATGACGAATTTTTTGGAGTACCAGAACGAGCCGCCTTTGTTGAAAAGCTTCGCGTTATCCAGCGCCCACTGGTCGGGGACGGAAACCCTCTGTCCCAGGCTTTCCTCGTCCGGGCGGAATATGGCGTTCGTCCTGTTCCAGTATCCTTTGAGCGAGCGGACATTTTTTCCGGGCATCAATTCGGGCTTTTCGGGTGAAGGCTTGTAAAGGTCCGCCTGATCTTTTATTTCCTTGATTGTATTTTTCAGTTCCGAGTCTTTCGGCACAGGCGGCGCCTTGGGCCAGATATTGTCAATTATGCCCTCGAACATTCTTTGATTGCCGGTCTGCCGAATTTGATTGTTATCCATTCGTGCCTTCCTCGCTTTTTTAGCAATATCAAAACAGAATGGGCATCCTGCCACGAGATAATTATATCAAGTTACCGTGTGAACCGGATGTGTTTTTTGTTAACTAATTGTTAAAAATTCTATGGCGATATTTATGGAAGGTCAGCAATTATTTTTATAGCTTTAAATTGACGCTGTCCTGTTGATGATGAAACAGAGGTAATGTAACAGCCCATCAAGAATTATAGATATAAACAAAAAGCAGAGCATACAGGCTTACACTATTCAACGGTTAGCAGTATAATCAAGGAGGGAGGCCGTGGCAATTCTGGAGCAAAGTCCTGACCCCAAAAAGTTGCTGTCAAGATCCAAAGTTTCCCACTGCGCTCTGTTCTGTCTTCCATAAAATCGTATGTCCATACATGGTTCATTAGAAATTCAACGCAGGACATGATCCAGTGAAAAAAATTCTCGTGGAAGCAGGTGAAAACGTTTTTCCGCAGAATGAAAATAAAGGGATTTGGATTAACGGTGGGAGTTCTGGGTGGATAATCTGAAAATATGTTGAGGAATGCAAGAACCATGAAATCAAGAAGGAATTAGACTCGGTGACATATTCATCATACACATTCGAACTTCAAACTAAATACCGGGATGATAAGGTAATAAATTCAAAAGGTTCGTTTGATCCCGCGGGTCGAGAATCGTTCCTTAGCGGAGTTTGTAGCGCAACATTCAGTTCTCGGAAGAGATTTATTAATTGTATGGGCAAAGTTATAACATGGACTGAAACAAATATGAGCAAAGAAGGGATAGCGACTTTTCGGCATGTGTTAGATACATGTCCACCAGCACTGTTCTGGCGATTTCCTCGTTTCTTCAATAATTTTAAATAATATTCCTTGGTTTCTTCGACGCTTCAATTATCTGTTCCAAATCTGTTTCTTCGAATTCGAGAAAAACCTTACGCATAACGCTCTTCTCGTTCTCTTCATTAATAGTAACAGTAGTAACTTTATGGAAAGATTTAAGAAGTGTCGTAACTATGGATTTTGCTTTTTCTACGGGATCTACTCCCTTATCCGTATAAATGGCTTCTTTTATCATACGATCCTCGAAAAAGGTACATTTGCGGATTATATTTAAACCCCAGTGTAACTGGTTAAGAGGAAACACTATTTCGAAAGCCTCCTTAAAGGCATCACCGGCTTTCTCAGGATCAGTTTGATTGCAGGCACAACCTATACTTATTAATATTTCAGGAACATCCTGATTCCAATCTTTTTCTATCAGCCTCTTTTGAAGGTTAGAGATTTTCGGGATGATTTCATCAGAGTTATCCATTATATCCATTATATAATGAAAGAACACAGCCAATACTAAATTTCTTTTGCCAGGTTTCTCCTCACATTTCAGTAATTTTTGATAAAGCCAATCAACCGAATTCCTTAAAAAGGAAATAGAGGATCCTTTTATAAAAATGGAATGGCGGATCATATGGTCGAAGATTGGAAGAACACCATCAAACCCTTCTTCAGATTCATCCTCAATTACTTTGTTATTTATTTTTTCGATGGATCCTTTGATATCGCTTTCTATGGTTCCTTCTAAGTCATCTACTGGATCTATTGTTAAATCTCTCAGAAAATAAGCTCCCTGAGCTAGATTAACATTGCATTTTTCATAAAATATATTTGATAATTTTTCCCAATCATTATTATCTCTGATTTCTTTAACAATAATCTCTTTATCTTGAAACTCCTCATCTTCTATATTTCCAAAATAAACAAGATCTGACTTTAGACAGTGTAAAGCATCTTTAATGGCTACTAAATGATCCCCATGACAAACATCCCCTCCACAAACATCAAGTGCGATCTTATAGCTATCTTGGATCATCGCTGATCCCGGAAATCGACTCAATAACTCCGTGTCTATAGAAGAATGGTTTAAAGATCGAAAACTCTTTCCCTGAATTTCAAATACAATTTGCTCTTTTTCTATCAATGAAAACAAACGATCTAGGACTTCTTGGATACCATTGTTCGTTGAGATTAAGGTATCTGCATGTAAATTCAGGAATAAAAATCTTTTGCCCAAAAATTGCTTAAAGTAAGGAATTTGGGAAAGATTGCCAATGTGTGCACTCAGGCATCTCAAGTCTATTGCAATTCTAGTAGCAGAATCTTTTCTACATGCTACATCAAAGAATTCCTTATTAACAATATGAATTCCTTTTCCATTCTCTGGTGTATAGAATATTTGTATCAGTGCTTCATATCCAATTATTTTCGCTTCCGGGAAAAAGACTACCACCCCAAGACGACTATTAAGATCCAAACCCGTATTGTCGCCATTCTTGATCTTATCCAATACGGTATTAATTATTTCGGGGGTACAATCTCCAGATCCATTTGTCACTTTTTTCTTCATCTCCATCCATTATTAGGGGCCAGGAGAAGGGTCATAATCTATTAAGTAATGGTGATAGAGAGATGTTATCAAGCCATAAAATAATTTCCAGTTTCCAGCATAGGATTTTCCCCTTTTGATTTCATAGAGTAACTGGAGAGGAAAAGAAATTTTTTCATAAATTATTCTGCCTTCTTCCAGTTCTTTAAGCCATTGTTCGATTTTATCTTGAGATTCCAAAGGAGGAGGTGGAAAATAATCTTCCTCATTAGATTTGATCCTTCCAACTATCTCCAGAATTCTACAAACCCCCTTTTGATTTTCTTTAGAATTGATATCTGTGCTAATTGATACGCGAAATTTTTCGAAACAGTCTTTTAGCTCATTAGAATTCAATCTTTCATTTAATTCCCCCTTTATACCATCATATTCGTCCTTTTCCCCTTTGAGTTGCTGTATTACAAGATTGAAAATAGGTGAATCTTTTTCCAATTTGCTAACAAGATAAACCACAAAGATTCTCCAGGCATATTCACTTTCAGCTACAGGGCTAATTGCAAAGCGTTTTATGACTTGTTCATTATATTCTTTTATATATTCATCCCAATTACCCATAAACCCATATTTAAGAGTGAAAATATCTGACAGTATTTCCCAGAGTAAGATTCGTACCTTCTCATAGTCCTCTGCTACTTCAGGATCTGCAAGCTGTCTTCCGGGATCAGGAATAATAATCTCATCACTAAGTTTTTTTTGGGCAACAAACTCATGGCCTAATTCATGAGCCAAGCCATTTATCCACTCCACCGGATTATATAAAGCAATACCACCTGGAATATTTATTATTCCATAATGGCTTCTAGTATAAGAATAAGTATAGCCGACTGTGCTAAATCCGTTCCAGCACTTCGGCCTTTTTAATAAGACGCTCAAAGTCTTATCTGCCAGAAATTCTATTATTTTCAATATTTTTTGTAATCCACCTTGATATCCCAGAATATATGGATAACTTAAAAAGGTGTGGAGATAGGTTCCCTTTGACCTCTGGGTATTCCCATAGTAAAACAAATTTAAAACCTTCAAAACTGTTTCGTTGAAAATTGCTTTTTTTATTGGATCCTCTTCAAACTTCCGAAGATCATCATTGAATGCATATACAAACCTGTGCATGTCCTCAAATGAATCCCGTGTCTCATCTCTTGAAACTTGTTGATTATAAGTAGCAAATAAATTTTCTAATTCATTAACATATAAAGTTTCTCTCCATTTAGACTTCTCAATATGTACAACTGGAGAAATTGCCTTTTTTTCATCATATTTCTCTTTCGTTTTTCCTTTTATTAGATCCCCGCGACATATAATAGTTGTGGTGAAACTATAAAAACCTCTGGCGTCATCACTTGACCAGAAGCCTATTAACTTTCTAAGGTAATCCTTTGTCTCGATGCCGGAGTATTGACATATATAATCGTTTGTTCCGAACACTGATTTGCATTCTAACTCCATGGTTTGCTCAATCTTTCCTTGATATTCCTCGAGAGTTCCTTTACAAGCCGAAAATGATGAATAACCATCAAACTTTCCCTTCACCCTGTCTAATTTATCCAGGATGTCTATTGTACATCCTGGCAATGTAAAAGAATGACAAAATAGTGGAGATGGATGCTTGGTACCTAATCCAATGTCTTCGTCAGTCAAGTTTCTTAATTTCGTACTTCTCTCCATAATATCCTCAAAATTATCACTGGTACAAAGGATTAAAATATCTGCCCATCCTATCTCAAAAAAAATCTTGCATTTCATATATCCCTTCAAAAAGTCTAAGAACCTTTCCTGAATTTGCATTCCTTCTTCACGAAGAAGGTCATTATTGAATTTCATGAAATGCAGACCAATCAACGGCTTATTCTCAAGATCTAATTTGCATTCTTCCATCCCCAGATTAAAATTATAGATCTGATTATAGATACTTAGGGGTTCTATTTCACTCATAAACTGCTTATGACGAGGATCAAAAGAACTAGATATTGAAATAAGATCAACTCCTGCAAATCCCCAAAAAAACAGAGGCTTTTCCGGGAGATTTTCTTTATATTTCTCTTGATATTTATCTTCGTATTTTGATAGTTCCAACTGGAGATCTTTTCCATAACCAGGACGTGCTCTACAAAGCAATATTTCGGAGAACTTACAATCTTTAAGATCCATAATACCCACCTCTATTCAATATATTATCAGAAAATTAGACGCTTACTTTAATTCTCCTTCTCTCATGGGAAATAAATATAGGTATAATGAGCAAACGGGGTCTTTAATCTTGAATTTTCAGGCAGGTCACCATTAATCCCTCACTGAATCCTTCCTTATACCTGTAGTTTACGAAGATAACAGTGTGATTTACTAAAAAGATTGGCGTAATATCAAAAATCAGGTGCTAATTTGAAAGAATTTCATTAATAAGTTTCCTTTTCCGGGAAGTTTTCAGACCCCGGAGAACGGTGGTCAAATCTTTCAGTCGCGAGAAGGTTCCTTCTAGGGAATTCGTGGTATTCGGGATGTTCAGTTCCGGGTATTTTTGATAAGTGAACAAGTAATGCAAATTGGTTTTCAGGCTCCGGTAGGCCGCCCTTAAACGTTTATGGGTGTAATGCCATCGTCCTGTTTCCGGGTCATTGGTTCTCTCATTAAGGAAAAATTTCCATTTCGCATGCCATTCATCGAGGCGTCTTGTAAAATCTTCCTCGTTACTGCGGCATAAAGATTGAGTCAATGCTCTCAGTTCCTGCCCAGCTTCCAGTTTGGGCCGGGTGGTGATATGGCGAGTGATGATGAGCTTTTGGTGGAAATGGCACATCTGCACCGGAATGTCGGCGAACACTTCCCGGATGCCAGGCTTACCGTCCAACACGATGGCGAGGAGTCGGAACCCTTGCTCTTCCACTCTGGTCCGGGCAAGGCGGTAGGCCTCAATGGTCTCCGCCGGAATTTCTTGCCAATAGAGGTTCCGCTTGAGTTGGGGCGAGCGGAAGACGCAAATCAAGAGAGAGCGCCGGAAGAAGGTGGTGTCCGCCACGATTACGACCGGCTGTGGCTTTACGACGGGCTTCTCAATCACCACCTGACTGAGCTGCCGCCTGACCCAATTCTTACTGCGCTGATGCTCCCGGGCGATTTGGGTCAGGGTCTGGCGGTTTTGAACATACTCGTTCCAGATCTTTTTCTGAAGCCGTTTTTCACGCTTTTGACTCCTGAATCTTCGCCTACAAACCAGGCACTGGTATCTTTGTTTTCCATCCTCTCGGCCGTTTTTCTTGGTATTTAATGAACCGCAGTTCGGACATTTTTTTGCTCATTCTTAAATCCTTTTTTAAATAAATGGCATTTTTCTCAATAACTGTAAAGGTTCACGGCCATTTTTAGCACCTGATTTTTGATATTACGCCTAAAATGAGAGGGGATCCCTGTAAAGATTCCCCGTAAATATCGGGTTTTTGATACCGGGTCGGGCAAGTCAGGCTTAACTGCGGTTTAAAAGATGTTTACAACAGGCTCAATTGTCTATATCGTATTTCGGTTCAAGCCCAAGCGAATCTATCCTGATTTCAAGCCCCGGCTTTTCGGAAGATGTTGTAAACCTTAAATTTATCTCCCTGTCCCGCGATAAAACGGGCGCAGCCTTTGTCAGGTCAAGCATGTATTTTTTGACGGACGGGGTCAGACCGATTTTTTCCAGGTCCACCCATTGATTCTTTTTCGGATCCCTGTACCGGATGGATACAACGGTGCCCACACTCGATCCTCCAGTGATTTCAGCCGTCAGCTTATAGATATTGCCGGGCTGGATGTTATGGCAGAAACTCCCGGCCCAGTCGATGTAATATTTGTTTTTGGAATACTCTTTTGAGCCGTCACCCTGAGACGATGCAAGCGCCATGTACTTCCCGTCGTTCATGTCGAGGTCGCGGACACTGCCGGAAACCGGCTTCCCCTTCAATATGATTGCAAAATCCGCATTTATCGAGGAAGGATACGAGACCTTCCCGGCATCACTGGCCGCTCCCTTCAGTGTTTCGGCGGGAATTTTTTCTTTTCCGGCAGGGGAGGGGAGTTTGGAAATTTCAGGCTTTGAAGTTTCGGCCCGTTCAGGCTCAGGCTGCTCGATATCATACGATTCCGCCCCGGTTTTTTCCGGAGCTTTTGCTGCGGGTTTCTTTTCCTGCGGGATATTGAATTTATGCGCGGCAAGTTTTTTCTTATTGTGATAAGCTTCCGCCGATGCTATCGTTGCCGCCGGCACGAGTTTGTCGCATTCGTAGGTGTGTTCACGGGTGTTGGATGATTCGACGACATAGGTATCCCCGCCGTGAGATGTAACTACAGTGTCTCCGTCTTCCGCTAGGCGGTAAATGTCGGCTATTCTCGAAAGCCTATCGACAACCGCCGGGTCGGGGTGATGGAATTTATTATTCCTACCGTAAGAAAATATCGCCACCTCTGGATGGAGAGTCGATACAAAATATTCGTTGCTGCTGTGGGATGAGCCGTGATGGCTGACCTTATACACTTCTATATCGCCGACCTGGGGGGCAAGCGATGTCTCTATGTCGTTATAGGTGTACCCGAAAGAGCTTTTTATAGTTTCGCCGGACAGGTCGCCTGCGATGAAATAATCGAACGGGCCGTATGATATTTTAAGAGAGATGGAATAATCGTTTTCAGACGGGGGCGACCGCACGCCGCTCAAATCGCCGGGCGGGATCTGCCCGTTTCCGTTCAATGCCAGGATATCGACTATTACCCCCGGCCCCAGATCAATCATCGATGTTCCCTCGGAAGCTTCCTTCCGGTTTTTAAGGCTCTCCGCCCAGTCCTGGTATTTCCATAAAGTACCGCCTGTCGTTCCGAAATTTTCAAACCCCCGGTCGATGATTTTCTTGACGACAATGCCTTTATCTTCAATCATGTAGCGTATGCCGCCCTTCGGCGGTTCGGAGGCGTACCCGATATGATCTGCATGGTAATGGGTGGCGACAAAATAATCTATGGTATTTATCCCCAGCCTGGACATTATATAATCCGCAACCCTGTCGGCGTTGGCATGTGAATTCCATGTTTTTTCGCCACAATCGACAAGCAGTGTCTTCCCCGTAGGGCCTATTATGAAGGTACAATCGGCCTGATCGACATACAGGTGGTGTATTTCAAGCTCACCTTGTTCCCATGCCTGTGCCGGGGCGAAAAATATGCCGGTGAAAAACAGGGCGAATAAAAAGATATTCAGAACGGCGGATTTTACGAACCGTTTTTGCAGCATTTATTTCCTCCGGTGAGCGATTATGATGGATTGAGTTGTCAGAGCCTTATGATATTATACTCCAGGATTCCTGTCATAACAAATAGTCGTTATTGCATATCCCCGGACGGGGGATGCGCTATGCCCCCGGAGGGGAAACAGACAAAGGTATAAAAACAGCCTCAAGAGTAGGGGAGTCGGAAAAACAAAACCCGTCATACCCAAATCAAAAAAACGTCATCCCCGCGAAGGAGGCTGTCTAAAAAGTCGGGTATGAAGCTATTCCCCTCCCCGAAGGGCGGGGTGGGTATATTATATACATAGTTTTACTTTGGGAAACCCACCCCTTATTCCCCTGGTACAACCCGGTAACATAGTTTACAAAACTGTCCGATACATCGTTTACACATTTGCTTTGACCCCTTCAGGTTCCTTCCACAGCAGCCTGATTATTTCATCCTCCACCTTCCTCGGCAGCCTCTTGTATTTTTTACCGTCTATCACCACCAGCGGCTTATCGCCATAATATGCCGCCAGCCGTTCCGGAGCTATTTCCGTTATTCCC
>JAMCWD010000062.1 GCA_023475345.1 Chloroflexota bacterium | reverse complement strand
TTTTCGGGAGAAACATCCTCAATGCTCATCATATCCTCTTCGATAGACGTATTTGTACCCTCAATTCTGCTGGACTTATTCGCCTCAGTGCGAATATGCATTCTAATATAAATATCAATATTGGGTATTAACTCGGAATATGTATTAAGGCCGCCAAGCTCCTTATTTGCCTCCGATAATAAGAAGTTTAGTTCTGTATCCTGCCAGGTCCACATTTTATTTATAAAAGACGGGATGAATGATTTAAAATCACCTTGGTCTCGTTGTGTTCCAGCTTTAAAATTTTCCAATCTGTTCACAAATGTTCCTCCTTTCTCATCATGGATTTCTAAACTTATCCCTTCCAAAACACATCTGATAACATTCAAACCATTACTTTAGTTTTCCCAATATTGCTCAAAACTTAGTGTGAGTTTTTGTGTGCCTCCAGTGTGCCAACTGCGCCAGAATCATAAAAATTCAGAGAAACTTACAGTAATAACCATATCACGGCAAGCCTTATTTATCAAGGCTTAGAGACACTTATACCACCTGCTTAAAACTCCCCCAAAAACGGCCTGGACTGTTTCGGGACCAAGAGGCCGCAGGTTCAAATCCTATCGCTCCGACCATTGATTTATCAGGGTTTTTGGCACTTCTAACAACTCAAAAAACCTGTCAAAAAGGCCGATTTACACACTACTTTAAAAGATCCCTTTTTTGCGTGTTACCGCAGCGCATAAAAATTGCCGGGAGGTTGTGTCTCCCGATAATGGTTCCCGCAACACGCGGGGGCTATTTCTCCATCAGGGAAGCCAGCAGGTTACCCACCTTGTTTGCGGCTTCCTTATTTATTTTGCCTGCTCCAGGCAGGAGTGTATAACGGTGTGGATATAGCGGACGCTCTTTGCTTCGGCTTGCCGGTCTCCGGATCATGTCCTACCACAATACTGCCCTGCCATGTGCCGTCTTTGCGTTTAGTTACGCTCCCTCATCGTGTCCGCGCCTCTTGGCCACCGCTCCCGACTCCTTTTTCGCTTGAGTGCCAGTGGACAAAGAACCTTTTAAGATTGATTCACATTATTACGAATGGCCTCCTCCACAAAGGCATTGAGAGACATACCGCGCACAGATGCGGCAAGGGCGGCTTTGCGGTGCAGTTCCGGCTGAATGCGCACATTAAAAGACCCTTTGAACGGTCTTTCGGGCTGTGTACCGCTTTTCTCGCAGAATTCCAAATACTCATCTACAGCATTATGAAAATCTTCGATGAGGGTTTTTACGCTGTCTCCTTCAAATGAAATCATGCCCTTTATGCCAATAACTCTACCGTGAAAAACTTCTTCTTCCTCGGAAAACTCAATACTACCGACATAATCACGATAATGAATGTAGTTACTCATAACAATCTCCTTTCTTGTAAGGCTGTGTAAACATCCGCCACTTGGTATGGCTTGAGAATGTTTCTAGGGTGCGGTTTGTGAAAGCGGATGAAATCGCCTTCTCCATTGGAGAACGCCACTCGTGAACCACTTGTTTTGCCCAAACTCACTTGTTTGTACTGGAAGAAGCCAAGCAGGGATATCAATTCATCAAAAGTAAAATCCTTTGGCCTTGATAGCAGGCAAACTGTCAGTTTTTCTTTCTTGCTCAACGCTTTCGCCGCCTGTTAATATTGTATCAAGCCTTTCAATATAGTGCAACTATTTTTAGTTGCACTATTCCCGCCGGATACACTCAATTTTGCCCTACGTGTTCCGGCGGCAGCAGGATAGTCCACAGCCGGCCAGTGCAAGGCCACGGCTTATTAGCGTCCCTTTCCATGAAGGCTTTACAGGGCTTTCGGGTTTCTTCCTGGATTTACTGGATTCTTTTCGCCCCGTGCTTTCGCGGGGCCTTTTCTTTTGGCTTGCAGTCCTTTCAGGCTGTCCGCTGACAGCCGCCGCATTTCCGGGGTAACGTGGCTTGTACAGGGCAAGGGGCATTAGTGTCCCATTTTTGATTTTTGCCCGTATCCCTATCTTCATGGGCCGGGAACGGGAAGATGATGGGCAGCGGCAGGAGAATCCCGCCGCCATACAGAATTATTTTTATGGGAAGAACTGGGCGGAAAGAGAGGACGGTCCGATGGACAACTTCGGGGAGAAGGTCAGTTTCATCTGGTCGATCGCCGCCATGTTGGCGGACCTGCCTGCGCCGGGCGAAGCGCGGCAAACAGGGGTGACGGAATGACGCGTAATCGCCGCTCCGTCCGGTTGAAGGAATACGATTATGCCCAGGCCGGGGCATATTTTGTGACGACCTGTACTCGAAACCGGGAATGTCTGCTCGGCGAGATTGTGGAGGGACAGATGGTGTTGAACGACGCCGGACAGCTGGTTCGGGAGGTATGGAACGGCTTAATGGATCATTATCGCCATGTGGCTTTAGATGAATTCGTGGTTATGCCGAATCACACACATGGGATCATCGTTTTGACCGCCATGGTAGGGGCGGGTTTTAAACCCGCCCCTACCACAACAAGACGTCATGCGTTACCGGAAATTGTTCGTGGCTTTAAAACGTTTTCATCACGCCGGATCAACGAAATCCGCCATACACCTGGCACGCCCGTCTGGCAACGTAATTATTTTGAACGCGTCATCCGTAACGACACCGAAATGCGTCACCTCCGTGAATATATCGTCAATAACCCGGCGAAGTGGGATTTAGATCGCGAAAACCCAGGCAACCCCATGGCAGGAAAATACGAATCCGAAATCGCGGAGATGCTGGCGAAATAGGGAAGCAGGAGGTAAAGTTTGAATCGTTGCTTGGAAGACATACAGAAGCATTTGATAATTGGCGGTATCTTCATGAAAAAACTCAAGATATATGTGCAATTATTACGTTTCTAGGAAAACTTTCAGATTGCCTTGAAAGAATTGCCTTTACTATTTCTTTACCCCAAGACTCAGAAAACGGAAAATATCAGGTGAGTAAATTGGTTAATTTGATAAAGTCCTGAATTTCTGAAGGAGAGTCACTGTATGGATACAAAAGCAGCACCCAGGCAGCTCCGAGTTCCTGCTCCTATCTTTGAGGAACAGTGCGCTATCGTCCGATTTCTGGAACGCGAGACGGGGAAGATTGATATGCTTGTAGAAAAGATCAACCTGAGCATCACCACACTCCGCGAGTACCGCACGGCGCTCATCTCTGCTGCCGTAACCGGCAAGATCGACGTCTGCAAGGAGGTTTTCTGATGTCCCGCATTGCAGTCCAACCGACGCTGGTTCGATGGGCACGAGAAAGGGCCGACCTGCCGCTCACCGATCTTATCAGGAAATTCCCCAAGCTCGGGGCCTGGGAGCGGGGCACCGCCCAGCCGACGTTCAGACAGCTCGAAGATTTTGCCAAGGCAACCTTCGTTCCCGTCGGTTATTTGTTTCTCCCCGAGCCGCCGGAAGAACCCCTCCCGATACCGGACCTCCGTACCGTGCCTGCGCCGCTGGCGGC
>JAMCWD010000037.1 GCA_023475345.1 Chloroflexota bacterium | reverse complement strand
TTCCTGCCTTTGTATCAACACATTCATCACCTTCCAGGGCATGGAAAATCACCTCCATGCCGTTAATTTACCGAAAAGTGTAAACCATGTGTCGGACAAATGTGTAAACCATGTGTCGGGCTGTACAAGGGGTTAGGGGTGGGTCAGGGTCTAGTCTCTAGTTTCTAGAACCCACCCCGGCCTTTCGTACCCTCAAGGCCACCCCTCCGAAGGAGGGGAATTTCTTTTTTCCGACTTTTTCAGGCTACCTAAAAGGCAGGAATCCAGAAAATATCATTTTGATTGTAAATTGGTATTTCAGGCAAGTTTTGCGGCGATCCCGGCTACGTGCTTCCCCTGGAAACGGGCCATCGCCAGCTCGTTTTCGCTGGGCAGACGGCTCCCGTCCCCTCCTGCTATGGTCGATGCGCCGTAAGGCGAGCCGCCTGTTATCTCGCTCATTGTCGTCTGCCTTTTTTCGGAATACGGCAGCCCCACGATGATCATCCCGTGATGGAGGAGCGTTGTATGGAAGCTGAGTATTGTAGATTCCTGGCCGCCGTGTTGTGTCCCGCTGGATGTAAATACGCTGCCCACTTTCCCTACAAGGGCGTTCCTGGCCCAAAGGCCGCCGGTTCTATCCAGGAATGCCCGCATCTGGGCGGTCATCATCCCGAACCTTGTAGGGGTGCCGAAAATTACGGCATCGGCCTCCCCGAGATCATCCATCGTCGCCGCCGGAATATGTGCAAACATCTTCTTTGCTTCAGCGGCTCCCATTTTAGCGATGACTTCGGGAGGGAGGGTTTCTTCCACCTGGAAGATTTTGACTTCGGCGCCCTCAACTTCTCTTGCCCCTTCCGCCACCGCCTCCGCCATCCGGTAAACATGGCCGTACATGCTGTAAAAAATAATGTGGATCTTCATAAAATCACCTCTGTTGAACAAGCAATAAATACTGATTAATTATTACCCGTGATCGGTACTTAATAAACATTTTTAAGCGTAATATCGAATTTTAGATACTGAAACATCCTCCGATTCTGTATGGTTATTGAGAATAGTTTTTACCGAGAGCGCGAAGATCCGATTTTTTTTCAAGACCCTTGTAGGGGCGCTGGGGTTGTCGCGTAAGGAAAACCTTTGAACTTCAGCCTCAACGAACAAAGCATCAAAACAAGTCCCCCTTGAATGAAGGGGGTGGCCGCAGGGGCGGGGGATGTCAGGCAGGCACTTTTTTCATATTCGCCGATCCGTTTTTCTTGCCTCCCTGCGGATCTACGCAATTTAATGTGGGGGTTTTCCTTACGCGACAACCCCCTTCAGTTCCCTGACTCGGCCGAGCTCGTCGCGGGTCTTTTTTTAAGGAGGATTTCGTTGTGCCTGTCGGGTTTTGTGCGGCATGCAGGAACGCATATCCGGGGCCAGAATACAACATTTTAAATAATAAAGCCGGGGGAAATCTATGTTTATTTTTCTCATTTCTGTTCTTATATTGTTATATGCAATTCCCACAATGATAATTATGACATCAGAAAAGGTAGTTCAGAGAAAGGCTTGATGACAGAATAGGAGGTGAACATGGAAGGCGCAGAGATTTTTGTTGTCCTTTCACTTGGATCATTCGTAGTAATGATATCTATGATAATAGGCTCAATAGTAAGGCTGTTCGTTAAAATAAAGGGCAAATTCAATGTTCTTTTATTCGTTGTCATGTTCTTTGTCTTCATTCTTTCCTTTCCACTTTGGACGGGCGGCTTTTGGCGCGCCCGTGCCTCCGGGCAGCTTACAGCCTGTGAATCAAATATGAAAAACATCGGCACCGCCATCGAGATGTACGCAGAAGGCAACGGCGGACATTATCCTCCATCTCTCAATTTGCTCACTCCCGCTTACCTCCTAACGCTTCCGAAGTGTCCTTCTACGGATGAAGAATACGGCTACACGACAAGCGATGATCTGAAAATTTACACCGTTTATTGCTCCGGCAAAAATGCGCATACAGCGGTAGGTCTCAAAACAGGCTTTCCTCAATATAGTTCAGAACAGGGATTAATTTTAAAAATAGATGATTAAGGGTAAGAGTACGCTGATAAACAATAACCCCGGGCGACGGTCTGCTGATCAGGTTTCAACCGCATCGATCCGCCATGCCCCCATTCTCATCTTACTGAAAAATACAACCGCATATAAAAGGGCGATGACTGTATGAGCATAACCTGGAAAAGCATATACAACGATATTCTACTGCCTTACATGAATTCGCTCTTATTCTCTTTCACGCTCAAGCACCATGAAAAGCTCAAGACTGATTTCGTGAGCAAAATGACAGTGATCATCTTTAACATTTTCGCTCACGGCTATGACCGCGCCATTGAGAAGATAGGCCTGGAACATTTTTATAAACCCCTCGCACACATATCCGATTCGGTGGAGCCTCCGGGAAAGATACTCGACCTTTGCTGCGGCACGGGTGTCAGCGCAGAATACCTTGCCGGACAATTCCCCGAAAGCCGGATAACGGCTGTGGATATATCGCCGGGGATGCTCGAAAAAGCCAGGGCCAGGTGTTCCGCCTTTGACAATATAACCTTCTGTGAAGCCGATGCAAGGCGCCTCCCCTTCCCGGACGGTTATTTCGATATGGTTATCTCGCTCAACGCCCCTCCGTTTGTAGAGGAGATGCTCCGGGTGGCGGCCCCCCATTCATCGATTTTTATTGTCTGGACTCTTGCCGGGCGGTTCGCTTCAAACGAACAAGTGATAAAAAATTTTCTAAGCAAGTGGGGTCCGGTAAATTTTCAGGTCGAAAAAATCGGGCGCGCCCTTGTTCTTAAAATTATGAAACAGGAATACACTGACGAGTCCTGCTGATCACATTCCGAATACCAGATCCCCGTTTCAATGGGGCAAGGAAAAAGCGGCATTTATTAAGGTTGATCATTTATTGAATATCTGCGCTCCCCGTCATTCCCGCCCCGTATCGGAGTAGGGGGTAAACCCCTCGATTCTTCTCGGGACAGGCTCCGGCAGGAATCCAGTGCAGGAAGCGGGAGCTTCTTGCTGTAGCGAGGCGTAATAGCCCAAGCCCGATCCACTGGGATAGCATTAACGCGTTGACAGTATATCTCAACCTGAAAATCAAATTCTAACCTGCTGATTCCCGGGAGATTACTTCATTGGAACCGCATAAAACCGAAGTTTGTTTTCTCATTTCCCGTTGGATTTTCGAATCGAATTTTATTCCCGTGTGCTCGCGTCGATCGATCGGCCTGAAGTTGTGTTGTAAAAAGATCCTGATTTGACGCCGTTCCAGGAGATTCGCAAATTATTTTCAGAAAATCCTTGACAGAGTTTTAAACGGTATGTATAATACGGGAACGCTAATCAAACTAAGGATGTTCTTTGACAGCCGGATAGCGGGCAGCTTACGGTGTTTTTTTATGGAGAGTTTGATCCTGGCTCAGGACAAACGCTGGCGGCGTGCCTAACACATGCAAGTC
>JAMCWD010000066.1 GCA_023475345.1 Chloroflexota bacterium | reverse complement strand
TTCTGCATCTTTATTTTCTGAAATTAAGATTAAAATTCTTAAGTGACAATTTGGGAGGGTGTCAACTTTAATAATGGAAAACAAAATCATTAGATTCCCTTTAAACTCCAAGCAAAGGGCAATAAATGAAATGGGACAAGGTTATGTACCTTGCGAAGTTTCAACAAGATGGCTACAATTCGATGAATTCTCTTCTTTGTGTGCCGAAGAAGAATTTATGAGTGTTTCTGTTATGACTTATGACAAAAACGAAAAACCACGAAAAATTTGTGATTTAATAATTACTAGAGAGGACTTAGAAAGAACATTAAAATATGTAAAGCCCTTGAATTATTAACATTAAGGCTAGGCATACTCAAATCTATAATCGGAGGAACCCCACTGTTCAGGAGGTATAGTTAATGAGCAAAAGCATTCATCTGGCGCTTGGTATTCATAATCATCAGCCCGTAGGGAATTTTCCCGAAATTTTCGAGATGGCTTATAAAAAATCATATCTTCCTTTTGTAGAGCTTTTGATGTCTTATCCACAGATAAAGGTGAGCCTGCATTATACAGGCCCGTTGTGGGATTATTTCTTCGAGAAGCATCCCGAATTCATAGAAAAACTGAAAGCCCTGGTACAGAGCGGGCAGGTGGAGATGATGTCGGGCGCATATTACGAGCCTATACTTCCCAACATCCCAGACCGCGACAAGATCGAGCAGATCCAGTGGATGAACGACGTAATCCGCAATAACACAGGCTACGAGCCGAACGGGATGTGGCTTGCCGAAAGGGTGTGGGAACCCCACCTGTGCGAGCCGGTTGCGATGGCGGGCATGAAATACTCCGTACTTGACGAGTCTCACTTTAAATACAGCGGCGTGCCCGGAGATGGGATCTTCGGCTATTACATCAGCGAAGATGACGGTTACCCGTTGAACCTTTTCCCGATAAGCTATGATCTCCGCCACCTTATACCGTTCCACGAACCGCATGAAACAATAGATTTCCTGGAAAGCCGTGCGACGGAAAGCGGGGAGCGCCTGGCGACTTTCGCGGATGACGGGGAGAAATTCGGAGTATGGCCCGGCACCTACAAGACGGCGTATGAAGACAAATGGCTCGAAAGGTTCTTCGACCTCCTGCTTGACAACAGTTCATGGATTAAACTTATAACTTTTTCGGAATACATGAAAAAATATCCGCCCGTCGATAAGGTTTATCTCACCTGTGCTTCTTACTTCGAGATGATGGAATGGGCTCTCCCGGCAAATACGGCGAAAGCATTCAAAAAAATCCAGAAAGAAATCAAACAATCGGGAAAATGGGAGGAATACGAGCCTTTCCTCCAGGGGGGATTCTGGCGGAACTTTTTAAGGAAATATCCCGAAAGCAATAACATGCAAAAAAGAGCACTGATGGTTTCCAATAAAGTTCATTGCATGAAAGGCAAGGAAACGGGAAGGGCCAGGAACGAGTTGTGGAAGTGCCAGTGTAATTGCGCTTACTGGCACGGGGTATTCGGGGGGCTTTACCTCCCCCACCTTCGTTCTGCGGTGTATCATCACCTTATAAAGGCCGAGAGCCTCGCCGATCTGAACCGGAGCAAGGGAAAGCCATATGCAAATATAGACATCTGCGATTACGACTGTGATTCTTATGATGAAGTTATGCTGAGCACCGACAGCCTGGGGCTTATTTTCAGGCCGGGAAAAGGCGGGAGGCTCTTCGAGCTTGACTACAAGCCCGCCGCGGTCAATCTGATGAACACCATGACAAGGCGTGAGGAAGCCTATCATGACGAGGTAAGAGAGGCCGTGAAAAAGCATGGCAATCATGACGAGGGCCTTGTAAGCATCCATGAAATGATCCGCGTCAAGGAAGCGGACCTCGATCAGCACCTGGTGTATGACTGGTATGACAGGGCGTCACTGCTCGATCATTTTATAACTCCCGAAACGACCATAGAAGAATTCAGGAAATGTTCTTATTCCGAGCAGGGAGATTTCATCGACCAGCCGTTTTCAATGAATGCCAGAAAGAAGAAAGGCGGCCTGGCGCTGGAATTGAAACGGGCGGGCGGTGTATGGCAGGAAGAAGAATTCCTACCCCTGACAATTGAGAAAACGGTAACCCTGCAGGATGACAGGTCAAAAATTGTCGTGGATTACGTGTTGACAAATCCCGGTGATAAAGAGCTGGATACGATACACGGAATGGAATGGAATTTTTCGTTTCTTTCCGGTAAAGAAGACGGCTTCAAGGTAGAAGGCCAGATCCTCGAGAACAGGAAAATCGAGGGGATCTCCAGCATAGAGTACGTCAAGAACTTCAGCCTTACCGACACCCTGCGCAAGCTGAGGATCGAGTTTGAGATGTCTGTTCCTTCCAGGCTCTGGAAATTCCCGCTCGAGACCGTATCCCAATCGGAATCGGGCTTTGAAAGGACTTTTCAGCAATGTGTACTGCTGCTTTTAAACAGGGTGAAGCTGTCCCCCGGCAAGCAACTGAAATTTAATATGAAGATAACCGTCAACCCGCTGGAAGATGACGATTCGTCGGTTTCCATAGTTCCTGAAACGGAGGTTACCGAAGCGAAGGCGGCATGATTGAGGCCGGTTACTACCGCATCGGGAATATTATCGATGCCGTTACTTGACCTGCGCAATCATAATAAGGCATAATTTTACAATGATGAATAATCACATATACAAGTTGATCCCATGTATTCTGGCGGTTTTAATTATAATTTTCGCAGCCGCTTCATGCTCTCCGAAGTTCAATCCGGCCGAAGAATATGCCAGGGGCATTAAATTGCTCAATGAAGGTAAGATTGCGGAGGCCGAGGCTATTTTCAAAAAAATCGTCAGGTATTATCCGGATAACATGGATGCCAGAATAGCCCTGGGCGAGACATATTTCAAGGAAAGACTGAATGAAAAAGCGGAAAAAATACTGCGGGATGCCATAAACGAAAAGCCGGATCTATACCAGGCCTATATCGCACTTGGGAAAGATTATTTCAAGCAACTGCGTCTTGACGAGGCGGAAAAAGCATATTTCAAAGCCCTGGAAATAAATCCCAATGCGCTTGAAGCGCTTGCCGGGCTGGGCCACGTTTACCTGGAGCGCCTGGACTATAAAAACTCCCTGAAATATTTTACAAAAGCGTTAAAGATAAATCCCGAATATGAAAAAGGACTTCTGGGGCTCGGCCATATCAGCCTGGATACCGGTGATCCCGGCAAAGCCGAAAAATATTTTAAAAAAGTCATAGAGCTAAACCCTGAAAGCGGGAACGGCTATAAAGGTCTCGTTGCGGTAAATCTTTACCGGCGGTTTTATGACGACGCCCTGAGATACTCAGACAAGGAACTCACGCTCGATCCCGAATGTGAATTCGCACACCTGGAACGCGCGCGGATCATGATGGGGCTTGGACGTTACGATGAAGCGGAGAAAGAGATGATCGCCGCCCTTAAATATAACACGAGTCTTGAGAACGCGTATGACTACAACGTTACCATGGCCGAGGTTTATGCCATGCAGGGCAAGGATGCATCTGCAGAACAATATCTGAAGCATGCGATCGATCTGAGAAAAGATCCCATTACGGCATGGACGGCCCTTGGCAACTTATATGCTTACCGGGAGAACTCTCAGGAAGCCGAAGCTGCATACTCCAAAGCTCTTTCTCTGGGGCCGGGAGTTCCCCAGGACGAGGTAGGCGAAACCCACGCGGCGTATGCGCTGCTTTTATTATCGGAAGACAGGAAGAAAGAATCGCTTGAACACATCAGGCAGGGAGAAAAATTAAATCCTAACAATTACTGGGTGCTGGCGGCACGCGGAAGATATTTGCTGAAGAGCGGAGACCTCGTAAACGCCAGAAAATACCTGGAAAAGGCACGGGAAACGATCCCCGAAATTCCACAGGCATGGGCCGACCTTGCCAGGTCTTACTTCGCAGAAGGCAAAAATTTACGGGCTCTCAGGGTGCTCACCGTAGCGAAGAACCTGGAACCTCTGGGCCGCGAGGAAGTGGAATACCAGATAGGGATAGGATACGAAAAACTCGGGAGGATAGTCGAGGCAGAGGAAAGCTACAGAAACGCTCTTAAGTATAATCCCAATTACAAGCCTGCGCTTAAAAAACTGAACATTCAGGGATCAATCCAAGGAAAATAAAGATAAATCGTAGAATGATAAATAGATGCGAAAAAGATTATATTCATACATAGAGATATCGTCCCTGATCATTCTTCTGAGCATAGCGTTGACGGCCCTTGTTTTTTATCATTCGCCGGAAAGATTGCAGCCGCCTTCGATGCTCCTTTTAGGCGATGAGGCGGACATCTGGAAAGATGTCGAGCCGCTTACCACGACTGAAGAGAAAAAGCTCCAGTCCCTGCTTGACGAGGGCGACATAGCGCTTGAGAAAAGAAAATACAACATCGCCATAAGGAAATACCGCGAAGCTGTTTTGATGGACCCCTTATTGCCGACCGGGTATGTCAACCTGGGCGACGTCTATCATGATACAAACCGTTTCACCCCTGCGATAAGATATTACAAGGCTGCTCTGCGGCAGGACCCGAATAACGCGGAAGCATACCAGGGCCTGAGCGATGTTTTTTATTCCCAGGGGCGCTACAGGCTTGCCCTTAAAGCCTGCCTTTCCGCACTGGCCAGGGAAAATAACGACCCTCTAATCTTTGTAGGGGTCAGCAATTGCTACATGGCCCTCGATCAGATGAGCCGTGCAAGAACCGCAATAAACGAGGCGTTAAAGCTGGACCCGGAAAATCCTGACGCCCACCTTGCGCTTGCAAATCTACACCTGAAAGAAAACCGGCTCCAGCATGCCACGAAAGAATTCAGGCTCGTCATCCAGTATAACCCGCAGTATTCGGATGCATTTTACGGCCTGGGAGAAGTCGCCAGGCTGAATAACGACCTGGATACCGCCGAAACATTCTACCGCCACGCATTGTCGGTAGATCCCGAATATTATGAAGAACCGTATTACGCCCTTGCGCGCATATACGCCCTGAAGGGAAAAAAACAGGAAGCCCTTCAAAACCTGGAAAAGGCGTTATCCATCAACCCGGATAAATTCAAATTACAGGTAAAAAGCGAAAAAGATTTCAAATCGCTGAAAGACGACCCCCGGTTTAAGAAGCTGGTTGAAGAAAAGAAAGATGAGAAAATCACCGGGAAAACAGGGGAACTCCAGGAAACAGAAATACTGAAAACCCCTTCTGAAAAAGAAAATTCGGTCAAAGAAGAAGCCGGCTCGGAAAAATAAATATTATCTCATCACACAAGCCGCGTCGTGGCGTTTTAATAAAAACAGGAAAATATTTTTGATTTAAAAATCGGTATACCTTATATCCGCCTTGATATTCAGGGCGTTCTCAATGATCTTAACCACTTCGCGTTCTTTGTTTCTCGGGATCTCAATCCTGACTACTCTCTTGCCCGGTTGTAATGCATCCAGTACTACTACTTCTATTTCATTATTTCTCTGTAATTCTGTTTGGAACTGAATTGATTGCGGCTTGAACAAATGAAACTTTGAATCGAAAGGAGGCGGAACTTGCACAGTATATCCCCCCTCTGACATCCCGACTTAACTACATTATATCACATCTTAAAACATGTGTAAATTTAAAAAGCACGAATTAACAGCCGGGCGAATTGCCGCTCCCGAAGCGCATCAAATCAGCCTTTTCCCGCTTCCGATTCAAGCACTTTCCGCAGTTTCCCGATCAGTGTCTTAAGCTGGAGATCGGCTTCCTCGAAATTCTTTTTTTCAACATTCTCCCTGATGCGGCTTAAGGTTACCTCCAGGCTTTTTCCGCTTGAAGGATCATCTGCGGCTTTTTTAATCGCGGTATTCGTAACTTCGGTTACGAGTTTCATCATCATACCGAATATCACGTTCTCGGTAAAAGGCTCACGCACCTTAGAGCCGATTTTTTCGCCCAGCAGCTTTCTCACTTCCTCAAGTTCCGCAAGGCCTTTCTTATAATCATCTTTCAGAATATAAATGTTTGCAAGATAAAGGTGGACTTCAAAGTTGTAAACTATATCGGGCTTCATCCCCGTTTTTTCCATTGCCTCCAGCGCCGCCATGCTGAATTGCAACGCCTGCTCCGCTTCATCCACCCTGCCCTGCGCAACGACGGAGATGCCGACGTCATTGGCGTCACGAGTGATGTTCATCAAAACTCTATGGAAATCTTTTCTATCTTCATCAAGAGCCATCATGAAAAACTTTTCTGCTCCGGCCGAATCCCCCCTGTCAGTGTGGAGTTCGCCCATCCCGTTCAATACCTTGCTCACATCGGGGACGCCGGCTTCAAGCCTGTTCTTTTCAACCTCCATGGCCATCCTGTAGCACTCCTCTGCTTTTTCAGGCTGCCCGCTTTCCTTGTACGTATTTGCAAGAAGATTCGCAAGTCTCCCTATTTCAGGATGACTGCCCCCAAGCTGCTTTAACCTTATATTCATAGCTCTCTCAATAAATGGCGCGGCTTTGCTCATCCTGTCGGCCCTCCGGTTCACTTCGCCCATTGTAACCAGAATATCGGCCAGCCTCGGATCATCATTGCTGTAATTATTTTCCGCCATGGACAGGGCCCTGCTGAGATTGGTCTCTGCTTCATCATACTTCCCTGTAACAAGTTGAGCTTCGCCCAGGCGCTGGTAAATATACGACAGAAGTTCGCCGGATGCCCTTGTCTTTTTTGCGGCTTCCAACTCCTTGAGCCTGTATTGAAGAATCGCGCCTGCATCGCCCCCGGAAAGAGCCTGAGATGCCTTATCTTCCCACTCCTTAACCGGGCCGGGCATCTTCGGCGCGTTAAATATCATCTCAGCAAGAGGCTTATATACAACCCGGACGGTGTTTTGCTTTCCGGATAAATTCCCGATAAAATATCCTATGAATAACCCGGCGGCCAGGAAAACAACGGGGATCAGCCATCTTGCTCTCATGAAACTTCTCCTTTACAAACCGCCGTTTATTTCCTTTTCGAATTCTCCATATCCTTCCGGCGGCAGGAATGGAACAAACCGGATAGAACAGAAAAATAAATACAACAATGATCGTGGATAAACTACAACGGGGCTGACTGTCCATACACCTACATGACTGATACACATAGAATAAGTTATGTAATTATATCCATTAACGCAGGGAAAAAACTGTTCACATGGAATAAATAGTTGGTGGTTAGTAAGCAGATGAGGGAGGAGGTGTTAGGATTTCTCATAATCATTAACAGAAAGATTCTGAAAGTCTCATGGCTTTATCCGATTTGCAAAGAATAGTTTTAAATTAGGTTTCTGTAATTTTCGTTTCTAAGTTTATCTCTATATGTTAGATAATTAGTATCACTTATCATGGCCGAACATACTTACAAATCGTCAATCGAAAATTAATGCTTATATCGATTACCATCTTTGCAGCATAAGCATCATTTACCCTGGAGCGGCCTTCATGAATCTTTCACGGCTTCTGTCAAGTTGTACCGGTATATTGTCCTATATCATCCGAAACAGTCTTCGGCAAATCTAAAAGGCGGAGAAATCACATTAGTCTGAATCTTAAAGAAAGAGGTGTATATTATGAAAAAAACGATAATAATCTTTTGTCTGCTGCTGGGTCTGGCTATCCCTCTCATAGCGGGTTGTGACAATTACAACAATGTAGTTGTGAGGAAGATTTATGCAACGGATGAAACCACGCCAGGTCTCAGATATTACGGCTCGGCTCCTTACCTGCTGGTCAAACAAACCGTAGATTCCACAAATAAGATTACATATAGCATCGACATTATTTATCTCCCGGACAGATCCCAGGTATATGCGGTTGAATTGCCCAAGGCGCCGGGCAAGACGGAAGTTAACATCACCTTGAAAGATGGAGAAATGCTTCAAATCTTCAACACGATACGCGACGTCAAATCAACCGAAGAAATCATTGCGACGCCCCTGTCCGGTCTGCTGTCTGCATTCGTCACCACAGCCGGAGCGAAGGGGGGAGATAACGTTTCAAAAACCGGGTTCCAATTTCTTATTAAGCCGGGTCTGTATCGCCTTGTGTACAGCAAAACCGACCCGTCAAAGATTGAAAAAATCGAGAGAGTCGAATGGCCCGACGTTCAGGTAATCGAGGCAAAGAAAACAGAGTAATCATTTCAACTGCACATAAGTAACCTTTCGGCGGAGTAAAAAGTCTCGCGGCAATATCGCGTTGAAGCGAAAAGCAATTTTATACAGAAGAATAAGTGCCTGAATCCTTATTCATAGAAGCTATAAGGCAGGAAATAATCTTGCCCGAGACCTTCTCCTTTTCCTACGACTGATTCATTACAATAAAGGCCGATAAGATGCCTTTCGTCGCACTGAGAGCCGGAGAAAAGGCTTAATAATTAATCCGGCCTGGTTTAATGCCGGAAGATTAATCTTGTGAGGAGATTATTAAATTATGCAACAGCTTGAACCGTCGAAAAGGAACAGAATATTCCGGGCGGGGGCGATTATCATTGTACTGGCACTGATCGCCGGATTTTTTATTATGCGGCAACATGCGGCAAAATTCAGTTATACCGGGGTCGGCGGCAAATATGAAGAACCAGATGGGAATAAATCCATTGTTGCAATGCTGCCGGAATACAAGGTAAAAAAGACAGAGAAGCCGTCGACGGCCCACGGCTATGCTTTGCTGGTCGGCCTTACCAGCGTTGATCCCGGCGCCTATGGCGGCTACTGGGACGGAACATCAGGATGTGCGGGCTGCGAAAATGATGTAGAGAATATGAAGGAGATATTATCTCCGCTCGGCTATGAGATAAAGTCGCTTGAAACCGAGGCGGCAACACGCGGCAATATCTTGAATGCGCTTGACGACGCCGTTCGAAAATTACAACCAGGAGACATTTTTGTCTTTTATTATACAGGTCATACCGGGCAAATTAAGGATACCAACGGAGATGAGGAAGACAGAAAGGATGAGATTTTAAAGGTGTACGACGGTCCCGTCATCGATGACGAACTGAATGACAGATGGATAAAAATAAAGAATGACAATGTCCGAATCGTAATGATCAGCGACAGTTGTAATGCCGGAACATCTTACAAGATATTGACATCGTTCAAGCAGTTCACCCCCGCGGAATACAGCTCATCAAAAAAGATGAAGGCCCAGTTCATCTTTATCGGAGGCTGTCCTGACGGAGAAGAATCCAGAGGGGATATCTACGGCGGATACCTTACTCTTACCCTCAAGGAAACCTGGAATGACGGATCTTTCGCCGGCGGCTACCGGGAATTCTTTGATAACATCCATGATCAATTGTCATATCAGAATCCCCAGTACAAGGAATACGGCCCGGTTTCCGACG
The DNA here is from genome assembly GCA_023475345.1 of Chloroflexota bacterium. Taxonomy (GTDB): domain Bacteria; phylum Vulcanimicrobiota; class JAMCWD01; order JAMCWD01; family JAMCWD01; genus JAMCWD01. The sequence continues at coordinate 8,206 of JAMCWD010000066.1, read as the reverse complement.
GTTTCCGAAAACAGAAACCTTTTACTATAGAATAATTATAAATCACTGCTGTCGATTATAATATTACACTCCAGGCTTTTATTTACAGATCCCCTATCAACTTCGTTCCCTGCAATAAGCATAACAGGGCTGTCGCATAATTATTAAAAATCTTAAAATTACGATCTTTTGCAAATGCAGGAATGGAACAAACCGGGTAGAACAGAAAAATAAATACAACAATGATCGTGGCAACCGGAGGAAGCAAATGATGAAAATGTATTTATTACTGGTTTCTTTTTTTATGATCGGAATGGCGCTGTCATGCGGCGTCGTAACGGCCGCCCCCCCACTACAATCGATGGAGCAATATCTGAATATAGGCGCCAATTCCTCTCCCAGGATCCCTGAATCGGGTTCGCCTTTATTTTTTTACAGCAGCATGCCCGGTATCACCCAGTTGTTCAGCCTGAATGAAGAGGGGTGGCCCGTCCAGCTTACATTTTTTAATGACGGGGTCGATGAATACGAGCCGTCACCGGACGGGACATGGGTTGCGGTAGGCGCTTCAACCGGTGGAGACGAACAATGCCGGTTGTACCTTCTCGAAACGCAGACAGGGGTCATAAAGCCGCTCTGCGCCTGCCCCGGCAGGAGATTTGTCGATTACGCCTGGTCGCCGGATTCCAGAAAGATATTTTACGGCAGCAACAGGGAAAGCGCCGCCGATTTTTATTTATACAGCATCGACATTGAAACCGGGGAAGAAACACCGCTGCTTTCCCAGCCAGGGTATTTCTGGGTTGACGATATATCGGCGGACGGCTTGAAAATGGTTTATACCCTTCACAAGGGCAATGACGAAGACGAATTATACCTCATGGATCTCAAAACAAAAGAAAGCAAAAAGCTGCTTTTGGATGAGCCCTCCGCAAAAAGGGACGGCGTGAAATTCGGCCCCGACGGCATGCTTTACTTCCTGTCGAATAATACGGACGACGGCATGCTGCACATGCACAGGCTCGATCTTAATACGGATAAAGCAGAGATTCTCTTTAAAGATTCGCCCTGGGAAGTTACAGAATATGAATTTTCGCATGACGGAAAAATGCTTGCCAGGATCGAAAACCGGGAAGGCTATCATGAATTGATTATCACAGACATAAAGACGAGAAAAGAGCTGCCTTCGCCGGATCTTAAAGGGATAGCTGGCAGTCTGAATTTTGACAGGAACGGCAGGCTGGTCTTCGATTTTCAAAGCGCCGTATGGGCGCCGGATATATGGTCGTGGGACATCGGCGGCAGGAAGCTGTCCAGGCTTACATTTGCGCCGTATGCCGGGATTGACAGGGATGAATTTATCCAGCCCGAATTGATCCGCTATAAATCTTTCGACGGCCTTGAAATCCCAGCGTTCCTTTACCTGCCGAAAGACGCAAAGCCCGGCCAGGTAAGGAATTTCATAATACACATCCACGGCGGCCCCGAATCTCAATTCGAACCGTCGTTCCAGCGCCACTTCCAGTATTTTCTTTCAAGAGGCTACGGGATACTTGCTCCCAACGTGCGCGGGAGCACGGGATACGGCAGGCATTACATGAACCTCGACAATTATAAGAACCGCGAAAACACATTTAAAGATATCGAGGCGGCGGCAAAGTGGCTCATCAAAAATAAATACACCGACCCCGGGCGCCTTGTGGTAAAAGGCGGAAGCTACGGCGGCTACATGACGCTTGCTTCCCTGGCATGGTACCCGGACCTGTTTGCGGCGGGCATCGATTCGGTAGGGATGTCCAACCTCGTAACATTTTTACAGAATACGAAGGAATACCGGAGGAAATTGAGAGAAGTGGAATACGGGCCGCTGACGGATAAGGAATTCCTTCTCTCGGTATCGCCGATAACAAAGGTAAACGATATAAGCGCCCCGCTCCTGATAATTCACGGAGAAAACGACCCCCGGGTCCCCGTAGGCGAAGCCCGCCAGATCTCTGAAATTATCAAGAAAAAAGGCGGCACCGTAGAGCTTCTTGTTTTTCCGGATGAAGGTCACGGCACCAAAAAGCATGGAAACGTAGTTATGGAATATCAAAAAATAGCCGATTTCCTGGAAGAAGTGCTGCCGAAGAACTAGAGACTGGAAACCAAAAACTGGAGAATGGAGGATGGCATGAAAACACTGAAATTCTTTGACATGAGAAATTTTAACATTTTGTTAATATTTATAGCCTCATTTTTCATTTACGGTGAGTACCAAAAATGATATAATTGACAAAGTAAAAATAGATAAGGGAGCACATATGGCCTGGAAATTTCCACCTGAAGAGATTATAGCAAGACTTGAAGATGCAGGATATGATGTTGCAGTATATGACAATATTGAGGCCGTTAAAGATACAGGTGGTGAAAACCACCAGGTATATGTCAATCAGGACGGCCGCATAAGGTACCAGTATTCAGCCCTGAACGACTCTTCTTCTTCCAGCGTGCCGGTTGACGGAAAAATATTCGAGCTGGACAGAGAGAATCGCGATATTTTCAACCTGACGGGATACATAGACAGCCCTGGATTTGTTATCAATCTCCTGGAGAAGGCACCTGAAATCATAAGAAAGGAAGGCGTAAAATGAAGATTGATCACACTCGCGCCATAAGCCCGGTCCAGCAAAAGGAAGAAGCAGTACCTGTTAAAAAGGCCAGGGAAACCTCAAAGAAGGAAGCCGCCGCACCTGTCGATAAGGTGGAAATCCGAAGGGCCGCACCCGGAAAAACGGCCGGAGCCAAAAACATCGATCCGAACGGCACCGTAGGAGAATCGCCGAAAGACATTGTCGTCATGAGAGAAGGCGGTCTCAAGGCTTTATGCGACGCCATCGACGGCGCCAAGGAAAATATCGATATCAAAATTTACATAATAACTACCACGCAGAAAGAAGTTATGGACTCGCTCAAGGGCGCATTGAAAAGAGGAGTCAATGTCCGCCTGATGGTCGAAGATGATCCTTTCTACTGGAAACATCAGCCCAATCCCAGCCAGACCGCAATAGACGAGCTTGTCAAGGCAGGGGCCGGGTACAAGCCTGATAACCCGAAATTCAGCACTAACAAAGTAACCCATGAAAAGACGATAACCATAGATAGCAAAGAAGCCCTTATCTTAACGGGAAACCTGGGCGCGTCCACATTTAACAAGAACCTCGACATAGGCGCAATAGTCGTCAAGAATCCCGATGTTGTAGGGCAGGTAAAGCAAGTATTCAACTCCGACTGGGACCGTACCGATCTTCCCGAGATGAAAGACGTGGGCCTGGTGGTCAGCCCTGAAAATGCAAGGGCCAAGTTAACCCAGGCTATCCAGGGAGCAAAGAGCGATATTCATATTCTCCAGCAGTCGATAACCGACAAGGAGATGCTGGGGGTTATCAGCGACCAGATAAAGAAAGGCGTAAAAACCGAAGTCCTTCTAACAGACCCGGCTATCGCCCAGAATAACATGCAGCCTGCGGCATTCCTTGCGACCCACGGGGCCAAGGTAAGATACCTTGAAACTCCTTATATCCACGCCAAGGCTATGTCTATAGACCAGGAAGATAAGACTAAAACCAACGACATCAGCTTCATCGGCTCCCAGAACTTCAGCTTCTCCGCATTACAGAGAAACAGGGAGATGGGATATATCTTCAACGACAAATCCAATGAAGTGGAAAAAATATTCGACCAGTATAACCCCAAGGGATACGATATACCCAGCAAGCAAATTACTTCGGAAGGGTACGTAGTAGGGTCGTCAATCGGCTCCGCGATCCGGATGGCCGAAAAATCCATAATCCTTCAGACCAACCTGTTTTCCGACGCGGCCACTAATGGAGCTCTCTGCAAAGCTGTAGAGCGCGGTGTCGATGTCAAGGTAATGATCCCCAAGAATCCGTTCCCGTGGGACCCGACCTGTGATCTGAATACAAAGACCGCCGAATATCTGAAGAGCCGCGGGGTCGATGTAAAATTCATCGACTCGACTTATAAATCGGTACAGGGCACAACAATGGTCATCGATGATAAAGAGGCCCTTGTAGGCACAGAAAATATTTCATATTCGGCCTTCAAAAAGAATATAAGCTTCGGCGTGATTGATATCGATCCCAAGGAAGTAAAAGATGTCGCCGATTTCCTGAAAGCCGACTGGGAAGGAAAAGCATCCGGTAAGGAAGCCCCTGTTACTTCTTCCGAGCTTGTAGTTTCACCCCAGAACGCAAGAAGCCGCCTCATCGGCCTTATGAAAGACGCCAAGAAATCAATCAACCTTGAAACAATCGATCTTACGGACAAAGAAGCACTGGCGGTTCTTAAAGAAAAAGCCAAAGCCGGTGTAGCGGTACAGGTAGTCGTTTCCGATAATGGCAAGATGCCCGCCTGGAAAAAGGATCTGCTGGACGACCTGGCAAAAGCGGGGGCAAAAGTCGAGCTTTATTCGAAAGCGCCGCTTCGCAACAACTATCTGAATATTGACAGCGAAAAAGCATACATCGGCGGCCACTCGCTTGATAAGACATCGCTCGATGAAGCCCGCAGCTTCGGCCTTGTAGCCACTCATCCCCAGATGCTTAAGATAGCCGAGTCAACCTTCCACGAACATGCATTTACAGCAAGTGTTGACCAGGCAAAAGAAAGCATCCAGGTATCGAAGAAGGCTATTAAGTTCCCCGCTGACAGGATGATGCTGGATAATGTACTCGGACAGGCAAAATACGGCGTCAAGATAGATATAGAAACCTCAAACCCGCATTATTCCTTCTTTGATGTCGAAATCCAGAAACTGAACGACAAACTTGTCGAGATCTCGAAGCTTGATCCGCAAAAAGACAAAGATAAAATCGCGGAATATTATGATCTCAAATTCGAACCCGACGAGGCTGTTACTTATCATGGACAGCTTGTAAAAGCAATCAAGGCGCTTGAGAAGGGAAAGAACCTGGTTACCCTCACAGGCAAGCCCGTTGACCAGATCAAGGAAGAGAAGATTATAGTCGATAACAAGATCACCGAATTCCCCGAGGTGCTCGATAAAGGTGACGGGGACAAGCTGAAGGCTCCCGGAACCGAAGATGAATCATCTCAGCCCTCTTCTACCCCTTCGATGTCCTGGAATATCAAGTTGTCCTGATTTAACTGAAACCCGTAAAGGAGCCCTGCAAGCCGGGGCTCCTTTTTTTATTTAACGGTTTTTTGGGTGGCGCCCCTCCAACTGGTAAAAAACCCGGAAGAGGAGGAACGGTATATTCATCTGAAGAAATCTTCTGCCATGAAAACACCGGATAATCGCCTGTCTGCCGGAGCGAAGCTTCTTATTGTTCTCCTGACAATACTCAATAGCATAATCATTTCATCATGCCAGTCCGGCTGTAATATGAACACCCGGAGCCGGGAAAACCCTGCCGCAAGTATCAACGCATCCCCTGTCCGGGAGCGCAACAACGCTGTTGATGCTGAAGAAATACCAATAACAAAAAAAATCCCGCCCGGATACGACAGGAGCCATGTAAAACAAATTTATTCCCATCTCGAAAGCCTTTCAACTTTGATGCCGCCTGAAAATCAGTCCGATAAAATTATTATTGAGAACGTGATCCGTTTCGGTTATGACCATAAATTTGAAAAAATCAAGCCTCTGCTGCCTGAGCTTCTAAGAATGGCAGATGAGACCCCGGGCCGGCTGGAACTGGTAGGGATGCTGGCCATGGATTTCTTTGATAACGACACTGCAAGAGCCGCCTTTGAGCAGGTGCTCAAAGATTCGCCTGATAATGTTCAATTCGTTCAGTCAAGAATTCTTCTGGGACGGATACTGATAGAATCGGGTAAAATCAAAGAAGCAATACCCCATCTTAAGATCGCAAATGAACAACTGGCTCAAATGCAGGATGACAGGAAAGAGTTCCCTATCATATTCGGCATGATAATAGATGCTCTCGATAATAAGGACACCGGGCTTCGCAAGACAACGGGTATGCCCCGGGAAGAGGTTAAATCGGCCCTTGAAAAGACCCCGAAAAATCCTTCTCTTTATATCCGCGCCGCCGCCGTCTCGATGAATGAAGGGGATTTCAATACGGCGAGAAAAGAGATAAAAATAGCGCTGGATTTACTCGCAAAAAAACATAATAACCCATGAGCAAAAGCGGGGTCATCAATTCTTCATTCGTCTGAGGCTCTGAAATACAATCCGCCATGCCCGGCCCAAACTAAAAATTCTGCTTTATTTCGGGCTTCTCTTTTTTACCGGGCTTTTCGGGCACAGGCTCGTCCCACGGCGGCGTTACCATCTGCCAGGGAGGCTCGGTGCGCCCGGTTTCCCTCAAATACTGCTGGAAAGATTTATTTGCGATTTTCCGGAGACCCGGGAAAATATTATACTTGATATCCAGGATCAGAAATTCCCTGGCCCATACCCTGTTGGGCCAGAACGGCGAAAACAGCACCTGTTTAAGCATCTTCTTCGCAACGGCAAATGAAAACGCCGTCTTTTCGTAATACTCCTGGGCTTCTTCCATGCTCATGGCTTTCAGCGGCATGATCATGTGATACTGGTTGTATCTTCTGAGGTCGCGCTCTTCGATTCTCCCCTCGGCCTCACACTTGCGGTAATAATCGGTGCCGGGGAACGGGTTGACGACATTCGGCGCCCAGAACTCACAATTTCTGAGAATGAAATCGACCCCGCGGCGAAGCGATTCCCTGTCATCGTCCCAGTCTCCCCACATGAAAAGCCCGGTTACTGAAATGCCGTTTTCATGGATAGTCTTTATGGCTTCTTCAATCTGTGTGAGGTTCTGGGGCTTGCGGTAATTATTCAAAACCTCGGGCGTTATAGACTCTATTCCCAGCTGGAAATTGAAGCACCCGGCCTTTTTCAAAGCAGGCAGAAGATCCCTGTTGGCTATGGAATTCTTTGTCGTGGCCATAATCCAGTATAACGCCCTGATATTGCGCTTTTCGACCTCTGTGCAGAATTCTATAAGGCGCTCCCTGTCCCACAGGAAATCGTTGTCGCCGAAGATGAAAACTTTCTTGCCGTACCTCTTCGTCAACACTTCAAGATGCTCCGCAGTCCGCCTGCCGGAAAAAGAGCGGATAGTCCCTCCCCACTGCTGGGTCTCCGAACAATAACTACAACGGTTATAGCATCCGCGGGAATTGGTGACGGCAAAACCCACGCTGCCGCCGAGCGGCTGGATATGGTAACGATCCATCGGGAAGAGATGATATGCAGGAGGCGGAAGCTCATCCATGTCAGGGATAAGGGGGCGGGGCTCCGTCTTTATAAATTTATCTTCTTCGATGTAAGCGAGGCCTTTAATCGCAGAGAAATCGGTCTCCTTGCGTGCCAGGGCGTTGATCAATTCGAGAAATGTTAACTCTCCCTCCCCCATCACGATGAAATCCATATTGCCCGCGCGCAGGCTCTCGTTTGCCATGGAGTTGAACATAAAGCCGCCGCCGACATTGATAACATTTTTATCGGCCATTTTTATGAGCGCCGCCACCTGGAGGGCGTCGTATATATGTGGAACCACCGTACAGGTTATCCCCGCGACATCCGGCCCGGACTTCTTGATCTTATCTTCCAGGACGACCCACGGGTCGGGCAGGAGGTTAAGATCCAGCACCTCGACATCGACGCCTTTTTCTTCCAGGTATCCTGCGAGAGCCGCAAGCCCCGGCGATGCGGCATGAAACTTGAATATATCCCAGTATTTATGAGGAGGCTCAATCAATAATATTTTCATCTTCAATACCTCGGACTAAACCGGATTCTTTAGCATGGCGGTTAATCCTGCCGGATACGACCTCCTTCTATTTCCTCTATGGCTTTCCGGATCTGCTCCGCCCCGGCGTTATCGCCGGTTTTTTCGGCTATGGCAAGCTGTTCCTTAAACACCATTTTTTGAAGCCTGACATTCCCCGCACAGCAATATAACGCTCTTTTCAATTCGCTCGATGCATTGTCATAGCGGCCTTGTGCGGCATAAACACGGGCCAGGTTGAGATATGTAAACGGGTCGGGCCATCTCCGCTCCGCTGCGGTCTCAAGCTCTTTTTTAGCAAGGTCAAGCTCCCCTTTTTCATAATGATATGATCCCAGGGTAGTGTAGAATGCAAGGTCCGTGCGGGACAGCGGCCTCCCGCCCGTTGGAGGCGGCCACATGCCGGGGCGGAGCAGATCCGG
>JAMCWD010000030.1 GCA_023475345.1 Chloroflexota bacterium | reverse complement strand
TCCAGGGAGAAGTTTCCTCTATATCTGAAGGAGTTGGAATTTAGGTATAATCACCGGGAAGAGGATATCTTTCACCTGATGGCCAAAATGATCTGTAATTTTGGATCAAATGTTGGGTAATTACCATCTTCTAAGTCGGTTTACCGGCAATGCCTGAAAATTTCTTCCTGATCCATACGCCGATGGACCTGAGGCCTTTTATCGTCCACCTGACGGCTTTCGGTATCAGCCATATAAAGAAAACCGTAAGTACGATGACTATTATGAAGACAAGCACCGGCGCGGTAAATGAAAGCCACAGCATGAAAATTGAGAAAATATCTTCGAAGATGCTCAGGCCGATATTGGTGAATGGCTCGGGATGGATATTGCTTGCTATCCTGGTGAATGATTTCGCAGATACCGACGATACGGTAACTGTCCCCGCCAGGAGCACCGCTATGACCATCAGGACAGGGTTGACTTCACCGAGCGCCTGGGATGCGAGCCAGACGCCCCCTATGGGCCGGATCAGGGCATTGATGATATCCCAGGCCGTATCGATGTAAGGGATCTTATCGGCAAAAAATTCGATAAGGAACAGGATGCCTGCAATAACAATGACCCACTCGTTTGCAAGAATCGAGAGATTCTGTAATTCAGGCTTGAGATGGAGCCATCCCATACGTATGGCGAGGCCGACGCCGAATACCGTGGCATAAAGCCTTATCCCGGAGACAAAGCTCAGCCCGAATGTAGTGCCCAGGAGCGCCACGGCGTTCAATTAAAATTTTCCTCCGGCCCTGTCATGGGAAACAGTCGAATATTATCATAGGCTCATTCCCGCCCTGGTAGTAGTAATTTGACCGATGCCCCGAACATACCTTCTTCAGGGCTGTCCAAAAAAGCCGGATTTTCCGGTAGGGGCGGGGTTTCCCCGCCCGTCTAGTTTCTAGCTGCGACACCCCTCCCAGGAGGGGAATTATTGTGCGTACCTCTCCGGGAAAGGAATTTGATTTTGGAGGGAGGGCCTTTTTCGAAGGCGAAGTAACGGGTGGCAATCAAAATTTACCGGTGCGCAAATATTGTAAAAAAGTGCTATAGTATAAATCAGGTCCGGATTGAATAATACAACGGGAGCCGGTGAATTATTTCGATTCATACTGGTAATCCCGCTCCAGCCGGAGGAAAGGGCGCCTGGGGAGGAATATTTTCCAGATACAGGGTCATACGATGAGAGAGGAAAAACCGGGCAATAAAAAGATGGGTAAGGCCGCTTCCGGAGATACCGGTATTGCGTTTTTTATTCCGTACTATCTTCATACCGAGAAATCTTCTTATTCCATAGGCACTGCATACATCGCAGCATATCTCAAGGAAAAGGGGATATCTTCAGTTTTAGCTACGGGAGGCACCAGGGAGGGTTCCAGGTTCCTCGAAAGTCTCAAAAACAACGGGGCGCGAATTCTGGGCATATATACTTGCGACCCACTGTTCCCGCGGGTCAGTGAGATAGCGCGCGAAGCCAGGCGGGTGCTTCCTGAGATTTTAATCATCGCCGGCGGATACACCGCTACATTTGCCGACGATATCCTGTTGAACCACATACCGGAGGTAGATATCGTTGTACGCGGGGAAGGGGAAGAGACGGTTTATGAACTTTACCGTTATACCGAAGGCATCGGAAATCTCGAAGATATAAAGGGGATAAGCTTTCGTGACGGGGACCGGATAATCCGGACAGAGAACCGGCCCCTGATAGGTCTCTGCGGGAAACGTGGAGCCGAACTCGATATTCTCCCGTCCCCCTATGCTGCAGGGATTCTGCCCGGGTCCGATCCCGAACCCGGTATTGTTACAGGGCGTGGTTGTATTTTTTCCTGTAATTTTTGCTGTTCCAAAGAGATGTACGGGGAAAGTGTGAGGTATCATTCAATAGAACGGGTGATCCGGGATTTAAGGATAATTCATGAAAAAATCAAGGATTACCGGGAGCGCCCGAAGGTTAATTTCTGGGACAGTAACCTGTGTTTTAGCAAGACAAGGACCCGTCGTCTTTTTGAGGCAATTATTGAGGAAGATTTTAATTTTAACATCACCGCGCAGGTCCGGGCCGACATGGTGGACAGGGAATTGCTCTCTCTCATGTACCGGGCGGGTGTCCGCGGCTTGAGCTTCGGCCTGGAAAGCGCAGTGCCCGGAGTACTGCGCAACATTGAGAAAGTCCGGGGCAAATCCGCCGATTTCCGGGAAGAAAAGGAATATATAGAATCCGTACGCTGGGCCGTGAAAGATTGTCAGGAACTGGGTATCGACCCGGTGGTAAATGTTATATACGGCTTGCCCGGTGAGACATTCCAGGATGCAATGACAACCGTCGAAATGATAAAGGAGATGGATCTCAAAACTTACCGCTTCAGCCATTTTATGGTTTATGTGGGATCGAAAATCTACCGGGATCATGAGAAATACGGCATGAAAGTATGGCAGGATAAAAACATCCTCCCCCTCAAGGTAGAGCATCCTTATGATGTTTACAGCGTCCCGGCTTTGCCCAATTCTTTTTCAACGAACTATTGCCTGTCCTCTATAGAGTCTCTTGAAAGCTCGCTGTTCGAATGGTGGGATACAACACGTCCGCTTTCCAGGCTTTTCAGGCCGCACATGGTTCTTGAAGATTATCATCAGGTCGGTGATAAACTGGCGAAATGGATGAAGGAAGTCCTAGATTTTTATTCCGAGGTTGTATTCCGATATGATGAAACGCGGCCTGCCGCGGCAGAGACAAGGGCGATAAGAAAGAAGCTGGGGGAGAACCGCCTGGGCTCCATATTTCTGGTATTGAACAGGTCTTTTGTCTGGCTCCCCGAAGGCATGAGGAAATACCGGCTGAAATCTGCGAATCCGAAAATGCGCCCCCTGTTTTGCCCGGAAAATTATATCGCATATCCTTTTCGTAATATCGGCGCAGTCCGGCGGTCAAGCACCGGCAGCAGTACCGTTTTCTACAACATTGATTCCAGGCAGGATGCCGCCGCTTTCATTGAAGAAATGAGCAGGTCTTCTGTCAATATGGAACATTCGATTTCAGGCCGGATGATCAAAAACGGGATAATGCTTGCATCCGCATGCCGTTTTACCGGGCATCCCTGTCCTGCCCGCTCGTTACACAAAATCCTTGTCCACAAAAACGGGAAGATAGCTCCTTGTGAGCATGGCGGCAGTATAGGGGTTATCGGAGATTCCAGGGAAGATTTGATGGGACAGATAAAGAAACTGGCCGCCGAAGAGGAGAAAAAACGGGGCTGTTCTTCATGTCCTGCGAAAGAACATTGCTCCCGCTGTCTTTTCACCACTCCTTTCACGACGGACGAATATTGTGAGATTGTCAGGAACGACCGGCACCTCCCCAGGATTTTCCAGTTCCTTTTGATATGTCATGACGCCAGGCTGAAAGAGCGGCTTAATTCGGTAAAAGGCTTACCTCCGCCGGATCTTTAACAGATATTTAAAATTGGTAATTGCCTAGAATTTGATCCCATGATAAGGTGGTGTCATGGAGATCGAAGCTTATGAGGACTTGATTCGTAACGAGTCGGTGGCTCGAAAATACTTGTTGGGATTTTGCTGGAAAAACCAACAA
>JAMCWD010000007.1 GCA_023475345.1 Chloroflexota bacterium | reverse complement strand
CCTGGTGATGGCGACCCAGAACCCTATAGAGCAGGAAGGGACATATCCCTTGCCGGAAGCCCAGGTTGACAGGTTCATGCTTAAGATAAACATCAGCTACCCTACAAAGGAAGAGGAATACAGGATAGTGGAGCGGATGAGCGGCCTGGAGCTTCCAGTAGCGGGGCCGGTCATATCCCCGGAGGACATATTGCGAGGGAGGGAAGTGGTCAGGGAAGTTTATCTCGATGAAAAAGTCAAGAATTACATCCTGGATATAATTTTCGCTACAAGGGAACCGGGGAACTATAACATGCCCGAGTTGAAAGACCTGATGGCGTACGGCGCATCTCCCCGCGGGAGCCTTTACCTTGCACTGGCGGCCAAGGCCCTGGCTTTCGTAAGGGGACGCGGCTATGTTACCCCGGATGACATAAAAACTATCGGCCCCGATGTTTTAAGACACAGGATAATCGTATCGTATGAAGGACAGGCCGAAGGCAAGACTTCGGACGAGATCTTGAAGAAAATCTTTGAAACTGTCGAGGTACCCTGATGCTCCCACCGGGGATCGCAGATAAAATAAGGCTTATAGAGATCCATTCGAAAAAGCAGGTACACGATGTTTTCTCCGGCGCTTATAAAAGCGTTTTTAAAGGCCGGGGAATAGAATTCTCGGAAGTCCGCGAGTACCTGCCGGGCGACGATGTCCGCCTGATCGACTGGAACGTTACGGCCCGCATGGGCAGGCCGTTCATAAAGCTGTTCCAGGAAGAGCGCCAGCTTACGGTGATGCTGATGGTGGATCTTTCCGGCTCGGGGCTTTTCGGCAGTGCGAAGATAAGCAAGAACGAGCTTGCATGCCAGGTCGGCGCCGTATTTGCATTCAGCGCGCTCAGGAACAGCGATAAGGTCGGGATGATCCTCTTTACCGATCATGTTGAAAAATACGTAGTGCCTGCAAAAGGCAACAGCCATGCGCTGTCACTCATACGGGACGTTTTAATGTTCCGGCCCGAAGGCAGGAACACCGATATTTCCGGAGCGTTCAGGTGGTTCTCAAAAGTCCAGAAAAAGCCGGCGGTGGTGATAATACTTTCGGATTTCCTCGATTCGGGCTATGAAAAAAACCTCCGGCTGATGAACCAGCGCCATGACGTAGTAGCGATAAAGATCCACGACCCCAGGGAGCGCAGTTTCCCGTCCTTGGGCCTAATAAGGCTGGAGGACGCCGAGACCGGCGAGATCTCCCTCCTCAATACTTCCGACCCCGGCTTCAGGAAGGAATTTGCGAAAAAAACCGAGGAAACCGAATTGAAATGGCAGGAGACTATGAAAAGAGCAAGGGTTGATTTCGTGTCTCTTTCCACGGATGAAGATTATATCCCGAAGCTTGCCGCCTTTTTCAAAAGGCGTGCCCTTTCTATGAAACAATGAACAAGAAGATCGTTTTCATATTGCTGGCAATTATGTTTGCCTGCGTACAGGCGGCGCAGGCAAGCGTATGGCTTACCTCGTCGGTTGATAAAAATAAAATCACCGTCGGGGAAAAGATTAATTATACATTGATACTCGAATACGACCCCAAAAGCGGGATAGTCCCGCCGAACCCCGATGAATTCAAATTCGATCCCTTCACGGTCAGGGATTACGTGGCAGCTCCCATGCCCGATAAGGAAGGACGCAAAGTATTACAATACGTTTTTCAGATAACCGTTTATCAGTTGGGGAAATTTGAAACGCCCCAGATTGTCGTCGCCTACAAGGAAAAAGACGGTAAAGAGGCTTATGCACGAAGCCGGAAGATCCCGGTGGAGGTAGTCCCGGTGCCTCAGAAAAAAGGCGATAAGCCCGGCATGTTGAGGCCGCCCAAACCCGTAGAGATTGTTAACTTCCCCGCCTGGTATTACCTGGTACTGGCTCTGATCATTCTTGTCCTGGCGGCGGTTGTATGGTTCATAATATCTCATATCAAGCGGAGGAAGAAAGAAGAGGCGGAAAGGGTTCCACCGCCTGATGAGACGGCCCTTTCAGCGTTATCGGAGCTTGAAAAAGAAGACCTCCCCTCCCGGGAGAGATGGAAAGATTACTATTCGGAGCTTTCGAACATATTGAGGCAGTACCTGGGTGCCCGTTTCGGCCTTCCTGCGCCTGAAAGCACCACCTGGGAGCTTATCAGGATGATGAAAAAGAAGAGCATGGAGCCGCAGGTTATCGAAGATACCGGCCAGGTACTTTCGCTTGCAGACCTGGTTAAATTTGCAAAACATGTCCCTGCCGCTGCCGATTGTACCGGGGATATGAGCCGGGCAAGGAAAATTATCGAAACGACCGGGCCAGAACCCGAAAACGCCGGGAACAAAAAAGGCGGTGAAGCAAAATGACCCGCTTTGCCGACCCACTCTTTCTCTTCCTGCTTTTATTGATACCCCTTTTGATATGGCAGTACATAGCAAAAGCCGGGGCGCGTCAGGGCTCGATCCTTTTTTCCGACCTCGGTCTTGTGAAAAAAGGGAGGCCCGGCTCGGCGAGGCTGTTCCCGCATCTTCCCATAGTCCTCAGGGCGGCGGCTTTGCTGCTTTTGATACTTGCTCTTGCTCGCCCCCAGTCGGGCAGCACTTTCAGGGAAATTACATCGCGCGGCGTCGATATAATGATGTGCCTGGATACTTCCACGAGCATGGAGGGAATGGATCTCAAGCCCAACAGGCTTGAAGCCGCAAAAGTCGTGAGCGACGCCTTCGTAAAGGCGCGTCCCAACGATCGGATCGGCCTTGTCGTCTTCGCGGGCATAGCTTTGACGAAATGCCCGCTCACGACAGACCACAACGCCCTGATTAATCTTATGAACTCGGTCGAAATCGGCGAAACACAGGCCAACGGCACGGCGATAGGAGACGCTGTCGCAACATGCATCAACAGGCTGAAAAAGGCTCCCGGCAAGAACAGGATTATCATACTTCTCACTGACGGCCGAAATAATGTCGGTGAGCTTACCCCACAGACAGCCGCAAAACTGGCGAAAGCTATGGGGATAAAAATTTATGCTATAGGCGTCGGTACCACCGGCGATGTCCCTTACCCGTTTAAAGACGAGTTAGGACGGATAAGAATCATTATGGGCAGGGAGCCGATCGATGAGAAGACACTGACGGAAATCGCCGAAGAAACCGGGGGACTTGCATTCCGGGCCGAGGATAACGCCTCCCTGGAAGAAGTATATAACCGGATAAACACCATGGAGAAACACGAGATAAAGACAAGGGAATTTTCACAATATACCGAGTTGTACACTTATTTTCTATGGCCGGGGCTCCTGCTTCTCCTTGTCGAATTCATACTGACAAGGACGTTTTTGAGAGAACTGCCATAAAAAACAATGATGGAAAGGAGTAAAAACAGGTGCATTTAGGCCATCCCGGTAACTGGTGGATGATAGCTTTGTGGCCTTTGCTCATCATTTTTCTTATCTTTTCTTTCATGAAAGGAAGGGCGCTCCTTTCCGAATTCGCCGAGTCTCCCATGCTTTCGAGGCTCCTGGAAGGCTATGATGTCCGCCTCCGCAAGCTCCGGGAAGTATTGCTGATAGCCGCGCTTTTATTCATTATGCTTGCGCTCATGGGACCCCAGTGGGGATCAAAAATGACGCATGTGGTACAACGAGGCACCGATGTGATTATTGCTCTCGATACGTCTTCCAGCATGGAAGCTCAGGACATGAAGCCCAGCAGGATAAAGGCCGCAAAGGAAATGCTCGGGGGTCTCCTGGATGTCCTGGAGGGGAACAGGGTCGGGATAATAGGGTTCAGCGGCATCGCGTATGCTTTCTGCCCCCTTACAGTGGATATTTCGGCGGCGAAATTATTTCTGGACGAAGCCGATACCGGGGTCGTCCCTGTCCCGGGCACCGCCATAGGCGATGCGATAAGGCTTGCCGTAAAATCTTTCCCCGAAGGCGGAAGGGAATACCGGCGTCTTATACTTATAACCGACGGTGAAGATCATAACAGCGACCCTTTAGGCGCCGCACAGGCCGCCAAAAAGGCCGGGATCGTAATCGATACCATCGGCATCGGAAGTGCAACCGGCGAACCCATACCGTTGTATGATGAAAACGGCAAAGTAATCGGGTATAAAAAAGACAGGTCGGGGAAAGTGGTCATGAGCCGCCTTGACGAAAAGACATTGAAGAGGATAGCTTCCATCACCGGGGGGAAATATTACCATGCATCGCCGGGGATGGGCGAGATAGGGCAGGTGGCGGGTGAGATAGCCGCCGCAAAGAAAAAAGATATGGAAAGCAGCATGCGCAGGCTCTATGAAGAAAGATACCAGGTGCCTCTCTTCCTGGGAGTGGCGCTGTTATTTATCGAAGGGCTGGTGCCCGAACGGAAAAAGGAGAAAAAATCCGCATGAGAAGGATTATCCCGATATTGATCCTCATGCTGGTCATTTCGTTATGGCCCGGGAAAGCTCATGCCAATTATTACTGGAACATGTTCATGGGCCAGAACTCTTATAAATCCGGCAATTACGGGAAAGCCGAAGAAAGCTTTGCAAAAGCCCTGAAAGACAGGCCCGATGACCCTGCCGCCCTGTACAACATGGGAAGCACTTATATAAAGATGGACAAATTGAAAGAGGCCGCCGCCGCCCTCAACAAGGCGGTCGAGGTCGGGAACAAAAATATACAGGCAAAATCCGAATATAACCTGGGAGACATATCATTTCAGAACAAGAAGCTGGATGAATCTCTGAAACATTATATCAACGCCGTTGACCTGGCTCCCGATGATGTGGACGCGAAGTACAATATACAGGTCGTCCAGGAACTGCTTAAAAAGGAGAAGCAAAAACAGCAGCAACAAAAGCAACAGCAGAAACAGCAGCAAAAACAGAAACAGCAGCAAAATAAGGAGAAAAACAAGGAAGAAAAGAAAAAAGAGGAGCAGCAGAATCAAAAACAGAAGGAACAGCAGCAGAAAGAGAAGCAGCAGCAAAAACAAAATCAGCAACAGCCGAAGGAACAAAAAGAAAAGATGAGCAAGGAAGATGCTATGAGGCTCCTCAGGTATTATGAACAAAAAGAAAGGCAGGAAAAAGCCAATCGACGTGTCCGGGTTCAGATGCCTTCGCGAACCGAGGAGGACTGGTAAATAGCGATGTCGGCCTTATTGAAGTATATAAAATTCAGGATACCGGCGGTATTGCTGGCATTGCTCCTTGTGTTTTGCGGGGTCTTATATGCCGCAGACCTCAGTGTTTCCGCACAGGTGGCTCATGATGAAGTCGGCATGGGTCAGGAAATCAACCTCCAGGTTGCCGTCGAAGGAACCATAACAGGTGGTATAACCCCGGAACTTCCCACGCTTTCGGATTTCAGGGTTTACCAGTCGGGGACTTCCCAGAACATTTCGTTTGTCAACGGCGCGATGTCGGCATCATTTGTTTTCAACTACACTCTGGTTCCTTTGAGGCCGGGCGGGTTCACCATAGGCGCGATAACCGTGAGGCACGGCGGAAAGGAATATCTCACCGCGCCTATTAAAATAACCGTAGTCCAGGGAGCCCAGGCTCCCATCCCTTCATCGCCTGCTCCTCCCGGCTCCGTCAATCCTCCCGTCAATCCGCCTTCGCCGGGATCTTCCGCGGCAGGTTCCATAAAGAGCCTCTTTGTAGCCGCTGAGGTCGATAAGAAGAAAACCTATGTTGACCAGCAAATCACATATACTTTCAGGTTTTACAGGTCGGTAAACCTTGTTTCCAGGCCCCAGTACCAGGCCCCTTCGTTCACAGGTTTTTTCACGGAAGACCTGGTGCCGGAACGGCCATATTCGACCACTGTTGAGGGGCGGAATGTAGTCGTGGAGGAGATTAAGGTAGCCCTTTTCCCTACGGCTCCCGGCAAATATACCATCGAACCGGCCCTGCTCCGGTGCCAGATCCAGGATTTTGCAAATACCGACCCGTGGAGCGATAATTTTTTTGAAGACTTCTTTTCCGGGGGCAAATCCAGGGAGCTTTCGACACAGCCTATAACCATCGAAGTAATGCCGCTGCCCGAAGGAAAACCGGAGAATTTTTCAGGCGCCGTCGGCAAATACATGATCTCGGCGGCGGTTGATAAGAACAGCACGGAAGTAAACAGCCCGGTTACGCTGACCTTGAGCATATCCGGCCAGGGGAACCTGAAAACCATCGGCTGCCCGAAACTGCCCGGAATGCCTGATTTTAAAATGTACGAGCCGGTCGGCTCGCTCAACCTTTCCAAGGAAGGCGGCATAATCCAGGGCGCACAGAATTTTTCCATAGTCCTTGTCCCGTTGAAGGAAGGGCGGCTTGAAATACCTTCCATCGAATTCAATTACTTTGACCCCGGCACACAGCAATACAACGTAGAGCGGACGAATCCCATCCAGCTCGATGTGGCTCCCGGCAAAGCAGGCTCGACACCACCGTCGGCGGCCCCCGGAACAGGAACGGCAGCGGGCACGGGGACGCAGGCCGGCGAGACCCCGGTTACCGAAAAAGACATCAGATATATTCATACGCAAGTTTCCGGCTCGCGCTATCTCCCGGTTTATAAATCCCCTTTATATATTGTCTTATTGCTCCTGCCTTTTGCAGTTTTCTTCATCGTTTCGATTTTCAATATCCTCAGAATGATGAATAAAAGAGACGCCGACAGGGTACGCAGATCCCGCGCCTTCAGAACGGCGAAAGGCAAATTGTCCGGCCTGCCTGTATCGGGCAAAGACGCATGCGTTATCCTGCCCGATATTATGAAAATCATAAATGAATATTTCGATAACAAATTTCACATGGCATGTTCCGGCATGAGCTTTGAACAGATCAGGACATTCCTCAACTCTCACGGGGCAGACGGGGAAACATGCTCGGAATTCAAGGAAGTGTTCGAATCGACGGAATGTGCGAAGTTTGCGCCTTCCCAACTGAAACAGGTTTCGGCCGCCGAATGGAAAAACAAAGCCGTTAAATTACTGGAGAGACTGGAAAGGGAACTCAAATGAAAAGAGGCTGTCTAAAAAGTCTCTGCAAAAATCAGGCGTCATATCATTCCCCTCTTGGGAGGGGATTAAGGGGTGGGTTTGTAATGCAAAAACATTTATATAATATACCCACCCCGCCCTTTGGGCACCCCTCCAGGGAGGGGAATAGCTTCATACCCGATTTTTTAGATAGTCTCAAAAAGATTTTAATTTTCATCGTTTTGTTTGCGTTCCTGTCCGGCCCGGTCTTTGCCGCCGGAGACGCCGTTTCCAAATTTGATGAGGGAAACAAGGCTTACGCCGAAGGCAGGTGGGCGAAAGCCGCCGAGTTGTACCGAGGGGCTGTCGATGCAGGCATGAACAATGCCGTTGTCTGGTATAACCTCGGCTGTGCCGCGTGGAAAACCGGCTCGCCCGGCATGTCGGTG
The DNA here is from genome assembly GCA_023475345.1 of Chloroflexota bacterium. GTDB lineage: Bacteria > Vulcanimicrobiota > JAMCWD01 > JAMCWD01 > JAMCWD01 > JAMCWD01. The sequence continues at coordinate 11,031 of JAMCWD010000007.1, read as the reverse complement.
CTTTATTTCGAACGGGCTTTGAGGATGAACCCCCGGGATCCGGATATAAAAAACAACCTCAGGTTCGTTACGGCCCACCTCGCCGAGCAGCCCGCCCCTGAAGAAGGGTTCGCCGCTTTTATATTGTCTTTCATGACCTTGAATGAACTACTTGTCGTATTGTTGATTATCGTCTGGGCGTTTTTCATAATGCTTGCATTGTATCTCCGCCTTAGAAAAGAGCCTCTTGCCTGGTTCGCCGGGATATTTTTCCTGTTAATGCTGGTTTCGGGGATATCATCCGGCCTCATCCTGTATGACCGGATAAATACTCCGAGGGCCGTCGTCCTGCCCGTCAGGGTCGAAGTTTATTCAGGCCCGGGCCGCGACTACACAAGCGGCGGAAGCCTCACCGAAGGCAGTATCGTGAAGCTCTTCAGGACACAGGAGGACTGGGTGGAAATAGGTTTCAAGGACAGGTACAAGGGCTGGGTGAGAACGGAAGAAGTTGAAAAAATCTGATCCCGCCGGGCAGGCAGAGCCTGCCGCGAAATAAAGATAGCATCAACTCGACATCCCCCAACTCCATTCGAAGGGGGATTTCTATTTGTGTATTTTCAAGGGGGAAATGAACCTCCCCGGTTTTGTGTAGAATTAAATACTGCTTGAATATTACCCGGGCATTGCCCGCAAGCTTGCTTTCGAGCAAGATCAAGTTAAATTAAGTTCCGTGCCCCTGCCGGATTTTTAGAACAGCGGGTCCATGGTGAGCGCGGGATGTCCGACTTTTTCCATGAATTCGACAAGTTCTTCTGCAGTTGTCGCCTGAGTTTCATCCGCTATTTTAGCAGGCAGGTCGGGAATGCCTTCTTTTTCGGCCCTTGCAGTCAGCCTGTCGCCCAGGTATTCCTTCAATTCCTTCGGCATCCATACTATTCTTCTCAGGCCGCCGTCCGCCGATATGAATTTGTTGCTCACCAGGTACAACTTGCCTATGCCCATGAACCCCGGTGTCTGCTGGCCCCCGCCCACAGTGCCGGCCATCGTTGTAAATGTCATGCCGGAAGGAGTCATGCCGGAGAACTCCCGGTTCACCAGCATGAAGCCGTTTGCTTCGGGCAAAATCGAGACGATACACTCGAAGCAGCCGCATGAAGTTTCGGGGAATTCCATGATCGAGTAGCCGCAGAAACGTTCAAGCGTCCTGTTGGATGCGGAATAAATGAACTCGTTTACGCCTTTCCATTCGCCTTTTACGGGATCGAGGACTTCGCCTTTTTTGATCGGCTGGTTGGGGCCTGCAGAATTAAGCTCGTAAGAAGCCTTGGCGTCAAGCCAGGTGTATGCGCCGCAAAGGCCGAGGCGCTCGGGTTTTACGATGCAGACATGGTTGGGTGCGAAACTCTGACAGAGAGTGCATGAATAAAAAGTATCGACGCTTTCATCCGTCATGCCCGCCATCCTTGCTTCTCTTTCGCGGAATACCGCGCGGGCTTTTGCAAGTTCCCTGTCAACATCTTCCTGCAATGTATAAATCCTGACGGCCACCTTATCGACTATCGCGCCGAAAACTTCATGGATCCTTGCGTGTAATATGGTGCCGAGGTGCTTGATCTTCAGTCCCTTCTTTACGGCTTCCTTGCTGTACCTGACCCATGCGATATCTCTCTGGCCCATGTGGAAAAGCCCCATAGCCTCGTTGAGCCAGTTATGGATCAGGCGCTCTATAACCGGCTCGAAATCTTTCTGCATCTTTCTGCCCGCCACTTCGACCACTATACCCAATGGATAAGCCTTGCCTTCTTCCATGTCATCTATTTCGGGACCGGTTACTTCTATTTTGTCGTCTTCTATTTCGTCAAGCTCACGCATTTTGAGAAATTCGAACGCAGTCGAATATTTGCCCCCGAACTCGACATAAGTATCCTCGCGCCGGACCCGCTCTCCTTCGAATGCAGGCCCGTACAACACCGGTATGGGCACTTCGGAAACTTTCACTTTGACTCCCCTGACTTCTATGCATACCGGCACGATTTTTTTATAATCGAATTCTTTGACGAGGTGCTCGTAGGTACAGATGCCAGTGGGCCTTATCTCGGGGATATCGGTATCGGCGATCACCGGGAAGCCCATGTTTATAGCCCCTGCGCCGGTGGCGTATTTAATGTCGTCTATTTCGCCGAGAGTCAGGCCGAATGCGAAAACCCTGTCCTTGCAGTAAGTCAGGCATTCCCTGTACTGGCCTTTCTTCAGGCCGCCGAATGTCAGCGCCCCGCGGATCGCCCAGTGGAGGGGATAGATGCCTGTTATAGTGTCGCGGCCGTAAGGCACGATATAGTTGTCCCAGCCCATCCCTACGCCTTCTTCAGCAAGCTGATCGATTATGCTTTTGCCGTCGGTCGATGACCCCACGAAAACGAGGATGCTCCGCTTTTGAAGCTCGCGCACAAGATCGACTGCAATCTGGTTTGTAGGGGCGGCACCCAGTATAGCGGCAAAGCCCGGGAGGCGGCCGTCAACAAGCTGGATCCCGAGCGTTCTGAGAATCGTATCGGTGAAAAATCCCTCACAGCCGGGCTGGGGTTCGTTCCCATAAAGGTAGCGGAGGCCGACGATGATCTCTTCGCCGAGGAGTGTCGCTATGCCGGAATCGAGAGTCGGCCCCAGGTATGGGAGCCAGACCCTGTCGGACGGTTCCGGATGGAGCAGGGACTGTGCCTCTTTCAATACCGGCCTGATATCGCCCAGGGTTTTTACTTCCGCGCCCAGGAGCGCATAAGCCATCGGAAAATAAAATGCCGTTTCGGGGAATTCAATTTTCTGGCTTTCTCCTTTTTCCTCGATGGCCCGGTTAAGGGATTCCCCGGCCTCTTTTACTATTTTATTCGCGCCTCTTATGGCGGCGGCGGCGACTATTTTTGACATGGTCTCCTCCTTTAAGAAGTTTTCAAAATATTTACAAGATCCGATATTTCGGGATTTGAAATCGACGATGCTATTTTAGGCAGTGACGCCTTCCTGCAGTCCGGGCAGAGGTTTAAAATATCTTCAGGCAGCCCGGAGCGTTCTTTTAAAATTTCCAGCTCGGCGACCGGCCCAAAATGCCTGCCACAATGGGCGCACTTTGCAAGCGGAAGCTCGGTCTTCCAGTTGATCATCCTTCTCACGTTTTCGATGTCTTCTATTTTTATAGCGCCTGTCGGGCAGACCATCGCGCATGCGCCGCAGCCGATACAATCGGACGAAGCTTCATTGAAAGGCGTTGACACTTCTCTCTTCGTGCCGCGGTAAACGAAGCTGATTGCAGATCTCCCGATTATTTTTTCACACACATTCACGCACAACCCGCACAGGATACAGTCGTCATCCTGTTTCAGGAACCTTGTTTCTTTCACTCCCATCTTATCGGCAAGCTCCCGTATCTTCGGAGAACCGGGGCATCTTGCAAGGAGCAGCTCCATGATCATTTTGCGGGCATTGAGGACTTCTTCCGTGCCCGTATTCACTTCTATTTCATCCTGTACCGGGTAAGTGCACGAAGCCACCATCCTGGGCCATCCCTTTTTGATGACCTCGACCAAGCAGAGCCTGCAGACGCCGTATGGCGGCAGGGCCGGGTGACAGCACAGAGTGGGGATGTCGATCCCCTGCTCGCGGCATGCTTCAAGCAGGTTCTTGCCTTCTTCAACTTCTACTTTTTTTCCGTCTATGGTGATCTCTATCATTTCAATATCACCGCCTCAAACGGGCACACGCTTCGGCAGATCCCGCACTTGATGCACATGGCGGGGTCTATTGTATGGGTCTGCTTCTTCTCACCGCTTATAGCATTGACGGGGCAATTTTTCAGGCACAGGCCGCAGCCGGTACAATTATCCGCGTCTATGGAATATTCGATCAATGCGGTACAGACGCCGGCGGGGCATTTCTTTTCGTTGATGTGGGCCATGTATTCGTCTTTGAAATACCTGAGAGTTGTGAGCACAGGGTTGGGCGCGCTTCCTCCAAGCTGGCAAAGCGATGTCTCCTTGATTATATGCCCCAATGTCTCCAGGGTTTCGATGTCTTCGGGCCTGCCTTCGCCCTTCGTTATCCTGTCAAGGATCTCGTACATCTGTTTTATGCCTTCCCTGCAGGGGGTGCATTTGCCGCATGATTCTTCCATCGTGAAATTCAGAAAATACTTGGCGATGTTGACCATGCAGGTTTCCTCGTCCATGACGATCATCCCGCCGGAGCCCATCATCGAGCCTGCTTCGGTCAGGGCTTCGTAATCCACGGGGAGGTCGAGCAGTTTCTCCGGCACACAGCCGCCCGAAGGGCCGCCTGTCTGGACGGCTTTGAATTTTTTATCTCCCTGTATCCCTCCGCCTATTTCGTAGATCAGATCTCTCAGCTTGATGCCCATCGGCACTTCGACAAGCCCGGTGTTTTTAATTTTCCCGACAAGCGCGAAGATCATCGTGCCCTTGCTTTTGTCTGTGCCTATTTGTGAAAAAGACTCTGCGCCTTTTCTTATGATGTTGGTAACCGACGCCCAGGTTTTAACATTGTTCAAAACCGTGGGGCATTCCCAGAGTCCGGATTCGGCCATGTGGACGAACTTCGGTCTGGGTTCCCCGACTTTTCCTTCGATGGAAGCGATGAGGGCGCTGGATTCTCCGCAGACGAAAGCGCCGCCGCCCCGGCTCATTCCGATATCGAAATCGAAACCGGAGCCCATGATGTCCCTGCCGAGAAGTCCCTTTTCACGGGCCTGCTTGAGAGCCAGTCCCAGCCGCTTGACCGCCAGAGGGTATTCGTGCCTGATGTAAACTATGCCCTGGCCTGCTCCGATTGCATACCCGCCTATGATCATCCCTTCTATTACGCTGTGTGGGTCGCTTTCAAGGATGTTGCGGTCCATGAAAGCCCCCGGGTCACCTTCGTCGGCGTTACAGATTACGTATTTCGGATATCCTCCGGCCCGCCTTGCGCTTTCCCATTTCCTGTAAGTGGGGAAGCCCGCGCCGCCTCTACCCCTGAGGCCGGACTTCTTGATCGTTTCGATAACGTCTTCCGGGGAAATCTTCTCTTTGAAAATTTTTCCAATTGATGAATACCCGCCGCGCGCTATGTATTCTTCAATGTTTTCGGGATCTATAACGCCCGCGTTGTCCAGCACGTATCGTTTTTGCCGCTTGAAATAAGGAAGCTCGTCAAAAGCTACTATGTCTTTGACTTCGCCCGGAGGCTCGGCGGCATTATCTTTCGATGCCCGGAACAGCGCCATATCCTCTCTATAATTTCCAACGGCAAGCGATTTTACAAGCTCCCCGGCCCTTTCTGGCGTCATATCGGGATAGCAGATCCTGGGAAGTTCCGGCCCTGTTACTTCGACAAGCGGCTCTTTTTCACAATAGCCGATACAACCGACCCTGACCACCCTTGCATCGAGACCCGATCCCTTAACCGCCTCGACAAGGGCGTCGAAGACTTTTTGAGCGCCGGTCGCCAGGCCGCAGCTTGCCATCCCCACCGTTATCCTCAGCGAATCGGGATTGAGGGACTTAAACCCGGATTCTTTTATTTTATCCAGATCTTTGATTTCAATGCTCATTACTTGTAGCTCTCCAGGATCTTGGAAATCCGCTCCTGCTTGATTTCGCCGTAGATTTCGCCGTCGATTGTAATTACGGGAGCGATGCTGCAGCAGCCAAGGCAGCGGACTCCCTGCAGTGTAAATAACCTGTCGCCGGTGGTCTCGCCGATTTTGATTTCCATCTCCCGCTCCAGCCTGTCGAGGATAAGGCCCGCGCCTTTCACATAACACGCGGTGCCGAGGCAGACGCTGACAATATGTTTGCCTGTCGGCGCCAGCGAGAAAGCGTTATAAAAGTTAGCGACGCTGTAAACCTGGCTGACAGGCAGCTTGAGATCATGCGCCACCCGGATTATGGCTTCCCTGTCAAGGTAGCGGTATTCGTCCTGGATGTCCTGCAGTATCGCTATAAGGCCGCCTGGGTTGGAGCCGTACATTTCGACGATGCCGTCAACTTTTTCGATGAGAGCCATTTAGATCTCCACCCCCGCCCTGTAATCGCTCAGCGCTTTCTCTCTTTTCTTTTTTGCGATCTCGTCGAGCGGCATGAACTCAAGCGCTCCCGTGGGACACGCATCGACACAGGCAGGCTCTTCCCCTTTTTCAGTTCGCTCCAGGCAGAGGTCACATCTCGTTACGGTTTTCCCGCTTCGGTCCAGTTGTATTACTCCGAACGGGCAGACTAGGATACACCACTTACAACCGATGCAGACTTCTTTATTCATGATTACGGGTGACTGGGGGGTGGGCTTGTAGATGGCTTTTGTGGGACACACTTTTACGCACGGGGCATCTTCGCAATGGCGGCACTGGATAGGGAGGCAGAATTCGTTATCGCCTTCGACCTGGATCCTTGCCATGGGGAGAGGCTCTTCTTTGATCGCCGTGAAAAGGCTTTTTGTTTCCGAATGAGCGACGGCGCACGCCATCTCACAACTCTTGCATGCAAGGCATTTTTCGGCGGTTACCCGGATCATTTTCTGGGTCTTCATGGAGTAACCATCTCCTTTTCGGCTTTTGCCTCCGCCTTTTGCCCTTCGCCTTCCGCGTACAACATGGGCCTCATTTTTCTCTCGACACGTTTCTTGTCGATATGTTCTATCATCAGGCGGGCCGCTTTTACCGGGTCGCTTTCGAATGCGAACCTTGCGCCGACGATGTTCTCGAGTTCTTCGGTCAGGTACCGGGTGAGGTTGGGAGCTCCGAGTACGGGGAACGGCACGCCCAGCACTGTGAAGATCCCCGAAGCGACGGCGTAGAACCCGATGGATACTGCTTTTTCGCTCATCCATTCGGGAGCGGCGGCGGCAAGAGGCAGTTCGCTTATATCGTCCCCGCAGCCTCTTTCCCTGACGACCCCTACCGCGGCCATCAACAGGCGGCTTATATCCACACAACTGCCGAAATGGAGGACGGGCGGGATACCCACCGCTTCGCAGGTTTCCCGCAGCCCCTTCCCCGCATATTCGTAAATCGATTCGGGGATGAGCATCCCGCACTTGGCGCAGGCTATAGCCGCACAGCCGGTTTCAAGCACGAGGACATCTTTTTTCAGCAGTTCTTTTACAAGCTGGTAATGGCCGGTATCATGCTCGATCTTGGGGTTATTACAGCCGACGACCGCGGCGACCCCGCGGACTCTCCCCGCTATGATTGCATCGTTAAGCGGGCGGTAAGTGCCGCGGTATTTCCCGCCCAGTATCCAGTTGATGTTTTCGGCGGTGAATCCGGCTACGAGATCCATTTTTTCATGCGGGATCTGAACGCGCGATCTGTCACGGTTTTTAAAATTATCGATCGCTGTTTTCACGATCTCTTTTGCTGTCGAATAAGCGTTTTCTTCATGGAACTCGATGTGTTCGACATCGGGATATTTTGCTTTGGGCGAGGTGGTTATAACTTTTGTATGGAAGCGTTTGGAGACTTCCGTCAGGTTCGGCATGATGCACTGGACATCGACGACCATCGCGTCGATTGCGCCTGTCAGGATCGCCAGCTCCTGCTGGAGGAAGTTCCCCGCTATGGGGAAACCCTGGCGCATCAGGATCTCGTTTGCAGTACAGCATATCCCTCCGACCGTGATGCCTTCCGCGCCGGCTTCTTTAGCCGCCTCTATCATTTCCGGCTCTCTCGTTATAGTCGCGATGAGGTCGGACAGGACAGGCTCATGGCCGTGTACTACCATGTTCACGGTGTTGTCTTTGAAAACTCCCAGGTTCACCTGTGACCTGAGGGGGAGTGGCGAGCCGAGCAGGATATCCTGGAGGTCGGTTGCTATCATGGAGCCTCCCCAGCCGTCGCCGAGCGCGGCACGCATCCCGCCCTGGATTATATTTTTATAATCGCAATCGACCCCGATATTGGTACGGTGCATGACCTCGACGATTTCCCTGTCTATGCCGCGCGGGAAGACATTTAATTTGCGCCATATCTCCTGCTGTTTTTTCGGCGCCCTGTGGCCGAAGATCAATTCCCCTTCCTGCTGACCGAACTGGTTATATGCGGTTTCGCCGACATCGTGGGCGATCTCATTCAAATCCCGGTTCCCGGTCTTTATCCCCATCTCTTTTGCAACCGCCAGCAGCTTGACGGGGTCTTTGATCGAATATCCTTCGGATTTTTTATCGGCTGTGAGAACCAGTGTATGAGCGACGTCACGGCCGTGATCCGAATGGGCTGCAGCGCCCGCAGCGATCATGCGCACCAGGTTGCGCGCGGCTATCGTATCCGCAGTCGCCCCGCAAACTCCACGCCCTTCTTCTTCCGAAAACGGGTTGATGCGGCATGGCCCCATCGCACATATCCTGCAGCATATCCCCAGCATGCCGTAGCCGCACTGAGGTTCCATTGCTTCATGGCGGTCCCATGCGGTTTCTATGCCATCGCATGCCGCCCTTGTCAACATCTCTTGTGACGCCGTACAACTTGTCCTGCGTTTTTCGTCCATCAATGCCCTCCTGATTTGTTCGTTGAACCTTCAGCCTGTATGAATCATTCGGAAACCGGAGATCTGGCTTTATGCCCTTTCCCCGGGAATTTTACAATTTTTTCAACCACTCTTTCAATAATATCGTTTATTTCCTTGTCCCTTCCGCCTGCTTCAATGCCTTCTCTTTCGCCTTCGGCTATAGAATCGCGGTATGGAATGAATGCCAGGATATTTTTCCCTTCCAGGTTTTTTTCTACGAATTCGCGGTCCTTATCATTCCTGATTTTATTTGCGATGTAGAAAAAGTTTTTCAAATTAATCTGCTCTGCCATATCTTCGGCTTTCAACGCAACTTCGATAGATGCTCTCGACGGCTCTACAACAAGGATAAGCATATCGACAGCTTCAACCGTTGCCCGGCCCAGGTGCTCGATGCCCGCCTCCATGTCTGCAACCACCACTTCGTCCCTGCCTGTAATCACTTCATGGAGGAGGCGGCGCATGAAAACATTTTCAGGGCACGCACAGCCGGCGCCTCCCCCGGCGATACCGCCGAGAACCAGCAACCTCACGCCGTCCTTCTCGATTGCATAAGCGCCGGGCAGATCGGAAACGTCGGGATTCATCTTGAACATCGGGGCAAATGACGTATCTTCGACCCCCATTCGTTTTTTGATCAAATCTTTCATCTCCATGATGGGGATGATGTTTTTTTCTTCAACGAAACCAAGAGCCGGGCCGAGATGACGATTGGGGTCGGCGTCCAGAGCATAAACCCTGTATTCGTGCTGCTTGAAAGCGTCTATAATTATTGCCGCAATTGTTGTCTTGCCGGTGCCCCCTTTACCAGCTATGGCAATTTTCATTGATTTGCCCCCTTGGTTACTCCGTATCGGTATTTCTACCTTTCCAAATATTTTCCCTTTATATAGATGAATAAACGGCCATAAGGGTTTCACAAATTGAAACACGGGCAGCCATGCATATATATCAGTCGTGAGGCTTGTAAACGGCAATAATTATAACTTAAAAATTTGTTGTTGTGAAAGGTTTTGAGGCACACGGGAAGAAAGTTATACAGGGACATTATAAGTTCAGGTGATTTGTGGTGATGACGATGCAGGCATTGGACGAAAAGATAATAACTGAAAATCAAAGCCAGGCCGAGGATTTCATGTTTCTCCCGGGGTCACCCGCATCGGCCCAGGATATTTCCATATTGAGAGAGCTTGCCGCGGCCAGGCGCCTGTTTTCTTTTGAAAGCCTGAAATCCAGACACAGGCCCGATACCCGCCTCGATGTCGAAAGCGGAAGGGAAAAACTCGATATAAATTCCACCATTGCAATAAAAAACATGAATATAGGCCATCTCGTAAAAGCACGGCACCCCCAGGACCAGAGCCATGTTTTCCGCGGGACCCCTTCAAGGAAAGAAGAACAGAACATAGTCCGCTGGTTTTACGAAAACTGCATAAGGCACGCGTTCATAACCGTAGATTCTTATCACAAGCTCCAGGGCGCAAACACACTGGAGGATTTGACCGGGATAGATACTGCACATACGCTGACCGCCGAGGAGAAAGAGGCGGCGGCTTTTTTGAAAGCCTTTCAAGGAAAGATATCGGGCAAAGTTACAACACATTTTGTTTCCGATGATTTCGGAGACGGCTACTACTTTACATCGGAACCCGATTTCAAAAACCAGCCGGGCATTTATGAAATGAAAGACAGGAAATTCCTGTTTCTGAAAACAGGCATAACATTATCCAGACTCTGCGTATATAACGCGTTGATGAAATTATTGTCAGGCGAAACAATTTTAATTATCACCGGCGACGGCCGAAAACATAAGATAAAGAACAAAAACGATCTGAAAATATTGTACGAGTCGAAGCGGGCATAAAGAACAGCGGAATTTTAACGCCCCGCCCCGGTGATGTTTTGGACTTGTATTTTATGTTGACAATGAAACAGGCATTGGATATAATACCTCTGGCGAAGCCGGGTTGTATTACATGAAGCGGCGGGTATTCCCGCGGGGCTTCGGGGTTCACCCGGCGGCCGTTTGAAGCAGTTGGCTGGCCCGTTGGTCTAGGGGTTTAGGACGCCGCCCTCTCAAGGCGGAGATCAGGGGTTCAAATCCCCTACGGGCTACCAAACTTTGTTAAATCTACGGCGGGCAAGTCGGCCAGGCAGGCTAGGTTTCAGCTTACAGACCAGAGGGATTTGGTCTTTTTTTATTTTTATAGGGATTTATTCTGTTTAGAACCGAAATTTGATAAAAAAAGGGATTAATATGAAGGAAATTTTAAAGCGTTTGGTAAAGGGTAACAAGTTCAATACTTAAGGAGATTTTAAGTATCACTGAAAATGGGATATGACCTTACCAAAGAGTCAAGAATAAACAGAAGACGAGGTTTTATATGAAGCACAAATTCTTACTTATCAGCGCGTTGATCTTAACGATTACCCTTTTATCTGTCGCTGGTTGTGGCTTCAAATTCGACACTGTAGGCTCCGGTGATGCAGTGAAATTGAGATT
>JAMCWD010000003.1 GCA_023475345.1 Chloroflexota bacterium | reverse complement strand
GAGCGCCTGATAAAGCATCATGGAGTTTCCAGGGAGAAGTTTCCTCTATATCTGAAGGAGTTGGAATTTAGGTATAATCACCGGGAAGAGGATATCTTTCACCTGATGGCCAAAATGATCTGTAATTTTGGATCAAATGTTGGGTAATTACCTATAATAAATATCCCATTGTTTGCAACTTTTCCAGCATTAGGGCGTTGAAGCTTTCTCTTTAAAATAGGTGCAGAGCGATCAATTAACAAAAATTCTCCCATGCCTTGTTCTCTGAATCCGCCTATTCCGCTTTTTTTATCGGTATCATCCCATGCAATAATAAATCTACCATCTGGGGATTTCGAAAAATTCCCAAAAAAATCAAGGCTTTGTATGTTCAAAGAACGTCCATATATTTTTATGTCTTCAATCAAGACTTGCCTCCCTTTTTTTTAACGGCAGGTTTCATAGCCAACTTCCCCTACCCCTCAGGGGCTTTTTCGAATATGCCTTTGACTATGATCTCAAGATACTGTGACCACTTCTGTACCAGAGCCGAGACCTCGATCTGTATGCTCTCCACCTGCTCCTTTGTTTCAGCATCGTTTATAAGCTGGATATTTTTTTCGATCTGTGACATCAATGATGAGAAGCGCTCCAGCGCAGGCTCGTCATCCGAAAGCGCGACAAAGCTGTTTACTATCCTGGACTGCTCGGCTACACACTGCTCGACTTCGTCCTTTATCTCACCGGGGGTTACTCTCCCTTCGGAAAGCTCCCTTGTCAGCACTTCGTTCCTGGCGGATACCGCGGAAAGGTGCTGGAGTTCCGCCATTAAAATTGAACGGGGAGGCGATTCCATCTTTTTTCCCTTTACTTTTTTCGCCGCTTCTTTTTTCTCTTCCGGCATAGCCCTTCCCCTTTCCTTATCAGCCCCTGTAAATAGAATAATCTATCTCGGAGAAAATATTATCCAGAGCTTCCAGGTTGGAGAGGAACCCCTCATCCACCCTGTCCTCCGTTATCTCGTAATACAACCGGGTAAACCTGTTAACATGTTCCTGTGTCCTCTTGTGGGCGTATTCGACATGGGTGCCTGTTTTCATGATAAACGCCCAGTCGCTGCTCTGGGCTAGAAGCAGTTCCCTTGCGGCCTGGTTCAAAGCACGGCGCTTCAAATCGTCGGGGTTACAGAAACGGTTTGCAAGATCCACCATCTTGCGGGCACACCAGTGTAGGTGCCTGTAAATCCAGTCGTTGGTGCTGTTCATCCAGACTTCGTTATAACCCTTGTACCCCCAGCTTCCCATTGTAGGCTGAACTACCTGGTTTTCGGGGAATTTTTCCAGGTATCCGATGGGGGTGATCATCTTGACGTTGTCCTGGTCGAAGTGGATCTTCCTTGCCAGGAACTCTATCCACATCGGCCCTTCGAACCACCAGTGGCCGAAAAGTTCGGCGTCGTAAGGAGCGACGATAACAGGCGGCCTGCCCATAATATCGAACAGGAATTCCGACTGTTTTTCCCTGTTGTGCATGAAGTTCCCGGCATGATCGGCGGCGCGGTCTCTTGCCGCTCCATAATGGTAAGGCTCTTTGTGTTCGCCGGGGCCGGTTATCCTGTAATACTTGATGCCTGTATTTATCCTCTGGCCGCTTTCGTGGATATAAGGCGCGATATAGTCCATCGGGAGGTCGAACCCCACGTCGCGGTAAAATTCCCTGTAATAGTAATCACCGGGGTAACCTTCCTTGGAGCTCCATACCTGCTTGGAAGATTCCGGGTCGCGGGCGAAAATGGCGACATCGTTCGGTGTATATACCGGGGCATAAACTGCGAAAGCCGGGCGGGGGTCTGCGAACAGGATAGGATGGGAATCCAGGAATGTGAACCTGATCCCGGCGTCTTTCAGATACTTATCGACCCCTGGGAAATAGCCGCATTCCGGAAGCCATATCCCGCGCGGTCTCCTGCCGAAATGCTTCCGATAATTCTCAGCGCCCACTTCCACCTGTGCTTTAACTGCTTCAGGGATCATCTCCATCAAAGGGAGGAAACCGTGTGTCGCGCCGCATGTTATGATCTCAAGCTTGCCCGAATCCTGCACCCTGGCGAACGCGCCCACTATATCCCTGTGATAAACGTCTTTGAAGCGGTGAAGGGCGTCTTTTAAAAAGCTGTTATACATCTCAGCCAAGGGATAGAATTCGGTGCTGTCTTTCGTGCGCACAAGCTCTTTTTCGGAAAGCTCAAATAACTTTTCAAGGTGTTTCTCGTAGCGTTCCACGAGGAGCGGGTCTCTCAGCATCTCGCACAATGTCGGGGTGAGGGACATCGTAATATGAAAATCCACCCCGTCAGCCAGGAGGTTTTCATAAACCTTCAGAAGTGGCAGGTATGTTTCTGTGATAGCCTCATTCAGCCAGTCTTCCTCAAACGAATCGGTATATTCGGGATGCCGGACATAAGGAAGGTGGGCATGGAGCATGAGGCATAGATAACCTTTTTGCATGGTTCCTCCTTAAGGGATTAAAGCCTCATGGCCTTGGGAAGCGTGATCCTTCGACTTCGAGCAGGTGTCTGCGGGCCATTTTGCTTATCTCGGCCCATTCCTGGGGGCTGCTTTCCCCTTCGCGGGCAAGGCGGAGGATGCGGCGGTACATTTCTTCCATCGCAAGCCATTCCTCATCGACCCTTTCGGATATCGTATCGCCGGGGCTTCCGACTATGTTTGAGCGGGCGATTTCTATGAAATTGCCTTCCGGGGTGAGATATCCCAGGATGCCGAAAAAGAAGCGTTTCGGCAGCCCCAGGTGGAAGTACCAGCTTTTTGAAGCCCCCGTAACATCAACTTCCAGGTGGAGGTCGGGCGAAGCTTCAAGCTTTGTCCTGTCTTCGCCCATATAAATGCGGACCAGAAGACGGCTCCTGGAAAGAGTCTCATCGCCCATAGTTTTCATCAACTCGGCTCTTTTTACCGGGCTTATGTCCCAGTATCCGAAAGCCCAGTACGGGTCACGCATGAGAAGAACCAGTATATCCTCGCCATAGCTCTCCGGCAGTCCGGCCGGAGGGGGAGGAACAGGAGCGCCCTGTCCTTCATAAAATCTTTCTTCGTAAGTATGCATTGAATTCACCCCTTTTAAAATTCAGGAGCGGGCGTATTGCTTTTTCCCTTCCCTGTAAAGATCCCCTCCCAGCGTATCGTTCACTACAATAGCCGGAAAGTTTTCCACTGTCAAGCGTCTTATCGCTTCCGGGCCCAGCTCCTCGTAAGCCACTGTTTCCGAAGCCTTCACGCTGCGGGCAAGCAGCGCGGCCGCTCCCCCGATGGCGGCAAGATATACGGCTTTATTCTTCTTGAGAGATTCGATAACCTCCGGATTCCTGTTCCCTTTTCCGATAGTGGCTTTCAGCCCCAGGTCGTAAAGCCTGGGGGCATAAGCGTCCATCCTGTAGCTCGTGGTAGGGCCGACGGAGCCTATCGGCTTGCCGGGCTTTGCGGGAGAAGGCCCTGCATAATATATGACCTGCCCTTTAAAATCCGCCGGCAGAGGCCTGCCCCCGTCAAGCGCCTCGATGAGCCTCTTATGGGCCGAATCGCGCGCGGTGTATATGTCCCCGGTTATATAAACCTGGTCGCCTATACGGAGCTTTTCTACGTCTTCGTCTTTCAACGGTGTAGTCAGGTGATATATCTCAGGCATCTGCTCGTCCCTCCGTTAAATTACCGCTTCCTTGTGGCGGGCTACATGACAGTTGATGTTTATCCCCACCGGGAGGCTCGCTATGTGGCACGGGAAGGATTCTATGTGTACCGCAAGGGCGGTTACCCTGCCGCCGAAGCCCTGCGGTCCGACCCCGCAATCATTAATCTTTTTCAGGATCTCCTTTTCCATTCCGGCAAGCTCCGTGTCCGGGTTGGGCGAGCCTATCTCCCTTAAAAGGGCTTTCTTGCCCAGGAGAGCCGCCTTCTCATAAGTCCCTCCGAGGCCGACCCCGACAACAACCGGCGGGCATGGGTTGGCTCCCGCCTCACAGACGGTTTTAACCACCAGGTCAACCACGCCGTTTCTCCCTGCGGAAGGCGGCAGCATCTTCACGAGGCTCATATTTTCGCTCCCGCCACCCTTAGGGGCAACGATTATATTTATATCTTCACCCGGCACTATGTCGGTATGGATAACCGCCGGGGTGTTGTCTTTAGTATTTACCCGGTCGAACACATTTTTAACCATCGATTTGCGGAGGTACCCTTCCTCGTATCCCTGCCGTACTCCCTCGTTCACTGCCTCGTAAAGATCCCCGCCGACGATGTGGACGTCCTGGCCTATTTCCAGGAATACCACAGCAACGCCGGTATCCTGGCACATGGCGGCCTTTTCCATGTGTGCTATCTCCACGTTTTCGAGTATCTGGTCGAGCACGTCCTGGCCGACCTGGGATTCTTCCGCCTGCCTGGCGTCAACAAGGGCGCAAATAACGTCGTCGCCCAGATAATAATTGGCGTCTATACAAAGGTTTTTGACCGTTTCTATGATTTTATGAACATGGATTTCGCGCATACGGTTTCCTCTCTTGCCGGTTAATATATGTTATCTTCTATTATAAGTTCAGGTTTCCTTTCTTGCCTTGGAAACCGGGGCGTTTCCGAAATCGAAACCGCCCGGAAATCCGGCATTTTCACATGAGCCGCCGCCCGGCGGCCCGCTTTCAAAGGAGCAGGGAACCTATCGCCCTGTAAAACTTTAAAAACGCAGGATCTGTCTCATGCCCTGTCCCAGTCGATATCCGGCCTGCCGAACTTCCCCCTGTAAAAATCGAGCATCCCTCTCAATGCCCAGTAAGCCGTCCTTTTCTTCGATTCCCTGGAGGGGATAATCGACGAGTAAGTGTAGCTCGATAAAGCGATCAGGAAAGCGCCGAGGTTTACCATGTGGAAGCCGACGCCGGAGCCTTTATTTTTCTTGAGGAAAAGGAGGCGGTTCCTCGATGAATAATACACCGCCATCGGGGAGTAGTCGTTGGCCTTGTTCGTCGCCGAGCCCTTGTGCCATACGATTGAACGCGGGACAAAAACGCATTTATACCCGGCTTTTTTCGCCCTGACGCTCCAGTCGGTATCCTCACAATATGCGAAGAAATCGTCATCCAGCATCCCGATTTTTTCAATGACTTCTCTTTTCACCATCATCGCACAACCGCACAGGCTCTCAACTTCTTTAGCTTCTTCATACTCTCCCCGTTCGATCTCCCCCCGGCCGGGAAAAGTCGCCGTCCCGTTTTTCCAGTCGATCACCGTTTCGGTGAAGTCGATCTCGTTCTTCCGGTAATAATTATAGATTTTGGACCCAAGCATCCCTGTTGAAGGGCCGCTTTCGCCTGTTTCAACAAGGGGGGTGAGGACATCGGGGTCAACTACAGTGTCGTTATTCAGCAGAAAAACATAATCGGCGCCTTTATCCATGGCATATTTTATCCCGGCGTTGTTGCCGCCGGTAAAACCAAGGTTGGCGCCTGTTTGAATCAAATGAACATCCGGGAATTTCTCCCTTATTTTTTCTTCCGAGCCGTCGGTTGAGCCGTTATCCGCCACGACTATTTCAAACCGGGGATAGTTGATTTTTTCCAATGAATAGAGGCATTCTATGGTATGTTCCGGCTGGTTCCAGTTAACGATTATTATAAAAACTTCAGGCTGATTTTCCATCGAGCTTCTTCCATTGTTTAATTTTTTCCAGGACATCTTTTACCTGTATCCCGGTAATACAACGGCGGTCATCACAACTCGCCCTGCACGGAGAGCATGGAACTTCATTTTGAATAATTAACTTATTATCGGTATAAGGCGAAAACCGCCCCGGCGGGTTGATGCCGCTGAAGATAATTACTGCAGGAGTCCCCACCGCCGCCGCAACGTGACCCGCCATGGATTCCAGGCCGATAAACAACCCGCTTCTCCTTATCACTTCTCCCAGTTGTTGAATACTGAGCATCCCTGCCAGGGAACGAGGCTTTGTGCCTGTCAGATCCTCTATCTTCCTCACATTTTCTACGTCATCGGGGCCGCCCACCAAAAGAACCTGACAGTCATATAATTCAGGGAGAGCATCGGCCAGTCCGGCAAATTTTTGATTGTCCCAGTTCCTGAGATCAACCCTGACGCCGGGATGGATACAGACGACGGGAGGCGGGATTTTAATACCTTCTCTCTCAAAAAGATCATCAACGGATTTTCGGGTTTCTTCAGATATGGGGAATCTTAATGAAACGGGAGGGAAATCGCCGTAAGTTTCTCTAAGCATTTTAAGTGTTGACTCGGCCAGATGCTCGGTTTCCCAATCGCCCGGAAGGATATAATGGTTGTAAAAGAATGTTCCTACTTCCAGGCCGGAGCCTACCCTGTGGGGAGCGCCGATGAGATAGGACAATAATGCTTCCCACTTGCTTTCAGGGCGGGCGTTAAAGGTGATATCGAAATTCTCCTTTCTCAATTTTCCGGCGATGGAGAAAAAATCACCTGGCTTCCCACCGGCCGAGCGCCAGAACGGATCATAGAATATTTTCCGATCAACCAAGGAAACGTCCAGGGGGATTTCCTTCGACCAGGGAGCAAGGAGTACGGTTATTTCGGCATGTGGGAACTTTCCCCTGAGGGCCTGTAAAAAAGGCGTGGTCATAATCACGTCCCCCAGGTGATCAAGGCGCATGACCAGGATCTTCTTTACTGCTTCAGGCTGTGGAAGGGGAGGTGTCCTGAGGCGGGAGATGATGCCTATCGTATAATAGCCCAGCGTTTCGAACAGATTGGTCAGGAACAGCATTGTCTTTTGTACAGATGTTCGATTTTTCGTCATGGCTTTTCGCCGGGCAAGAATTATATTTAAGGTGCCTGCGAATTTATTCACAATGGAAACAATTTCTATTACAAGAAGTTTTTACCTTCAACCGGGGCATGGTTCGGTTACGGATTGTAGGTTCGAACTACACTTTATTTTTTGGCTTGTTTTTTCGCAAGGCCAATGGCTTTCTCAAAATTTTCAAGCAGGCGGTCAGTGGATTTTTCCCATGTCCATTTTTCCCTTGTTACCCTTATCCCGTTCTTTCCGAATTCTTCCCGGGTCTTCGGGGTTGTAATCAGGAATCGGACGGCTTCTGCGAATTCATTTTCATCACGGTTGACCAGAAGTCCCGTTTCGTTATGCGATATGGATTCCCTGACCCCGCCTTCACGGACGCCGACCGCAGGGGTCCCGCAGGCCATTCCCTCCAGGGGGACGAGGCCGAACGGCTCGAGATACGGCGCATAAACTACAAGGACAGCCCGGTTATAATATTCGACCAGCGTTTTATCATCGACCAGGGAGAGTGTCTCCAGGTCAACGTCATTTTCCAGGGCGAGCTTTTTGAGGATCCCGACTTCTTCGGAATTGCCACGGTCTCCGATTATAACCAGCTTCGGGCGTAAATTTTTGTCAATCCTTCCTATGGATCTTACTATAAACCTCATCCCTTTCATGGGGTGGAACGCGCCGACCGAAAGCACCATGTTTTCTTTTTCAATTCCCAGGGGCCGGAATTTTTCCGGATCTATCCCCAGGTAATTGACTACCGCATTGATGCCGTAGGTTCTTAATATCGTCTCGCGTGAAAAATAAGAGTTTGCCAGTACCAGGTCCGCCGCTTCCATATTCTCTTTTTCTATCTTCATAAACATTTTATTACGATAAACAAGCTTATTACCGGGCCACTCCAGGCCCCTGACGGGGGCTTCGTAAACATAGCGGTTAATCTCCTGGCAGAAATAAACCGATGGAATTTCAAGATATTTCAGGATCCAGGGAGTTTGAACGAAGAGGGTGTGGTGAACGAAAGCAAGGTCATATTTTTCATTGATTATGGCGGCGATCTTTTTATCAAGTTTGTGCAGCCTGCCATAAATAAGCCCGGTCTGGGCCATGAAGCCCAGTTTTCTAAGACCTGGCACTTTTAAATCGATCCTTTTATTATTGAGAGGGAAAACATGTTTTTCGCCGGTGTAGTCGTCCAGGGGCATGAAATCTACGTTGGCGGTGGAGGGGATGAAAAGATCCATCAGTATCCCTCTTTTGCTCAGGACTTTTGCATATTCCTGTAAAGATCTCAAAGCACCGCCGGAGGGAAGGTTGTGATAAACCGCGATCTTCATTGCCTGAGCTTTCCGGCGGTTATTAAAAGACCTCCGCCTTTCCCCGGCGGTTCAACATCCGCAAGGTATGCCTTTTCAAGATATTTGCCCCAGAAAAAATTTGAGAGAAACCCGGGCGTTATTATTAATGCCAGCGCCGTCAGTTTTCCCGCACCGGAATTCAGGATCCCGCTCAACTCACAGGTAAACAGGTATTCCAGCTTGCTCCAGAGAGTTGTTGTTTCGGGCGCCAGATAATATTTTATTTCGATTTCCGAAAAGCCGATTTTTTCAAGCAGTTCTTTCCACTCGCCGGGGTTCAGGTAGCGGTAATGCCTGTGCCGGAAATTGAATTGTTCGATATATTCCCCGGCTTTTTCATGATTGTTCTGTTCCATTAATAATTTATACCTGTAAAGATACGAAGTTAAATTTTCGCTGGGTACGGTCGCCACGAATTTTCCCCCGTTTTTCAGAACCCGGAAAGCCTCCTTCAACGCTCCTTCAATGTTCTCGATATGCTCCAGGACACAGTTGCTGAAAACCGTGCCGAAGCTTTCACCGTCCCAGGGCAGGGATGCAGCGTCGGCCTTTCTCAAATCCATATATATATCGAGTTTCTTCGCAAGTCCCAGCGAATAATCATCAATATCAACACCCGCCGCCACTTTTTCATTCTTGAAAAATACTTTTGCAAACGACCCGTCCCCACAACCGAAATCCAGGACAGGCGGGATGAGATCCACCCCGGACAAAATTCTCGCCTCTATTCCCCGGTACAAAGAAAAGCCGGGGCCATAGGGAAAGAATTTGAGGAATTCCTTCAGGAAGTTTCTTCCGGTCTTTTTCAATTCTTCAAAGTCTCCTCAAAATTCATTACAACAAGTTCTGTGACAATATCAGCAGGTGAGAAATTGTACATATCCAGAAATTGTACATATCCATTAGATAATTTTTGTAAAAGGGATAAATTCCTTCCTTAAGGCTGTTTTGGGGTTTCATCTAAAGGTATTCTCCATGAGAGAAGATTTGAACTTTCCTTCTTTACCTGTGATGCCAGCCGGGGGATAATGCTTGTCCACAGGCACCGGTCATTTACCGGGCACGGAGGTTTTTTTCTTCAGGATTTTTCCTTTGACACTGCTGAAAATCGATTTGATGAAATCTTTTTCGAATTTATCCAGATGCCCGGTGGACAACATTATCATTAAATAAATCGCCAGGAAAACAATGATGAAACAGAGCCACGTCAGGATATTTTCAGAGAAGAAACCGGGCAGGATGAAAAAGAGAGATGATGATACGACCGTTGCTGCTGCGGGGATGATGAAACATTTCCTGATAACGTCTTTGAAAGATATATCGATGGTCTTATGGAACAGGAATACGAAATAAATTGTCGATATAACCATGGCCGTAGTAGTTCCCCACAACGCGCCTGTGAAACCGATTTTCCAGATCAATATCGGGCTGAGAATTATATTCGCTATAGCGAGCAATATTGACGATTTCATGCCGATATCGGGACGGCCCATTCCGTTAAGAATGTGAAATCCGGGGGAAAATATAAGGGATATGAGAAACGCTGCAAGATAAAATCTGCAGGTTAAAGCCGACAATTCGAAGCCTTCCCCCAGCCAGAGCCTTACCAATGCAGGCGCCATTATAAACCCGAGAGTAAAAAACGGGAACAGGAAAAGCATGTTGTATTTCTGGGAACGGAAATATAATTCCTTAATCCTGGTAAAATCATTCCTGGAATCCATCTCAGATGCAGCCGGGAATATAGGCGAAAGGATCTGGTCAGGTATGGAGCGGAACTGTCTTGCAAGGCCGTTGCCGAGCTGGTAGAAGCTTACGGCGGTGGTATTCAAAAAATAGCCGAGGAGCAATTTGTCCAACTGGAGTTGGAGAATGACCGCAACGGAAGTTACGAAAATTTTTGCCCCGAAAGTTATGAGATCTTTCCCTGTCCCTTTAAGCATTTCCCATGAAGGGATGATCAAGCTGAATCCTGGCAAAATCCTTTTTATGATAAACCTGCCCGTCATCAATGTTATCAGTGTTCCGCCCATATAGGCGATAACAAGGCCGATCAGGCCCCAGCCTGCATTCAGGAAAATGAAGATCATCAAAGCTCTGCCCAGCGTTTCGAAAATACCCAGGTAGCCGAAAAGATCAAACCGCTGTAACCCTGTAATGATTGTGATGTAAGGGGCCAGGATGAAATTGAACAGGAAAACCACAAGGCTCAAAATGAATACCAGCCTTATTTCACCGAATTGTTCGGGAGACGGTTTCATAAAAGTTGATATTATCCACGGGTTTAGTGCAAGGAGGATGAGGACTATCAGGAAGCCGAGAGCGCCGTACAGGTAGATCGCGACATTAACGGACCTGTTCAGGCTGTCAAGCGCGCCCTTTGCATAGAATTCAGGGATGAACTTGTTGAGCGCGGCACCGACGCCCAGGTCCAGCATAAGAGGCGCGCTGGAGAAAACAAGTATCAAAGCCCATACCCCATAAAGCGATACGCCGATTTTATGTAGTATAAAAGGCGTGATAAGGAGCATGACCACCAGGGAAACCCCGTACCGGGCCAGGTTGAACAATGCGTTACGGGTCAGCAGGCGGGAATATTTACCTCTCTCATGCATGGTTCCGGGAAGGGTTTCCGGCATATTTGTGCTGTCTTTATTCTGTTCCAAAATTCATATCCTTCAAGGAAATATTACCTGCTGGTTATTCAAGGAAGCGGAGATTTATTCCTTTGAGAAAGCCGTTGTAAGATGAGTCGGGGGGTTCAGGATGTGCAAAAAATTAACTCCCGCCCTATTAAAGGCGGGAGTTGATTTCTCTGGTGCGGAGAGGGGGACTCGAACCCCCACGGTTGCCCATACGCCCCTCAAACGTACGCGTCTACCTGTTCCGCCACCTCCGCGGATAACCCGAATTATTATAGCAAATAGGCAGTGGTTGTCAAATAATTCCGGTAAAAAAATCCCTCCGGAAACCCCTGCCCTGCCTGCCGGACGGAGCCTCTCGGATTTAAAGTTTTATGGAATATTCCCCCCAGATTCCCCGCCCCGGCTCGAGATAGTACAACGTGTCACTATACTTCACATCGAAGACATTGCGGACTATCAGGCTCAGTTCATGAGAAGCTTTCGACTTTTCTTTTTCGGGCGTGTTGTATGAAAGCATAAGGTTGGTGAGGGTGTATCCGTCGAGGGTGGGATATGTGGCATCGCCTGTCTGTTTCGAGCTTACAGCATAAGCTTCGATTTTCCAGTTTATATTGCCCGACTTCTGCTTTGAGAAAAACGCAAGGGTGTACTTGTTTTTCGGGATATCGTCCCATACCGGCGGCTGGTCTCCGAAATTTCTGTTCACGTACTGGACTCCAGCCCTGGAAAATACCGATTTCGATACGGGAAACTGGTACGACGCCTCGAAGCCGAAAAGCTTCACCTCCAGCCAGTTGGCATACTTGCTGTCGGAAGTCTGGGTGCCTATCAGGTTCTTGATGTCGGAGTCGAATACCGAAAGGTCGAACACGTTTTCTCCCGATTTCCTGTTATAGCCTATTTCATAGCTTGTAGCGCGCTCGGGCTGAAGGTTCGGGTTGCCTTTCTTTCCTTCCAATTCGCTGACGGTGGGGAACCTTCCGGTCGTCGCTCCACCGAGGCGGTAAGTTTCTTTGCCGTTTTCAAAAACAAAGTTAAGGTTCCAGTTCCCGATAGATGCGGTCCTGGTATCGGAATCCGCCCTGCCGCCCGCGGTAAGCGTTAATTTCTTGCCCAGTTTTATATCGTCCTGGAGGTAATATCCCCCGTAACCTATGCTGGAATAAGGCGACCAGTAATCCTTGTCCCACTCGTTTTGGGGCCGGGACAGCGACGCGTTTTCATTCTGGCGGAAACGCACGTTTTCCGCCGAGGCTCCGAATTTAAAGTTATGATTTGCGCTCTTAAAATCGAAGTCGATATTGCCGCCGGAATCCCTGCTTTCCCAGTAGCTGTAGTTGGTTACACCGGCCTGGTAATATTGACCTGTTTTTCCCGGCCCCGGCTTTATGGGATAGCCTGCGTCCACCCATCCTGTAAGCACATTGTTATCTACATGGTTATATGCCATGACGGCCCATGATAACCCTTCGGGGTTTTTCTTTTCCAATCTTATGGAGCCGCTTTCCTGCAATATGCCCTGATAGCTCCAGTTATAAGAGCCGGACCAGAACCCTGTAGTATGGACCTGGAATTTGCCGCCGGGGGTGTATTCGTTCGGGAACTGCTTATCGCCCCCGGATCTCGAATAAAGTATCGATGCCTTGTAATTTTTTCCCATGTTGACATTGCCGGACAGGAGCGCGTAATCCATGTTCCTTGCGGTATTTTCAGTATATCCGCCTGATATGTCTTCCTTCCCCATGATGAAAAGATCATAGTTTTTGTCATGTAAACCGGCGGTAAGAGTGTACATGGATTCTCCGAATGATCCCGCCAGCACCTTTGCCATGAACCCCGGGGAATCTTTGCCGTCGCGCGACACCAGGTTTATTATGCCGCCGGATGCGTCCGCACCGTACGAGACAGGCGGCGGCCCCTTGACCACTTCCACCTTGCGGATGAACTCCTTTGGGATAATGCTGAAATCCACAATCCTGTTATTCGGCGTGTTTATAGGGATGCCGTTGAAATATACCCGGAGGTGGCTCATATCGAACCCTCTTATGAAAATTTCATTTCTGGCTTTCTGGTTTGCCACCCCTCTCGTCAATACACCGGTTACCGGCTCGAAAAGCTCGCCCATATCCAGAGACGGATCGGAATCGATTTCTTTTTGATTGATGACTGAAGTCGTTACCAGGAACTTTTCCAGGGGCGTCGATTCAACAACTGTCTGGACTTCGATTTCCGGGGGTTCCGAATCTCCGAACACCGCCGCCGGTATAAGCGCCAGCAATACGATAATTAGTGCGATGAAGCGTTTCATGATGTTGCTCCTTTGTTACTTCGATAATTTAAAAATAACTTCTGCCTTTACTTTTATGCCTGTCGGAAAGCCTTCCGGGAATGGCAGGTACGGCCCGGCTCTTGCGACCGCGTCAAGCGCCGCCCTGTCAAGCACTGCATACCCGCTGGAAGATGAAACCGAGGGATTTTGGGGGCCGCCGTCCGGCCTTATCAGGAAAGAAACCATCACAATCCCTTCCTGATCCTTTTCCCTTGCTTCATCGGGGTAAATTTTGGCCCTGTCCAGCTTTGCCGAAACCTTGGCCTGGAACTCCAGTAATAATGCCCGTTGATCGATTTTCGATTCTCTTTTAACGGCGTCCCCTGTCCCGCCTCCGCCCGGAAAATTCCCGGCCGGGCCGCCGCCCCCGGCTATATTTGAATTACCCGAACCGGCGTCATCCCCGCCTCCTCCTGCACCGCCGGGCTTTGAGACGGGGAGCACGCCTGTGTCCGGCTCATTACCTGAAAAATTTGTATCATGGTTTCCAGTGAGAGCTGTTTTTTCGCCCGATCCGGTTTTGCTTTCGATGACCGGGGGGATATATGCCGGTTTCTTATCCGGGTTTTTCTTATCCCGTTTCAGGGGAGGATCTTTTTTGCGCCCCTCTTTAGATTTAAAGGCCGGCGGGTCGGGGCTGCTTATTTTTTCAACCCGGCCGCCTCCGGGGCTGCCTGCCGCGACAGCCGGGACGATTGATACGGTCCTGGCCGGGGGCTTCCTGACGTTAATTTTATTTTCCGGCGACTGGGATATTATTTTATAGAATTTAACGGATAAAACTTTCTTAAAAGCGGAGGCTGCATGTGTCGGCATTATTTCGGCAAACAAAATAAAAAAGGCCGTGGTGAGGATCAATGCAACGATAAAAGTCCAGAGCCTCAGCCCGATCATTTTTTAAGACTCTCCGGCTCCACGGCCAACGATACACTGTCGAAGCCGTTACCCGACAGTATTTCCAGCACGCTTATGAAATTCTGGTACCTGGTGGCCTTATCCGCCCTTACCAGGACAGGGGGGGCTGTCCCCAAAGATTTTTTTATGGCTGTAAGCTTTGATTCAAGCTCGTTTTTCGTCATCTTTACGCCGTCGAAATAAACCGTCCCCTCAGGCTTGATCTCAAGAACTATGATCTTATCCGGGCTGTTTATATCCCGGCCTTCGGCGGACGGCAGGCTGAGATCCAGCGCCTGTCCCGAAACTATGAATGTCGATGTAGCCATGAAAATAATCAATAAAACCAGCATCACATCGGTAAGCGGCGTTATATTGATTTCAGAGAGGAAATTGTATTTTCTTTTCGGGCGTTTCACGGCTCTTTACCGCTTGAAGCATCGGTTTCATACTGGAGGATTTCAAGCTCTGAAATTTCCTCGTACATGCGGGCTTTGAAAACGTTGTACATGACGACGGAGATAATAGCCACCAGAAGACCCGCCGCAGTGGCGATAAGGGCTTCGGCGATTCCTGCGCCGACCACTGCAGGCGTCATTTTGCCTTCTTGTGCGACTTTGAAAAACGCGTGCATTATCCCGATAACCGTTCCGAACAGCCCGACGAAAGGCGATATGACGCTGATGGTTGCAAGGCTCGGCTGGCCGCGGGACATATCCCTTTCTGAACGGGCCATGAAGGCTTCCCTTGCCGCGTCTCTTTTTTCTTTTGAGACGCCTTCATTTACCGCATCATTGACCAGGTACAGATATGAATAACGCCTGCAGGATTCGGCCCGCTTCCCGTTCCGTATCTCGTCAGGGGACAGGGGGGATTTCCCAGATACATTAAGGTAAAAGAGAAATTTTTCCAGGCTCACCCAGATTACGATCAGGGCGCATGCCAGCAATATCCAGATAGCAGGGCCGCCTTTATTTATAAGTATCAGTAACTCGTTCATAGCGATATGTAAAAAATATTCCTATCGCTATGGTTTCGCCCTGTCCTGCAAAATTCCTTTTTTAGAAAAAAATTATATTGAAAAACCAACCCGGCAGGAGAAGCGCATTGCTGAAAATTTGAGATGAAGTCTGCTTGTTATTTCTTTTTGCCTGACGTTATGCGGTACTCGACAACTTCATCATAATGCTGTGTACTGCCGCTCTCTCTTTTCTTGATTTCGGCAAGCCTTTGATGTTTCTGTCTTTCTTTTTCGACAAGCTCTTCTGTGGATTTGGTTCCGAAGAATTTCATTGCAAAAGGAATCATTATGACGACAATGATGACTATTGTGATTATAGTTGTAAAATTATCATGAAGAAATCCCATCTCAATTACCCTCCCGAAATACCATTTTGTCCTGCCTGCTATTTTCTTCCTGTAATATGATTTTCCTTTGAGAGGAGTCCGCTGTTACGGAAAGAATTCCACCTGATATGTTAATAATAACATTATTTCAAATTCATTGAAAGGGATGAGAGCTTGAAAGCCGGCGACCTTATGGCAATAAAAGAAGAAGACAGGCAAAGAAAGCACGGTGGCCCTCCCGGAAAGGCTGTCGATATACTTCTTCTCCATCCCGATTGCCCCCAGAACCTGGGCAGGTTCAGGTTCAGCCCAGGCTTGCTTTATATCGCCACAGTCCTTAACAGGGCCGGGTATAGAGTTCGTTGTATCGGCGCGGAGCCTCTCCTTTTCGAAGATGCCGGCACCGTCGAAGCCGGGATCAAGGCGTTTTCACCGAAGATTGTCGGCTTTTATACGCTTGCGGATAATATATATTCGGTCCGATCCCTGGCAAGGAAGATAAAGAACTGGCTCCCGAATACAACGGTAGTCCTGGGAGGCCCCCAGGCGACAATCATCGGGAAGCGGCTGCTCGAGGAAGAGCCTGCATACGACTTCGCAGTTAAAGGCGAGGGCGAAGTTCCCGCTATTAAGCTGGCCGCCGCCCTGATAAAAAAAGAAGGCAATTTGAATGATGTCCCCGGCCTGATCTACAGGGAGCTTGACCGGGTGGTGATTAACGAGCCTGCGCCGCCGATAGACAATCTCGATATGGTCCCTTTCCCCGATTACGGCCTTATCGGGGGGGCAAGAGACGGGTTTCAGATTTCAACCGCAAGAGGCTGCCCGTATCACTGTACATTTTGTTTCCAGGAGGTTCACGGGCATAAAACCCGCGCACGTACCCCCGAAAACGTCGTTGAAGAAATAAAAAGCAACCTTGAGAACTATTCCGCACGTTATTTCTCCATAGTTGACGATACCTTCGTTTTTGATCCCCAGAGAACGATGAAGATATGCGAGCTTCTCGTCAAATACAGGCGTAAGTCCGGAAGGAAATTTTTATTTTTCTGCCAGGGGAGGGCGAATATTCTCAGTGAGAATCGCGAACTCCTGCCCGCCATGAAAGAGGCCGGTCTGGACCTGCTCCAGATAGGGATCGAAACCGGCGACCCCGGCATTTTAAAACACTATAAAAAACAGATAACCATCGAGCAGGTCGAGGACGTGGTAAAGCAGGTTAACGATCTGGGCGGAATGACGGTCGAGGGGAATTTCATCATAGGGGGGCCTTTCGAAACAAGGGCTTCGGTTGAAAAAAGCATCGATTTCGCCAGGCATCTTCTCAAGTCCGCCCCCGGGATTTTCGAATGTTCATCGTCATACCTGGGGCCTTATCCCGGTACGGAAATAGGGGAACATCCCGAACGTTTCGGCATAAAGATCCTGGACAGGGATTTCAAAGGGGTGGTCGCCCTTGAGGACGCCCATGTCGAAACCCAAAAATTGAAACGCAGCCACATAAGGAACCTGATGGCGAAATTCAAGCAGACCGTTGCCGGGACCATGTGGGATCTGGCCCCGGATATACCGAAAAAAATATGGGAGCATCAACGGAGGCTTGCATCGGAATGGGGGCTGATGTCCGGCTGGTACAAGGACATTTTTCTTAAATGCCCCGCCCTCGTCAGTTATTTCCTTTTTTATGAAAAGCCCCGTTTCGGCGATTCTGATCAACTTCCCGGGGAGCGTTACATGGAGTGGATCCCTTTCAGATCGTTCGATGCTCTCCGGTATAATAAACGGGGCGACCGCATGATTCTTCCGGGTTATTTCAACACTGTGGAACTGAAGGCTCCGGGGGAGATCTTCGTTTACGAGCTATGCGGAGGCAAATTGACCCTCGGCGAAATCGCCGCCGAATACTGCAATAAATTCTGCCCCGATGAAGCGCCTGCTCATGCCGCGGAACTTTTTATCCTGCCTTTTCTCAGGCGGCTTGAAGAAAGCTACCATATCATCTATTATTTATAGAACATTTCGGCCTGAAGGAAATTCACGATGGAACATTTAAATCAAATGAGTATCTAAGCAATAAGGTAATGCCTGAATATACCATGAGAACAATACAACATTCACGCAGTATAAACCAGACCGGACACGCCTCGATTTTCCTGGCGGTTTTATTTATTTTCCTTATTTTTATTCCGGGTTCCGTACCTGCAAATTCAACGGCGCCCCCGGCAAACTCAACGATTCCTGCCGGTACAGATAAAAAAGCCGATGCTAATCAACCACAGCAGGCGCCTGCGCCTGCCGGCGCCGGGTCTTTTGATACCGGTAACATCAACGATGCGACCATTCAAAGGGTTGAGAACGCGGGCAACATCTGGGATATTGACGAATCCGGGGATAAGGAACCGGGGTCTCTCTCCCTGTCCGAATGCGTGAGCAGGGCATTGAAATATCACCCCCTGATAAAAAAGGCCGAAGAGGATTTGAAAAACAGTGAGGCCCAGGTAACCCAGGCCCGGTCTGATTATTATCCCACCCTGACATTCGGGGGCAGCTACAGCCAGGGATTGGATACGGGATCTACTACGAACGGAGGGTTTCCTGTTTCCGAAAGACGCCAGGTGGGTTTTTCCGCTACCCAGAATATCGATGATTTCGGGCAGAGAGACAACCTGATAAAGCAGGCCCTTTATAACCTTGACGCCCAGAAGTATAATTACGAACTTGAACGCCAGACAATAATCTACGGGGCAAGAAATTCTTATTATAATGTTGATTTGAAGGCTAAACTTCTACTGGTGGCCAGCGATGAACTCGAGCAGTTCAACATGAGGCTCAAAACCGCCGAGGCTTTTTACGAGCAGGGTCTGAAGCCGTACAGCGAAGTTACCAAGGCCCAGACGGATTATTACCAGTCGGAATACAGGTTTATTACAGCTAAAAACTTTTACAAGCTTGCATGGGCACAGCTTGCGTCGTCGATGGGTACCAACAGGAGCACACAATTCAAGATGGCGGATTCCTTAACAGAGGTTAAATTTACCGCAAGCCTCAATGATGTTTTGAAATGGGGGAATGAAACGCGCCTGGAAGTCCTGATTGCACGGAGCAATGTGAAGGCGGCGAAAGCCAACCTGGATGCGGTCGTCAGCCAGTTTAACCCCAACCTTAATGCCAGTGCGGGCTATAACATGTACGGCAGGGCACAGGATCCTACGAGCACTAATGCAAATAACTGGAACTGGAGCGTAAACATGAGCGTCCCTGTATTCGACGGCTTTAATATTTCAAGCCAGGTGAAGCAGGCAAGGGCCTCATATCTTTCCACAATGGCCGATTATGAGGATGTGCTCCTCAGTTCCGATTTGAACATTAAGACGGCTTATTATACGATTATGGAGAACCTGGAAAAGATATATTATGCAAAGTCCGGCCTGAAACAGGCCCAGGAAAATTACGACCTGGAAAAAGGGAGATATGATGTCGGACTTGCCACCGCCCTCGAATTTACCGATGCCCGAAGGCTGCTTTCAGAATCTCAGGCTTCGTATTACCAGGCGTTGTATGATCTACAGCAGGCCTATGATTCCCTGATGCTTTCCATCGGGAGACTCGAATAATGAAATACTGGAAAAAATGGGGCAAATGGATTGTTATAGCGGTTGTATTGCTGATAATAATTTTTATTGTTTTCGGCAGGAAATCCGAATCTGCAGGCTTTAAGATCGTCAAGATAGACAGGGGTAACATAACCAGCTCGGTATCGGCGACAGGGACGGTCAACCCTGTCCGGAGCGTGGAAGTAGGTGCGCAGGTTTCCGGCAGGATAGTGGAGGTGCTTGTCGATTATAATTCGCATGTAAAAAAAGGCCAGCTTATTGCAAGGATCGATCCTTCCACTTTTGAAGCCGAGCTTGACCAGGCAAGGGGCGATCTTGAAAGTGCCCGATCTTCACTGCTGCGGAACAAGTCCGATCTGGATAATACCGAAGCGGCGCTGGCAGGGGCCAGAGGCAGCCTTGCTTCCAACCGGGCGGGGCTGGAAGAAAGCAAGGCTAACCTTATCCGCGCCCAGGCCCAGCTTGAAAGCGCAAAGGCCAGCGAAATAGAAGCTCAGAAAAACGCCGAGAGATACAAGGAACTGTTCAAGCGGAAGTTGGTATCGGAACAGGACGTTGACAATTATGGAACCAAGTATAAAGTTGCTGTACAGAATGTTTCGGCGGCCCAGGCCGATTTAAAAGCGGCCGGGTACAAGAAAAACGCTGCGGAAGCTCTCCTGGAAGAGGGAAGTGCCGGTGTCGCCAAGGCACAGGCATCAATCAGGTCGGCCCAGGCGCTGGTGGAATCTGCAAATGCCCAGCTTGACCAGGTTCAAGCCGCTTACCGCCTTGCCCAGACCAAGCTCCAATATACGAATATTATCGCCCCGGTCGACGGCATAGTCATATTGAGGAATGTCGATGTAGGACAGACCGTGGCTGCCAGCTTCCAAACTCCTGTCCTGTTCGATATTGCGCAGGATCTCACCATGATGCAGGTCGAAGGCGATATCGACGAAGCCGATGTAGGGAAAATATCTGAAGGCATGACCGCCAACTTTACAGTCGATGCTTTCCCGGGAGTCAAGTTTACCGGCACCATTACACAGGTAAGGAACGCTCCCATTACAATACAGAACGTGGTAACATACACCGCCATCATCAAGGTTAAAAATACCGGGTCTAGACTAAAGCCCGGGATGACGGCAAATATTGAGATAATCGTCAATAAGAAAGATGATGTCCTGCGGGCTCCCAATTCCGCCCGCCGTTTCATTCCGAAGCCGGAAGAGCTTGCCGACGACAAAGATATTAATTTAATCAAGGAAGGCAAAGTTCCAAAGGATATTTTATGGAAGCCTGCAGGCAGGAACAAAGTAAAGCCGGTGGATGTAAAATTCGGCATAACGGACGGGAGCAGTACGGAGATAGTGTCAGGTGACGTCAAGGACGGAGATAAAATCGTCGCGGGGCGGGGTAATGGCGAAAAAACAAATGCCAGGGGGGGCGGAGGATTCCGCATCCGGTCTCATTTATAAGATAGTTTGACCTGATTAGGACAGGAGTGGTTTCAAATAGATTTTATAAACCTGATAATGACGGCCCTGCGGGCGCTTGCGCGCAATAAAATGAGGACAGGCCTTACGATGCTCGGCGTCATAATAGGCGTGGCGTCGGTCATAGCGATGGTTTCAATCGGCGAGAGCGCAAAGAATATGATAAACAACAGCATCAAGAGCCTGGGCAGCAACGTGATGATGATTTTTCCCGGCACGACGACCGCAGGCGGGGTAAGAGGCGGCCACGGCTCAATTACGACATTGACGGTCGGGGACGCCGAGGCCATAGCAAGGGAATGTCCTTCGGTGAGCGCCGTATCTCCCGACCAGTCCACAGTCGCCCAGGTAGTTTACGAAAACCAGAACTGGTCCACACAGATTAACGGCGTCGGGCCGGATTTCGTAACGATCAGGAACTGGGATCTTGCTTCCGGCAAGTTCATCGACCAGACCGAAGTAAATAACCTTGCAAAAGTATGCGTCCTTGGCAACGAGGTTAAGCAGGAGCTATTCGGCGATATCGACCCCTTGGATAAAGTAGTCAGGATCAAGAAGATACCTTTCCGCGTGATAGGGGTCATGGCTGTAAAGGGAAGCTCCATGGGGAGGAACCAGGACGACGTGGTTATAATCCCTTATTCGACCTGCATGGCGAGGCTGATGGGCGTCAATTACCTTTCTCATATCATGGCTTCGGCAGTGGATGAGAAAGGCGAGAAAGAAGCCCAGCAGGAGATAACTCTTCTTTTGCGGCAGCGTCACAGGATCACCGAAGAGAAGGACGATGATTTCGGCATAAGGACACAGGCTGAAATTTCACAGGCGGCCGCACAGACCACCGGCGTCATGATCCTCCTCCTGGGAGGGATAGCTGCAGTTTCGCTCATCGTCGGCGGGATAGGGATCATGAACATAATGCTGGTCTCGGTTACCGAAAGGACGAGGGAAATCGGCGTCAGGATGGCGGTGGGCGCAAGGCCGTCGGATATCCTGAAGCAGTTCCTTATCGAATCGGTGATGATCAGCCTGCTGGGGGGGGTCGTGGGGATCTTGCTCGGGATTGGGCTTGCGGCGATTTTTTCCGCCGCTCTCAAATGGCCCCTGGTCATTGCATGGAATGCTATAATGCTGGCGGTATTCGTATCTGCGTTCGTCGGGATAGCCTTCGGCGTATTTCCTGCACGCAAGGCATCACACCTTGACCCGATTTACGCTTTGAGGTATGAATAAAGTATAACCTGCGGGAGGTGGAAGATGAAAAAAATATTCGCAGCTCTTCTGGCGATAAGCTTCCTTTGTACGGGCGTCGTATTCGGGGATATATGGCTGGACAGACAGAACAAAACTTCCGTGCGGGACAAGCTCCGGCTTATCCAGCACGGCAAGCCTGAAATCCCGGCAAAGGTAAACGGCGTTTTCATCTGGGAGGACGGCGGGGGGTGGCACATCCGCTGGAAATCTTACGGGGATAAACATTCGTTTTATGGAAAGATAGAAGGTGACGGCGGCTTCGTCAGGGCAAGGAGCCTCCCCATCGAAAAAACCGAAGCCGAAGTTACGATGGGAAAGAAAGACATGACATTCAAAGCATGGAATTGGGGGGCCGAGGACGGCTTCGATTTCAGGATCACGCCGGGCACGACAAAGCTTGAATTCGACATTTACAGGGACGGGAAACATTACCCGCTTGAAGTTTTCGTGGGCGCAAAAAACTTGAACCCGGAGATCGTGCCTTTCGAAATTTACCTGTGAGGGTAGGGAGAAATAATAAATCGCAAATGATTCGGCATAACCTAAAGAGTGTTATTTTCTGTTTTTTCTGGCATTATCTTTCAATTTTTCATAGTCTATCATGACTTCTTTCAATTTCTTCTTTCCATCCTGATAAATGCGATAATAAGTCCCGTCCTTTATAGGCTGCCCTGCCTTATCATAAAATTCAGGATTTGCTTTGCGATCCATATTAAAGAAGTCATTTAGAGCTTTTACCGATGCGAATAAATACTTAACGGCATGGATGGTGTCACCCAATTCCTTGTAGGTACAACCTAAGTAATAATAAAGGCTTGCATTCCCAAATTCTCCTGAAGGAGGGTAGTTTTGTTCTTTATAAGCTCGTTTTGCGCGCAGGAAATATTTCAACGCATGTTTATAGTCTTTGTGCTCATAATATATTACACCAATTTCATAGGACACATCAGGCTCCCAGCCTTTGTCCAGAGAGATGACTTTTTCTAGCTCCCTGGCCGCTTTTTTGTAATTGCCCTGTGCCAAAAGCGCTTTTGCCTTTACGCGATGTTCCCCCATTTTTGTCCTGGTTCTATCTTCCGAATTTAGAGCATGGTCAAGAAATAATATAAAGAATATTATAAGCATTAAGAAGATAACAACTGCACCTAATAGATATTTTTGTTTATCAGTTGATTTCACAACAAATCCTCCTAATAGAAGTTTTTTGAGAACAGGCCTTCAATTCAGGATAGCGGCTCTGTCTCCTTCTACTTTTTCTTTCCGCAACTTTCAGCTCAGATGCCTGCCGTAAGATGAAGCTTCGACTATCTTTGCCAGGAAATCTTCCAGGCTCAGGTATTCTTCGGGGATCGACGCAAGGCCCATCTTGTCCCTTGCATTCACGGCCAGCCTGTGGGCAAGCTCGGCCCGGTTGTTGTTATCCAGTTCTTTTCTTCTTCCAAGGAATCTTTTTATAAGGATTATCTCCCCGTCGTCCAGCCTTTCCACCGGCAGCGCTAAGAGCGTCCTCTCGATGCCCGGCGTCTTCTTTCTAACATCCAGGACGCCGCGTTCTTTTATGACGATGGTTCCCGCGGCGAAATCGCCGATCCTTTTACAACTTTTGTTCAGGAGCATCGTCAAGAATCCCGCACAGTACATTAAAGGCACCCAATCCACCACGCGGATGAGGTTCCTCAAAACTACGCTTGAAAAAGGTGCGGGGTAGCCGCCCTCCTGGATAACCCGGAGCCTCAACGCGCGCTTGCCGGGAGTCTGCCCCGCCCACAACGATTCGAAAAATATGAAATAACCCCACATGTAAAGGAAAGACATAATAATAAGGATAACGGTGGGCCAGGGCGAGCTTCCGAGCTTCGGAGCCGTTTTTTCCAGCACTTCCGATATCGCCGCGTAGCCTATAATTAAAAACAGGTACCCGCCGGTTAAAATTAAAAGATCGATGACCTGCGCGACGAAGCGGGAGCCTATGCCCGCAACCTCGTAAGTTATCGTGACACTTTCTGGAGTTTCAACTATTACATGCGTATCCATAATTATTTATTTTCTTTTTAATCTTCGGAAAGTATATCTGAATTTACATTTTACCAGAACTCTGATAAAATCGGAAGAGCAATGAAGCTGGAGCAGTTTTTGCGTGAAAGGTCGGGCGCATGGAAAGAGCTTGAGGGCTATGTTTCCAGGTTTGACCTCCGCGACGAAAGGGCGCTTGACGGGAATGAATTGACCGACATGGGCGACCTTTACCGCGAAGTAACCGGCGACCTTTCATACCTCTCCACGTATTATCCCGAAGCGCCCGAAACCGCTTACCTCAACCGTCTTGTAGGGATGGCCCATGCGCGCCTTTATTATATTCCTCCGAAAAGACTTTCACGGCTATGGCAGTTCTTCGCCTGTGATTTCCCCATGACTCTCAGGAAAAATATTCTCCCGGTGGGGCTTGCCTTCATGGTCTTCATGATATCGGCCATTATCGGATTTTTTGTTTGTATTTATGACAGGGAATCGACCGAGGCGTTTTTGCCCATGCCGGATTTCCTGACTTACGCCGAGCACAGGCTTAAGGACAGCGATAACTGGTTCAAGATGGACGAGGACGAAAAGCCCGTAATATCGAGTTTCATAATGACCAATAACATACAGGTGGCTATTCTGGCCTTCGCTCTCGGCGTAACTTTCGGAGTCGGGACATTCCTTTCGCTGATATTCAACGGGTTCTTTTTGGGGGCTTTAACAGCGCTGTTCACAAGCTTCGGGAGGGGGCTGGATATATTGTCCCAGGTAACAATACACGGGGTGCCCGAGCTTTTCGCGATATTTATCGCCGGGGGCGCGGGGTTCATGATGGGCTATGCCCTCATCAACCCGGGCGACCTGACGAGGGGAGAATCATTGAGGCGGGCGGGCAAGGAAGCCCTTGTGCTCATGATCGGCCTTATCCCGATCCTTGTAGTGGCAGGACTTGTCGAAGCTTTTATAACACCGCTTCACATGAAGCCGGGCATGAACTTCACGGTAGCGGCGCTGATAGGGATACTGCTTTTTATTTATATACGGCAGGGCTGGGCCTCCGACAAAAAGAGGAAGACTTATGGGAAGCCAGATGAAGCATGTGAAAATTAACATGGCCTGAGATATTCATCTTCAAGCGGCTATTTATTCCGCCTTTCGCAACAAAAAAAGCGCGTCGTGCCTGCCCCATGCGGAATTTTTCATCACGACTTCGAAATTGAAACCCAGCCTGATCCTGAGAAATTCGATCAGTTGTAAAAAACTTTGGCCTGTAAAAACATGGTAATGGATCGAATAGCCCCCGTCTATCACTTTGCGGGCCTGGACTTCCGCCGCTTCGCCGTTATAGCCGTCAACAAGCGTGGCCCATTCCAGGAAATGAGGAGCGTCCGTCTTTTCTCTTTCTTCAGGCTTTGTCTTGAAATCTTCCAGGAGGTGCTCGAAGCCCGTCAGCGGGCGGAGCCGGTCGAAAGTATATCTTTTATCGGGGACTGCCAGGTATAATAATCCTCCCGGCTTGAGGACGCGGCGGAATTCGAAGAGTGCCTTCACGGGGTCCGGCAGATGCTCAATAATGTGAGACGCCACTATGAAATCCATCGATCCGTCCTCGAAAGGCCTGAGGTCCTGCGCGTCGCATAAGACGTCAGGCTCTGTAATGTCAAATCCTTCAAGTTCGGGATACTCTTCTTCCAGATCTTTTTTAGACCTGTAATCCACGTATATGACCTTATCGGCCCCCGTCAGCCGTGCCGGGTTATGGAGGGCGCCTATCTCTATACCGGTTCCTTTAAGGCGCGATAAGAACGGCGCCGACGGGTCGGGCAGCAGGCCCTTCTTAACCCCATGAACCCTCAGCCACTGGACGGCATGGTAAAAACTCCTGACAGGATCTTTTTTCATGAAAACGGCCTACTTTTTTAACGAAAGACTGTCGTAATGTTTTTCCATGAAGCTGATGTACTCTTCCCTCTTCTTTTTAATCGCCTCCCACCAGGGACGGTTGTCGATATACCATTCGATGGTGGCGGTGAGCGCGTCTTCGAATTTGTGTTCCGGACGCCAGCCTAGCTCCTCCGTAATCCTCGTGCAGTCCAGGGAGTAGCGCCTGTCATGCCCCGGGCGGTCTTTGACGAATTCGATGAACGAATCGTCCTTTCCGAAATATTCCAGCAGGCAGCGGGTAATTTCCATATTCGTTTTCTCACAACCGCCCCCGACGTTATATATCCTGCCGGGTGTGCCTTTATGAAACACGGCATCCAGCGCCTCGCAGTTGTCCTTTACAAAGATCCAGTCCCTGACATTCAGGCCGTCGCCGTAGAGCGGGACTTTTTTGCCTTCCATGATGTTGCTTATGAAAAACGGGATCAATTTTTCGGGATACTGGTAAGGGCCGAAGTTATTCGAGCTTCGTGTTATCATGGCCCTGTATCCGAACGTCATGCCGAAAGAATGGACGAGCAGGTCGGCTGACGCCTTGCTTGCGGAATAAGGGCTTGCAGGAAGAAGTGGATCGTCTTCTTTCGACGAGCCGCTTTCCACGCTTCCGTAAACTTCGTCGGTGCTGATGTGGAGGAATCGTTCTACGTTTCTTTCTTTCGCCGCTTTCAGCATGTTATATGTGCCTGCAATGTTCGTCGAGAGAAAATCCGACGCGTCGTGGATGGAACGGTCAACATGGCTCTCCGCCGCGAAATTAACCACGCCGTCCATGCCTTCGACGGCTTCCATGCACGTATCCGGCTCCCTTATGTCGCCCCGGATGAACTCGATGCCAGGCGATTCAAGGAGCGAAAGCAGGTTATCTTTGTTGCCGGAGTAAGTGAGGGCGTCAAGCACACGGATGTGATAACCCGGATATTTTTCATGCATGAGAAAAAGAAAATTGGTCCCTATAAAGCCCGCGCCGCCTGTAACAACGATCCGCATCATGCGCCTCCGGCCGTTATTTAATCCGGGCCGACATGCCCGGTGATACCCTAAATTCTTCTCTTCGCGGCCTCTTTTCCCTGTAACCCGATTTGGGCGGATTAAGAAAAACCGGCCGTACAGGACCCTAAGATTTTTTTCTCGATATGGTTCTCCTGGCCGCCGCCGCTATATCGTTTGCCGTCAGGTGATATTTTATCAAAAGTTCTTCAGGCTCCCCCGATTCGCCGAACGTATCCATGACGGCCACCATCTCGACAGGGACGGGCGCATTCATTGCAAGCACTTCCGACACGGCCCCGCCGAGGCCGCCGTTTATTTGATGCTCCTCCGCGGTAACTACAGCGCCGGTTTCTCCTGCGGCTTTTATTATCGCTTCCTTATCTATCGGCTTTATCGTGTGCATGTTTATAACCCTTGCCCCGACGCCTTCTCCTGCAAGGATTTCCGCGGCTTTCAACGATTCGGACACCATAAGCCCGCATGCGATCATTGTTACATCTTTCCCGTCCCGCATCATATTTGACTTCCCGATTATGAACGGGTCGGACTCCACGGTTATGACAGGGTAAGGCGTCCTTCCCAGTCTCATGTAAACGGGGCCTTCAAATTCCGCGACGGCTCTCACGGCCTTCTTCGTTTCAACCGCGTCAACGGGGTAAACCACTTTAATGTTCGGCAGCACGCGGGTGATTGCGATATCTTCAAGGCACTGGGCGGTGGCGCCGTCCGGCCCCACGGTTATGCCGCCGTGGGTGCCTATTACCTTGACATTGGCGTTGTTATAGCATACGGAGACCCTCAGCGTGTCGTAAGGACGGTTGGTTATAAAGACCGCGAACGAGCATGCAAAGGGGATAAGCCCGTCCATGCTCATCCCGGCGGCCGTCCCTATTATATCCTGCTCGGCGATGCCCAGGTTGAAGAACCTTTCTGGAAATTCTTTTTTGAAATATTCCGCACGCGTCGAATCTTCCAGGTCGCCTGAAAGGACTACGATCCTTTCGTTTTCGCTTCCCAGTTCTACGAGGGTTTTGCCGAACGCCTCCCTTGTCGCAACCATTTCCATAATCTGCCTCCGGAACTTAAATTAAGAATTTTATGCACACACGCCGCAGTAAAGCTTGTTGCTCATGAACCGAAATGTTCCAGTTCTTTGAGCGCCTGTTCGAGCTGTTCCTTATTCGGCGCCTTGCCGTGCCATTTTGCCTGACCTTCCATAAACGAGACTCCCCTGCCCTTTATCGTATGGGCGATAATCATCACGGGCTTATCGGCCACCGTATCCGATTCGTCCAATGCGCCGACAATCTGCTTGAAATCATGTCCGTCAATTTCTATCGTATGCCAGCCGAAATCTCTCCATCTCGCGGCCTGGGGCTCTTCGTTCTTGATGGAATTTACCGGGCCGTTTTCCTGGACGCCGTTATAATCCAGGATGGCGCATACGTTATTGAGCCTGTGATGACCTGCGGTCATTGCCGCTTCCCATATCTGCCCTTCCTGGATTTCCCCGTCTCCCAGAAGGCAGAAGACCTTGAAATCTTTTTTCAATACCCGCGCCCCAAGCGCCATGCCGTTTGCAACGGAAAGCCCCTGGCCGAGAGAGCCGGTGCAGAACTCGACCCCCGGAACGCCGCAGTGTACGTGTCCCTGGAGCCTGCCGCCCTGCTTCCTGAATGTCTTCAATTCTTCTTTCGGGAAATAGCCGCTTTCGGCAAGCGTTACGTACATTGCAGGGCTTGCGTGGCCTTTCGACATGATGAACCTGTCCCTGTCGGGCCATGCCGGGTTTTTCGGGTCATGCCTCATCCTGTAAAAATAAAGAGCAATCAATATGTCTATGCTTGAAAGCGAGCCGCCCGGATGGCCGCTCCCCGCTTCGAAAATAGTTTCCAGGATTTCTTTACGGAATTCCTTCGCCATCTCTTTAAGTTTTCCGTAATCGACATTGCTTCCCATATCGGCCTCCTCTGTATGCTGCGTACAGGCTGTCATTTTTTAACCGTTTTATTTTCCGCCGAAATCAAAAAATCCTTGATGGGCTATGGGCGGAACCTGAGATTTGAAGGCTTTTTATTCGGTACAATTACAACCCTGGAATTTCCAGCCGAGCTTTTTCCAGATCTTCATCGCTTCCTGGCAGATGGAAGGCTCGAAACCGAGCCATTCGGCGATGCGGGCGTAAATATTATAGCGGTATTGATCAGGGTATCTCAAAATGCCTTCGGGCGATTCAATCAGGAGGTGGAAGAGGTTCGTCTGGGCGGTTCCCGGGACCTGGTATAACGTGCCGACGGTAACTCTCTCGGCCCCTACTTCGCTTATGTCCTTACAGATGTCTTTAATCCCTATCTCTTCGATAACCGGGTCCAGCCTTATCCTTACCCTCCACCCGGCATCGATAAGCTTCCGGGCGGCTTTAAGCCTTTTCCGGGGCGGCGGAGCACAGTGTTCGAACTGCTCTGCGGCTTCGTTACAATTAACAGAAAAAGAAACTATGACGTTTTTGCTGGGCTTCAAAGTTTTAAAAAGCTCATGGTTGTCGCTCTTTGTCAGGAGCAGCAAATATTTTTCTTTCTGGCGCGAAAAATATTTTATCGCCCTGATGGTATTGTCGTTGTAAAATGCGAGGCTGTCCGCCCTTTCGCCGGTGTTGAAGACCCCCTGGGTAAAGGATTCCAATTCCTGCTCGATTTTCTTCCAGGGGTTTGTAAACAGGATAGGCCTGAAATTATCATGAGATGAAGTTCTCAGGTAACAGTAGTCGCAGTTATAAGGGCAGCCCTTGGTGAGGTGTAATTCGTAGAAGTGGGGACAGATAAGCCCCTGCGGCGCGCTGTCGAAAGTCCTTACAAACCTTGAACTGCGCTCGCGTTCAACAGGCTCCAGCGTCGTATATACGGGCGTCTCCTCGGCCTGCTCGGCGGCATCTATTAAAATATCGGAATCGCTCATATCATTTTATGTTAGGTGTCGTGCGGACAGATTTTTCATATTTCACGCTTCCCCGGTCTTTTTTATTTTCCTTCCAGGAGCCGAAGAAATTTTTGTCGGGGTATGTTGAAATTTTCTTCCAGGATCTTTGCGGCGTCCCGCCTGCTCATCCCACCCGAGATAACTTTCTTCGATTCTTCTTTCATTCCGATTTCGGGATCTCCTGCAAGGACAAGAACCATTTCTCCTCTTTTTTCAAATCCGGCTTGAAAGACTTCCTTTACCGTTCCGCGGATGACCTCCTGGTGGATTTTTGTAAGTTCCCGCACAAGCGCACAACGGCGGCCGGGACATATTTCACCGAGGTCGGACAGGGTTTTGCTTATCCTGTGAGGGGCTTCATATAATATGACCGTATATCTGCTCTTCGAGATTTCTTCGAGAGTCTGCCTCCGCTTTTTTTTATTTGGAGGCAGGAACCCGTAAAAAATAAAAGGCTCCGCAGGCATCCCCGACAATAAAAGACCCGGCAAAAGCGCCGAAGGCCCCGGCAGCACATCGACTTCGAACCCTGCATCCAGTACCCTGCCGATAAGATCCACGCCGGGGTCCGAAATGCCGGGGGTCCCCGAATCTGAAACTAAAGCTACAATATTGCCGTCTTCAAGCGCCTTTATAATTGCCTGAGATCCGCTTTCCCTGTTGGATTCCCGGTATGATACCAGGCGGGGATGGAGGTCGTACCGGGAGAGAAGCTTTTTCGTTACCTTAACCGATTCGGCCCCGACTATATCCGCTTCCCCCAGAATGTAAAGAACCCTCAGCGTTATGTCCTCAAGGTTCCCGATGGGAGTAGGACATAAATAAAGGGTTCCTTTCCTGATCTGTCCGGGAGTTTTACTCACCTGTTTTCAAGACCACCTGGATTTCTCCATATCGTATTTTACAAGATCGTCCGGCGAGAAGAAGACCGGCAGTTCGCGCTCGACGGATTCCTGCGAATCGGAGCCGTGAATGACATTGAACTCCATCCTCTGGCCGAAGTCCCCTCTTATGCTGCCGGGAGCCGCCTCACGGGGATTCGTTTTGCCCATCATGGCTCTAACTTCTTCGATCACGTCATGGCCTTCCAGGGCAACCGCCAGGACAGGCCCGGAAGTGATGTATTCGATTAGCGGCGGATAAAACGGCTTCCCCTTATGCGTGGCATATAATTCCTCGGCGGTCTCCGTCGATAACCTGGCGAATTTGAAGCCAATTATTTTAAACCCCCTGTCTTCGAAACGGGAGATTACTCTCCCCATGAGTCCGCGCTGGACTGTGTCCGGCTTGAGTATTATCAGTGTCCTTTCCATTTATTTTGCTCCTTTCTTTGTTTTGATGATAGCTGCTTTGCTTTCCGGAAGCGATTTTACCTCTTCAACGCTGCCGCATAACATGGCGCCAAGCTCCAGCTTCTCCAGCAGTTTCCCTATGACTTCGTCCCATGTAAATTTTTGTGCAGTTGCCAGAGCGCCTTCTCTTATCTGCTTTTGAAGAGCCGGCGTTACTGCTATGCGCTCTATACCAAGAGCAAGTTCCAGCGGGTTATCGGTATCGAGCACCATGGCGTTTTCTTCATGTACGGCGTAATCCTCTCCCGTGCCGCCCGTGAACACTATGCCGCCCGCGGCCATGACTTCGAGACCCACTATGCCGAAAGGCTCGTGCCCGCTGTTCGCAAGCACGGAAAGCGCCGAAGCATACAACGCGCATAAAAAATCTTCGGGGACGTAAAATTTCAACTCCAGGATATCTACCTTCCTGTGCATCGCCATCCCGGAGATGATCTCTTCGGTCGAAGGCTTTTTCAAATGAAGCTCCTCCCATGTAAGGTCCAGGTCTTTTGCCTTTTCGATAATGTCAGCCCGGTGTGGCTCTATGCCGCCGCGCACTACAAGCTGGACTTTTTTGCCCATCTTTTTCAATTCGGAAACTGCGGATACGGCCATGAGCCATCTTTTATCGGGGTCGTACCGCCCGACCTTTACGAGGAGATCTTTATCGTTATAAAGAGCTTTCAAAGCTTTTACCATGCCGGGATCGACAGGTTTGAGCATCCTCCGTGGGATGCCGTTGGGGATGACGAGCGGGCGGAGGCCCTGCTTCCACATCAGGTGCTTCATGTAATTGCTGACCGTGGTGATGGTAACGGCGTAAGTCAGCCTCCCCCAGTTTATGTTCCAGAAGCCGTAAGTGTTATTTGCGTTCCAGAGTATTACCGACCTGTCGCGGTATCCGTGATAATGCAGGAGGTCGCTTATTTCCATTGCGGTCGATGCGGTATGCCAGTCTTCGGTTAAGACAAGGATGGTTTTCCCTGCAGCAAGCGCGGGCCGCAGCACATCGTCCATAAGGTGGGGAGGGAGCGACCGCTCGAAGTCCCACATTTTATTCTCCTCGCCGTCATAAACGCCGCCGGGATGATACTTGCTTATCCACTGGCACCAGCGCACGATGCGGAGCCGCCCCGAAAGATCCGTTTCCATGTCCGGCAGGTTGGGGTCCCCTACAAAGTAAAGATAAGTGGAGAAGCCGTTTTCGGCAAGCGCCCTTGAAAGCTCGGTCATCCGGACTCCCAGCCCCCCGGCGTTTGAATAGCGGTCCGGCCCTTCGAACGATATCAATATGAAAATGCTGTTTTCCGGCGTGAATACCGAGTTGTATTCCATATTTGAACCATCCTTTTTCTCAGCGCGGCGCTGGATTTGTTCACGGTATTCTCTTTGACGGTGTTCATTCCTCCCGGTGTTTATTTTTGAAACAAGCAAGGCTGCCAGGCGCATCGAGACCTGCCGCAATGTTAACGAGACGCTTGAATTTCATAT
This sequence comes from Chloroflexota bacterium, assembly GCA_023475345.1. Classification (GTDB taxonomy): domain Bacteria; phylum Vulcanimicrobiota; class JAMCWD01; order JAMCWD01; family JAMCWD01; genus JAMCWD01. Next base: position 31,130 of record JAMCWD010000003.1, on the reverse strand, counting down.
TTATCGCCGCTTCAGGCGGCATTTTAAAAATTGACATGGCGTTTATGCTGTGTTAAATTTTATATGAATCCTTGAAAGGCATAGATTAACCTTATGGCGGAAACGGATCGCGTCCTTTATTTAATAGGGGTTTTGAAGGACGAAGACAGCGAGCTAAGGCAGAATGCCGCCCTGGCCCTTGGCGAAATTAAGGACAGGCGCTGTTTTCCTGCGCTTCTGGAAACGATGAACGATGATGATCCAGAGGTCCGCCAGGCGGCTATGTGGTCTATAGGCGAGCTGGCTGAGCCGGAAGAATCCGCCCTTGTACTGCCGCATCTCGAAGACGAGGCCTGGGAAGTGCGCAAGGCGGCGGTTAACGCCCTGGGGAAAATCGGTGACGGGGAGCAGGGAAAAGCGATATTTCCCATGCTTGAGGACGAGCACTGGAAAGTCAGGAAATCGGCCGCCGATTCGCTCGGCAAAGTAGGCGGAGCCGATGCAAAAAAAGTATTGCTTTCCGCCTGCGTAAAAGAAAGGTTCTACGACGTTCGGGAGAGAATATTAAAAGCGGTGGAAAAAATCGACAGTCTTACCGGAGGTGGAATAAAATGAAAAAACTTATTATCGTACTGTTGGCCCTGTTCGTTGCGACCGCGATCCCGTCATTTGCGCAGGTCGTAGGGGATGAATGCCCGGTATTCGCGCTACAATCGGTAACGGGCAATACGTTCGATACGAACATGGTGGTAGGCAAAAAGCTCGTGCTCGTATGGTTTACGAATTTTGACGATGCGTCCAAGAACGCGCTTGCAGATTTAAGCACCCTTTACCAGAGCCTCGACCGCTCCAAGGTGGAATTTGTTGCGATAAGCCTTAACGGCACGGACGATTCTTTGCCGCGCAAGATGTTCCAGGAATTCGGCGTGCCTTTCCCGATCCTTATAGATCCTGACGGGAATGTCTGCCAGTTGTTCACCAAGAATTATCTCCCGGAGCTCGTACCCAAATATAACCTTTTTGTAGTGGGGATCAACGGAAAGTATGCCCAGGTTGAGCATCTCCCCGGCGTGCCGGTACTGGAGCTTGAAAAGTACATCAAAAGTAAAATCGCCGAGATAAAATAAACCTGTAACAAAAAAAGCCCTGCGAGCGGCAGGGCTTTTTTATTTTGCCTGTGTATTGTCTGGCTCCGCATTTTCGGCCCTGTAATCGTCCCTTGTGAGGTGCATGTATATGCGATGGCTGAAGCTGCCCTGCAAAAAATCGACGTCGCTGAATTCCCCTGTCCGTTTGAACCCAACTTTTTCAAAACACCGCTGAGCCCTCTGGTTGAAGTCGGCTGTATCGAGTTCGATCTTTTCTATCCCGATTATGTCAAAAAGATATTTCAGCAGGAGGCGCATACCCTGAGTCCCCATGCCCTTATTCCAGTTTTGCTTTTCTCCTATCATTATCCCGATCCTGGCAACGGAACCGTCTTCCCTCAAGGTGTACCTGATGAAACCTGCGAGTTTCCCCTTTTTGTCCTCTATGCCCAGAACAAATTTAAGGCCGCTGACTACATCATGGTAATAATCATGAGCTATTTTATCGAGGACTTTCCCTTCGGCTTCGACTCCGAAAGCAAGCCTCACAAGTTCCTTATCTTTCAGCCAGCGCCTGATAGCAGGCAGTTCGGACCTGCGCACGGGACGAAGGTTTATGTCTTCTCCCGGTATAAAAAAAGCTTGTTTGCGAAATTTATCCAGATACCTGAGCATGGTGAAAGATATTATATCACCTGAAAACGCTACAAGCAAGCCATAATATAAGTCCATAACATATTGGATCGGAATTTACTTTCACAGATATATTCCAGGGGCATCTGGCAGCTCGGCGCCCGGTTCGTCGTTGTACAACACCGGCCATTCCATAGCATGGCGGTAATTATCAATCAAATAGCGGCTTGCAGATAAAGCCGGTTTATGGATTATACTACAGTTAAAACACCGTGATTCTCATTGCTACCTGCCGGGTACAATTTTTTTTGAAAATATTAACACCCGCCCTGTTTAATGATATAATTATAAAAGATTGAAAACTGCCGATACCTGTATATAAGGCTTTATTCAGAGGGGGATAAGCGATGATCTTAAGAACAAGTCGTTTATTAACAATTCTTACTATTGTAGTTTTAATTGTGGGCTTGGTGTCATGCGGAGGAGGAGGGGGAGGGGTTTCTTCTCAGCCGGAATCCACAGGCGTGTTATCCATGGATTTCAATACCCTGGGCGGCCGGGCAAGGGCCGTCCCTTATCTTACTTACAAGATTAAAGTGATCATTACGGGCACCGGGCTTACGTCCCCGGAGGAGCATGAATTTACAGCGGCCGGCACTTACAGGATCGAGCTTCCCGGCGGCTTGAAAGTAATCGAGGTAATGGCGCTTGACCAGGCGGATACCGTCCTGGCACACAGGATAACCTCGGCAACGGTTACGGGCGGCCAGACGGTTAATGTTGATATAGACCTCGGTGTAACCATCACCGAAAGTGGTTTCCTTCCTCCTTCGATAACTATTTTCAAGGGAACCACCCTGCTCTGGATAAACGGCGGAACCCAGAAACATACGGTAACCCAGGGAGAAGGCTTTGATTCGGGCCCAATACCTCCCGGGGGAAGCTGGTCTTATACTTTCGATACGGTCGGCACGTTTAATTACGGCGATACTAATACTTCGATGATAGGTTCCGTAACGGTAACCAACAGCACGGGGACCATATCGGGGGTCGTTCGGGACGCGGTATCGAGTTCTCCCCTGGCCGGGGTTTCGATTGCTGTCGATGACCAGAGGGCGGTCATTGCAACAGGAACGACACAGGCCGACGGCACATATTCGATCCAAACGCCCGCCGGCAGAAATTACAGGGTGGACTTTACAAAAACCGGGTACCTGCCCGTTATCAGCTACGGGGTCAATGTCAACCCCGATGCCGTTACTTACCTCGAGGCGGTGGCCCAGGTGGATACGGCACATTCCGGGCCGGGGGACATAAGCGGGAATATCCGCAATGCTCTTAACGCCCAGGGGGTAACAGGCCTGACGGTGGATTTGAGATCCGGCGTGAATGTAACTACGGGGACGATAATCGCTACAACAACCACCCAGGCAGGCGGAGCGTATTCCTTTACCAATATAGACGCGGGCAATTACACGGCATATATCAGCGGCACGGGATTCGAACCGGCCCATTTCAGTGTTGTCAGCATCGGGGGCACTGCGACCGCCAATCAGAACGGCACCGTTACGCCGGTGCTTCTGCCCGGGCAGACAAGGATCGTGCTTATATGGGGACAGACCCCGAGCGACCTGGATTCTCACCTGACCGGGCCTTCTATGGAAGGCGGCAGGTTCCATGTTTATTACTCGGCCAAAACTTATATTTCCGGCGGTGTTACCTATGCAGAACTGGATCTGGACGATACCAGCAGCTACGGCCCGGAAACCACGACGGTATATACCCAGACTGAGGGGGTTTACAGATTTTCAGTCCATGACTATTCCAATAAAAGCAGCACGAGCAGCTATGCGCTTTCAAATTCCGGCGCACAGGTGAAGATTTACCGGGGCGGCAGCGAGGTCGGCATATTCAATGTGCCGAATAACACCATAGGCACGTTGTGGACGGTATTCGAAATGAACGGCGATATGATAACCCCGGTCAATACGATGACGAACCAGTCATCTTCCGGGAGCGTAACATCGGTGCCGGACGGGTCTGACGAGGAGCTTATCAAAGATCTGCCGGGGAAAGACTAACCCGGAAAAAATCCCCGGAGGCAAATAAAATCCCCCTTGAAAAAAGGGGGATTTCGTTTTTGTTTCAGGTGCCCGGAATTTGATATTACGCCTGAATCTTTAATTTAAAAATATCGGTGTTAACCGTGTTTCTTCCCGTAACCGTATCCCAGGCCCATGCCAAGGAGTCCGCCCCCGGCCATGCCGATAGCTCCGCCGGTGATAGCCCCTAACGGGCCGCCTGTCATCGCTCCCAGGCCCATGCCAAGGAGTCCGCCTCCGGCCATGCCGATAGCTCCGCCGGTAACGGCTCCGCGTGCCGCGCCATGTCCGGGACCGAACATGCCCATTCCCATGCCCATGCCATAGAAAGGCATTCCCATCATCGGCATTATCCCCATTCCCATCATCGGCATCATTCCCATCATGCCGAACGGGGAATACATACTGGACATCATCATGCCGGTGGTCATGGCCATTGTCGATCCCATCATCATGGGATACATCATATCCATGCCCATGCCGCATGCGCCGCCGCCGTAATACGGAATGCCGCCCGTGAGGGGAGCGCTTGAGAAACCGTTATCCCATGAGGATTTGCCAACCGGCGCGTTATCTGATGCAGCGATGCCGCCGCCTATGCCTCCGCCTATAAGACCGCCTATAGCGCTGCCTGCAAGACCTCCTGCCATCATCCCCAGGGGACCTCCGGCTATTCCCAGGAGCATGCCCAGGCCGCCGCCGACGGCCATCGAAGGAAGTCCGCCCAGCAACGCGCCGCGCATGCCGCGCTCGAAGCGGGTGGCGAAACCGGGCTTCCCGGCTTTCTTTCCGCCGCCGGGACATCCGCCGCATTCTTTCCCCTTTCCCGTCTCCTTGCCTTTTTCAGGCTTAACGGCCTGGCCGGTAAGCCCCGCATGCTGTGCATTGCGGACAAGATCGGCATTGCTTATCGACACGCTGTCCTTTGCAAAAACAGGCGCGCTTTCAACGGGCGTCGTCTTTGCCGGAGCCGCTTCGACAAGTTTACCTGTCAGCGGTGTCTGGCCTATGTTTCCTATCGGGTTTATCTGGCTTCCCATTTTTATATTCCCCCTTTACCTGAGAAATTTATCCATCGGATGAAACAGAGAATCCTGGATCCCTGTATTCACTTTTACATCCGTATAAACTACCACCTTGTTTATAACATTATTTTCACTGAATTCCAGCTTGAACGGGAAGTTCCTCCCGTCTTCCAGTTTTCTTATGTCCCTGTAAAGTATCGTTGTCACCACCGCCTGCGGCTGATCTTTTTCGGGAGGCGCCGATACCTCCAGCTTCAGCGGAACTCTCTTGTTCGTATCCACCCATACCGTTTCGATCCTTTCGGGGTTTGAAACATCGACCGCCCTTATGACATCGCACGGCACGCCTTCTACCGTTTCCTTGCCCATGAGCACATATTCCTTTGAAAGGCTCATCGGATACAACTGCATGTTGTATGGAAGGATCAAAGTCGGCGTCGGTTCGTCGCTCCCTTTCTTAACCGGGTAAGATCCCATAGAGACGAACATCCACCGGTTGGTTCCGTCTCTAATAACGCTGATAAGCTTGCCTTCGTAAGGGCCGCCCGGATCGATAAGCATGGAATCCACACGGAGGAGGTTGGGCCTCTTGAAGAAAATGGTATCTCTGGAATCCAGTTGGATAACGGACTGCCCGGCGGTGGACTGTCCCACGGCTTTTGAGATTTCCGCCTTGATGATCATGTCCTGGATGGGCAGTGTTCCCTGCCCGCAGTAAAGCGTATCAAGGATCTGTCTGGCTTGTTGATCCGCCGCCGGAGCCGATATAACGGTCACCGCCAGTATCAATACCAGGAAAAAAATGCGCCTCAATTCAATTTACTCCTTTATTTTTATTGTCTTTACTTGATATAATAGTTAAGGGAAGCAGGAAATGTTGAAAAAAAACCGAAATCATCAAAATATTCAAATGCCGAAAGGGGGCTTGCCCATTGCTCTGTATTAAATGTGGGCACAACAATCCTCCGGGTAGTAATTACTGCCAGAAATGCAATGCTATTTTGCCCAAGATGGCTCAGACGGAAGTTGCTCCTCCGCCGAAGGTCAACGAGCGGTATAACCAACTGAAGAACGCCGGCGACAAGGTCAAGAGCGGTGAATGGACAGTCGATGAGTATTCGGATTTTCTTGGCAATATCTTCAATACTCTTGCCCAGAAGGAAATGGAAATAAGAGAGATCGAGATCCCGGAAGAAGCTTTCGAAGATTTCAGGGAAGAGTTGGAAATGGGATTTTCAGGGATCGAGCTTTACAACCAGGGCGTCTCCGAGATGAAACTATATATCGAAGACTTGGATCCGGCTCACATCGATTATGGTCTTGAATTAATCGCCGACGGAAATGAGCGTATAAACGAAGCAATGCGCATCAACCGGGAGAACAGGAGAAAACTTGAGGAGATGTATATCGATACTTCCACCTTCATGTAATTATTAAGTTTTCAAAGAGCAAAAGAAGAAGCCGCATCCGGCTTCTTCTTTAATTTGTTGTGATTTTATTTGTAATCGCCGCGAATGACTTCGCCCCATGCCTTGGAAATCTCATCCATAACCTTAGCGCGGTTTATCAGCACTTGCTGGACCGTCTGCATTATATAATCCTGAAGATCCTGGAAGATCTTCCATATATCCGTGAACCATTTCTGGCGGGAGGCCGCCATTTCCATGAATATCTTTTGGGCACCTTCAATATCTTCCTGTGTCGATTTATATTTATTGGCCGCGTCTGTTGCAGACCCGGAAGAAGCGGCGCCGTCGCCGGCAGTACCTCCTGGAGGAGTTTTCCCGGCAGGCTCAGTACCCTTGGCTTCTTTGACGGTTTCGTCTGCAGCCGCCGTACCCGATGCAGGAGTTGTCCCGGCGCTGATCTCGGCTCCGGCCTCTGCTGCTGCACCTGAACTCGCAGGTGCGGATATTTCCGTTTCTTTCGCTGCGGTTGCCTTCCCGGCGTCCTTTATGGCTTCTTTTATACTGTCAAGCTTCTGGTCGGTCTTGGCTTTATCCGATTTCTCGGTTTCCTGGGCGGCTTTCTTTTTTTCGACTTTCTTGTCGCGGCCCATTTCCTGCAACTGGCCGGTCTGCTCGGCGGCCTTCTGGCCGTCCCGGGAAAGATCTACCGTATCTTTCTCCCTGAAACGATCATGCAGATCCAGTGTGTCTCTGGCCGATGCAAGCTGATCGGTATCTTTTTTCTGGATTGAATCGGTCTGACGACCCAGGTGTTGTAAATTCTTTTCAAATACCTTCGGGTCCAGGCTCTGCGAACCCGATGATATTTTGTTGATTTCACTAGACATAGAGAATACCCCCTTTATAATACTTCGATATTATTATATCACGGGTTGTGTTAAAGTAAACAAAGCCGCTGTTAAATAATTGTTAACATTTATATCAACTTCGTTCCTTAATAAACGTATATTTTAAAACGGCGCCGACCGGTAAAATATTGTTCGAGCCTGGCGAGAACTTTCGGCACTTCTCCATGTGCTCATCTCTTCGCGTAACTCTATAAAAAAATTTACTTTTTTATAGAGAAGTTTCTTTGCCCACAGTTCTCGTCAGAATCTGAAAACCTGCGTAATTGCAAGTCAAATCCCCGGTTAACATTTAATTAACAAATCGTTAACAATTTAGAAACATTTTAACACGATGTTTACAGATATTCGATTGATTTCAATCTTTCAATAAATCATACTGAAATCAGAGAATGCCGAAAGGGGGCTTGCCCATTGTTCTGTATTAAATGTGGGCACAACAATCCTCCGGGCAGTAATTACTGCCAGAAATGCAATGCTATTCTGCCAAAGATGGCCGAGGCGGAAATTGCTCCTCTGCCGAAGGTCAATGATCGGTATAACAAGCTGAAGAACGCCGGTGACAGGGTTAAGAGCGGGGAATGGACGGTCGATGAATATTCGGATTTCCTTGCCTATATCTTTAATGCCCTTGCCCAGAAGGAGATGGAAATAAGAGAGATCGAGATCCCGGAAGAATCTTTCGAAGATTTCAGAGAAGAGCTGGAAATAGGATTTTCAGGGATCGAGCTTTATAACCAGGGCATCTCCGAGATGAGGCTGTACATCGAAGATCTGGACCCGGCCCACATCGATTACGGTCTTGAATTAATCGCCGATGGCAATGATCGCATCAATGAAGCAATGCGCATCAACCGGGAGAACAGGCGAAAGATTGAAGAGATGAATATCGATACTTCCACATTCATGTAATTATTAAGTTTTCAATAAAAAAGAAGATGCCGGGCGCGGCTTCTTCTTTTTTATTGGACAGTACTGTTTATAAAAGGTATAATATCAAGCCCGGCTAATATTTACGGGTGAAATTTTTATGTTTCCGGCATAACCGGGGAGCCTGTTAAAAAATATGTTAAAATATTGAGACGCCCGGTAGGGGTCATCCTCCAATCAACCGGGTGAAGGTGACGTGTAATGAACAAAAAACAGAAGAAACTTATGACGGCGGCAATGGCAATTCTAATACTGGCGGTTTTCATCACTATCTGCGGTTGTGGCTCAAGCGGCGGGTCTCCGTCGTCCAGTGCCTACTGGAAGGCGTTATCCTCAGGCATCACATCAAATTTAAACGCGATATGGGGGACCGGCAGCGCAGACGTTTACGCGGTAGGGCAGGGAGGCGTTATTCGCCATTACAACGGGTTCACATGGGGCGCGATGGCAAGCGGAGTAGGCAACAATTTTACCGGCGTCTGGTCTGCAAGCACAAACGATGTCTTCGCAGTCGGGGACACCGGGACGATAGCCCGCTGGCAGGGAACAGACTGGTACCTGATGAACAGCGGCACGGCACAGCACCTTTATGCGGTGTGGGGATCTTCAGCCGGCAACGTATTTGCTGCCGGGGACGGTGGAACACTGCTGAGATACGACGGCTTCGCATGGTCGGGCATAGCCACCGGGACGGGTGAAAACCTGCGGGCTATTTCAGGCGCAACACCTACCGATGTTTTTATAGTGGGTGAAAACGGCACTATCATACGCTGGCAGGGGGCATGCACTCCCATGAACAGCGGCACTACAGAGCACCTCCACGGTGTTGCGGCATCTTCATCCACCGAAGTTTACGCAGTCGGCGACAACGGCACGATCCAGAAATTTGACGGGACGAACTGGACGAACATGGACAGCGGCGTGAGCGAAAATCTTTACTGCGCGTGGAGATCCAACAACAGCATTATATTTGTCGGGGGAGCAGGCGGCGTCATCCTTTATTACGGCGGTAGTGGATGGATCCTCATGAACAGCACTACAACAGAGGATATAAACGGCATCTGGGGGATAACAAGTACGAATGTCTTTGCAGATGGGAATGCGGGCGTTATACTTCAATACAAATACTGGTGAGGAAACCGGTAAAAGGCGCCGGCAAATTTTCCCAATGCCTTTCGTAAATTAAAACATTCAGGGACAGGATTTGTTAAGAGTCGATAACATAAAAAAGGCATACGGCGGACAGGTTGTTCTGGACGGTGTAAGTTTTCATCTCTCTCCCGGCGACATTTTGGGTTTGATAGGCGTCAACGGGAGCGGGAAAAGCACCTTTTTGAAGATCATATCCTCCATCATCGAGCCTGATTCGGGCAATGTTTATATTGCGCCGGGGGCAAGCGTGGCTTATCTTCCCCAGGAAATAGAGTTGAAAACAGGCGGCTCCCTTTATAAAGAGATGGAGGCGCTTTTTTTAGATGTCGCTGTCCTCGAAGAAAGGCTCCGCAGGATAGAAGACGAGATGGAGACGGCCTGCGCCGGATCCCTGGACGCTCTCCTTTCGGAGTACGGGTTCATCCGGGAAAAATACGAGCATTACGAGCCGGAAGCGATGGAGGCAAATATCCTGAAAGTGCTTTTCGGCCTGGGATTTAATAAAGATGATCTCGATAAAAAGGTAAGCCTGTTTTCAGGCGGCTGGCAGACGAGGATTGCGCTTGCGAAAATACTGCTCAGGTATCCCTCCGTACTGCTCCTTGACGAGCCGACCAACCACCTCGATATCCCGTCTCTCGAATGGCTCGAAAGCTTCCTCTCCGGGCACAAAGGCGCAATGATAGTAGTATCGCATGACAGGTATTTCCTGGACAGGCTGACAGGCAGGATAGGCGAGATGGAAAATTCCAGGTTGAATCTTTTCACAGGCAATTACTCGTCTTACCTGGAGCAGAAATCGGGCAGGATCGAGGTACAGAAAAGACACTACGACGACAGGCAGAAGTTCCTCGAGAAGAATCAAAAGTTCATCGACAGGTTCAGGGCCAAGGCCACCAAGGCAAGCGCGGTGAAGAGCAGGGAGAAGATGCTTGAAAAGATGGAAAAAATCGAAGCACCCTCGCCTGATCTTAAATCCATTAATTTTTCCTTCAACCTGGAGGAAGGGAGCCGCCGCGACGTCTTATATTTCAAGAACCTCAGGAAAGATTATCCCGGCAGGACTATAAATTTCAAAGGCGAGTTCAAGCTTGAACGCGGCGACAGGGTGGCGCTGGTCGGCCCGAACGGGGTGGGCAAGAGCACCCTTTTGAAGATATTCGCAGGGGTTGAAATTTACGACGGGGGCAGGTTCGAGCTTGATTCGTGGGCCAGGACGAGTTATTTCTCCCAACTCCAGTCCGAGACCATGAACATGGAAAATACCCCGGTCGATGAGATTTACCGCTCGCTGAAATCGGGGATCTCCATCGAGGCGATAAGGACCCGCCTGGGGAGTTTCCTTATCACCGGGGACGCCGCGCTGAAGAAGATCGGGAAATTGAGCGGAGGCGAAAAATCCCGCGTCGCCCTTGCCCTGCTTACACTGAAGCCTGTGAACCTTTTATTGCTGGACGAGCCGACGAACCACTTGGATATATCGTCCAGAGAAGTCCTTGCAGAGGCTGTCGAAAAATTCGATGGCACGGTGGTCATGATCTCCCATGACCGTTACTTCCTCGACCGTACCGTTAACAAAGTTTTCGAGCTTGACGGGGAAAGCATCTCCCAGTATCTCGGCAATTATTCGGAATATTTCGAGAAAAAGAAGAAGGAACGCAAAGCCGCCCCGAAGGCCGCGCCCGTGCCGGAGAAAAAAAAGCGGAAACAGAAACAGCAGAAGCATAAGAAAGCCGCCCCACCCAAAGGCCCCGATTATAAAAAGCTTATGCATGAAATCGAAGAGATGATCGAAGATAAAGAGTTCGAATTGAAAGTTATCGAAGAAGAACTGGCGGATACATCGTTGTATCTGGATCTTGAAAAGCAGAAAGACGCCGGGGAACGCCACGACAGGGTCCGCTCGGAGATCATGGAGCTTAACAGGAAGTGGGAAGAGTATTACCAGCAGGCGGAAAAGGGGTAGGCGTTCAATTACCTGGCAACGAGCCTCCGGGTTGATTAAGGGCATTAAATTGCACAGATTTGCAGAGGGCGAAAAAAACCGGTTCGGCGATCTAGACTCCAGTCTCTAGTTTCTAGTCTCGATAGATAACACTTGTTGTCAGGACAAAGGCAACACTTTTTCTGGCTGAAGTTTGCGATTCTACACTGCAATATATATAAGAAAAAAATGACAGAGCCTCATTCCTGAATAGAACAGGAAAACAGGAAATTCGTCATTCCCGCACCCTCCCCGTTACTCTCTCTTTGACGGAATGCAGCCCGAATTTTTCACAGCTTTCAAAAAGCCACGGCATATTCTATAAGACAATCGGTAAATACAACTAAGGAAGTATTATGCGGGTCATGAATTACATCACCCTGTTCATTTCTTTCTTCTATCGGGGAAGACGGACAGGGAAATGAAAAAATTGGAGGAATTGAAGGAATTGAAAACTCAAATTAAAATAGTTATATTTTAGTTTTCACTTATTAAGGCGGAATTGAACATGAAAATAACTTCCAGTATAAAAAGCAGATTTTTATGCATGCTTTTGATTTTGCCGGTTATGATTTCACAGCTCCTTTTCGGAGGCTGTTCCGATGCGGCTACCAAGCCCCCTGATGGAAAGGCCTTCAAAGTCATGGAGGCCGCCGGCGATGAAGGCGTCGCCGCGTTTGAAGAATCCTTCATAAAATCAAACGGGAACATCGCGGCGGGAATGGGCGATATGGTAAAACTGCTCAAATCCCGTACCGGCGTCGTTAAGGATTGTAGCATTCTCCCGGATGAATCAGGCGTCTGGACTATTTATAAAAACGGCGTCCAGGAAATATTCCTGGCCCGGCTGCCGTCCTCTCCCGGCGGGCCGACGGCAAAAGACAGAGAAGATATGAAAAGGCTCCTGGCCGGAAAGGATTTTTCGAACAGGTCGTCATCGAACTACGGTTCTTCCGGCAAAAAGGCCGTTATGTTATCTCCTTTTGCATGGCGCTTCGGTCCCTGGGCGGACTGGAAGCTGGACACGATAAGGTCCGGCCTGGAGCAGGCGGATTTCGCCGTAGATTTCAAATCCAACAGTCAATATTACGATCAAAACGTTTCCCTTGAAAACTTCAAGAAACTCGATAACTACAGCCTTGTTTATATAGATACCGTCGCCGCTTTATCCGGCGGCGGGGATATCATTCTTGTTTCCGGCCAGAAATCGACTTATGGATCGTCCCTCCCGTATTCAAGCGATTTTCTGTCAGGGAACCTGGTCAGGGTGAGGATACGCGGGTGTCCCGGGACATACATCGGTCTCTCCCCCGGTTTCATCAGCGCCAGTTCTGTAGTTTTTCCATCGAGCCTGGTTTTTATATCGGCATCCGGAAGCGCCGCAAACGATACACTGGAAAAAGCATTTACAGGCAAAGGGGCGTATGCTTTCGGAGGCTGGGACAGGCCGGTTCATCCGAAAGAAGCCAGTTGGTCGGAATGCCTTCTTTTCAATTACATGGCGGACAAAAACCAGAATTTGAAAGAAGCGCTTGCCGGGGTTACGGCCCAGGGTTACGGCAGAGATCCTGAAACTGGAGCCGTTTTGAAAATCCTCCCCGACGGGGGCGGCGATTTCAGCATGTTTTCCGCTCCCACGCCTTTTATAAGAGCTTTCGTTCCCGGTTCGGGAATTCCCGGAGACGAGATTGAAATTATCGGCGACAATTTTTCCGGCGCCTCGAAAGTTACTTTTTATAACGATATAAAGGCAAACTTCGAAGTCATCAACGACAACAAGATAAAAGCAGTTATCCCCGAAGGAGCATCGAACGGCCCGGTATCCGTTACTATACCCAACAGTGCTTATGAAGGCGACCAGAGCCTCCACATGCTCTATGCCCCTGAAGAGCCTGTTACTCTGACCGGTTCATCCAAAAATCTGGCCTTTACAATATCCCTACGCCCGTCAATCACAGCGATGGATCCCGTGGAAGGTTCTCCGGGTACCGAAGTTACGATAAAAGGGAGCCATTTCAAAGGAGCGGGCAGAGTTTCGTTCAATAAGACTCCTGCAAAATTTCAAGTTCTCGACGACCTGCTGATAGCCGCGGAAGTCCCGCCCGGCGCATCTTCGGGGCAGGTTATAATCGGCTCGCTGAGGGGGTCTTCCAACGGAGCCGGTTTCACGGTCAACGCATCTCAGCCTCCGGCCATAAGCACAGTCGAGCCGCCCGGCGCCGATCCGGGAGATACCGTTGTCATTTCAGGGAACAATTTTACAGGGACGGATTCCGTCGAGTTCGGCGGTGTCAATACGCATTTCAATATAATAAGCGACTCCGAGATAGAAGCCATAGTGCCTCCCGGCCCAACTTCGGGGCAGGTTATGGTTATTACACCTGCGGGATCTTCAAACGGCTTCGATTTCCGGGTTGTGAGAACCCCGGCGATAATATCCATCGAGCCGGAAGGCGGGAGCCGGAAAGCCGCCGTGCTCATTAAGGGTGTTAATTTTACAGGAGCCGGAAAAGTAACTTTCAACGGTAAAGAAGCGAAATTCGAAATACTCGGTGACGGCGTTATAAAGGCGGCCGTGCCGGAAACCGCATCGACAGGGACTGTAAAGGTATCTTCCGGCCCGGGTGATTCAAACGGAATGATGTTCACAGTCGTTTCGGCCCCGCCTGAAATAACATCGATAACCCCGTCTTCTGCCGGACCGGGCGATGAAGTTCTTATAGCGGGAAACAATTTTTATACCGTGAAAGCGGCCGTGTTCAACGGCGTAAATGCCCGTTTTGCCGTGCTGGACAACAACAACATCAGGGCCGAAATCCCTGCCCACGCTTCTACCGGGCCTGTTGTAATCACTTCTCCCGAAGGCCCGTCAAATAAAGCCGGTTTCACAGTAACCCCGGTTTCAGGGCCTCCTGTCATAAAATCCCTGAGTTCCCCCTGCGGCAGAGGCGGGGATACGGTGGTAATAACCGGCAAGAAATTGATAGGGGCTGCAGAAGTCAAATTCAACGGGATTAAAGCAAGATTCGATGTAGTAAGCGATGACCGCATCGACGCCGTCGTCCCCGGACATGCAACGACCGGCCCCGTATCGGTTACTGCCCCGAACGGTACTTCCAACGGCATAAACTTCGCCGTCGAAAAATGGAGCTTCAAAACAGGGGGCGAAATCAGGTACTCATCTGCCGCGATAGACGATAACGGCACTATCTACTTCGGCTCGTGCGATCAGAACCTTTACGCCCTGAACCCTGACGGGAGTAAAAAGTGGGCGTTCAAAACCGGCGGGATGGTTACATCTTCGCCTGCTATAGACGATAACGGCACTATCTATTTCGGCTCGTGGGACAACAATGTTTATGCCCTGAACCCCGACGGCGCGATGAAATGGAAATATAAGACCGGCGGATATATCCATTCTTCGGCGGCGCTCGGGCATGACGGTACGGTTTATTTCGGCTCTAACGACAAGCATCTCTATGCATTGAACCCGGACGGCACTTTCAAGTGGAGATATTTTGCCGGGTTCGGCGTATATTCGCCCCCTTCGGTAGGGTCTGACGGGACAATATATTCAGGCAAAGCTTACGATATGATATTTGCGCTCCACCCTGACGGGAAGCTTAAGTGGAATTATGTTTCCACATGCCGCATAGACGGAAATCCCGCGATAGGCCCTGACGGTACGGTTTATATCGGCTCGAACGATTTCAATCTTTACGCCCTTGATCCTGATAACGGCTCGGTAAAATGGTATTACATTACCAAACGGTATGTTTACTCGTCGCCGGTTGTCGGGACGGACGGCTCGGTTTATGTGGGATCGAACGACGGGCACCTCTACGCACTGAACCCCGACGGGACTTTTAAATGGAAATACGCCTCGGCCAACGATATAAGAAGCTCCCCGGCATTATGTTCCGACGGGACGGTTTACATAGGTTCGGACGACCACAACATTTATGCGGTAAACCCCGGCGGCACGCTTAAATGGAAATATACAACGGGCAAAGATATATGGTCGTCGCCTTCGATAGGCCCGGATGGAACTGTTTATATCGGATCTCTTGACGGCAAACTTCATGCCATATACGGGGACGGGAAACTTGCCGATTCGCCCTGGCCGATGTTCCGGAAAAATTTAAAACATACCTCTTTGACACCCTGTATCAATCCCCCGATGGCGGGCGGGATCTGGCATACGCTCCTTCTGATGAAAGACGGCACCGTCGGCGCATGGGGCAATAATTTGCACGGACAGGTGGGCGACGGCACTATGGAGCACAGGAGCCGGATGGTCAGGGTTAAAGGCTTAACCGGCGTCAGGCAGGTTTCGGCGGGTTCTTATCACAGCATGGCGCTGAAAAAAGACGGGACGGTCTGGACATGGGGGAAAAATGAACAGGGCCAGCTTGGAAACGGCACTTATGTCGATAGCTCCCTCCCGGTAATGGTAACCGGC
The DNA here is from genome assembly GCA_023475345.1 of Chloroflexota bacterium. GTDB lineage: Bacteria > Vulcanimicrobiota > JAMCWD01 > JAMCWD01 > JAMCWD01 > JAMCWD01. Next base: position 15,461 of record JAMCWD010000003.1, on the reverse strand, counting down.
CTGTCCGGCATCACCGCCGTTTCAGCCGGCGGAAACCATTGTATTGCATTGAAAAAAGACGGGACGGTCTGGACATGGGGCGCCAACGAATTCGGCCAGCTCGGAGACGGCGCTAACGTTAACAGGAATACCCCCATCATGGTAAAAGGGATCAGGAACGCTATCTCGATCTCGGCAGGTTACGGCCATTGTTATGTCCTCCGCAGTGACGAAACCGCATGGTCATGGGGAGAAGGAGACCACGGGGAGCTTGCTTCGGGAAAAAAAGACAATGAATCTCATCCTGTCCGGATACCGTTGAAAAACGTCGTTTTATTAAGAAGCGGCGGGCATCACGGCCTTGCGCTTCTAGAAGACGGTTCTTTCTGGACATGGGGGATGAATTGTGCGGGACAGATAGGCAACTGTCTGGGCGGAAAAGGCTTTGATTACGAAAATGTCGACCTTCCTGTAAAACTTCCCATAAGCGGGGTCGTCAATATGGCGGGAGGCTACGAATTCACCCTGGCGCTCAAGAAAGACGGTGTTGTCTGGAGCTGGGGCATGAACAGGAACGGGGAACTGGGTATCGGCAAAAATATCCTTCTAAATAACAGGCCCATAAAAACCGAAATGAAAGACGTTATGTCAATAGCCGCCGGGGGACATCACGGCCTTGCAATTACAAAAGACGGCTCGCTCTGGGAATGGGGGAGTAACGATAACGGCCAGATAGGGGACGGAACCCTGGAAAAAAGATATTCTCCCGTGAAAATCCCCGGGTATAAGTATAAATATTAAGAGAATGAATTACCCGAAAGGAGAATAATCGGCGGTTATTACGGCCCCTCTTATGCCGGGTTGTTTTTTCTGAAAAAAATCAGCACCAGGACTAAAAGCAGCAAGATTGCCGCCAGTCCCATTATCCCCGACAGGTGGTTCCAGTTCCCCCCCCACAACATCGCCGGAAGCCCGGCCCTGAGATCCGCCTTCGATTCGACTATGCTCCCCAGTATGAGCATCGAGTGTATTCCCACGGAAAGCCACAATATTCCCGTCCTGATAAATGCAATACAGAGGAGGCTCCCGAGAATAACGAGGCCCGTAAACAGGATGATCTTATTTACAACGGCGCCGGGACTGAAAATGTGGGCAAGCGCGAAAAGGAAGCTGCTTGCCAGAACGCCTCCCGTCAGGCCCCACCGCCTGCTGAAAACGCCCAGGAAAAAACCCCGGAAGAGAAGCTCTTCTCCGAAAGCAATGCCAAGCGCGGAAAGGATGTTCAAAAAAAGGAACATGCCAAAATTTTCGCCGAAGCCCGCTTCCGCTTTTCCCGAAGCCATAAACAGCGCCATCCCGTATATTATAGAAATAAAGAGGCCCAGACAAACGCCCCCGGAAAACAGCTTTACGGATTTTATTCCGCCCCCCAGACCCAGCGCCCGAAACGGGATATGAAAAACTCTCGTCCAGAAATATATTATCGTTAAAACGACGAAGACATAAAGAGTCAGCAGGTATGATACAGCAAGCCAGCGCGGGACGCCGCCGCCGTTCATGATCGAAAAAAGGCTCCCCCCTGCAAGGAAAGAGTAAAACATAACTATCAGGCCCCAGCCCGCGGCCAGGACTACAAAAAAAAGAAGCAGGCGCTTCATGTCAATCTTATTTTTTTCTTCCATATCCACTTGCCTACTGCCTGTATGAGAAATCAAATTTCTTTTTCCAGGCGGATATTCCTTCCCGGCAGACAGTCGTTAATACAACGGTGTTTCACATTTCACCCGGCACTGCATTTAGACGCCTGTCCCGTTCGCATTTTTATTATTGTTAAGCCTCAATTTAAGCCCCGGCAATTCCGAGATTATCATGGCGGCGACAATCAGTCCGCCCCCTACCGCCGATGCCGGGATCATTTTTTCTCCCCCTATGGTCCATGCGAAAACCGCCGCGAACACAGGCTCAAGCGTGAATATCAGCGACACCTTGATGGGGTTTACCAGCCGTTGCGCGAAACACTGGAGGAAAAACGCCGAAAGCGTCGGGAAAATCGTCAGGTACAGGATAACCCCCGCTGCAAAGACGCTGCTTACCCGGAGCGGGATGTTGAATATCCCGATAACAACGAAAGAAACCAGCCCTACCAGCAGGAACTGTTGTATTGACAGGGTTAAGATATTGACGCCTTTGCGGACTATTTTATCGGTCAGCAGGACATGGAGGGCGTAGGTTACCGCGGAAAAAAGGGTTATGATATCGCCCGCGTTTGCTCCCTTAACGCCGCCTGTCAAAAGCCACAGGCCGGAAAGCGCGACGATTACGGCGATTACCTGTGATGCGCTCGGCTTCCTTTTCCATAGGAACCAGTTGAAAAGCGGGACGAACAGGACGAACAGGCCTGTAATGAACCCGGAGTTGCCGGCGGTGGTATATTTGAGCCCGACCGTCTGTGAGAAATATAATATCCAGAGGATGGAACCCAGCAGGAGGCCGTCCCTGATGTTTTCTAAAAGCTTCATCCTGAAAAACAGGGCCACCGGCAGGGAAAGGAGCCCTGCCAGGATGAACCTGTATGCCACCAGAGTTACGGGATGGACATCGCTTAAAGCCTGTCTTGTAAGGAAAAAAGTAGATCCCCATACCACCGCGCAGTAAACCAGGGACAGGTCCCATAACCGCGATCTTGCTTCGGGGGAAAGCTTCATTTAAATCAGGATTCTTTGAGAAAATATAAGAAATTGCCGTTATGCTCCAGGAGCCTCAAGCTGGGGGATTTTATAGACACAAGGATCCCTGCAACCTGGTCGGCGCTCAGGGTGGTCTTAATATCTATGAACGCAAGCACCTTGCCCCCCCAGTAATAAATCAGTTTCGCATCTTCAATCCCATTATGCGCCTTGAGCCTGGATATGACAGGCTCGATCTGAGATCTCGATTTAACTTCGTCAACGAGCAGAAGATAATGCTTCGCAGGATTTTTGGGCTGCCTGCCGGGACTTTCTGCAAGAGTTTCAGCGGCTTTTACCGACAGCTTTTCCAGAACGTCGTTATTTGCAGAATCGGGGTCTTCTCCCAGGCCGCCTTCTTTTACATTGAATGTTTCGGACGCCTCGCCTTTATTGTTGAACAATATCAGCTTCATCGAAGCGGGCCGGTAAAGATCCTTTTCATCTTCTGGCCGGAATTCGAAGGGGTTGAAAACCACCTGCCCCACCAGTATCCCTCCATCCGGGATGCGGGATATCATGCGCCTGTCGGGCCTGGTTTTGACAAGCAGTTCGGCTGCCTCGCCTGCGCTGAACGGCGGTTCCATAGTTTCGGGCGAAAGTATCGTAAGCTTGTAATTTTTCACTTCCTTCAGAATCATATCCTGGGCGGGCGAGATGCTCCAACTGTTCAGGAACCTGCCTTTCTGTACCACGTATAGCACAGGCGAAAAATTAACGGCTTTTGCAGCCCCGTTTTTTTTGACCAGCTTGTCCAGCTCAACGTAATCGGGAATTACACTGACTTTTGCGGTATATGACCTCCCCCTCCCCGGAACATATTGAATGTCAACGCCGACTATATCGTAATCAAGATAATATTTGCCGGTTTTTTTCTTAATCGAAAGCTTGATGGAATTGTCGTTTTTGCCGGCGCCCGGCAAAGCCGAATAAAGAGCTTTTAAAACAGCCCCGTTAACAGCGCGCTGGTGGACCTGGTTTACTTTTAAATCACTCGGATAATACAGTTTGAAAGTCCCCGTAACTTCGGAAGGAGCCGAAAAAACAATCGAACCCGCCAGCATCAATATAAAGCACAGGATTACCGAAACTTTCAATATTCTCATTCAAACCTCCGGCATCGAAACCACGGAATTTTCCGCGGCGAAAAATACATTGTTCCCGGCTGTTCTTATTCACCTTTACAGTTGGTGTTCCTTGTAGGGGGAGGGTTTTTTATTTCAAAACCGAATTCCGGGTTATAGCATTTAATACAACCCATAGGAGGCGGCAATGGCGGAGCAGGTTTTATTTAAAGCTCATTTTGTAGATTACCTTATTATTTTTATCTATTTTGTCTTTGTCCTTGGGATAGGCTTTCTTCTGAAGCGATATACGACGACCGGGAAAGATTTCTTCCTATCGGGCAGGAGCATGCCTGGCTGGGTTGCGGGTCTTGCTTTCCTGGGGGCGAACCTGGGGGCGCTGGAACTGCTGGGCATGGCCGCCAACTCTTACCAGCACGGGATCCAGACCGTCCACTTCTACTGGATAGGCGCTATTCCGGCAATGCTCTTCCTGGCTATTTTCATGATGCCGTTTTATTACGGCTCCAGGGTCAGGTCTGTGCCGGAATATCTGAGCCTCCGCTTCAACGAAGCCACGAGGGGCTTGAACGCGGTTTCCTTTGCCATAATGACCGTTCTGATGAGCGGTATAAGCCTGTATTCGATGGCGATCATCTTCCAACTGCTCCTGGGCTGGAACCTTCACATGAGCATCATACTCTCAGCGGCGGTAGTCCTGGTTTATGTAGTCCTGGGAGGGCTGACATCTTCCATATTCAACGAAGTCATCCAGTTCTTCCTGATCTGGCTGGGGCTTCTGCCCCTTCCCATACTGGGCTTGAGAGCGGTGGGCGGCTGGGACGGCGTGGTCAACGGGATCAACAACAGCACCCTGCCCCATGTCCAGAAGTGGGCGTCCGGGTTCCTCCATGCCTGGGGGCCTCTTGCAACAACCAACAACTCGATGGATATCACCTGGCTGGGGACCGCGCTGGGACTTGGTTTCGTACTATCATTCGGATACTGGTGTACCGACTTCCTCGTCATTCAGCGGGCATTTTCGGCGAACAGTCTGGCAAGCTCCCAGCGGGCTCCCATTTATGCAAGCTTCTTCAAGATGGCGATCCCGTTGCTTGTTGTAACGCCGGGCTTGCTGGCGATCGTACTGCTCCCGCCGCTTTCGCCGGAAGCCAACCAGGTTAATTCCTATAACATGGCGCTCCCGCTCCTGATGCAGAAATTCTACCCGCCGGGATTGATAGGGCTGGGGATAACGGCTCTCCTTGCGGGCTTCATGTCGGGGATGGCGGGCAACGTTACCGCGTTTACCACTGTCTGGACTTACGATATTTACCAGGCCTACATCAACAAAAAAGCAAGCGATAAGCATTATGTCTGGATGGGCCGCGCCGCAACAATCGGCGGGGTGATCATCAGCATCTTCACGGCATATATCGTGATGGGTTTTGCAACCATAATGGATTATATGCAGTTGATCTTCTCTTTCGTGAACGCCCCTCTGTTCGCAACATTCCTCCTTGGGATGTTCTGGAAGAGGGCGACCCCATGGGGCGGCTTCTGGGGGCTTGTTGCAGGCATCGGCGCTGCGATCCTGATGTATGTCGGCAGCAGCATGGGGCTTGGCGTCGAGGGTGATATCCTGCATAAGCTGGGGATTCTCTCCATAGATTTCAAGGCTATGGGCGCAAATTTCTGGCGCGCATGGTGGGCATGGTGCGCATGCTTCGGAGTTACAATACTGGTCAGCTTCATAACGCAAAAGCGTACTGACGAGGAATTGAGCGGCCTCTGCTGGGGCTTCGGCGCGAAAACTGTAAAGGAAAAAGTCGCATGGCACAACAACCCGGTAATCCTGGCGATAATCGCGTCGATTATATTAATAATCCTCAACATCATCTTCTTCTAAAGTAAAGTCATTAAGGAGGAAATCATGAGCGATACCCATACAAAGGAGATCCGTGATCGGATAAAGCAGATGGATGAAACACATGCAGCCGAGTCCGAGGGCTTCATGGACATCCGCTACTTCATCGGGCTTATGCTGTTGATATACGGCGTGATAATTTCATTTACAGGCCTCCTCACCCAGTTCGGCAAATACGCTCTCCCGGAGGCTCTGGTAAATGACCTGAACCGATACGGCATAAACTTCAACCTCAACCTGTGGTGGGGGCTATTGATACTTCTTATCGGCATCATTTTTTACTGCGTGTCCAGGAAGCCGAAAGAATGGGCGAAATGAAATCCGAAAACCATACAACATATAAAATAATAAAAAAAGAGAGCGAAAAAGACGACGGCCGCTACCTGATCTTTTATAACTTCGAGCCTGTCCCGGCTTCGCGGAAAAAAGACGTGGAGGGCGGGAAGTCTATTTCCGGATCAAAGAAAGCGCCGGGGAGAAAACACCGTGTCTGAGTTGAGATGGAACCCGGTTCTTTCCCGCTGGGTCGTTACCGCCACTCACCGCCAGGACAGGACTTTCCTCCCGCCGAAGGACCACTGTCCTCTCTGCCCCACCCTGCCGGGCCGCTTCCCGACCGAGGTGCCTGCGGAGAATTATGAAATCGTATGTTTTGAAAACCGCTTCCCTTCCTTCAAGCGTTTCCCCCCGGAACCGTCGGTCAAAAACGACGACCTCCTGAAGGTCGAGCCTTCGAAAGGCATCTGTGAAGTGGTTCTTTATTCCCCCGTCCACGAAGGCTCGCTTGCCGACCGCTCGATAGATGAAATCTACCGCCTTGTCCTTATATGGGCGGACAGGTTCAGGGAACTCGGAAACAGAAAAGAGATTAAATACGTTTTCATTTTTGAAAACAAAGGCGAAGTAATCGGCGTAACTCTGCCCCATCCCCATGGCCAGATATATGCGTTCTCTTATATCCCGCCGATCCCGGCGGAGGAATTAAGCTCGGCCCGCAAATACCATAAGAAGCATAATGAGTGCCTCTTCTGCAAAATACTTAAAGAAGAGCGCAGTGACGGCCTCAGGTCGGTCTGGGAAAACGGTTCGTTTTATATCGGCATCCCGTTTTATGCCAGGTATCCCTACGAAGTCCATATCACTTCCCGCCGCCACCTGGGATCTCTTACTGAAATGACCGACGAAGAATATTGGGATCTTGCATGCGCCCTCAAAGTCCAGCTCGTTAAGTACGACAGGCTGTGGAACTTCAGCCTCCCTTACATGATGGTCATGCACCAGCGTCCGACGGACGGGCGGGAATATCCCTTTTATCACTTCCATATAGAATTTTACCCGCCTTACCGGACTCCTGAAAAATTGAAATACCTGGCCGGTTGTGAGAGCGGGGCGGGCACATTCATCAACGATACACTGCCCGAGGAAAAAGCCGCGGAACTCAGAGATATCGACATTTCAGACATCTTGAAGAAAGGGAAATGAAGTGAACGCTTTAGATAAAACATTACCCCTGATTAAAGCCTTTATAGAAAAATTTGACCGGCCGCCTATTATGGGCGTCAGGGCGCCGGGCCGCGTGAACCTTATCGGCGAACATACCGACTATAACATGGGCTTTGTATTCCCGGCGGCGATTGAAAAAGAAATAAGGATCGTGGCTTCCCCGATAAGCGCGCCGGAGCTTCGCATTTATTCCATGAATTTTGACGAGAGTGTAACCGTACCCCTTACGGATATCAGGCCTTCGAAAGATAAAAGCTGGAGCAATTATATAGCAGGCGTCGCGGACGAGTTGATAAAATCAGGATATAACCCGGGCGGTTGTGAGATGCTGGTATGGGGCGATATCCCCATAGGTTCCGGCCTTTCATCGTCTGCGGCTATGGAAGTGGCCGCCGCATGCCTGTTCCGCAGGCTTTTCAACCTTTCGGATATTTCGGACAGGTCACTTGCCCTCCTGGCCCAGAAGGCCGAAAATAATTTTGTCGGGGTGAATTGCGGCATAATGGACCAGTTCATATCGATGATGGGATGGGATAACCACGCACTCCTTATCGATTGCAGGACACTGAACGCAATGCTTGTCCCTATGCCCAGACGGGGCGAGATTTCAATCGTTATATGTGATTCGAACATAAGAAGGAAACTTACCGGAAGCGAATATAACAGGAGACGGCTGGAATGCGAAGAGGGCCTCAATCTCTTGAAAAAGCAATTCCCTACAATAACCGCGCTCCGCGATGTCCTGCCCGGGATGTGGGAGGAAGTGGAGCATACCATCCCCGATCCGATCAGAAAACGCTGCAGGCATGTCATCTATGAAAACCAGCGCGCGCTTGACGGGGCCGAGGCTCTTGAAAACAACGACCTCGAATTCTTCGGCGAGCTTATGAAGCTGTCTCATATTTCGCTCCGCGACGATTTCGAAGTGAGCTGCCCGGAGTTGGACTGCCTTGTCAGAGCCGCATGGGGAGTCGAGGAATGCTGCGGCTCCAGGCTTACCGGGGCTGGTTTCGGCGGTTGTACCGTCAGCATTGTTAAAAACGAAGGCATAGAAAAATTCAAAAAACGACTGACCGAAAATTATGTGAAAGAATTTTCCATCGAGCCGAATTTTATAGTATCGCAGGCGGCATCGGGCGCGTCGCTTTTAAGGATCCCTTCTGCCATTCCCGCTTTCTGAGAAAAACCTGAGATGGATTGAAAACCCGGCATTATTCAGGGGAAAATAAAAACAGTAAAATGCTTTCAAATGCGCCCTTACCTGTTCCCGCCGGAACCGCTTATCTTCCACCTGCCGATAGCTTTTGCCGCCGCAATGCCGACTTTAAAGTCCGAGTCGTTCATTGCTCTCATCAATGAGTCCACGGCTCTGGAATCGCCGAGGCTCCTCAGGGCCTCAACCGCCGCAAGCCGCACCCCGGAACTTTTATCCTCACTGAGGACCTTTATTAGAGGTTCCACGGCCTCGGTATCTCCAAGCTTCATCAATGCTTTTACCAGGATTTCCCGAACTTCCGGCTCGTTATCGTTAAGCCTTGCGATAAGCGCGGGGGTCGCACGCCTGTCCCCCATGTCTCCGAGGGATCTCGCTATGGAGCTTCTTACAGCGGGATTTTCATCCTCCATCGCGCTTACGAGTATATCCACGGCCCTTGGATCATTGAGAGAAATAAGCTTTTCCCTTGCGGCCTCATCGCCTTCGAGAGTCCCCATTACCGCCCCGACGAGTTCCCCTTCTCCCCACTTCTCAAGAACCGAGGCGGACATCCTGCGGATATTGGGATCTTCTTCTCCCAGCGCATTTATCAAAAGCCCGGAAACGCGGGTGTCCTCCAGAGAAACAAGCTTATCCCTGGCATCTTCATCACCGCTCAAGGTACCCAGAATAGCATGGACAAGCACGCCTTCTCCCATTTTTAGAAGAGCTTCGGCGGCGGCCTTCTTAACAATTTCATCGTCGTCGATAAGCATAGGGATAACGGGTTCGACAGACTGCTTGTCTTTCAATTTGCCCAGCGCCTGAAGCGCGGCGCTCCTGACCTCGGGCTTACGGTCTTTTAACATGTGTATCAAAGGCTCAACCGCACGCCTGTCGCCTATGCTTCCCAGGGCATAAGCGCACGCTCTCCTCATATGGAAATCGTTGTCAGACAACCCCTGGAACAGGGGTTCCGCGGGAACGGTATCTATACGCATAAGCTCGTCGGCTGCCGACGGCCGCCCCAGGGCGCTATGATCCTTCTGGACATAAAACAGCGGGTCCAGGTCATATTTATCGAGCAACTGGCAGATTGAATATGCCGCAGACTGTTGTATTTTCCAGCTTTCGCTTCCGAGTGCGCGTACGAGCGGCACGGTAGCGCGCGGGTTGCCGAGCTTTCCCAATTCCTCGGCGGCTTTCTGGATGACCTGGGGATCGGGATCTCTTAAAGCCCGCATATACTTTTCCACGGACTGCTTATGTTCGAGCGATTGAAGTTTTTTCATCAATTCGCTGTCTTCTTTCAGCACATCGACCGATTCTTTAATAATATCCCCTTTGCCCAGTTGTTCAAGGGCTTTTTTTGCAGCGTGCCGGACATGGAGCATCGGGTCGCTCATCAATTCAAGCAGAGGTTCTACCGCGATACTGTCACCGATCTGTCCCAGGCACTCGGCAGCCAGCCTGCGGACATGCCAGTCCTGGTTCTTAAGCTCGCGGATCAGAGGTTTTACCGAAGGTACCCCGATGACTACCAGGGAATGGACGGTGGCCTGTCTTATATTGGGGTCCTGGTCATTCAACGCATTTATTAAAGGTTCTACGGCCATTGGGTTTCTCAAAAGACCCAGCGCAACAGCCGCGGGACGGCGCACATCGCTTTTTTCATCTTTCAATGTCCGGATCAAAGGCTGGACTGCGGAATCGTCTCCCAGGTTTCCGAGCGCTTCAACGGAAGCAAGGCGTACGCGCCAGTCATCATTGCCAAGGGCTCTAATCAGGGCGTCAACGGCAAGAGTATCGCCAAGCTGTCCCAGTATTTCGGCCGCGATGCTGCAAACGGCGTTATCCGAACCTTCCATAGCCCTTGTCAGCGGGCCTACGGCAGGGGCGCCTACCATGGCCAGCGCATAGGCTGCAGTATCCCGGACGTCGGAATCGTCATCCGACAATGTCTGGATTAAAGGCTCGACAGCCTTTATATCGCCGGTTCTTCCCAGGGATATTGCGGCGGCACGGCGAACTTTCCATGAAGAATCGCCAAGGGCCTTGATTAAATGTTTCAGCGAATCGGGCGCAAGCTCGACAAGTCCATCGGATACCGCTTCAACTACATCTTTATTTTCATCTTTAAAAATACTTATCAAGGGTTCGATGGCCCTCTTGTCTTTCAATTTCCCCATGGCGCGCGCCGAAGCAGCCCTGACATCCGGAGCGCTGTCCTGCAGGGCTTTAATGAGATAGGGCAAAGCCTCGGTTATTTTTAAATTTCCAAGAGCCTCAGCCGCAGCACAAATCACCTTCGATGTCATATCGATATCAAGCCCGTTCTTGGAACGGCTGAACGACTTGAAAATCGAGGAGAAGCTGATCATTTCCTCTTTTCTCAGCGCCTTCACCAGGGGCTCGAAAGAAAGTTTGCCGCCCAGGCGCCCCAATGCCCTGGCGGCAGCCTCCCGCACATAAAGTTCTTCATCATGGAGGGCGTGAATAAGCGGCTTTTCAGCCTGGTGATATTTCAGATGGCCGAGCGATTCGGCGGTAACGCGCCGGACATGCCAGTCCTTATCTTTCAAAAGCCTTGTAAGAGGCTTAACGGCATTTTCTTTGCCAAGCTTCCCCAGAGACCTCGCCGCCGCTTCGCGCACGCACGATTCCCTGTCCTTCAAAGCATAAATCAATGCCCCCGCAGCTTCCTCAATCCCTATTTCTCCGATGGCCTTTGCCGTATCGCGCCTGATTAAATAATCGCGTGATTTTAAATTTTCCAGTAAATTTTCAAGATCCATACCTGCATTAATAGACCGGTTGATATACCCGGTCGTTTCAAGCCTCCTTTATTGTTAATCGAAAATATTCTTGGCGGCATTTCTTTTTCCTGTATAAGAATCCGGAAACGACATGCGCCATAAAACACCGGCTTGCCTCCGGTTTTCAGCATAAAATACCGAAACCTGAATTCTTTTCTATTATACTACTTAACTGTTTATATAAACAACCACGGAGGCCGTCTCAAAAAACAGGCTCCTTCCGGAGTGTCTGAAATTTCCTCTCGGGGCCACATCATCCATCGGAACGATTGCGGACAGACCGCATATTTGATATAATTTTCATGATAAATCCAGTAAAGGAGGTTTCCGATATGTGTGGAGGTTGTGGCTGCGGCGGCGGCAAAAAAAAGGGAGACAAAAAGAAGTAAGTCTTTATTTACCGCAAAAAGCCGGGGACAATGCCCGGCTTTTTTAATTTGTATGAAACCCTGTGACTCCGCGCTCGTTATATCGAACCCGGTTTTTAATAATCAGGTAATTATCTTAATTCAATTCAATGTGCCGTACAGGATGAACCGGAATTTAGCAGAAGTTATGATTTGTAAGGGGGGATGGATCATGAAATTTTTAAAGATACCGGTCATTACTTTCTTTTTGATTTTTTGTCTGAGCGGCTTCGGTTGTTCAAGCATTAAAATCGTTACTTCAAAGCCCGCAGGCGATGTGAAAGTCCCTGCAGGTTCCAGCGAAAAAAACTTTGCTGGCAGTGGAAAAAGTCTTGCCAGCAACAAAAAATCAGGTGAGCCAATACAATACAAGCCTAACGAATGGAACATGTTCCTCGTAGAGAAAAAATTCGAAGAGATCGAGCAAAAAATAACTGGCCTCCTGAAAGACAAAAGGAAAAACGAGAAAAAATTGATCGACGCTTATACGGAAGTTTACAGTAACGTCCCCGACCCGTTGATATTGCTGAATGAATGGCGTGAGCATTCTCCCGGCTCTCATATCCCCTTCACCGCAAGAGGCTCTTATTATATTAATTCCGCATGGGATGCCCGCGGCGGCGGCTGGGGATACACCGTTACCGAAGAAGGGTGGAAACTTTTCCATGAAAGATTGAAACTTGCTGCGGCCGACCTGGAAAAAGCATACGGTATGACCCATGACGACCCATACCCGGCAATTTACCTGGAGGTTGTCGCGCGGGGGCTGGGATGGGAAAGGGATCAAATGGAAAAATGGTTCAGGAATGCAACGGCCATAGACCCTGACAGCTATTACGCTCATTCCGAAAAGCTCGTTTATCTTTCGCCCAACTGGTACGGCTCTAAACGGCAGATGTTAGAATTCATAGATGAAGTAGCTAAAAAAAATTCGCCGGATTCGCCTGCCCCATTTTTAATGATCCGTGCTTACGCAGAGCTTAATTCCAATGCCTCAAAATATTACATGGAATTTTCCGATACTGAACTGGATAAAAAAATTATCGTGGAAGTAAAAAAATATATGGCAAATCATCCGAATTCCGAATTCGCAATAGATTTCTTAAAAAAGTTTCAATATATTGATAATGGCGCTAAAATGCCGAACAAGAACAAGTATGAAAAGGCCCAAAATTTAAGCAATAAGGCGGCCATGCTCTGGCAGGAAGGAAAAGGTGATGAAGCATTAAAACTGCTCGATAAAGCCATCGCCGAAGCCCCTGAATATTCATACGCCTGGTACAACAAGGGATACATGTTGTACATGAAGGGAAGAAACGAAGAAGCCGTCAAATTCCTTAATAAAGCAATATCCTTAAATCCCGGGCACTCAGAAGCCTGGAAAATCAAGACCGAAGCGTTGAGAAAACTGGGAAAGGAACAGGAAGCGAACAACAGCGCCGCTGAAATGGCAAAAGCAATAATGTCATCAAAACCGGATTCGCCGACAGCCTGGTTAAATAAAGGATACTACCTGAGCCAGAACGGGAAGTACCTTGAAGCCGTCGAATGCTACGATAAGGCGCTCGCACTGGCTCCCTCGTTCAAAGAGGCGTGGAATAATAAAGCGTTCACGCTGTTCCAACTGGGCAAGCCGGGGGAAGCCTTAAAATATTGTGATAAGGCAATCGGGATAGATCCCGATTTTGCAATGGCCTGGAGTACCAGGGGAGAGATATTGATTGCCCTGGGGAGAAAAAAAGAAGCTGTCGATGCCCTGAACAAATCGGTTTCTTTAGCCCGGAAAAACGGCGACAATTTTCTAATTGAATATAACCTGAAACTTTTAGAAACATTAAAGAAAAAATAAGATTCAAAATCACCGGCCGGTTTTAACATTGATAAAGGCCCCGGCCTGATGAATCCTTGCGCGGCGGGGTTTTGTTCCTGCCGGGTTTTTTTATCGAACCCGGAAGATGCCCGCCTGAAGATCCATGCTTGAACCTGACAGGGAATAAAAAATGCAAATAGAAGAGAATATGAAAAAACCGGGGGACTGAAGATGAAAATAAAATTCGGAACCGACGGCTGGCGGGCCGTCATCGGCAGCGACTATAACGACGAAACCGTATCGGTTGCGGCGCAGGGCACGGCAAACTACATCCACTCCCCGGAGCGCGAAAAGCTCGACATCTACTCGACGAAAACGGAAAGTCAGTTAACTACAACATTCCAGCCGCCCGGATCCGGAATTTTAATCGGCTACGACACGCGGCTGCGGGCCGATGAATTTGCACGGCTCACCGCAAAAATATTATCCGCAAACGGGATACCGGTAACGCTTTCCGACTCCTGTGTCTCCACCCCCGCCCTGTCGCTTGCGGTAAGGAATATGAAAGCGGCGGGCGGCATCATGATAACCGCCAGCCATAACCCTGCCAGGTGGTGTGGGTTCAAATTCAAAGCCGAATACGGCTCCTCCGGACTCCCCGAAATCATGGAATTGCTCCAGAAAGAAGTTGACCTTGTAATAGATTCGGGCCTTGCGATACTCACCGAAGAAAAAGCTCCCGTAAAAACTTACGATTTCAGCAGGCATTATCTTGACCGGCTCAAAGAACTGGCCGATATTGAATTGATCGCCCAATCGGGCTTCACGCTTGTTGCGGACCCTATGTTTGGTGCGGCACGGAAATATTTTCCCGGCTTATTCGAAGGCTGCAAAGATATATGCTGTAATATCCTGGAGATCAGAAACGGCATAAATCCGGGCTTTGGGGGCGATCACCCGGAACCTATACCGCCCCACGTCCAGCCTCTTATAGATATCGTCAAAGAGATCAAGGCAGATGCGGGGTTCGCGTTCGACGGGGACGGGGACCGCATCGGCGCGGTCGATTCCACAGGCAGGTTCCTGTCATCCCACGACATATTTTCGCTCCTCCTTGTCCACATGGTTGAAAACAAGGGCCTTAAAGGCACAATCGTCAAATCCGTATCCACCACCGGGATGATCGATAAGCTCGCGGAAAAATATGATCTCCCGCTTATAATAACGCCGGTGGGATTCAAGCATACATGCCGGGAGATGCTGACGAAAGATGTTTTGATAGGCGGCGAGGAAAGCGGCGGCATAGGATTCAAAGGTCACATACCGGAGCGGGACGGCATCCTCTCCGCGTTGTATTTGCTGGAATTCATGTCCGTGAGAAAGAAGCCTCTTGCAAAACTTATGGACGACCTGTTCGCGCTCGTGGGGCCGCATTACACAAGGAGAATAGATACCGTGCTCACAGAACCCGGCGTCAAGGAAAAAGCAGTATCGAAACTTTCGGCTTCTCCCCCCATGGAGTTCGCAGGGATCAGGGTAAAAGAAATCTCGACACTTGACGGCTACAAGTTCTTCCTGGAAAACGGTAACTGGATACTGTTCAGGATCTCGGGCACCGAGCCGATGATAAGAATTTATGCGGAATCCGCCTCGGAAGAAGAGACATCCTGGCTCCTGGAATCCGGCAGGGAGACCCTGGGCATCTGAAATTTTAAAATTTTTAATCGGGGGTAAATAATAAAGTCATAACGTGGAAGGCGTGGATTCCCGCCTTCGCGGCTGTCTAAAAAGTCGGGTATGAAGCTATTCCCCTCCCCGGAGGGGTGGGTACAACCCGGTAACATAGTTTACAAAACTGTCCGATACATCGTTTACACATTTGCTTTGACCCCTTCAGGTTCCTTCCGCAGCAGCCTGATTATTTCATCCTCCACCTTCCTCGGCAGCCTCTTGTATTTTTTACCGTCTATCACCACCAGCGGCTTATCGCCATAATATGCCGCCAGCCGTTCCGGAGCTATTTCCGTTATTCCC
>JAMCWD010000028.1 GCA_023475345.1 Chloroflexota bacterium | reverse complement strand
TTCCGAAGGAAGCCCGGCTTCCCTTGCAATAGCGGCGCCGGTGAACGGGTGCCTGTGGAGAATCCCGTTCTGACTTTTGATAACTTTTCCGCCTTCTTTTCTGTACTCGACAAGCTTCCCCACATCATGCAAAATCGCGCCTGCGATCAAATAATCCCTGTTGAGCTTGAGACGGCCGGGATATAACTCCTCGAAAAGATCCGCCGCATAATTGCTTATCTTCGCTATGGCCCTGGTGTGCGCGATGAGGCTTATGTCGCAGCCTTCCAGGAGAAGCGTGAAAGGTATGTCTTCCAGGTCTGTAACCGTCCAGCCGCCCTCTTCCATCGCCTCCTCGAATACCGTTACGGCTTTACCGCGTAAATCCTCATCCTTGATCAGGTTGAACTCCGGTATCATCTTTACAAGTTCCTGACGGCTCATGCTTACTTCCTCCGCTTAATATAAGCCCCCCGTTGTAAAGGGAGTTTCGGGGAACATGTTCATTTATTGTTGAAAAAATCCTTTACCTGCCACCGGGTTTTCTCTCCTGCGGGCCGTCGTATTCCCAGTTTTCCTGGTCGATCCTGCGCATCGGCTTATACCTTGAAATCTCCTCGAAATAATGTGCCGTCATGCCGACAATCCTGCTCATTGCAAAAAAAGCGTTGCCGGTTTCAGGAGGGAAGCCCATCTCGCACAGGACGACGGCTATTGCGCCGTCAACATTTATGGGCAGTTTCTTGCCGAGACCGATTTCAAGCTGTGCCTCAACCGCCCCCGCAAGGTCTGTGAATTTGCCTTTGACGCCCGCCTCTTCTGCAATTTGAAATAATTTTACCGACCGTGGGTCACATGTGTGGACGCGGTGGCCGAAGCCCGGCATCCTTACACCGTCCTTTTTAAGCCGTTCCAAAAGATCCGCCGCGGCCTCGGTTGCGCTCTTGCCACCGTCCATCTCCTTTGCGGCATCGTATAAATATCTCATACAACCCTCTATGGCCCCGCCGTGGAACCTGTTGACGGCACTTACGCCGCCTGCCAGTGCTGTTGTCAGCGGGACACCCGTCGTAGCAAGCGTCCTGGCGACAAGAGTCGATGGAGCAGTTATCCCGTGATCTACGGACGACACGAGGATTGCATCTATAACTTTGCCTTCTCCCTCTGACGGCAATTCTCCCCGGAGCGCAAGATATACGGCCTCGGGGAAAGTTATCTTCCCCATAAGCTCATCGACCCTGTAACCACGCAGTAATATTTTATTCGGCTCGATGTAAGTGATAGAAGTTTTCCATTTTTCAGCCATCTGATTTACCTCCCTGTGCCGACTTTGGATCCGAACAGCCCCGGGATCTCGGAAAATTTATAGGCGATGCCCGCCCCGGCTTCTTTCATCGCCCGGATTTTGCTGTCGGCGGTTCCCATGTCGCCTTCAACTATCGCCCCTGCGTGGCCCATCCTCTTCCCTTTCGGCGCGTTCCTGCCCGCGACGAAAAACACTACGGGCTTTTTCATCTTCTTTATTGCGCCTGCAGCCTCTTCCTCATACACCCCGCCGATTTCACCGACTATAACGACGCCCTCAGTCTGAGGATCGTTTTCGAACATCGGCAAAATATCCGAGAAGGTGCTGCCGAGGATCGGGTCTCCGCCAAGGCCGACACAGGTGGTTTCGCCCAGGCCGCTTTTCGTCAGAGTATCCGCAACATAATAATTCAAAGACCCCGAGCGCGACACGATCCCTATCCTGCCCTGCTTGAAAGTTATCTCAGGCATTATGCCCACGTTGCATTTGCCGGGGCTTATAAGCCCTGCCGTATTGCCCCCGATGACGGTACAACCCTTCTTAACCGCAGCAAGTCGGATCTTGAGCATATCGTGAACCGGGATCATTTCAGGTATAACGACCAGCAGCCTTATGCCTGCTTCGATGGCTTCTATTGCGCCGTCGAGTACGAAACGGGGAGGTATGAACATTACCGAAACATCCGCTCCCTGTTCTTTGACGCATTCTTCGATCGTGTCATATACGGACACGCCTTCGATTTCATGGCCGCCTTTGCCGGGCGATGTCCCTGCCACGACCTTAGTGCCGTATTCCAGCATCTTCTTCGTATGAAAAACGCCCGCGCCTCCAGTGATCCCCTGGACTACCACCCTGCTTTTTTCATCTATCAAAATCGACATTATCTCACAACTCCCTTCCCGGCTGAGATCTCGTCAGCGGCTTCTACTGCTTCCTTTGCCACGTCTTCTATCGGAGTTTCTATCCCGTAAATTTTTATTTTTTCAAAAAGCCCAGGCGATTCGGCCTTTGCCTTTTCGAACATCTCCAGGCCCTCTTTCCACATGTTCCCTGTCATCCTCATGATCATGGGCTTTTCGGGCTTTTCATCTTTAAGGTACATTATCACGCCCTCGGCGAACACGTCACAGCGGGAAACTCCGCCGAAACGAGCGCCGAAGATGACGTCCACTTTCGGGTTATCGACAAGCAGCTTCAACATCCTGGCAAGCCTTTCGGGGGTCGGGCCTCCTCCGGAGTCCATGAAGTTTGCAGGACTGCCGCCGAGATCTGTGATGAGGTCAATCGAGGCTATGCCCATCCCGGCCCCGCCTGGGAACATCCCGATATTGCCGTCGAGATCGAGGTAAGGGATGCCTGCTTCCCGTGCTTCCAACTCGCGCGGTGTAAGCTCGCCTTCCTCGTGCCTCCCTTCCACCCCCAGTTCGACCAGAGTTTTCTGGCGGAAAAGGGCGTCCTCGTCTATGCTCATCCTCGTGTCCACCGCCACCCACCTGCCGTCGTCCGTATAAACAAGCGGGTTTATCTCAAGCAGCTTCGCATCGTATTTCTTGAAAGCCTTGAAAAGCTTCGAAGCTATTTTCCCGAACTCTTTCATCTTATCGCCCGAAAGGCCCAGCCTCCTGGCAATTACAAGGCCGTGATGCGGGTAAAAATCTTCGTTCGCATCGAACGCAAGTTTCTTGATCTTTTCGGGGCTGGATTTTGCGACTTCCTCAATCTCCACCCCGCCTTCCGCGCATGCGATAAGAACGATCTTGTATCTCATCCTGTCGATGGTTACACCGAGATAGAACTCCTCTGCGATCTTTACCTTCTCTTCAATCAGAACATTTTTAACAGGAAATTCCCGTATCTTCGAGCCCAGGAGCCTCCCGGCCTCTTCCTCCGCCTGTTCGGCGGTACCGGCAAAAGTTATCCCGCCGCTTTTACCCCTGGCGCCCGCCAGTATCTGGGATTTTATAACCACAGGGGCGCCGCCCAATTCTGAAAATATTTTCTTCACGCCGGAGACATCTTCAGCCATGCGCCCTTCCGGCACCGGGATGCCTTCATCTTTAATCAATTTTTTTGCTTCGAACTCGAAAAGTCTCACTTCTGTTCCTCCTTGCCGGAGATAAATATTTGCCCCGTAAAGGGGCTCCCGGATGTTTCTCAATGCGCAAAAAAAATCCTTCAGCCTCATCAATGCCTTTAGAAGGGACGCGTTGTATCGCTGTCGAAGGAAATATTAAACACACATGATTTTGGGGAGGGATTCCAATGTTAAATAAGATCCTTATCGGGGTTGACGGCTCGAAACAATCCGAAAAAGCGCTTGATTATGCCGTCGGACTTGCAAAAATGTGCGGCGGGGAGATCGTCATGGTCAGTGTAGCACCCCTTCCGATCATAAACATGCTCGCATATAACCCTTCGATGATAACCCCCCAGCTCATGCCCGAGCAGGTTGAGAAGGCGCTCGAGGACCAGGGTAACGATATACTCGATAAGCTGGTGGAAAAATACAAGGATTCCGGCGTCAAAATAACACCGCGGATGGAAATCGGCCATCCCGGGCCTGTAATATGCGGTATAGCCGATGAAATAAAGCCCGACCTGGTAGTAGTCGGCAGCCGGGGTCTGGGGGAGCTAAAGGGCCTGCTCCTCGGCTCGGTAAGCAATTTCATCGTTCATACATGCAAAGACCCGATATTGCTCGTCAAATAACCGGCCTCTTCCTCCCGGCCTATCGGGTTTCGTTACAGGCTCAGTTTCATAATTTATTATTGAGTTCTTATGGCAGAAAAAATCCCGAAGAAGGATAACTGAGAATTTCGTCAAACTTATAAAATCTTTTTTGAATAAAAATATTTTGTTATAAACAGGTGAGGTTTAGAAAATAATATGGAATCTGTCCTTTATCTGGCAATAGCGGTAGTCGTTATATCTTTGATATTTGACTTTGTTAACGGTTTTCATGACAGCGCCAATATCGTCGCGGTGATGATCTCGACAAGGGTGCTTTCTCCTATATGGGCGCTGTCCATCGCCGCTTCGGCTGAATTCTTAGGCCCTTTCCTCTTCGGCACAAGCGTCGCAAAGACAATCGGAAAAGACATAGTAGATCCTACACTAATCACCGCATGGGTTATTATAGCCGCCCTGATAGGGGCTATAGCCTGGAACCTGATAACCTGGTATTTCGGGATACCGTCAAGTTCATCGCATGCGCTGATGGGCGGGCTGGTAGGTTCCATTACGGTAGCGGCAGGATGGGATGTAATTAAACTTGCAGGTATATATAAAGTGTTTCTGGCCCTTATGATATCGCCTATTCTAGGATTTTTCCTGGGATTTATATTTATGAAATTAATGCACAAGCTTACTCACAGAGCCACGCCGAAATTTAATATCGTGCTCAAGGTGCTCCAGATACTTTCTGCCGTGGGCCTTGCATTGAGCCACGGGACGAACGACGCTCAGAAGACCATGGGCATTATAACAATGTCCCTTGTAACGATGGGCTTTTTGAAAACCTTTCAAGTTCCCTTATGGGTTATGGCGGCATGTGCCGCATGTATTTCCGCGGGCATAGCTTCGGGCGGCTGGAGGATTATTAAAACGGTCGGCAGGGGAATATTCAAAATGAAAGTGGTTCACGGCTTCACGGCCCAGACTGTTTCAGCCGGCGTAATTCTGGGAGCCGCCTTGCTCGGCGGCCCTGTAAGCACAACACACGTGCTCAGCTCCTCCGTAATGGGAGTAGGCGCAGCCGAACGTCCCACCGCCGTGAAATGGGAAACGGCAAAGAATATCCTGATAACATGGGTAGTAACCGTTCCGGCCGCCGCGGCCATGTCGTGGCTGGCTTATTATATAATATCATTATTCGTGAAAGGGGCTTAACCGAATTATGGATCTCAAGAAACTATTCCGCAAAAGCTCGGTGAATTTTTATGACCTTTTGAATAACCAGGCCAACAAAACCCTGGAAGGCATGGAAAAGCTGAGGGAATACATGAACAATGGGGACGAGGCGACCGGCCACCAGGTGGATAAAATAGAAAGCCAGGCCGACGAACTCCGCCGCATCCTCATCGACGAACTGCTGAGGAGCTTTTCAACCCCGATAGACAGGGAGGATATATTCGCGCTTTCCCGCAACATCGACGATATTATCGATTACGGCACATCAACAGTTGACGAGATGATGCTCTTTAAAGTCGGGCCCGACCAGTACCTCATCGAGATGACCGACAAGCTTGTCAAAGGCACAAAAGAGATATTAACCGCTATCGAACGGATCGAACGCAATCCTCACGTTGCAGGCGAGCATGCCCTCCGCGCAAAACAAATCGAAAACGACATTGAAAGGATATACCGCAAGGCGATCCTTGAACTGTTCGAAAATGAAGATATCAGGTTCATCCTAAAGAAAAGAGAAATCTACAGGCATATAAGCAACGCCGCAGACCGCTGTGACGAGGCGGCCAACGTCATTGCAGACATCGTCGTAAAGGCGATATAAAAATCCGGGAGGCCCTTTGAAACGGGCCTCCTTTTTTTTGAATTATAAACCGCGGTTTATGTTTTGTTTTTATTTGACTATTGTCATTCATTGATCTAAAATTTATCTCTAAACTTCTCAAGGAAAATTGTTGTAATGAAACTGCACGGAAAAGCAATAAAATACATAGACTACCTGTGTTTCAGCGACCAGACACGGAACCTGGCCCATTTGCTGAACCGTAAAATTTACGAAGCAGATGATATATCTATCCATGCCCCGTCTCATCCCGGCGGGTTCGCAAGGGACCTTTACAAGAGGCGGATATCAATTGCAGAAGCTTATATCAAAATACTTCATGCCCTCGATTCGGGCCGTTCACGGGAAAGACTGAACGCATTAAAATACCTTGCCGACCAGTCTCTTCATGCCAAGACTGTAAGGATGCCCCTCAACACGGCCAGGGTCCAGGTGGCGCTGATGAAAGAAGCCGTTAAAAGCGCCGATGAGATCAGGCGTCAGCTTGAGCTCTTAAACGATTTCTCCAACGCGTCCTTCGGCGAAGACGCCGTGATAAGAACACTCCTGAAAGAAATGGGCCTTATAGAAGTTCCTGAAACAAGCCCGGTATTGAAAGACATGAAAATGGGATGGGACTGGCACGTCCACGACAGCCTTTCCACTGGCAGAAAAACCCCTACCCAGCTTTTGCTCGACGCATTTATAAAAGGCATGTCCGAAATAACCATCGCTTACTATGACATCGAGGACAGGCAGGTCATCGACGAGGCATATTCCGCCGGCGATATAATAGGGATCAAAGTGAACGTTGTAGTGGAATTCAACACGGGACAGAAGGGCAAACGCCGTCATTACATGTTTTTTCCACCCGGCTGTAAAAATTCTTCGGATTTTTTCGATTTCTTCGAAAAACATTCCGCCAGCCTTAAAAAATTCACGAAAGGCCTCACCGAAAATACCGAGAGACGGAAGGAAACGATTGACCTTATCCTTCACATTTTCAATGAAAAACACCTCACGAGCATAAACAAGGGCTACGATGGCAATGACCTGCTCCAACTACAACCGCTGAAATGGGCCGATCTCGACGATATTATACATTACACCCAGGTTGCAAGAATGCACCTGAGCGAATTGCTATACAGGAAGTACAAGCCCGTGCTCCTCAAGAGGGTCCTTTATCATAAAGCTTTGAAAGAAAGAGCCGAAACCCGCCTCAGGCAAAAAGAAATAAGCCAGTGGGAGTATGATGTCATCGACTCTCAATACAACGATGTCAGGAAAGAATACCAATCCCTCTCATCGGAGTTGATAGAAGAAAAATACCTGAACGAAAAGCATTTGAAAGATTACGATTCCGTATTCACAACGGAGGAGGACATCCTGCCGGAACTGATTGAAACAGGCGTCGATATATTTTACGTTCACCCCCTGGAGCACGGGATGAAAAACGGCGTCAATACATTAATAAAAAATCACCGTTATATCACCGGCGTCGAAACATTCAACATGAGGGACGGAGGCAAACTGAACCCTTCGGATATCCGTCTCTTCAACGATATCGTTTCGAATCTCAATTCGGGAAACATCAAAGAATTAAAGCATACACTCAACGATCTCGAAATAACCGATATCCCTGAAAGCCTTATGGAAGAAGCCTGCGCGCATTACGGCAAAAATCCTTTAAAGCCGACCATCGGCAGCGCATCCACCGGAAGGAACCCGCTGATCCCGGGGATGGGTTTTATCGAATCATATAAAATCCCCAAAACGATGCGCAGGTATTACACAGAAAGGCATGATATTCTGCCTCTCCCTGTTTCTGCGTTGTACCTGTCGGAAGGGAAGCCTGTAGAAGAAGACGTCGGCAGGCATACGATAGTCTCGATGGGGAAAAGCACCGAGCATATAGATAACAAAGTGGGAGACGAAGAGGAAGAGCTGGAGATCGGCCCGGTACGGTTGTGGAGATTTCTCAACCCTGCGTTGAAAGGAATAATCAAGGCAGGGATAGGGTTTGTCCCGGCATACCTGACAGTGGGCTGGATGTATGCATGTATATGGTACGGCATCACGTTCACAAGAAATGTGATCGTGGACATGGTAGCGGCAAACGGGCTTAATGTCAGGGAATGGAAATTTAAAGACATCAATATTGATAATGCCACCTCGTCTCTTTTCTGGACAGGCTTCTCCGTGCCTATATTAGGCACTGTAAAACACATTTTCGACCTGGCCTGGCCTGTCGTATCCGGCGGGACCAGCATGCTGCGTGAATTCGTAAAATTCTTCTTCATAGCTTTTGCAAACGGAACTTATATCGCAACGCATAACCGGCTGAGGAACTTCGATCCCAGTGTTATCAGGGGCAATTTCTTCAGGAGCATCCTGAGCTGGCCGCTGGCGGCCATTTTCTCCCCCCTGGGCGACTGGATGACGGTGCCCAGCATCGTACAGGCAAAATTCTGGTCGGATTTCGTAGCCGGCATAATCGAAGGCACGGGCAAGCTGCGTAAACGCCTGGTTTTGAGAAAACGAGATATCCTCGAGCTTCTGCCCATGCTCGATTCGCCCGACAAGAAAAAATCTCTTACGGCAATGCTTGACATACTCTTTATCTGGGCAAAAAGAAGGCGCGGAAA
Source organism: Chloroflexota bacterium (assembly GCA_023475345.1). GTDB lineage: Bacteria > Vulcanimicrobiota > JAMCWD01 > JAMCWD01 > JAMCWD01 > JAMCWD01. The sequence goes on along the minus strand of JAMCWD010000028.1, from coordinate 10,579 downwards.
AACAATCATCTACCAGATACTCACCGGCAAAGACGTCCCTTTATTTAAAAGAACGCTTTCCGCCTTTTCGAAAAACAATATCAAACATGGAACGGATATGACACGATACCTTGAAAAGCTGAAAGACCTTTTCAACGACGAAGGCGATTTCCTGGCGCTGGAAAAACATATCCTGTGCAATTACCACAGGAAGGAAGCTGTCAGGCTTTCGGAGCTTCTCGGCAGGTATTATTCTCCCTTTGCCAGATGGCTTGAAAAAATCCAGGCGCCGGAGCGTTGAAAGCTCAAAGATATCGGAAATATGCAGCCACCGGATCCGCCGGGATGACGGCCCGTGATTTTGAAGTATTGCGAGTCTGAAAAATTATTTCCAACGACGCCCGGATATCGAAAATAATTCATGCCGCTGGAAATAGAAACAAAATCCGGCTATAACAAAAAGGATTATAAGCGGATGACCCGAAATTATTCATTTTAAAATTACGCCGAAAGAAAGGTTATTGCATGAATGTAGGAGAGTTTGAGGGTTCAGGTCGTCTTCGAATATTCCTCCTTGGATACCGCTGGTTCGCCCTGCTGCTGGGGTTTTCGCTGATCGATTTCATGGGGACGCCGAAGGTTCCCATCCTTAACGAGCTTCCTTCTTTCCTCGCCCAGCAGCCCCAGATGTTCATGGGTGTTGTGGCGCTTTATCACCTTGCGGCATCCGTTTACGCGTACAAGGCTTCCGACAGGTTCAGCGCATACATCGTGCTTCTTGCCGATGCAGGCACCGGCTGTTTGCTGAGCTACTTTTTCGGCCTCCCCTTCCTGCTCCTGACACTGGGGCTTCCGGCCCTGGAAGCGGCGCTTTTTTTCGGCATCAACGGAATGATCTTAATGATAGTGGCCATATCCGCATTTTATCTCCCCGCCCTCGGATCGCATATCATCAAGTATTTGAGAGACCCCGAGCAATCGACGCTTTTGCAGGAGCTGCTGAAAATCCAGGGCATCGGCCTGCTTTTATACCTGTGGCTGTTTTCAAGCTCGGTCTCCCAGGGGGGCGATTTCGAAAATTCCCTGCGCAGGATCATAGATGAGAAAAACCTTGCTTTCGAGGAACTCCAGAATACCAAGAGGGAATTGAAAGACGTATTCAACGAGCTTGACAAGCGCCAGCATGCCGTCAACCAGTTCCAGGCGGATATCCAGAAAAAGAACGAAACCCTTGAAGACATAACCAAGCAGCTTAACGAGGCAAAGCTCCAGTCCCAGGCAACACAACAGATGGTACAGGATAAAGAAACCAGGATTTCGGAAAAGCTCAAGTCGGATTCGGATATGATCGCCAGGCTGTCCGACAGGTATAACAAGTTATTGAGCGCGTTCCAGAGCCTCGCACACAACCTGACCCTGGAAGAAACATCCGTAAACCTTGTTGACGAGCTTTTAAAGCTCATGCCTGTCCAGACATGCCTGCTCTTCCTCATGGAAGAAAACGAAGCCGGCAAGGAGCTTTTTGCAGAAGTCGCGGCAAGCCCTTATTCCGATTACTTCAGAAATTTCAACCTGGGCCTCGGCGAGGGCGCGCCGGGCTGGGTCGCCTATACCAGGAAAATGCTGACGATAAGCGAGGGAGCAATCAGGATAGACGGGCAGGATCTCCCGACGCTTTTGACTTATGAAAAAAGCGCCCTGTTAGCCCCGATAATTTATGAGGACGAATGCCTGGGAGTCCTTTACCTGGGCCAGCCCGAGGCAAACGCTTTCGACGACGAAGATGAGGAGATGGTAACGCTCTTCTCAAGCCTCGTCGCAAGCCTCCTCCACCATGCGACCCTCTTCCAGAAAATGGTTTCGAGGGGATTTGTCGATGAGGTTTCGGGATTATACAACAGCCCCTATTTCCAGGAAAGGTTCTCCGAAGAGATCAAGCGGGCCGACAGGTTCAAATTCAGTTTCTCATTGATCCTTATCGAGATAGACCATAACGAAACCATTATAGAGAAATACGGCAAGAACTTCGGAGACAGGCTTGCAAAGGAAGTGGCATCGATGATCCTTCTCCATGCCAATGAAACCGATGTTGCCGCGAGGCTGGAGAATAATGTTTTTGCCCTGATGGTACAGAGCGATAAATCCGGCGCACTTCTGACGGCGGACAGGATCAGGATGGCCGCGGCGGTGAGAACATTCTCGCCGACTCCCGAAGAAAAAGTGAACATCACCCTTTCATCCGGCATATCCACATACCCGCCGGATGCCGATGACAAGGAAGGACTTGCCGAAAAGGCCGAAGCGGCGCTGGAAAAGGCAAAGAATGAAGGCGGCAACCGCACACTGCCCGCCTGATATAGAAACGGAAAGAGATTTGCTGGACTACGAAAAAATCTACGAACTGGGAACTCTTTTTAATTCCAGCCTGAAGCTGGAAGAAGTGCTTGGATCTATTCTCAAAGAGTTGAAAGCTTTTTTTGAAGCGGAGGCATCGTATCTCTGGCTTTACGACGAAAGGAGCGGCAGCCTTGCCTGTGCGCTTTCCGAATCCGATTCGGGACATTCGCTCGACGGCGTAATACTCCCTGCGGATACCGGCTCCCTGGGATGGTGTCTCAGATATAAAGAGCCGCTGTTCCTGGAAAACCCCGAAGGTACCCCACTTTTCATAAGCAAGATAGACATGATAAATAACAGGAGCGTATCATCCGTGCTTCTTGCGCCGCTTGTCGCCGAAGACCGTTCCATAGGGATAATACGCCTTGTCAATAAAAAATACGGCAGGGAATCTTTCAACAGGGAAGACGCCGACGCCCTGGGCGCGCTTGCAAAAAGTGCGTCCCTCGCAGTACACAACGCCCGCTTATACGATGAGTTGAGCAGTTCCGGAAGGCTCCTTAAAGAAGTTGATTTCGCATCCAAGCTCCAGGTGGCCATACTTCCCGGCAACCTGCCCGATACCGGGAAACTTGAGGCAGGCGCTTTCATCCAGGCCGCAGGGGACCTGACCACCGAATTCTACGACTGCATCAGGCTGGGAGAAAACCGCTCCCTCCTTGCGCTGGGCAGGGTCGGAGGAAGAACTTTCTCCGCGGCTATTTTCATGGGCATAGCACAGGCGATGATTAGAAGCCTTGCCCTGACGTGCAGCAGCCTTGTAGAAATCGCCGAAATAACCAACAAGTACCTCCCGAAAACAATAAGAGGGCGGACTTCAGGTGTCAAAGCGCTCCTTTTGCTTATCGACACCGGTAAAAATACTCTGGAATACATCAATGCCGGACTGCCGCCGCCGCTTATATTAAAAGGGCGGAGGCTGGATTTTCTCCTGAATAACGGGATACCGCTCGGCGAATTTCCATCTGCGCATTATACGCCGGAAAAAATCAAGCTCAAAAACGAAGGCGTCATCCTTGCATACACCGAGGGTGTATCCAGAGCGTCCGGCCCCAGGGAAGAGCCTTTCGGGGTTTCGAGGCTGGCCCGCTTCCTGAAAAGAAAGAAAGACCTGCCTGCCCGTCAGATAGCGGAAGACCTGCGCAAAGAAATATTCCTCCACCTGGGAACCTGTCCACAGGCGGAAGACATGGCTGCACTGGCGGTAAAATTCAAATGAGCACAAAAACGAATAAAAAGAAAAACAGCAGGGATACTTACAGGACGCTATTCGAGTTGTCCACTCTCTTTTCTTCTTCCATTTCATATAACGATGTCCTTAAAACCATTTTTCATTCGCTTGTGGATCTTTTGTCTGCGGAAGCCGGTTCATTATGGCTCGTGGATGAAAATCAGAAAGAAGTAGTTTGTGTCCATGCGCTATCGCCCAGAGGAGTTTACATCGAAGGCTACAGGATGCCCCTGGAATACGGCATTGTAGGGAATTGTGTAACTACGAAGGAACCCGAAGTCATAACAGATGTCCGGGACGACCCCCGGTTCTACAAGCAGGTTGACAAAGAATCCGGCTTCACCACGAGGAGCATGTTGTGTATCCCGCTGATATGGGAAGACAAAGTTGTCGGCGCGCTCCAGGTGCTGAACAAGAAAAATCCCGATGAGAAATTTACCAGGGAAGATCTTGAAATGCTGGGACCGCTTTCGCGTAATGCCGCGCTCGCCATTGAAAACGCCGTACTTTACGAGAAGAAAAAGCGGAAAGAAAGAGTGAGCAAGGAACTGGAGCTTTCGTCCAGGTTCCAGAGAAGCCTCCTGCCGCGTCCCTCATACCATGCAGGGAAGATAAAAGTCGAAATGCTGAGCGTCCCTTCTTATGAGCTTTGCGGGGATTTCTACGATTTGATCCCGCTGGGCGAAGGCAGGTTTGCATTTTTAATAGCCGATGTTTCGGGCAAGGGGATGCCTGCCGGGATATTTGCCACCCTTGCAAAAGGCACCCTGTGGACGCTGACCATGCACCATAAGGACCCTGCTAAAATACTGGAAGAAGCAAACGAGATCCTGATCAAAAGCACCGGCGACAAGATGTTCGTAACCGTCTTCCTGTGCGTTATCGACAGCGGCACAAAAATGATGAGATATGCAACCGGGGGGCATAACCCGGCCCTCCTGTTCCGTAAGGGTCAGGCACCCGTTGAATTGAAAGCCACCGGCCTGCCTCTCGGGGCGTTCTCGGGCTATCCCTTTGAAGAAAAGACTTTCCAGCTCAAGCCCGGAGATCTTTTTGTCATGTACACCGACGGCGCTACGGAAAGCAGAAGTATCGCGCAGGATGAGCTGGGCACGGAAGGCTTTATAAAGATAATCCAGCCCGACAAGAAAGAGGATTTGAGGGAAAGATTGAAAAGAGTTACAAAGGAGATCAACAAGTTTGCAGGTAACCAACCTCAACACGATGATATAACGCTCGCCGCCCTCCAGGTAGAAAAATAAAAAAGCGGATCTCAACATGCTCAGGAATAAAACTTTCATAATTTTCGTCATCCTCCTGGGTCTAATCCTGGGTGCCAATTTCTTTATGCGCCTTGAGCAAAAGCATCCCCCTATTTCCAGGAAGGCGGCAATACCGGAAACCGGCACCGGCGATATGCTCCAACTGTCAGAACAATACAGGCGTGAAGGCGACCTGGAAAAATCGGAATCCTTCGCCCGCATGGCTCTTAAGGATCCGGCATCTCCTGAAAAAAAAGTTTTTGTAATGTTTTCTCTCGGCGAAACATTGAAGCAGGAAGGCAAATTCGACGAGGCTTCAGCCATGCTTGCACAGGGTGTATCGGAAGGAAAAAAAATCCTCGGCCCGGATAACCCCGCTCTTGCGACCGCAATTTATACGATGGGGCAGGTTTACCAGTCAGGGCTGAAATACGACAAAGCCGCCGAATGCTATGAGCGGGCGCTCAAGATCCGCGAAAAGGCCCTCGGCGATAATTCGGACACTGCAATGGTCGCCGAACAGCTTGCAACAATTTACAGGGAAACAGGCAAATACGACAAGGCCGAAAAAAATTATCTGAAAGCAATCGGCATCCTTAAGAAAAATGTGATCGAAAATTACTCGGCTCTCTCCGCCGACTATAACCACCTGAGCGAGTTATATTCGCAGATGGGCCGGTACGACATAGCCGAAGCCGCATGCAAAAAAGCGCTGGAAATCGACCGCCTGTACAACGAGGACGACGGCCTGAGCGTGGTCAGGGATCTCAATGACCTCGCGAGTTTCAGGCTTTCGGCGGAAAGGATCCAGGAAGCGGAGCCTTTCCTGAATGAAGGAAAGAAGATCCTGGAGAAAATGCCCGGGAAAACCAGAGGCACATCCGAATATGCGCTTTTATCATTTGAAAATCACCTGTTCACTTTTTACATGCTAATGGCGCGTCCCGACAGGGCTTCCGCCATGAAAGAAATCGAACTGGTCAAATACTGGCTCGAGCGAAGGCACGGCATGATAAAGAGCGACCTGGAAGATAACACCGTTATGTTCGGGATGACTCTCAGCGCGCTGAAAGAGATAGGGAAAGACATGTCCGGCAACCGCGCGTTGTCTTCGGAATTTGAAAAACAGCACAAGATGATGGCGGAAGCAATCAAGAAAGGCGATTTCAAGGCGGCGGCCGGTTCCCTCGAGCAAATCATCAAATTGTCCCGACCTGTAATGGTTAAGGATAACAAGAAATGAAAAAAATGATCTTCCTCGTGCTGCTCTGCCTCCTTACCGGGTGCTCCCGCCATGCGCAGAAAATTGAAATGCAGCAGGTCTGTAAAATAAAAAGGAGCGGCAATTTACCGCCCCTTCATTAAATTGCTATCCGATAACCGTCCTAGCGGGATTCCTTCTCACCTTCAACATTGGAGTTTTCAGGCTTCTCGGCGTTCTGATCAACCTGTTCCTGGGTCTGGACTTCCTCCGGCACTGTGTTTTCTCCCGCCTTGGGAGCCGCTTCCTGTACCGCGCCTTTCGATTCATCGGGAGCAACCACTTCTACAGTTTCCGATTCCACCTGGACTTCTTCTACTGCGCCGGTCTGGGATGGTGACGGAACGGGCTGCCCGACGGCTTCCTGTCCGGCCGCTGTTTCCTTCAGGAGCCTTATAGATTTTGCAATCGGCTTTTCCTCAGCTCCCCTGTACACTACTTTCAGCGGCATGCCCTCGGTGAACCCCATCGCCCCTCTGAAAGCTATTTTCGTATTGGCATCGATCATGAATGTCTTCGTATTGCCGATATCATCTTTCAATGTTATCTGGTCGGGAGCAAACGCTGTAAGCTTGCCTGAGAACTGCTGGCCTGTCCACCATAACGGGACATCGACGTTTTCGCCAGTAGTGCTGTTTATGTAAGAAACGCTCACTATAAATGCAAATACCATACATGCCGCAAGTAAAATGACAAACGCTACGACTCTCTTCCAATCCATGACTGCCCCTCCTTTAATTTCTGACTTACAAGTAATTACTATTCCATAAAGCCCAAAAATTTCCTGCAAAAAATTCCATCCCCGAACAGTTTGAAGCGCCGGGTAGGATAAGTGGAAATCGAATAGAATATGACTATGCGGAGGATATATGCTTGCTAAAGTCAAGAGTTGTACTGTTCTGGGACTTGAAGCGATACCTGTCGAAGTAGAAGTCGATATCTCGCCGGGGCTTCCCACATTCAGCCTTGTGGGACTCCCGGACGCCGCGCTTGCAGAATCCAGGGAAAGGCTTCGCTCCGCCATAAAAAACGGGGGATACGAATTCCCGTACAGGAGAATAACCATAAACCTCGCGCCCGCAGACCTCAGGAAAGAAGGGCCGGTGGTCGATCTCCCAATGGCGCTCGGGATCCTTGCCGCTACCGGCCAGGTGTCCCCGGAGCTTCTCGAAGGCGTCCTGCCCGTCGGCGAGCTTTCTCTTGACGGCAACCTCCGTCCCATCAACGGCATCCTGCCCATGGCGATGATGGCGCGGGACAACGGCGTCAAAACTTTCATGGTCCCGCTCCCCAACCTCCGGGAGGCCCGCCTCGTGGAAGGGCTGAATGTTTACGGCGCAAGCTCGCTCCGGGAAGTTATAGAAATCCTCGAAGGGACATCCCCTCCCCCTGCCGTCCCTGAAGAAGTCGATGAAAAGCGGCCCGAATACGAACTCCACACCGAGCTTGATTATTCCGACATCAAGGGCCAGTATCACGCCCGCCGGGCGCTGGAAGTTGCCACCGCAGGCGGCCATAACATTTTAATGATCGGCCCTCCCGGCTCCGGCAAGACAATGCTTGCAAGGCGTCTCCCCAATATTCTCCCCCCTCTCTCCGGTGAGGAAGCTCTTGAAGTTACCAGGATCTACAGCGTCGCGGGGCTTCTCCGCCAACGGGGAAGTTTGATAAAAAAGAGGCCGTTTCGAAATCCCCACCATACTGCGTCTCCTGCCGGGTTGATAGGAGGCGGGAGCATCCCCCGCCCCGGCGAAGTAAGCCTTGCCCACCAGGGAGTCCTGTTCCTGGACGAGCTTCCCGAATTCAGGAAAGACGTGCTGGAAGTCCTCCGGGAGCCTCTGGAATCGGGCTGGGTTAGCATCTGCCGCGCCGCGCTCACCCTCACCTACCCCGCCCGCTTTACACTCGTTGCCAGCATGAACCCGTGCCCTTGCGGATACTACAACGACCCCATCAGGGAGTGTACCTGCGGGCCGTACCAGATAGGCAGATATGTGAAACGGGTTTCGGGGCCGCTGCTTGACAGGATCGATATTCACATCGAAGTCCCCCGCCTGAAGGTGGAAGAGCTTAAAAACAAGGCTCCCGGCGAAAAGTCGGAAAAGATCCGGGAACGGGTGATGGCGGCAAGAGAGCGCCAGACGGCACGCTTCAAGGGGCTGAAGATAAAAAATAACGCCCAGATGACCGGGAAGCATCTCAAGGAATATTGTATTCTCCCGAAAGCGGCGGAGGACCTGTTGTACCAGGCGGTGAACACGCTGGGACTGACCGCCAGGGCTTACGACAGGATCATGAAAGTGGCCCGCACCATAGCGGATCTCGGGGGGGAAGAAAACATCAGCCCGTCCCATGTTGCCGAAGCCGTCCAGTACCGGAGCCTTGATCGGAAATACTGGGGCTGAAAGCTAGAGACTTGAGACTAGATACTAGAGGCACGGAGAAATATATTAACCGCAGAGATCGCAGAAAATAAAAAAGCGAGAGCACAACAAATCATTACTCCCGCTTTCGAGGCTGTCTAAAAAGCCAGATTTTCCCGTAGGGGCGGGGTTTCCCCGCCCGCCCGGTATCTAGATCCATATCATTATAAATCTAACGAATCGAAACCCTTACTATGACTCGATCCAGTGGGCCTTCGGCTTCCCCTGCGTATCGGTGAAGACCATTCCCCACCATACTCCGCCGTTATCCAGTTCCATGGCATAGCCGAGCGCTCTTCCGCCCTGGCCGTAAAGCGCCTTCGAACTGAGGATTTCATACCCGGTCGTATCCATTTCAGAATCCATGTATTTTTCGACCTTCTGGGTCGTCCCTTTCGGGAGCGCATTGGTGTCTTTCAGTTCTCTGCACAACACAGGATTGCTACCGTACATTTTCTTGAAGTTAACATTGGAAGGGCCTGAGCCGGATTCTTCCTCGTATTTCTTGTAATCGAAAGATTCCAGTCCCTTCGATACTTTCTGGGCCATCGCCAGATTGCCGGTTCCCGTCATAGGTGACAGATCCATTTTGAGCCACCTCCTTCAATTTTTCAAGATCTTTTTTAGACAAAACCATTCATTTTCCTGCATGTAACGGCAAAAAACATCATCCTGTCCCATGCAGCCGAAGCCTCATAGCAATTTCATTTCTCATAAATTACCCGGGTTTTCTTATTGTCACACATTGGGCAACGGTTCTTATCAAATCTATCAGAAATTAATTTAAAGACCATTACAACAATGACGAGTAAGAAAAGTCCGAAAAACGCATTTATTGAAACCATTGCATATATAGAAAAAACCAATAATGCCAGAAACGCAAGAGACAATAACCAGGCTTGTCCCAAACTGAGCCTTTTTCTTGGCCCTTCGTAGCCGCATGCAGGGCATTTAATCCATATTCTACTTTTTGACCCGCCGGATTTATTATAATCAAAGGCTCGTTGCAGAACTTGATCCGGCACAGGAAAAGCATTCTTCGGCCTCCCACAATTCGGGCAGGCGGGAGCCTGATCCGAAATCTCTTTACTACAATCAGGACACTTAATAAGTGCCATGTTTCCTCCTATTCCCTTGTCTAGATCTGCCCCGAAGCGTTGTCAGTGTTGTTTAAAAAATGGAAGTTTTTCATGGTGTGGAGATTCTATAAGGTGGAACTTGATCCTTTTGCTGGTGAGATACAAGTTATAGGTTCATATTAGGTGATTGCTTGAGCAGGATAAAAACCAACCCGGTCAATTATTTTCTTCCAGTTCAGGTAATATTTTAATATCTTCACTTACAGTTTCTTTTAATTGTTTGTCAAAAATATCATTCAAATTCAATGTCAATCCTGTCTCCGGCATAGGTGTAGATATTTCATATTCAAAATCTTTCATCTTTATTCTAGATGCTGTTGGAATTAGTAATATCAAAATAAGTAGAAAAATAATTATAAATCTATACATATCAGGTATATAATATTCCCATGGCTTCCTACTTTTGCGAAAACGCGTTAAGGTATATAGATTAACTTTTTGCGATGGGCTTAATAATTTTTCAGAATTGCTCTGAACTATCCCATGACAAAAAATAATAACAATTAAGATAAGTATAAATCCAAATGCGAAAAATTTAATAGTCTTTAATAAAAAACTATCAAAAGGATAAGCTAACCACCAGTCCCAAAACATAATATTTCTCTTGTTTTTAAACACTTCAAAAGCCAGTTTCTTTGCTTTTTTCTTTACATTTATAATCTCTTGATTTGCCTTTCCAGTAGTTTTATATTTTATACAACCTGTTAGTTCATCAATTACACCATCATAATTTTTGGTAATTACCCAACATTTGATCCAAAATTACAGATCATTTTGGCCATCAGGTGAAAGATATCCTCTTCCCGGTGATTATACCTAAATTCCAACTCCTTCAGATATAGAGGAAACTTCTCCCTGGAAACTCCATGATGCTTTATCAGGCGCTC
>JAMCWD010000036.1 GCA_023475345.1 Chloroflexota bacterium | reverse complement strand
GGGAATAACGGAAATAGCTCCGGAACGGCTGGCGGCATATTATGGCGATAAGCCGCTGGTGGTGATAGACGGTAAAAAATACAAGAGGCTGCCGAGGAAGGTGGAGGATGAAATAATCAGGCTGCTGTGGAAGGAACCTGAAGGGGTCAAAGCAAATGTGTAAACGATGTATCGGACAGTTTTGTAAACTATGTTACCGGGTTGTACCCCCTCCCAAGAGGGGAATATTTTGCAGAAACTTTGGGATCGCCGCAAAACTTGCCGGTAAGCAGTAGGCACACAGCCGGGCCGAACAGAAGATGAAGAACGTAGGAACCGTGTAATTCATTATTATTTTTTTGCCTTTTATTTTATTCAAGTCTTGCAGGAGAAAACCGTCGGGAGAAAAAATATTATAGACCATTCTCACAGGTGTTTGTTTATTATTCGGAGGATCCGTGACTGATATATTGGTTGTCGGGGGGGGACCGATCGGCTGTTATACAGCGTACCTGTTAGCCCGCGCCGGTCTTTCCGTCGATATACTGGAAGAGCATCACCGTATCGGCAAGCCCGATCATTGTACCGGCATTGTCGGCAAAAATCTATTTACGGATTTCGACGTTCCCGAGTCTCTGATCCATAACCGGATAAAGGAATTCAAGGTTTATTCCCCGTCCGGCATCGAGCTTTTGCTCCCTGCTCATATCGAAGTTTTTGCGCTTGACCGGCCTTCCCTGGACCTTTACCTTGCAACGCTTGCACAGGGGGCAGGCGCAAGGCTCCATCTCGAAACATGCGCTAAAAACATAAGCGAAGACTCCGGAGTCGTTACCGTTACGGCGAATCAAAAAGATAACAAGAGAAAAATCAAGTTCTGTTCAAAGGTAGCGGTCCTTGCGACGGGCGCGCTTTCGAAGCTGCCGTACCAGGCAGGACTGGGCAGGTCGCCCGATTCGCTGGGGAGCGTCCAGGTGGAAGCCGAGGTCAAAGACCTTAACGGGGCCGAAATATTTTTAGGGCGAGATATCGCTCCCGGCTCTTTTGCTTACGCCGTCGGCTTAGATGAGCATACCGCGAAAATAGGCGTTATCTCACGCGGGAGATCCAGGCAGTGTTTTGAAAACCTCCTCGAGCATCCCCGTTTGAAACCGCGCATAATCGATATCCTTACCGAGCCACAGGCCCGCAGGATGCCCCTCGGACATGCTCCCAGCACCGTAAAAGGCCATATACTGTCGGTGGGAGACGCCGCAGGGCAGGTGAAGAGCACCACCGGCGGAGGGCTTTATTACGGCTTGAAATGCGCCACACTGCTTGCCGAAACGATTATCGATTCCGGCGGCCCGCAGGGTTTTTCAAAGACCCGCCTTGCAGGATACGAAAAAAAGTGGAAAAGACATTTCGGAAAAGAAATTTTCTGGGGGAAGATGGTCAGAGATATTTTCAGCGACATCAACGATGACCAGCTTGAGAGGCTGGTAAGCCTTCTCAATTCCTCCGAATTAAAGAATATCGTAAACAATACCGCCGATTACGATTCACATCAGCGGCTTATAATCAAGGTTCTTTCCGTCCCCGGGATGAAAAGCCTTTTATGGGATATGGCCAGGGAAAGCTTGAACCACAAAAACATAATGAAGCGTCTCGGCCAGCATCTTAGAAAGGATACTGAGGAAATTGATTGAGACCCGGGTAGTCGTTGCCGGTTGTGGCCCGGCGGGTTCATGGGCGCTGTACAACCTCGCAAAAAACGGAGTCCCTGCCGTCGGCCTGGAAAAGCATGCTTTCCCAAGGTACAAGCCATGCGGCGGCGGGCTTTCGCCCAAGCTCCTCCAGGTATTGCCAGCCGACAAACTCAAACCGCTGATAGAAGTTGTCATTAAAAAGCTTGTTTTTACTTTTAACTGCCGGGATCGCTTCCCCATCGAATCCGGCGAGCCGATAGCCTTCATGCTCAGGCGCCCGATGCTGGACAAGATGCTTGCAGACCATGCGGCGCAGGCCGGGGCAAAAATTTATTTCGGGCAGGAAGTTACCGGCATCCAGCAGCACCGGGATTACGTGATAGTCAACACCCCGGAGGAAACTTACAGGGCAGCCTTCCTCCTCGGCTCAGACGGCGCGACGGGCATCACCGCAAGAGAATTCAGCCACGGGTCAATAACATCTTACCCGACGATAACATGCATGGCGGAAGGCGAATTCCCCGGAAAATCACAGGAAGGCGACGCCGTCTGGATAAACCTTGGCCCGAAGAACGGCGTTTACGGCTGGATCTTCCCCAAGAAAGATTACGTTACCGTCGGACTGGGAATTTTCAAAAAAGGCGTCAGGATAAATCTCAAGGAAACGATGGACGACATGTTCCGGGTACACCCGGCGTTGAAAGGGATGAAGCCGGGAAAATATTACGGCCATCCCCTCCCGGTCAGAAAACGCCTCGGGGGAAAGCTCGGAAAGGGGAGAGTCCTTTTCCTGGGCGATGCGGCGGGCCTTGTCGATCCGTTCCTCGGGGAGGGCATAATTTATGCGCTGAGAAGCGGCGAGCTGGCCGCCGGTTCCGTTTCATCGGAAAATCTGCCCGGCCCTGTCAGGGACAATTACAGCAGGGCCGTTGCCGCCGAAATGTTCCCTCAGTTCCGCTCGGCGGGATGGATCGCCGCATTGATCGGCTCGTTCCCTTCGGCCGCCTATAAATTATTGAAAGACCATGCGTCGCTTTCGGATTTCTACAGGGGGGTCATGATGGGAGAAAGCAAATACACCGAGGTGGTTTCCAGGATAAGGAACAGGCTGGTGAAAGATCACAGGCTCCCTTCCGATTCGATCCCGCGCAAATAATATCCGGCAGGGCTTTACCGATGGAAAAACCTTCATTTATCGTCGATTGTATGCTGGGGAGGCTGGCAAGGTGGCTCCGGATAATGGGCTTTGATGCCGAATATTTCAATGATATCGACGATGATCTTTTAATCGAAAAAGCGCTTTGCGAGAACCGCATTCTCCTGACGAGGGATACGGGAATCAAGATCCCGCCGGATGTCGGAAGCATTTTTATAAAAGACGATCACTGGTTTTACCAGGTACGGCAGGTGCTGATGTCTCTTCCTGAAAAATTTCCACTTAAGCCTTTTCGCCGTTGTATTTTATGCAACGTGGAGACGGCGCCAGTAAGCAGGGAAGATGTGGAAGGGCAGGCACCGCCTTATGTTTATTCGACACAGAAAAATTTCTCGAAGTGCCCGGCGTGCGGGAAGATATACTGGGAAGCCACCCATTCGGAGCGGATGAAGGAGTCTTTAAAATTGATGGTTGAGGGCACCGGCTTCGAAATCGAAGGGGAGGAGTTTACCGGGTGATGCAGAAAACAATCCCCGTCAGCACAGGATTGTTGTATTCGGTGAAATATAACCATCTTCGGTTGTACGTTTAGTGGGATCTCTGTAATGATTGATATCAATCAGGAGGTAAGAAGTGAAGTGTAACAGGCACCCGGATGCCGATGCCACGGCGATATGTCTTCAATGCGGCAGGGCTTTATGCCCGGAATGCGCCCAGGAAATAAACGACGAGATATATTGCAAGACAGGGCCGTGTGCCGAAAAAAGAGAGAAAAGGGTCGGGTACCAGCGCAGGGCCGGGGGGCTGGCCCAGATAATGGGCCTTGTTTTTATCGCGCTGGGAATCCTGGCCGCGCTCCTTGTCGGGGAGCTTGTCCCGTCGCTTTTCTCGATTTTCGCAGGCCTGATAGTTTTCATATACGGTCTGTTCCTGGAAAAACAGGCAAAATTATAAATTCAGATTAGAGATGTTTTTATGAAGGGAAAAAGCAGCAGGGCTTTTGTTATCTTACTGGCGGTGATATTTCTGGCGCTGGCCGGGTATTATTTTTTTGCCCACCCGGACATTGTTATTCCGGATCTTACCGGAAGGACTTTTGCCGATGCCCAATCCGCCCTTGAAATGAAAGGCCTCCGGATGGATGTCGAAAAAACCGTGAGCGGGAACCTGAATAAGGAAAGCAAGGTTATATCGCAATTCCCCCCCGCCGGCCTGACATTGAGGAAAGGCCAGGTCGTTCATCTTTACTTCGGAGGAGAGCCCCCGGTGGAAGTTCCCAGGCTGGTCCAATCACTGCAGGGCGAGGCTGAGCGGATACTTGCAGGGATCGGCCTTGTAGTCAAGATCCAGGAGAAAGAACAGCCGGGTTCGCCTTTCAGGCAGGTGCTGGAACAAAGCCCGACAGCGGGGACGAATGTCCAGCCCGCATCGGTAATTACACTGGTTGTCAATAAGACAAGGGGTCATTCCCAGATGCCTTCCCTGATAGGGCTGACGATCAGGGAAGCCGGGGATCTTACTTCCAACAGCGGTCTCAAGCTGACCAGCGGCTCGGCTCCTTCGGCCCGGTATCCTTCCGGAATAGTCATATCGCAGGACCCGCCTGCTGGCAGCATATTGTCTGATAATGCAAACGTGCACGTTACTTTGAGCGAAGGCATGGAAGGGCTGGTATATCCCGACCTTGAGGGCAAAAGCATAAAAGAAGCAAGGGCCATCCTCCAGCCGATAGGGCTAGGCCTTCAGGTACAGGAAGAAAATGCCGGCGATAACTGCCAGGTTACACGGCAGGAACCCGCCGCCGGATCGCCTGTCAGGGATACCGAGATAAAGATCTGGTGTACCTCGACGCTTGTCATGCCGGTGCTTCTAGGCAAATCCCTCGAAGAAGCAAAGGCCGTCTTAAAAGAAAACGGCTTCTCCGAGCCGTCGGTTAAATTTATAGAGAACCCGGCCCCGGCTGGAACCGTTCTCGAGCAGGATCCCGGTCACGGGCTTGAAGTTGATGCGGGATCAGGTGTAGAGCTTCTGGTTTCGGGCGCCCCCGGAAAGGACAAGCATTGAACAAGGTATTAAGCCAGATCCTGAAGTATCTTTTGCTCATTTTCATGCTCGGCGTTACAGTCTCCGTTATCGGCTGGCTGGGATGGACTGCGTATTCGTCTTATCTGAATCCTCCCGCGGAAGTCAAGGTTCCCGATCTTGCCGGTAAATCACTGTCCGATGCTGAAAACACTCTCAAATCAATGGGGCTGAAGGCCACCGTCATCGACCAGCGTTATGCCAACAACCTCCCGCCGAACAGCATTATCTCCCAGAACCCTGGACAGGGCAGGACTGTGCGGAAAGGCAGGCAGGTGGAACTGGTGATAAGCCTAGGCTCCGAAAATATAATCGTGCCCGATCTTAACGGCAAAAACCTCCGGGAAGCGACGATAATCCTGGAAAACGCAGGTTTCCGCGTCGGCAAAATCGATCAGAAGCCTGATAAGACAAAGCCCCTGGGCATAGTCCTTGACCAGCATCCCATCCCCGGCGCGCCTGTCCAGACACAGGGCAGCGTCGATCTCATAGTCAACAGCGCAGGTGCGGCGGATTTCCTTGTGCCCGTGCTTGTCGAGAAGCAGCTTTCAGAATCGCATGATCTGATACAACAGGCGAACTTGAAACAGGGAAGCATCAACTGGTACTGGCAGGACTGGATCCCACCCGGAGAAATTTTAAAACAATCTCCCGCCGGGGGAAAAAGGGTCCCTCCGGGAACCATGATCGACCTGGATGTCAGCGCCGGGCCTCCTAAAGGCGCGCTTGCAGTCAGCCAGAGGTTTTTCTCCTTTACTGTTCCCAAGGGAGAAGACCCCCAGAAAGTTACGATTTTACTTGCCGATAAGATGGGCACTTACGAGGTTTATTCGGGAAACCACCTTTCAAATGACGAGATCCGCATTCTGCTGTCGGCATTCGGTTCGGCGGAAGTGGAAGTAAGAGTCAATAACCAGACATCGAAAAGAGCCCGGATTTGATTTCAATAACTCCGGCGGAGGAGACAGCTTGAGGCTTGCCGTCATATATACGGGGAAGTATAAGAGCCACATTACAGGGATCCATATCGAAGTCCCCCAGAGGCTGGATGCCGCTATAAGCGGGCTTCAGGATTCCCCGTTGTGGGGCAAAGTCCCCGTCATTCCTCCCCGCCCGGCAACCCGCGAAGAGCTTGAGCTTGTTCACACCCCGGAAATGATAGATTTTGTCGAGGAGACTTCCCTTTCAGGCGGAGGCGTTCTCGATGTCGGCGATACCGTCGCCTCTTCCGAATCTTACGAAGTTGCATGCCTTGCCGCAGGCGGCGCCATTAAAGGGATTGAGCTTATCAAATCCGGCGAATACGACGCCGTAGCCGTTTTGTGCCGGCCGCCCGGACACCATGCCACCCCCTCCCGCTCCATGGGGTTCTGCATTTTCAACAACGCAGCCATAGCCGCGAAATTCGCCCTGAACAACGGCTACGAGAAGATCGGCATTATAGATTGGGATGTTCATCACGGCAACGGTACACAGGATGTTTTTTACGACGAGCCGCGCGTGTTATATGCTTCGACCCACCGGTATCCATTTTTCCCAGGGACGGGGAGGCTGGAGGAGATAGGCGAAGGGCCGGGCGCAGGCTATAACGTCAATGTCCCGCTCCCTGCGGGATGCGGCAACGCCGAATACATGGCGGTTTATAAGGATGTCATCATGCCGGTCATGAAAAGGTTCAAGCCTGATCTTCTGATCGTTTCGGCAGGGTTTGACAACCACCGGGACGACCCCCTGGGCGGCATGAACCTCGACGACAGGGCTTTCGCTGAAATCGCCTCAATGCTCTGCGAATTGAATGCCCCCATCCTTATGACGCTTGAAGGCGGCTACGATATGCACTCGTTGTATTTATCCATCCCGCTGGTGCTGGCGGCATGGGCCGATGATGGTAAAATACAACGGAGATATTACGGCGTGCCTTCCGGGCCGGTCAGGGATGTAATCGAAAAAGCCCGTATGATTCACAGGCTGGATTGAAAAGTTTAAGAGTTAATTATCACCAAGTGTTGGATGAACCTCCCCCGATTTTGTGGACGCCGAGAAAAGGGATTATAAATAATTACTTTTGAATTAGGAGGTTATCCAAGTTATGAATAACAGGTATGCATTCTGCAAGGCACTTTTGCTTGTAATTTATATAGACATAATAATATTCAGGTTAATATTGCCCACTATCAACATGTTAGTGTGCTATGTAAGGTTGGAGGCGTTGGCGCCGCCTGTTGCTGAATTCTTGTCGGTATTCCTGGGAGCGATATGGCTTTCAGGGCAAATTGACAAGCGTGAAATATTATGGGGTTTACTGCTTGGCTTAGCCTTCACTCCAATTTCAATTTTTATTACGGATACGGCAACTTATCCTTACCCTTCTCCTTTAGAGTCATTATTGGATGCAATATATCTTTCATTTATAATGTGCCTGCTTTATGGACTGTTTGGTTCATTGTTGGGATTGTTAATTAAGATAATCTTCAGAAAAAGAGATCGAGTATTATGGAAAACTACAAAATAATAGCATTTTTCTCAATAACCGTATAGGTTCCTTGGCATTTTTAGCCTCCGATTTTTGATATTACGCCAAGAAATCTATTTTTCGCCCCTTTGAAATTTTGCCCTCAATACCACTTAAGATCTTTCTTGTCGGGCGGCGGCGTCTTATCTTTGACCTGTTTGAGAAGCTGCGGGACCTCCGTAGTAAAGAAAGGGTCGTCTCTCATCCAGTCGAAGGCCTCGTCGTGATAAACCCGGCATACGTTGTAGATATTTTTATTACAGGCTTTTTTCAGCGCCTTCAAGGCGGATTCTTTTTTTCTGCTGATTGCGTAAACCCAGGCCTTCCGGTAATCCAGTCCTCCGGGGGATGTATAATACCTGGAAGCTTTTTTGTAATACCCGGCGGCCTTTCCGGCGTCTCCTTTTTCTTCGGCGAATAACCCCATGTAAAAATTGGCGGAAGGCTCGTCGGGATTTTTATCAACCATCTTTTTGTAAAAAGATTCGGCCATGCCCTTTTTATAAGACGGGGGGGCAAGCTTTTCATTTTCATGAAATATGACCATTATTTCCCCGTACGGAAAAATTTGGGCGTCCCCGCCGGAGCCTTTTTTAATCAACTGATGCGCCCTTTCGATATCGCCGTTAAAAATATAATCGGTGGCAAAACGCAGGTATGATGAATACATATCCTGCTCACCCCAGCCCCTTTTTGCGGCTTCCTTTTCCCATGCGGCTATATACTTATCGGCCAACTTGTATTTCCTGCTCCTGATACAACCGTCTATAATTTCAAGATACGCCGCCAGGATCTCGTACTGCTCGACGACCCTGGGCAGCTTTGACAACGCTTTCTGAAAATATTTCTCGGCCTCCCTGTCGTTGTTGTATTTCAATTCAATCTTGCCCAGCGAGACGGTTGCTATGGAAGGGTCTTCCTCATTGTCCATGTATTCTGTAGCCTTTTGCAAATACTCGCGGGCTTTCGGATAATCCCTCAGGCGCTCGAAGTAAAGTTCTCCGAGAAAGCGGCAATGCTCGGCCCTGCGATGCTTGGGGGGCTTTATGGAAGAGAGTATTTTTTCGGCGGAATCGGTGTCCCTTCTTACCAGGTCAACCATCGCCAGACCCATCAACGGGTCATACTTTCCGGGCCTCAGGACACTGGCCTGGAAATAAGCTTTCCGGGCTTCCCGGTAATCGTAAATGTCAAAAGAAAGCTTGCCCAGAAGAAGATAACCCGTAACATCTCCCGGGAACCGTTTTATAGCGCTGTGAATATACAGTTTTGCCTGGTCGAACAGGCCGTCGCTTATCATGAGATTGGCTATGGCGTAATACGGGTAAGGGGTGTTGTAATCTTTCAATTTTATAGCCTTCATAACCTCGGCGCGCTGCTCTTTCACGTCCATAATGTCGGCCATGCATATTGAAAGCTGGCCCCGGGCATGTGCGTTATCGGGGTCGTATTTGAGGGCTTCATCGAAATTCCGGACTGCTTCCGGCACGTTCCCGGTCATCCACACCATCTCGGCGAGGCGGGTAAGTAAATACGATTTGTCTTTGGGGTTTTCCCATTTCCTTTCAAGCGCAGCCCGTATTATCTTTTTGCCTTCTTCCTGGTCGTCGTTGACGTCGTAAGTATCGAGGAGATATTTGTAATACTTGATATTGCCGGGTTCCTGTTTGATAAGATCTTTCATGATCGGCTTCACGAGGTCGGTTCTGCGGTTGGCAAGAAGAACGCGGGCTTTCAATAACTTATCGGCGGGATTTGCGGGATCAAGCTTTTCCAGCGCCGCCATGCAATTCATGGCTTCCTCATTTTTATTCTGATCCATAAGTATGTTTATCTTAAAAGTGAGCGTGGAAACGTTTCCGGGCTCCTTTTCAAGAATGCGGTCCAGAATTTTCCGGGCCGCGTCAATATTATCGCTTGACCACAGCAGTCGGGCCTGAAGGAGGAGGAGAGACGAATCGCCGGGATTTTTCGCAAGAAGCGGATTGAGAACTTTGAAAGCCTTCTCATGGTTGATATTGCCTGCATCCAGCGCTTTCTTTATGTCATCGGGATTATTTATAGATATCGACCTGTCGGAAAATCCGCCGGCGGCCTGATTATTGTTCGACAAAGTGTTATTCGAAGGCGTTTTCCCTGCAAAGGAATTATTCCCACCTTCCGGAGGCCTTGAACAACCCGAAACTATAAGCCCGATTGAAAATATCAATAACAAAATGCCGGTTAATAATAGGCTATATTCAATCCGATCGGGCCTGCCTGCTTGATAAGCAGGCGCTGATTTATGAAAATCCGACTCTCTCCGATAAAATCTCAGCATGCTTTCGTTTCTCTCAAATTCAGTTCTAAGAAAATCAACTGAAAATAAGTATAGCAACTTTTTCACGTTAAATCTATTCTACTGAAGGATCGATTTTTTTGGGGAAAATTTTAACGACGGGCAAAACAAAATCCTCTTTGAACTTCAGCCGTAACGAATCGAAGTACCAAAACGAATTCCCCCTTTGTTAAGGGGGCGCGGGGGTTGTCGCGCAAGAAAAACTCCCGCAATAAATTGCACAGAGCCACCGAACGGGCAAAGAAAAAACGGGTTCTCAAATTCAAATATAGATCAGGGCCTTTCAAAAACGGCGCAATAAAGCGTTCCCTCCTGGACGGGGAAAACTTCCTTGAATTTGAAGCCTGTCTTTTCCATGTGGCGCTTGACGGCTTCAAGACTGACCTCCCCGGTGCCTTCGCCTGCCCTGTCGGTATCGATTACCGCGATAAGGCCGCCCGGCTTTAAAGCCCGGTACATGCTCCCCAGCCACGGCTTCAACTCTTTCTGATAATAATTTTCATCCTGTTCCAAAGCCCTGCTGGAGCACATACAATGATATACTTCCCACATGAAAGCCGAGTCGATAGAAGATTTCGGAATGCCTATATCCAGGGGTCTGGATAAAACAGGCGACAGGCTTTTAAGATTTTTTTCCTTCTTTATCTTACCGATATATTTTATTGCATAAGGCTCGATATCGATTGCGTAAACCTTCCCCGCATCCCCGACTACCGGGGCAAGGTAAAAAGAAAATGCTCCTATGCCGCATCCTATATCCGCAACCTTCGAACCCTGCTTTATCTTCAATGCCTTCGCCACAAGAGGGAACTCGACCCTTTCCGGCCTGTCCGGGTCATTCCTCCCGTTTAACAGGAGCGTGGTAACGGGGTCCATTACATCCCCCGGTTCAGGCTTCTCTTTGTTCCCGGTCAGTGTCGGCGTATTTTTTGAAAGGCCGGCATCGGCATGATAGCCGCCTTTACAATAAAGGTTGAATGATTGGCCTTTTTTCCTGTAAGTGCCGCTGTATGTGTCTTTGCCCGCCTTATAGCACACGGGAAGCCGGGGCAGGCAGCCCGGGACAAGATCCTCAAGGCGGCCGGGGAATTTGCCCCTGTCATTTTTATATTTATAAAGAGCGTCTTTCAGCGTACTGATGTTCATGGCGCAGTAATAAGCCTGCATCCTGACAAGGTATTTGACGGCATCCTCTTTATTTTTGAAAATATCGAGCACCTGGCAATTTTCTCCGTATTGAGCTTTGAGTTTCTCGACCGGCACACCTCCCAGGTAATCACAGTAAGCGGAGTGCCAGGGTACATTGCTGAACCCGGCTTCATTGGCGAGATATTCGGATGCTTGAAAATCTCCGCGTGCCTTTTCAAGATATTGCTTGTCGCCGGTTTGAAGATATTCTAAAAGCGCGGCCTCCCCGTATCTTGCGTAGTCTTCATACGTCAGCCCTTTTTGAACCTGCACAACGGCGCCGGGGGCCGGGCTTTTTACATGTACCGGCGGGGAAGGCTGCTCTCCCCCGGTTATCTCAACCGCGCTCTTACCGTTGTATCCGGAGCCGCCCGGCTTCGAGGCATTGAAAACAAAAAATAATATCAGGTTAAATAATACCAGATTCAGTACCAGAAGCGACAGCGCTGCATATAATAACTGTTTTTCTGATTTCATGACGGATTAAGTATATAGCAGACCTGATTACCCGATCAAGAGGTCAATAAAATTCAATCGATGGAGGCGCATGAGATCGGGCCTTCGAACCCGGATTTGTATTTTCCCTGCCGGGGACTTTATTCTTAAAGTTGACTATGAAATCATATTGAAAAAATCACACTCAGGCTATATTATAGAATTGAAATAAATTGAGGGGGATAAGCAAATGAAGAAAGCGGTTATTTTTTTAATGATGCTGTTTGCTCTTGGAGCAGCCTGCTTCGCCGATGAAATTAACGGGAAGGTCCAGGCGGTTGATATCAATGCTAATACCATTATTATATCCGGAATTAAGATCTCCGCCCAGCACGCCAGGCTGGAAAATGAAGCAGACATGCCGATAATCCTTTCTGCGATAACGGTCGGCGACTTCCTGGATGTTGAAGGAACCTTTACCGGAAACGGGCAGATGATGGCAATGAAAATTGAAAAGGATTATCCAGGATATGACAAGATCAAAGGCAAAATCGATAAGATTGATTACAACACGCGCGAAATGATTATCGCAGGAGTGAAGATAAAAGTCTCCCAGGACGCATGGTTAGAGGGTCCGCATGACATGATTTTCCAATTTGCTCAGTTTGTCCCGTCCTCGTATGTGGAGTGCAAGGGCAGATGGACCGGCCCCCTGGAATTTAATACAACTAAAGTAGAAATGGATTAGATACCGAAGGGCAAAATAAGCTGGAACCATCATAATTCGTCGTAATATCAAATTTCGTTAAGTTGTAGTCTTTTTGCGTGATTTCATGATCCGTCCGATTCATCGGGCATCCGGTGCGGAATGAATTCCGCAGTTCCGGTGTCCTCTTCGTCCTTGCTCATGCTCTGTGTAATTCATAGGGCCTTATGATAAGCTGAAGCTCACAACTCTGCACTAGATCCCTGCCTGCGCAGGGATGACGCAGTTGCTTGTTTTCCTTATCCCCCGTCGTCCCCGCAAGGATTCGGCAGGGATATGCTGAATACAGGAAATGCTGAGATTTCGAGGGGGAATGTGATTATGGCTAAAACTGCTGAAAAACCCGAAAAAAATCTGGATATTAATAAAATTCTGCCGCTGCCTGAAGGGAAAGGTAAATTTCCTGGCGCCATTGATGATAACCCTGTTGAAAAGATGGTTCCCGAAAGGGTCTTCTTCCGGTTCAAGGAATTCGCCACTACATTCGTCCGGATGATAATGAACCAGAAAACCAACACCCCTTTTACAATAGCAATCGACGGGGAGTGGGGAACCGGCAAAACCACCCTTATGAAAGTTACCCGCGACATGCTTTATGAAATGAATGAGCAAATTCTACTTGATGACAATAGTAAATTTCTTGAGCAGTACCGCCCGTGTAAAACAGTGTGGTTCAATGCATGGAAATATTCCGATGAAGATCCCGTACTTGCGGCTCTTTTGAAAGAAATATTCAGAGAGATGGAAAAGGATAACACCTTCTGGGAAGAGACCAGGGTTAATATATCGCCCAAAGAGGTTCTTAAAGGACTGATTAATAAGCTTACCGGAAAGGCAACAGGCGATATATCGGAGTGGGTGAACGAACTTAGAATTGAAAAAAAGCAGGCTTTTTTTGATGATTTCGTTGAAATTTTCAAGACGCTTATAGAAGCTTTTATTTCCAGGGGAAAGAAAAATGAAAAAGGCGTTCTGGTGATATTTATCGACGACCTGGACAGGTGTCCGCCCGGAAAAGTAACAAAGGTGCTGGAAGCGGTAAAGCTGTTCCTGGATATCGAAGGCTGCTTTTTTGTGCTGGGCATGGATTTTGAATATGTTAAAAATTGTATTGAAGCCGAATACAAGGAGCTAAAGCTTAATTCGCTGGAATACCTCCAGAAGATGATCCAGATCCATTTCCACGTCCCTGATCTCGATGATGAGGCAATAAAACCTTATGTCAAGCAGTTCCTGGGGCAATTGGAAATATTGAAACTCAATAAAATCTTCCTTGCAGGTCTGAAGAAAAACCCCCGCGCTGTAAAGCGGGCGTTAAATGATTTTTATATCATGCGCACCCTTGTCTGGGCATTGGGTAAAGAGAAAAAAATCAGTGACGAGGCTCTTGCCAAGTGGGTTCTCCTGGAACATCTGGATGACAGGTTTATAAAAATGATAAAACAAGAGGGGTCTGTCCTGCCTGACCTCCTTTCCGCAGTCGAATCCATGGCTGTAAAAGGCAGTTTCAATAAAACGATTGATGGGAAACCTGTTGAAATTACCTTTTTATCATTACAAGACATAGAAAAAGCCGAAAATAATGATGTTAAAATTTTCCTTGAAAAATTAAACGACATTTATAAGCAGTTTCCGGAGCGGAAACAAAAGCGAAGAATTTTCTATTTATTAACAACAGGAAATTTGTGTTTCGATAAACCCGATTCCATAAAAGAGCTTATCTACCTGAGCCGAATGGTTGTATTGAAAAGCGAGGAACCGCAAATACAGGAAGGTGTGGACTTTATAGAAAATGTAAGGATTGGGGAAATAAAGGATCTGCGAAGAACCAACCTGCGAGGAGCCGACCTGCGAGGGGCCAACCTGATAGGAGCCGACCTGATAGGAGCCAACCTGCGAGGGACCGACCTGCGAAGGTCCAACCTGCGAGGGGCCAACCTGCGAGGGGCCTACCTGGAAGGAGCCGACCTGCGAAGAGCCTACCTGGAAGAGGCCGACCTGGAAGGGGCCGACCTGCGAAGAGCCTACCTTCTAGGGGCCGATCTGCGAAGGGCCCACCTGAAAGAGGCTGACTTGCGAACGGCTAACCTGATAGGAGCCAGCTTTGATTATGGAAGCATTCTAACAACCCGTAACTGGAAAGAAGCTATCTTCAGTGAAGGTATAAAAGAACAACTTGATCAGTTTGAAAAAGAGATGGCCGAAGGACATGAAGCAGACGACGTAGAATCCGGTTCAAAATAGTTTCCAATACAACACATGTTTTCTAGTGCTGTATAACCGGAATTTCCATTCGATTTTTCCTTATGGCTCCCCGCCTCCGAGGCTGTCACAAAAATAAAAACCAGGGTAGGGGCGGGGTTGCCCCGCCCGCAAGGTTGTAGGAATTTCCGGGTGCGGAAACCCCGCCCCTTGTACAGAAAAATCCGCCTTTTCAAACAACCTCCTGCACGGAATGACGCAGTTTTTTGTTTTCCTTATGGATTCCAGCCTCCGCTGGAATGACGGGGAGAGTAAGAACGACCGCAAGGCGGGAATCGATTATAAATGGCATATGCTCCCGCCGATAAAATCCCCCCGGAAGGAACATCGTCCCGTTTACCGAAATCAAAAACCGCCTTTTAAAGGGCAGTTTTTTATACCCGGAAAATCGTCCCTTTCGGAATGTTTCAAAATGCCGTAAAATGGGCATGAAATAAGGGACAGGCAATATCAGGCAATAGCAAGATTAAGGAGGAAAAGTCATGGCACAGGAATTGAAAAATCAGATTATCGATGTTCCCGCCCTCTTATCCCGCCTGGGCATCGGGGAAATAAACAACGGAGCATATTGCGGCTCATGGCTGGAAACAGGAGGCGAAATCCTGGAATCTATCTCCCCTATCGACGGGAAGGTTATAGCAAAAGTCCGCCAGGCAACCGTGGAGGATTATGAAAAAGTCGCATCACAGGCCGAAGAGGCCTTCAAAGAATGGAAGACCATACCCGCGCCCAGGAGAGGCGAGATTGTCCGAAGGATCGGTGATGCTTTGCGGAAACACAAGAAAGACCTCGGCGCCCTTGTAACTCTCGAGATGGGGAAGATCCTGGCCGAAGGGGAAGGCGAAGTCCAGGAGATGATCGATATATGTGATTTTTCAGTCGGGCTTTCCCGCCAGCTTTACGGCATGACGACACAGAGCGAGCGCCCCAGCCACCGGATGTTCGAACAGTGGCATCCCATGGGCATGATCGGGATAGTTACGGCATTCAATTTCCCCGTCGCGGTATGGGCATGGAACGCGGCCCTTGCGATGGTCTGCGGCGATACTATGATCTGGAAGCCCGCAAGCAAAGTCCCCCTCACCGCCATCGCCTGCATCAATATAATCCACCCGATCTTAGAAGAGATGAATGTCCCGAAAGGCGTCTCAAGCCTTGTAATAGGCCCTGGCAAAACTGTCGGCGATACCATGATCAACGACAAAAGAATCAAGATGGTCAGCTTTACGGGCAGTTGTAAAATGGGGAAACGGGTCGGAAAAGTCGTCGGAGAACGCCTCGGAAAAACCATCCTGGAGCTGGGCGGAAACAATTGTATTATCGTAACGCCGTCGGCGAACATGGAAATGGTCGTCCCTGCGATACTCTTCGGATCGGTGGGCACTGCGGGACAGCGTTGTACCACCACTCGCAGGATCCTTGCGCAGAACGGGATATTCGACGATTTGAAAAACAAGCTCGTCAAAGCGTATAAGCAGGTCCGCATTGGCAACCCGCTTTCGGGAAATACGCTGATGGGGCCGGTCGTCGATAAGGGAGCCATAGAGGATATGCAAAACGCCCTGAAAGAAGCCGAAAAAGAAGGCGGCAAGATCCTCTGCGGGGGAGAAGTCCTGACAGGTGAAGGCTTCGAATCGGGATGTTATATAACGCCTGCAATAGTTGAAGCGAAAAACGAATTCAAAATAGTCCAGGAAGAGACTTTCGCCCCGATCCTTTACCTGATCCGCTACGATACCATCGACGACGCCATAAGGAAACATAACGACGTCCCCCAGGGACTTTCGTCCGCCATATTCACAAGAGACCTCCTGGAATCCGAATATTTCCTCTCCAACTCCGGGAGCGACTGCGGCATAGCCAATGTCAATATCGGGACTTCCGGCGCAGAAATAGGCGGGGCTTTCGGAGGCGAAAAAGAAACCGGCGGAGGCCGCGAATCCGGCAGCGACGCCTGGAAAGGCTACATGCGAAGACAGACCAATACCATCAACTGGTCCAAGGAACTCCCGCTTGCACAGGGGATAAAGTTTGAGCTATAATAATAGGGGTCTCCGTTTTAGTCCTCGGCTGGTGAAAATCAGTCGATGAGACTGTACACAACGGAGGCCCTGTTTTTTCTAAGGAGGAATAATCATGTATAACGCCGTTTTTCAGGTTCCCAAACCTTATAACGAGCCTGTAAAATCTTACGCCCCTGGATCTCCCGAAAGAGAATCCATCAAAAACAAGCTCCGGGATCTTTCATCCGGGAAATCGGAGATCCCGCTTTTTATCGGCGGGAAGGAAATCAAAACAGGCAGGATGGGCCGTTGTATTGAGCCGCATAACCATTCCCACGTCCTGGCGGAGTTTCATCAGGCGGGAGAAGAGGAAGTAAAGCAGGCGATAGAGGCGGCGCTGGAAGCGAAAAAAGAATGGGCCGATACGCCGTGGCATGAAAGAGCGGCCATATTCCTCCGGGCGGCGGAGCTTCTCGCCGGGCCGTACCGCGATACTATGAACGCCGCCACGATGCTGAACCAGAGCAAGAACGTATTCCAGGCGGAGATCGACTCATCATGTGAGCTTATCGATTTCTGGAGGTTCAATGCTTATTTCATGGAGCAAATTTACGAAGCACAGCCGGAATCGTCGAAGGGGATCTGGAACCTTATGGAATACCGCCCCCTGGAAGGCTTTGTATTTGCGGTAACCCCGTTCAACTTCACATCGATAGCGGGGAACCTCCCCACGGCTCCCGCCATGATGGGCAATACGGTGGTATGGAAGCCCGCATCGACGGCGGTCTTTTCGGCATATTTCATCATGCAGATTTTAAAGGAAGCCGGGCTTCCCGGCGGAGTTATTAACATGATCCCAGGAGCGGGCAGGGACGTCGGGCCGATTGTTATGAACAGTCCGAATCTCGGCGGGATTCATTTCACCGGCAGCACATCCGTTTTTCAGGATATGTGGAAGACCGTCGGGGTCAATATCAAGAATTATTTTTCGTATCCCAGGATCGTCGGCGAGACGGGCGGGAAAGATTTCATCTTCGTGCATGAAAGCGCCGATCCGAAAGCCGCGGCGACGGCGCTTGTCCGGGGGGCTTTCGAATACCAGGGGCAGAAGTGTTCGGCGGCAAGCCGGGCCTATATTGCCGATGCCGTATGGCCTGAAGTCAAAGAAGAGATAGGGAAGCAGCTTGCACAGATTAAAATGGGGCCTGTCCAGGATTTCAGAAATTTTGTAAACGCGGTCATAGACGAGGCGTCTTTCGATAAGCTGGCATCTTATATAGACGATGCGAAGAAATCCGAATCGACTGAAGTCATATTCGGCGGGGATTGCGATAAGAGCACGGGCTATTTTATACAACCGACGGTGATCCTCTCAAAGAACCCATCATCGCCGACGATGTGTGAGGAACTTTTTGGGCCGGTGCTTACTATTTATGTTTATCCTGCGGATAAGTACGAAGAGAACCTGGAGATCTGCTCAAAGACAAGTCTTTACGCCCTGACAGGATCTATTTTCGCAAGGGACAGCAGGGCCATAAGCGCGGCGTGGAAGATCCTGCGGGAATCCGCGGGCAACTTTTATGTCAACGACAAGCCGACAGGCGCGGTCGTTGGGCAGCAGCCTTTCGGCGGCTCCCGCGCATCGGGCACCAACGACAAGGCAGGGAGCTATCTGAACCTCATCCGCTGGGCATCGCCGAGGACCATCAAGGAAACCTTCGTCCCGCCGACAGATTTCAAATACCCGTTCCTGGAAGCGGAATAAGGCGAAGTTTTATAACCTCCGGGCGGATTCCACGATTTGCCTCCCTTGCGTCAACATTGAAGGGGAATCGGGAGCCGGGATAGAAAATCCAGATTCGCATGAGTAAAGATAATTCCCCGGGGCAAGTTGATCCTGTCCGAAAAATATGGCGGAAGGCATATCCTGCCGTCAACCTTGTAATACAGAACCTTCGCGAATGGCGCCGCGGCGGCTATTCATGGGAAAATTTCCGAAAAAACCTTGCCCTTCCCGGCGGGGGGAAAGAATGGCTCGAACATTTCAGGAAAAGGAAATCCCCTGTTTTTTTCATCAGCCCCCGCTCCTCGAAACGAATAATCACTAGCCTGCATGGCATATCTCCCCTTCTGGCTTCCGGCTATATAAAAGAAGCCGATACGATTTTAAGCCACACCTTCGACCTCCTGGGATCAGGCCCGGTGAGCCTCGGTGATAAAATTGACTGGCATACGGATTTCAAGACCGGGACAGGATGGGACCCGAAAGTCCATTTCGCCCGCCAGCCCATAATCAAAGGGGACGGGAGCGACATAAAAGTCCCCTGGGAGCTTTCAAGGTTCCAGTTTCTCCCTTTGATCGGCAAGGCTTACTGGTTCACAGGCGATGAAAAATACGCCCGGGAGTTCGTTTCCCTGGTATCGGACTGGATCGAGCAAAACCCCGTCCCGTTCGGGGTCAACTGGGTCTGTCCCATGGACATCGCAATACGGGCCGTCAACTGGATCTGGGGATTTAATTTTTTCCTGGATTCCGAATCCCTGACCCCTGAATTCATGGAAAAATTTCTTCACAGCCTGTGGGCTCACGGCCATCATATAAGGAACCACCTGGAAAAAGGCGCTATAACGAGCAACCATTATCTGGCCGACCTTGCGGGATTAGCATACACCGGCCTGTGTTTTCCCGAATTCAGGAAGGGGAAAGAGTGGGTGGATTTCGCAATAAACCAGCTTTATTCCGAAATCTTAAAGCAGGTTTACCCGGACGGTGTCGATTACGAGGCATCGACGAGCTATCACCGGATGGTTACGGAGTTTTTCCTTTCCGTCGGGATACTTGCCCGCATAAACAACTGGGCATTGCCGAGCGAATACTGGAAAAGGCTGCTGCAGATGCTTGAATATACTTTACACTACAACATGCCTGACGGGTGCGCTCCCCAGGTCGGTGATAACGACGACGGGCGGATCCACATTCTTTCAAGGCCCCTGGACAACTTCATGGGGTCTTCTGATCCCGAATCGAAGCGCCGAAGAGAGTTCACGGATCACAGGCACCTGCTCATGGCTGGAGGCAGATTATTCGGCAGGGCCGATATGGCAAGCGCCGCCCTGGGATGGGAAGAGGAAGCCCTCTGGCTCCTCGATGCATGCGAAACTTCGGAAAAACTCCCCCCGATATGGGACAAGGATATGACCGGTGAAAGCCCTCTCCCTTCCAGCAAATCTTTCCCGTACGGCGGTTATTATTTTCTCCGCCAGGGAGACCGTTACATGGCGATTGACTGCAGGCGGGACGACCCCTACTCACCTACGGGCCACATCCACAATAACAGGCTGGGCTTCGATCTATATGCAGGAGACAGGGCTTTCATCATAGATCCCGGCGCTTATGTTTATACGGCTGACCCCGTCTCAAGAGATCTTTTCCGCAGCACTTCGATGCACAACACCGCCGTAGTTGACGGCTTCGAGCAAAACCCGTTCGTTCCAGGCTCACTGTTTACTCTGCCTCAGGAGGCCGGGACACAGGTGATATCCTGGAAAAGCTCCCGCGAAAGGGACTGGCTGGAAGCCGAGCATGACGGCTACGAAAGGCTCGATGAGCCTGTAACTCATCTCCGCCAGGTATATTTCGAAAAAATCAGGGGCTTCTGGGTATTGAGAGACCGCTTCTCCGGAAGAGGCACTCACCAGATAACCGTCGGCTTCCACTTCGCACCTCTGGATATCACAATCGTTGAAGGAAGCCCGTCATGGGCTTACACCCGCGACCCCGGGACGAAGCTTGCCCTTTATCCCCTCGACGATACATGGAAGCTCGTCCTCGAAGACGGCTGGGTATCTTACAGGTACGGCGAAAAAATACATGCCCCCGTAGTAAGATTCAAATACAACGGTATCCTGCCTGTAGTTTTTTCATGCCTGTTGTATCCTTTCGAAAAAGAAATAAACATGACGACCCTCGATATAGCGCTGAGGGAATTCTGGAAACTATACCCCCAGACAGGGAGGGACAACAACCCCCGATGAGCGGAAAGCATCTTACCGGCTTCGACATCTTATGCCTGTCAACACAGGACTGGGATGATCTATGGACGCGGAAGCAGCGTTTCATGACCATGCTTGCACGGAACGGGAACCGGGTGTTGTACGTACAACAGGAGATGCACTGGGCGGGGTATATAGTTGACCCGGTGAGGCAGTCGTACAGGCTGGGAGAGTTCAGCCGCCCGCCGAGGAAAATCGAAGAAAACCTTTCGGTCATAACTCTGCCGCTTGTCATGCCGGGCTTCCAGATGTTCGGTGCTGTAAACAGGTTAAACAACCGTTTCCTGGCAGGTTATCTCAAGGGGAAGATTAAAGAGGCGGGGTTCTGTCGCCCTATATTATGGACATATACTCCTCATTGCGGAGATCTTATAGGGGGCCTTGGGGAGCGTTTCGTCATCTATGAATGTGTAGATGAGTTCGAAGCCGCAAAAGGGCTTGTCAGGCGGGAGACAATCCGGGAGCTTGAGACCGAGGTTTTGAGGAAAGCCGACCTTGTGTCGGTTACTGCGCCTGCCCTTTTCGAGAGCAGGAAGGACAGGGCGGTCAAAATAATTTTAAGCCCGAACGCGGCTGAGGTGGAGCATTTCGAAAAAGCCATGTCGGCGGAGACGAAGGTTCCTGAAGATATAGCGGGTTTAAAAAAGCCGGTGCTGGGGTTTATCGGCAGAATAGCATACTGGATAGACCTGGAGTTGATCCATCATATCGCAAAGGAGCGCCCGGACTGGTCGGTCGTGTTGATAGGGCCTCCCGGCGGCGGCATCGATACGGATAAGCTTGCAGGCGAGCCTAATTTACACTGGCTTGGCCCTCGGGCTTATGAGGATCTGCCGGGTTATCTCAAAGGATTCGATGTCTGCCTGAACCCGTATAAAAAAGGGGATCTTGCGGAGGGATGCAGCCCGCTGAAGTTGTATGAGTATCTTGCATCGGGGAAGCCTGTGGTATCGACCGATATGGCGGTGGCGCGGGATTTCGAACCGCTTGTGAAAACGGCGCATGATTATGATGATTTTATAAGTAAAGCTGAAGACGCCATGAAGGAAGAAACGCCGGATGCGGCGGGGCAAAGGATCGCTGAGTCGCACAAACATTCATGGAACGCCCGGTTCGAACAAATGGAAGAAGCGATCATTGAAGGGCTTGAAGCAAAAGACAGGAGCGGGATCTAGCCCGCCCTGCCTTTTATGATATATGAGATTATCAGCCGTTATGTGCCCTGTGCCCCGAACGCAATATCTTTTTCTGTGATAGAGCCGCCGTTTTCAAGACGTTCGTTTTCATCCGCTATATGCAGTGCTTCCCGCATTTTCTCCTGGAGGCTCTCAGGATCGAAATCCTTCCTTATGAAGTAAATATTCTCCATCTTTAACGGCTCGACGAACTCTTTTTCATTTTTCCTCAGGACGATTATAATCGGGATGTTGCCTGCCTTGGCGCGGAGTTCTTTCATCAGCTTTTCAGCGTTCGTGTCGGTAGTTATGATGTCCAGGAAGAAGAGGTTGTATTTCTTTTCTTCAAGCATTTGGACCGCCGCCCTGCTATGGGTCGCATAATCGACTTTCCCGCCCTTGTCCGTAACCGTTCTTATTATGATGTCCCGAAGAGGCTTGTTGTTTTCCAGGATCAATATGTTAAACCCGTTGAGGAAAGCCTGGACGCGGACATTGTTTTTTACCGGGGCGTATTCCTGGTAAACTATATCGGGAACTTCATATACCGGGAGCCTTATTATTATCGAGAAGTCGGTTTCGGTCTCCTGCTCGAACTCAAGCCGCCCGCCGATCGAATTGATAAGGGTATAGACCGGGGCAAGGCTGTAGTTTTTGCCGGGGTGCCTGCCTGACTGGAAGCCCAGCCTGTAGGGTATGAAAAGCTGTTCTACACTGTTTATGTCTATAAGGGGGAAGTTATATTTTACAGAAATTACGATTTCCTTTTCTTCTTCGCGGGTTTCCAGGGATATCTCGCCCTTCCTGTTGCCGACCCTGGAAGCTCCTACCTCAAGGAGCGCCCTTACCGCATTTTCAACCAGGCCGGGGTTGAGGTGGATCTTCTGAATAGGCCCTGGTTGTACAAACACCGCAATGCCCGTCCGTGTCAAAGATGAAAGGAATTCTTTGACGACGTTCCTTATTACGGAGTTGATCTTTACCGACTGGTTGTAGTCGATATCGGCCCTGGAAAACGAACCCAGTTCTTCGGTAATCGCTTCGGCTCTGTCTATGAGTTGTTTCAAATTGTAGATCGAATGGTCGTAATCGCCGCCTTCTTTCAATTTCCGAATTTTTTCCAGGGTTTGATTCATGGGGCCCAGCAGCCTGGCGTATTCTTTGCTGATTCCTCCAAGCACTTTTTCATAAGCCAGGAAGCTCCCCGGCGAAACACTGCGGGTTCCCGCATCCTGGGCGGATTTTTCGCCGCTGCTTTCAATTTTTGCTTTAAAGAAAGTTTTTGACCGCAGGAGCGCTATGGCGACGGCCCCTGCAAAAAAGCTGAGCCCCACTAAAAACAGGATGCCGGGGATCTCTTTCCCGCCGGACTGGAGCCAGGGAACCAGTTCTGCATGATTTTCAACGGCGAGGAAAACAAGCTGGGAGAGCTTCGTGAGCGCCGCCCCGAACCCGAAGAAGACGGCAAGACCGAGCAGCGTCAGCCCTGCAAGGTGAGCAGGCCGGGTTGTTTCACCGCTCATTATCGCATATCCGGCAATAAGGGCGCCGAGCATCCCGGCCAGGTAATCGACCCTGACGGCTCCAATGTACGGCAGAGACAAAAAGCTCCATGCCGAAAATTCCGGTATGGTCAGTCCCGCAATGAGCCAGGGTAGGAAAAGCAGGGCCGGGATAAATCTTATGAAAGAAGGCAGCCCGGCCCTTCCATGCAATAATTCTACGCCGAATTGAAAAAGCAGAAACAGGGCTCCCAGGCGGGCGGGGAAGATCAGGGATTCGAAGAAGGGAACGAATCCCTTTAATGCAGGGTGGACCAAAAGGAAACCGCTTTCCTCAAGAAGGAAGCTGAGTCCGAACAGTAAGCCAAACCCGCCCAGGAGCCACAGGAACCTCCCTTTTCTCGTGCTTGCGAATATAACAACTCCCATCGTCAGAAAAATTATCCCGCACAGGAAGTTCAGTGAATTCATAGTCGTAAAGCTCATTTTCATCCCCTCTTTTATTATCTCTTGATTAACATTAACATTTTTATGTTGAATAATAATCATCCGCCGGCAGTATTTAAGAATCCCATGCGGACTTTTTTTAAAGGGAGAAAAACCTAGCCGGAACCGACAGGATTAGTTCGGTAGGTCTAGGTATGGAGCAATCCTGTACAAAATGACAGTAGTGTCCCATAAAAATTTCGGCATAATGGCAGTTTGCCGTTACCGGGCCTGAGTTTATAAAGAGTCGAATTCTCAAGGGATACAGGATCAACGATCCAGATTTTCTCAAGATGCCTGTTGTGTGGACAATATGATTATTTTTCTTCTGGATTCCCGCGGGAATGACAGGAGTTCTTGCTTAGGATCTGTATAATTTAATGCGTGAGTTTGTGCCTGCTCGACAACTCCCGTGCCCCCTTAACAAAGGGGGGAATTCGTTGTGGTATTTCGATTCGTTACGGCTAAAGTTCAAGGGGGATTTTGTTGTGCTGTCATGCAGGTTTGAGGTTGACACTCACAATTTTGCGCTGCAATATAATTAAGAAAAAAGCCGAAAGGACGTCATTCCTGCGCAGGCAGGAATCCAGTGCAGTAATGTGAGCTTCAGGCTATATTCGACGACCCGCAATAAACCAAATGCGGCCGGAGGCGAAAAAGTTATTTTTTTATTGGACAGAGGTGTCAAAATGAACCGTCTAAAAACTTGCTTTCGATAGATACATTTTCTCTGCGCTCCAGGCGGTTAATTTTTTCAGGCGGGGGTATCTTCTCCGCCCGAATATTTTCTGAGAGCGAAGAATAGCAAAACTCCGAATGCTATGGCCCCGATGCTTGCGATTATCTGAACAGGCTCGGCCCTTGTCAGCATCAGGATTAAAAATGCCGCCCCCAGTGCCAGAACCGCCCATCCCCACCATCCCTTAAGATATGACATTTCGGACTTCTGCCATTTCAGCTTTATAACTGCGATGCATGACGGGATATATTGCCATAAGGTGGCAAGGATTGTGAATATCATAAGTTTTTCGAAACTGCCGGTCAGCGCCAGCACCATCGCAAGCCCCGTGCTGATTATGATTGATACTGAGGGCGTTTTGCATACAGGATGGATCCGGCTCAACGGTTTCGGCAGGAAGCCGTCGCGGGAAAGCGCAAATAAAATCCGGGGCACGGTTACCGCAAGCGACGAACATGCTCCCAGTATCGAAAGGAGCGCACCGGCGGCCATGAGGTATCCGCCGGGAGATCCCATGAAAGCTCCCGCCGCCTCTGCAAGCGATTTTAAAGGCTCGAATTCCGCCGGTACGTTGGAGACGAATACCATCTGGATGAGGAAATATAAAACCGACACGATAAGGAGAACCAGGAGTATCGCCCTGGGCGCATCACGCCTGGGGTCCCTGGATTCTTCCGAAGGTATGGGGACAGCCTCGAACCCGAGGAAGGCGAATAAAACTATGAAAACCGCCCCGCCTAGATTTTTAAAAGAATCGAAATCCGCCGGTATCATGCCCGCCATCTTTTCCGGCTTCAGAAAAAACATACCGATAATGACAAATGCAAGCAAGGGGATGATCTTGAAAACGACAAGGATATTGCTTGCCCATGCGCCCGATTTTACGCCGGTATAATTGACCGCCCCCAGTATTACGAAAAGCAAAACGATCAGAAGCGGGCTGACCCATGCCGGGAGTCCGGGGATCAAATATTCGACATATCCCGTGATGCCCTTTCCCATAGACGCCCACCCGACGACGGACGCCACCCACATCATCCAGCCCACCGCGAACCCCCACGGGCGTCCCATGACCTCCATCGCGTAATGATAAGAAGCGCCTGTCCCGTGGAACCGGGCGGAAAGCTCGGCATAGCAGAGGGCTACCGCCAGGCAGAAAAACGCGCACACCAGGTAGCTTATGATGCTTGCCGACCCTGCTTTTTGAAAGGCAAACCCGGGGAGCAGGAAGATGCCCGCGCCGATTACCCCGTTTATTCCCAGCGCCGTTAGATCCCATAAAGTTAAGGTTCGTTTAAGTCCGCTCATGATAACCGCTAAATATTCACCGATGCCGGATGCCGATCCTTTATTAGATGCTGTCTGAAAAGGCGGAATTTTCCGTAAGGGCGCGGTTACCGCGCCCGCCGTTGATGCTGGAGACCGGAAGATGAGCGGGCGGGGAAACCCCGCCCCTACGCTTGGAGGCTGGGCCACCGTCATTCACGCGCAGGAGGCTGTCTAAAAAGTCCAGGAAGAAGACATTCCCCTCCCTGGAGGGGTGCCCGAAGGGCGGGGTGGGTATATTATATACATAGTTTTGCGTTACGAAACCCACCCCTAAATCCCCTCCCAAGAGGGGAATTGTCTCATGCCAAATTTTTGCAGAAACTTTTTAGACAGCTTCCTCCGCAGTGGTGCCGCAAATTACACGATTACAAGAAAAATATTCGAAGCAAAGGGAAAAGGCCTGCTTTTTGTCGAATTTTATAAAGAACCTCAAATCATGTGATCAAAAATCTCAAACCATGTGATCAGATATATTTTTTCAGGATGAAACCGGATCATAAGGAGGAGATGAACCATGAAAAGAAGCAAGTTACTTTTTCTTACAATATTCATTTTGAGTTTCTTAAGTTTGGTTTCATGGGGCCAAACGGAAGAAACAGATGTGGCAAGTCGTAGAATGAAATTTGGCTTTATTGATAAGATAGGAAAGTTTGTAATCAAGCCACAGTTTGATCTGGCCTATCCCTTTTCTGAAGGCATGGCAGCCGTAAAAATTGGAGGAAAATATGGCTATGCTGATAAGACAGGAAATTTTATAATCAAACCGCAGTTTGATCTGGCCGATTCCTTTTCTGAAGGCATGGCAGCCATAAAAATTGGAGACAGATTTGGCTTTATCGATAAAACAGGAGAGTTTGTAATCAAGCCGCAGTTTGATTATTATGCCTCTTACTTTTCTGAAGGTCTGGCAGCGGTAACGATTGGAAATAAGTGGGGCTATATTGATAAGACAGGAAAGATTGTAATCAAACCCCAGCTTGATTTTGCCTATCCCTTTCATGAAGGCATGGCAATGGTAACAATTGGAGAAAAATATGGCTTTATCGATAAGACAGGAGAGTTTTTAATCAAGCCGCAATTTTATATTGCTGAGAGTTTTTCTGAAGGTCTGGCAGCGGTAACGATTGGAAATAAGTGGGGCTTTATCGATAAGACAGGAGAGATTGTAATAAAACCGGAGTTTGATCAGGCCGATGACTTTTCTGAAGGACTGGCTAGGGTGGTGATTGGAAAAAAGTGGGGCTATATTGACAAAACAGGAAAAGTTATAATCAAGCCTCAGTTTGATATTCAGTCCTTTAACTTTTCAGAAGGTCTAGCAATGGTAATGGTGTATAAGTAATTGTGAAATTGAGATAATATTGAAGGAAATAACGGGCGGACATGCGGGACTTCTGCCTCTATGTGATTTACTGCGGGAGCCTGTGCTTGCCCTACATCCCCCGCGCCTCATTCAATGTAGCGTCCTGACTTTATAGACAGCCACACCCGCAGGAATTATGCACGAACCGGGGAAATCTGGTTTCATGTTTCCGGCTGTTTTATTCGATATGGACGGCCTCCTTGCCGATACCGAACACCTCCACCAGGAGTGTGAGGACATCCTTTTTCAATACCTGGAAGTTGACGGCAAAAAAATAAACAAGGAAACCTTCGGCATGAAGGCCGAGGACGCCCTGCTATACCTCAAAGACCGCCTCGGGTTTGAAAAATCCGTAGAAGAAGCAAAGAGCTTCTGGCTCGATACGATTTTGAGGCTTTTCAAAACCGGGGTTCGGCCTATGCCTTATGCCGCAGAATGCGTCGAGTCGATGTCAGGCGCCGGGCACCCTGTCGCACTGTGCAGCTCGTCTCCCCGCCTGCTCGTCGATACGGCCCTTGAATCAATCGGCTTGAAATCTTATTTCGATGTTATTCTGAGCGGCGATGATGTATCCAGGGGGAAGCCTGATCCTGAGATCTACCTCCTGGCATCCGAAAAATTGGGAGTCCCGCCGAATCGCTGTGTCGTGCTTGAGGATTCGCCTGCCGGGGTGCTTGCCGCGCTTAACGCCGGGATGCGTTGTATTGCGGTGCCCAATAAATATACCTGGAAATTCAAATTCCCGGAAGAGGCCATAGTGTTGAAAGACCTCTCGGAAGTTACTCCGGCATCAATTTTGAGGCTGTTTTCTTTTGAATAAGGTTACGTAAATTTTGTCCGGGCCTTCCCAGTATATGATATAAGGCTTCCCCATCTTTTCCCACATGCCGGGGTCTCCGGCCCAGGCCCTGTCATGCTTACCGGGGGCGGACGGCATACCCTGCGATACGTACAATATGATATCGGGCAGCCTGTCCAGCCTTCTTGCGGCGCTGAAAACCTGGTTCTGTCCCTTGTATGCGGGCACTACCGTCATATTTTCCGCGCCGTATGCTTTAAGCTCCCTTGCCCGGTATCCCAGCCCGTCGAACGTCAGACCGAACCCGGAAACCCTTGCAACTACAAGGACCAGCGGGGGAGAATCAGGACACGCTTTTTTTATGTCGCCGATCCACCTATCGAAATACTTGTAATAATTCGAATTGGGCGCGGTAGTGAAGCCGGGGCCGGGTGTGGATACGGGCAAAAAATTATATTTCGGAAGACCCGGGATAAGCCACCCTCCAGCCTGCCACAGGCCGATTATAAGGCACAGAACCACTATGATTTTACGGATGCCGTCCGGCAAGCGTGTTGTCCAGAACAGGGCCAGCAGTGATGCAAAGGGGATAAAAGGGACCATGTATCTTACAAGCAGGTATGTCCTGAAAAACGGGAGGTGGAAAAAACCTCCCCCGATGCCGATGGCGGCAAGGAAAGGCTCCATGCGGCGTGGCCTGAAGAAAGCCAGGATAAATCCCAGGATCATGAGTATCCCGGCAAGGTAAAAAGTCCCCGATAAGAACGACAGGTTTTGAGTGATGTTTTCAATCACCGACGGGGGGAGAGCATCCGGCAGCGTCATCTGGTGATGGACTTTCCTGAGCATCGGCGGCATTGCGCCCAGGTACCACGGGAGGGGAAGCAGGATCGAGATGAGAGCGCATATTGAAAAATTTCTTATCACCGTTTTTCGATGATCTTTTTCAGATTTGACCAGCCCGTATATGAACCCGGCCGCCGCTACAGGCACGGCGAAAAATAAAAAAGTGAAATTAGTATATGCGCCTGCCGCAAGCGCCAGTGCGCAAAAAATCGAATTTCTGGTATCCCTGAAATAATCGCTTTTCAGCATCAGGTAAAAGCTCAGCGCGATAAATACCGCCATCGGGGTCAGGAGAAAAAACTGCTTGCTGTAAAATAAAAGCTCCGGCGCCGTCCCTCCCAGGAGCATCATCGACCATCCCAGCATCCTTCCGCCGGTCCTCCTCCCGATCAAAAGCAGCAGGTAGCAAAGGATCAGTGTAAAGGCAATGCTGATGCCGTAAGTTACCGCTATCGAGACCCCTAAAATCCTATATGCAAGAGCCGTGATGAAAAAAACCAGCGGGGGATACTCTCCACTGACTAAAAAAGCTTTCGGAAGATTTCCTTCTTTGAATATCGTGTCGTATGTTTCCAGGCTCCGGTCGAGGCGGTCCCAGCATGCCCAGTAAGGGAATGTGAATTCTCTTTTCAACTGGATCAATATAAAAAGAACGAATATGAAAGCGAAAATTATAAACAGGATTAAATCCAGCCGGTTTGCTTTCTTATCGTTATCCAATCATGCCTCCTGGCATTTGCATCCCGGAGATTTCGCCGCGTTGTATTCGAATCCTTGCCCAAAAGGGTCGATTGAATTCAACTGAAAGCAGTCCTGATGAGGCAAGTTAAGAATTGACTCACTATCATCTGATGGGCTTCGCACGGCGTCCAGCATTGGGGGCATTTTCTTTCTTTTATTTCTTTTGCGGCGTCCTTTGCGCGGGCGGAACTCAGAATTTCGGCAAGGTCGAAATTATAATCTCTCAAATTTCCCAGGGGCCGGTCGAATGCCGTGCAGGGATAAACATCGCCGTAAGGATCGACGAACGCCGATATATTATACACGTTGCAGGGGATGGGACATTCCAGTGTGCGGGCATACCGGGTACCCAGCTTGAGATAAATGTTTTCGATGAAAGAGTATGGAGATGTTGTAAGCGTGCGCATCTCCAGTATGGCGCGCAGTTCTTTACCCGCGTTTTTAAAAAATTCGTCCGGCAGATCGATTTCCATATTGTTGTAGTAAACGCCTGATTTCTGGGCCAGGTTGACGTGAAAATCGTTGACGGAGATTTCCGGGAAAATTTCTTTGACCTCATCCAGCGTCTTTTTAAATTGAAAAATATTTTCCGGCTGGATGGTATATCCGAAAAGCGTTTTGAAATTCGGATGACCGGCTTCAAGCTTTTTCAGCCTGCCGTATGTATCTATGGCGTTGGAACGGCTTCCGGCGGAGCCTCTCAGCATGTCGTGGACTTCCTCGACGCCGTCGAGGCTCACGGTAACAACGAATCTCGATCTCATGAACGACAGGATCTTTTTGGTATCGGCTTCAATCCTTTCGGGATCGAATCCGCTTGTCGGCGCCGATACGAGGTACAGGCCGGGCAGCGCTTCACAGAAAGCCCCGGCGATACCGGCGAAATCCGGGCGCAGAAAAGGCTCGCCGCCTGTCAGCCTGAGCCAGTAAATATTTTTCAGGCCTGCGGCAAATTTTTTTATCTCGTCAAGCGAAAGCTCGCCTTTCCCCGGCCGCTTCCAGATAAAGCAGTTCCTACAACGAAGCGGGCATTTATATGTAACCGCGAAATTCAACTGGAACGGGGAATGGAACCCCATCCCCGCCTTGATTGTCCTCAGTAATAATTTTTCAAGCGGAGGCATTTTATTTTCTGAAAAGCTCTCTTATAATTGTCATCAGGATTATATGGCCGTCGCGCAAAGTCCTCAGTTTCCCGCTCCCGTGCCGCCTCTTTTTTTCAAAGCTAGGTATCTCGATAACATTCAATTTGTTTCTTGCCGCCAGTATCGCTATTTCGGTTTCTATGCCGAAGCCGTCAGTGCTTGTTTTTAATTTTGAAATACAACTCCGCCTGAAGCTGCGGTAGCCGTAGCAGAGGTCGGTGTAATTCGTTTTCCAGAAAAAGTTGACAAGCGAAACAAAAAATTTGTTGCCTGTTTTGCGGATTAACGATATGTCATCGCTTTTGCCGCCCGGCATGAACCTCGATCCCATGCAGACATCGTGCCCGTCTTCAATCCCTTTTATCAGGAGGAGGATCTCTTCCGCAACATTGGAGCAGTCGGCGTCCATTGTGATAATGATATCGCCCTCTGCTTCCTCCATGCCTCTCCTGAGGGCCGAGCCTTTCCCCCCTTCATGGCGGACGACTTTTGCCCCGAACTTCTTCGACGTCTCAACTGTGCGGTCTTTTGACCCGCCGTCGATCACCAGGATCTCGAACCACGGGTAATCGGAATTTTTCATAACGCGGAGTATGTCGCCGAAAACAAAAGGGAGGTTTTCCGCCTCGTTTAAAGTCGGGATGATGATCGATATTTTTTCTTTTTTCAAGTCTTCCATATCGGCCGCCGAATCAATTGATCGCATTTAACCGGCTCCCTCCCCGTACAACATGAAATCACCTATCGCCATGTACGGGAAATTACAACCGGTCATTGTTTTTACCGCGTCTTCGGGTGTTTCGACAAGAGGCTCGCCGTGCCTGTTGAAACTGGTATTTAGAATACAACCGGTCCCTGTAAACTTCTTCACATTTTCCAGGAGGGTGCGGAAAGCAGTGTCGTCATCAGGCCCGACAACCTGGGGCCGGCATGAGCCGTCGATGGAAATGACCGCAGGCAGTTTGTCCCTGTATTCCGGTTTCATCATGTACGCCATCGTCATGAAGGGGGACTGGGAGCCGTCGTAATCTTCGAAGATCGAAGGCGCATCTTCCTCCAGGATGGACGGGCAGAACGGCTGAAACCATGACCTCCGCTTGAGCTTCAGGTTGAGCAAATCCTTGATTTCAAGCGAATACGGCGGGGCAAGGATAGACCTGTGCCCGAGCGCCCTGGGGCCGTATTCGGACTTCCCCCGGAACCATAAAACAATTTTGCCGTCGGCTATGAGCCTTGCCGCGGCTAAAGATATGTCGGGTTCCCGGTTAAATTTCAGACCCGATTTTTTGAGGGCGGCTTCTATTTCGTCATCGTTGTATTGTAAGCCGGTAAATACGCCGGGCATCGGGATGCGGGAGATCCCGTGGAGATTGTAATTGACGGACGCCGCGGCTCCCAGCGCAAGGCCTCCGTCTCCCATCTGTGGGAACACGAACCATCCTTTTATATCGGGCAGTTTCCTTATCAACATGTTGAGCTTGACATTTGCAAAGATCCCGCCCGCCATGCATATATTCGGTATGCCCGTCGCTTTGACGGCGTTGGAGGCAAGCAGGGCGCCCTTTTCCTGGAGCGTGTCCTGGGCCATCCTGGCGAACTGCTCAAACGGCGTTTTCCACAAAATTTCTTTCAGGTAACCGAACATCTTCAGAGAAGATAGCCTTGCCTTTATCTTAAGCCCGTCAACCTCGAACAAATTCATCAGGGGATTTTTTTCGGGCGGGACGGGAAGTGAGTAATCGGCAAGCGCCATCACTTTCCCTTCGTCCTCAAGCTCTCTCATGCCGAGCAGAAAAGTTACCTGCTCGAAAAATACGCCCAGCGAATCACGCGATGAGATGCGGCTTATCTCTTCAAGCTTCCCGTTTTCAAATTTCGATACCGTGCCTGAGGCCCCGTCTCCCAGGCCGTCCATCGTGATGACCGTCGCCGCATCGAACGGGCTGCAAAACGACGCGCAGCAGGCATGGGCACGGTGATGGTCGGTTATATAAAGGGGCTTTTGATGCAGCCCGAATTTTTTGAGTCCGGCCCTGATTAATTTCTTAGATAAAAATTCTGTCAGGCCGTTCGGGCCGAAGGCGGTTACCCAGAGTTTGAATTTTTTATGAAGCCCGGGAAACGGCAGCCCCCGGAGCCTCCTCCTGAAAAGGTAATGGCGCTCTACTGTAAATGGGAACATGCGGCCCATCGTTTTGGAGATATCGCTTGTCGAGACGGAAACCGCTTCGATGCCGCCTGCATCATTGCCTGAAAACTCCAGGCAATGTTCGATTGAATTTGCCGGGAAGCCGATTTCCAGCTTCCTTCGCGTGAAGCGTTCCTCGTTAACTGCAAAGACTATGGAACCGCCTTCTATCAGGCATGCGCCTGCATCATGACCGTCCCAGATCCCGAGGATCATAACCGCTCCTGAAGACGAATGGAATAAAATTTGCGCGCAGGCGGAAAAAACATGGTATTTCTTTTGCTGGCGGAGGAACAATATCCTCCTGAAAGGGAGCCGCATCATGAACGCGATAAAGGAAAATCATCGTTGAATTCAGTATATCATTATATAAATGGAGGTTGATATGGACGAAGTAAAAATTAAATGCGGGAATTGTAGCGAGACTTTCGAGCCGGACTTGAAAACGAGAGAATCGTGGGTCTGCCCCGGTTGTACTTCCAAAAATACCAACCTGCGTATCCACTACAGGTCGGTCGCCGATATATGCATAATCGGCGTAGTGATGACATTTTTGCTGATGATATTTACGATTGTGAACCAAAAAGGGATAACCGGCGAAAATTATTTTGGTTTTTTGCTGGAGGCGGCCTGGGCTGTGTTGTTAATTTACACCATTGTGCTTATTTATAGGGCGGGTGCTCCCTGGCAGAGTCGTAAAATCAAGGGCCTGATCTGGGTGGTTTTCGGAGGCGCGTTTTTCTTCAATGTAATAGTGCCGCTGTTAGTCGGGAAGCTTATTATACCCATGATCATTGTTTATATCTTTGTATTTGCATATTTGCTGTGGCTGAACTCGGCGACTAAAAAGCTGGCGCTTCCGGAGACTGCGCCGATTGACGCTGAAATCGATACCGATAAAAGTGAGTGGTCTTGATTTTTGTTTTTA
Organism: Chloroflexota bacterium; assembly: GCA_023475345.1. Classification (GTDB taxonomy): domain Bacteria; phylum Vulcanimicrobiota; class JAMCWD01; order JAMCWD01; family JAMCWD01; genus JAMCWD01. Next base: position 30,631 of record JAMCWD010000036.1, on the reverse strand, counting down.
AAATAATAGCGCTGTCATTATTGTGGGTTATAGTACTGTTTTTGCTTTTGCGATTCGGGTTTGCACATTTCAAAAAAAAGCTCCGGCAAAAAGTGGAAGAAAAATTTAACGAAGAAGATATCATCCTTAGATATTACGGAGCGAATTTTTTCGGCCGGAAATCCAAAGGCGTCGGGCAGTTAAGAGGCAACGGCGCCCTTGTACTGACCCGTAACGAGTTGTGGTTTTTCCAGGGAATAACCGGGATGGAGATCTCAATCCCCTTAAAAAATATAAAATCGATAACCTTTCCAAAGAGCTTCCTGGGCAAGACCATATTCCGCCCTCTCCTCTGTGTCGAATATATCTCCGATGAAGGAGAAGATTCGATAGCATGGGCCATGCCTGACCCCGAAAACTGGAAAGAAGCCATCGAAAGGGCAAAGCCTGCCGCGTAACGGCGAGTAACTTCTACTACAACTAACCGGGACATCGAAACAAATCCCCATTTGTAAAGGTCAAAAAGGGGGCACGGGGGTTGTCGCGTAAGGTAAACTCTACATTGAATTGCACAGGCTCACAGGATGTTCAAAATCGGATCGGCAAACATGAAAAGAGCGCCAGTCCGTTGACAGGTATATTAGTATATGCTAATATACATATATAATGATATAGAGGTGAGCAATTTGAAGAAAAATACTCCGGAAACCCTGGCGGCCTTATTTAAAGCCCTTGCACACCCCGTAAGGCTTCAGATAGTACAGGGGCTGCTCAGGAAACATGAGTGTAATGTTTCCACCATCGTTGAGAAGCTTGGGAAACCCCAGCCCACCGTTTCCCAGCATATTACGATCCTTAAATCCCAGGGCGTTATAGAAGGCTTCAGAAAGGGCAACCAGATCTGCTACAGGGTCGCCAGCCCCCTGGTAAAAAAAATATTCGAAGCCATTTTTTGATTTTTGAATCTGTACTGATAAGTAAAAATATAAACCGGAGGAACCGCGATGCTGAAAGTCGAGAAAAAGAGATGTCCCCAGAACCATAGATGCCCTGCGATAAAGGTCTGTCCCGCGGGCGCGATTACCCAGAAGGGCTTCGATCTGCCGCGTGTTGATGAGGAAAAGTGTATCGGGTGTTTGAAGTGTACCGCCTTTTGCCCGATGGGAGCCATAAGCGAAGGTAAATAAATATCCCGTCCCGGCGTTACGGGTTGGAGGAGATAAAATATGAACGCTCTTCAAAGAAAATTCCTGGAAGAAAAATTCGGCGACAGGGTGAACTTCAACAAAACCGAGCGGAAATTATACGGTCACGATATAGCCGCGATGCCGACCCTTTTCAAGCCGCTGGTGGGAGATACCACGCCGGATGCCGTCGTCCAGCCGGAAAACGAGAATGAGCTTGTCGATATAGTCCGCTGGGCGGTTGAAAACGGTATCCACATCACCCCCCGCGGGAAGGCGTCTTCAGGCTACGGCGGGGTACTGCCGGTTAAGAAAGGCCTCGTCGTCGATTTTTTCAGGATGAACAAAATCGTAAAAATCGATCCCGGCCGAATGACCGCAGCGGTCCAACCTGGCGCGATGTGGGAAAAGCTTGAAAGGGCGCTGGGCAAGCAGGGCCTTGCTTTGAAGCTTTACCCGACTAGCTTCCCTTCCTCCACCGTCGGGGGCTGGCTTGCACAGGGCGGCGCGGGCATCGGCTCTTATGAATCGGGCTGGTTCAGAGATAACGTTGTCAGCGCGCGGGTCGTCCTGCCCGACGGCTCCGTTGAGGAATTTTCAGGGAAAGACCTGGACATGGTGTCCGAAGCCGAGGGCATTACAGGTCTCATAAGCGAGGTTACGATGAAAGTACAGGTCCTCGAAGATCTTGATTTCATGGCAATCGGCTGCCCCGACCCGCATGACCTCCAGAAGCTTCTGGAATCGATTATCGAAGACAGGCTGCCTATATGGTCGCTGGTCTTTATAAACCCCCGCATGGCCGAGTTGAAAAACAGGGCGCCTCTTCGCGATCATCACGGGCACCCTGCCGAGGAGCGCGTGCTTCTGCCTTCGGCTTATATAATCTCCATCGCGTACCGCACAGCCGATAAACAGGCCGTAATCGAAGGTCTCGACAGGATAATAAGAATTTGCGAGGCGGAGATCTTAAGCGACAGGATCGCCCGGCACGAGTGGCAGCACCGGTTCAAGCTGATGGTGGTAAAAAGGCTCGGCCCAAGCCTCGTGCCTGCGGAGGTCGTCATCCCGCTTTCGGAACTCGGTAACGTCATGGACGCTATCGAAAACAAAGTCAACCAGCCGGTCGTCAAGGAAGGCGTGGTGATAAGGGAAAGCAAGGACGGCAGGCCGGAGGTGGTACTGCTCGGCTTCATCCCAAGCGACCAGAGGAAGTTCACATATAACATGGTCTTCCCCCTTGTCCTCACGATAATGAAGATAGCTCGAAACCACGGCGGGAGGCCGTATTCCACAGGCCTGTATTTCGCAAGCCGGGCGGAGCTTGTCATGGGGAAGGAGCGGGTCAAAAGGCTGAAAGAGTTCAAGAAGAAGTACGACCCGAAGGGGATTTTCAACCCAGGCAAGGTTGTAGATAAAGGGCTGATGAGCCTCGGCATAGCGCTGGGATGCCTCTTCGAGCCTGTCATAAGGCCATTCGGAAACCACGTCATAACGAAGATCGGGGAGCGTCCGCTCCGGCCTGTCCGCGATATCCCTGCAGATGTCGCATGGTACGCGTACGGCTGCTCCCAGTGCGGGTATTGCGTCGAAGACTGCGACCAGTATTACGGCAGAGGCTGGGAAAGCCAGTCTCCGCGCGGCAAGTGGTACTGGCTCAGAGAGTACATGGAAGGGCGTGAAGAGTGGAACCAGGCGGCTGTCGATACGTTCCTCGTCTGCACTACGTGCGAAGTCTGCAACCTGCGATGCTCCGCCGACCTCCCCATAGAAACCTCGTGGATGAAGATACGCGGGAAACTCGTCGATGACGAAAAGAAAATGACTTTCCCGCCGTTCGAGATGATGGCCGAAGCCCTGAAAAAAGAAGGCAATATCTGGGCAGGCTACAGGAAAGACCGCACGGCGTGGTTCCCCGCCGACCTCAAGGAAAAACACGGCCCCGGACACAAAGCGAAATCCGTCTATTTCGCCGGTTGTACCGCCAGTTATATCGAAGAAGATATCGGGATGGCGAGTGTCCGCCTGCTTGACGAGGCCGGGGTGGATTTCACATACCTCGGAGAAAAGGAGAACTGCTGCGGCACGCCGATGCTCGTCGCCGGGAAGTGGGACGTTTTCAAGGAAATCATGATAAGAAACATCCAGGCCGTGAAGGACGCGGGAGCCGATACCGTCATCACCTCGTGCCCCGCCTGCGATATGATGTGGCGCCATATTTATCCCGAATGGGCCGGGAAGACGGGCATCGATTACGGCATCGGCGTAAAACACTACAGCGAGGTTCTTTCCGACAGGATAAAATCAGGCGAATTCAAATTCCCCGACAAGGGCGGCGGGACGGTGAACGTTACATGGCATGATTCGTGCCATATCGGGAGGGTATCGGGTGTTTACGAGCCGCCGCGGGATCTTATAAAAGCCATACCAGGCGTAAACCTCGTCGAGATGGACCATAACAGGGACGGAGGCCTTTGCTGCGGCAGCGTCCTGACGCTGATCAAGGAGCCGCCTGTTGCGGCGGATATCGGGAAAACGCGCCTGGATGAGGCAGTGGAAGCAGGCGCTTCGAAATGTATTGCGCTCTGCCCGTGCTGCCAGTTCCAACTCCGCGTCAGCGCCGATAAGAAGGGCGTCCCGGTCGAGGTGGTGGACCTTGCAAGGTTCGCGTCATCCGCCCTGGGATACGATTTCCCCGACCCTAACCCGGAAGTCAAAAGGCAGTGGGCCGTTTTCGAAGCCATGATCGCTCTCATGACGCCGGAGGGTTTTGCAAAACTGATGGGGACGATGTGGCCCGAAATAATAGACGCCATGCCGTTCGGGATGGGGCCTATGATGAGGCTTATGGGAAAGATCCCCGGTGCGCTTGAATTGATGAAGCCCATGTTCCCTGTGCTTTTCCCCAGGCTGCTTCCCATGATGATGCCGAAGCTGATGCCGACGATGCTGGAGCGTGTCGCAGGCCTGATCCCCATGCCGGATTACATGGCAGAGCAGATGCCGGAGCTTATGCCGAAAGTGATGGATAACCTGATGCCTTACATGATAGGCGACGTCGTCCCGCTTGTTACAGGGCCGATGATCGACTACCTGCGGGGAAAGAAGGACTGACACACTGCGCGGAGCCGTTACCATGTTTCTTATGGGACGGCGCTGATTTTATACCTTATGTTTATAAATGAAGGGGAGTTTGATTTTATATCTAATATTCCTCAAATTAACATTAGAGTTTTTAAATTATGGACATACTTTTTATCAACCCTCCCCTGACGATGGAGGAACGATATAACGATCTCAAGGAGGCGGGCAGCAGCATGCCGTCGCTGGGCCTGCTTATTCTTGCTTCCATCGCGCGGGAGGCGGGGTATGACGCGGGTATCCTGGACGCCTGCGCAATGAATATGGATCTTGCCCGGACATTGAGCCGCATAAAAGAGCTCAGGCCGAAGATAGCTGCCCTCACCGCCGTAACGCTTTCCATAGTATCCGCAGGCGAGCTTGCCTCCCGCATAAAAGAAGAGCTTCCCGAATGCGCAGTAATCATAGGCGGCTCCCACTTCACCGCCATCCCCGGAGAAACGCTGAGAGAATTCCCGTATTTCGATGCGGGTGTCGTAGGGGAAGGAGAAATCACGATAAAAGAGCTTATCCCCGCGATGCTTTCAGGCTCAGCCCTTTCGGGGATAAAGGGCGTCGCCTTCAGATCTCCGGGCGGAGAGATCACGGTTAACGAGCCGCGGGAATATCTTATGGACCTGGATTCGATACCGCCGCCCGCATGGGATCTGCTTTCCGGGTTCCCGAAGGATTATGTCCCGGCGTCTTTCCGGTACAGGAGGCTTCCGGCTGCAAGCCTTGTAGTTTCAAGGGGGTGCCCCAATAAATGCTCTTTCTGCGACAGGTCGGTTTTCGGCAGCAAGATACGCAGTTTCTCCGTTGACTACATCATGAAAATGTTGTGGGACCTTAAAAAGAATTATGGCATAAAAGAAATCCTCTTCGAGGACGATACGTTTTTTCTTTTCAAGAAAAAACTCGGCGAGATGTGCAAAAGGATGATCGATGAAAAAATCGATCTCTCGTGGTCATGCCTTGCCCGGGCTGATCTTGTGGACAGGGATCTCCTCAAGCTCATGAAACCTGCGGGGTGCTGGCAGGTTGCTTACGGCATCGAAAGCGCCGACCCAAAAGTCCTCGAGTTGATGCGGAAAAAAGTATCGCCCGGCCAGGTTGAAAACGCCGTAAAATGGACGAGGGAAGCAGACATCCTTTCGAAAGGGTTTTTCATCCTGGGGTTCCCCGGCGAAACGAAGGAATCTTTCAGGAGGACGCTCGATTTCGGGAAAAAGATCCCGCTTGACGACTTCAGCCTTTTCAAGATAACCCCGTTCCCCGGCTCCGAGTTATATTCGATGGCGGAACAATACGGCTCTTTTGACAGAGATTGGAAAAAAATGAACCTTTTGAATACCGTCTTCGTCCCCGAAGGCCTTGCCGGAGAAGATATGGATTCGATGATGCTGAAAGCCCAGAGGGAATTTTACGTGAGACCCCGTATAATATTTTCTTATATCAAGAGAATGTTTTCCAACCCGGCCTTTGCGGGCAAGATATTGTCAGGCATGAAGGCGTTTCTGCGGACACAGCTTTCGGGCGGGAAAAAAGAGGAAGAAAAATGAGCCGGCAGCGCGGCAAAACTGAAAAAACTTCGGATATGATGAATCCCCAGCTTATGGCGGGCAAATTCCTGCGCTGCCTTTTCAGAAAGCCCGGAAAGACGCCTTCTGAAATACAGGTGGAGATAACAAACCGTTGTAATTTCAATTGCCCGATGTGCCAGAGAAAAGAACTCGGTGTAAAAGACGAGGATATGCCGTTTGATCTCTTTGAAGAGATCCTCCTGAAACTGGACAACCCCCGCAGGCTGATCCTGACAGGCTGGGGAGAGCCTCTTATTCACCCGGATTTCTGCAGGATGGTCCAGGCGGTGAACAAAGTTTACCCGGAAGCCGGTGTATGCTTCACAACCAACGGCTTCCTCCTTGAAGGAGAGCTTGCCGACTGCCTTCTCAAGACACGTCTGGAGCAGGTCAGTATATCGCTGGACCGCCTCCCCGGCGATGAAAAGGTTTCCACCCCCGGTCATATCCCGGCAAAGAAAATTACGGACAACCTGGAAGCATTTCTGGAAAAGAGAGGCAGGGACAACCTCCCGAGAATCCGCCTCCAGGCAACAATACAACCGGGTTCCGGGGACACGCTGGGGGAGATCCTGGAATACGCGGCGAAAACAGGTATTGACGGCGTCAACCTTGTACGCCTCCAGCTTCCATTTTCGCCCGGGCTTGTCCGTCCTTCCCAGGACGAAGAAAAAGAACTGCTGGAATATGCAGGCAGGCTCGGCAAAAAGCTGGGAGTACAGGTCGATTCGGTAAGAGGACTCGGGCCACTCCTGCTTCTGGCCACCGGGTTCGATACATTTTGTATCAGGCTTGACGACTATGCATACATTACGGTTGACGGCGGCCTTGCGCCGTGTTGTAATTTAAGGAACCATACGGCGGGCAGCCTCCGGGATTCGGATCTTGAATCGTTGTATTCGGCGCCTGCGATAAGGGATCTCTGGCGGAGCCTGGGCAACCCTGTCTGCCGTCAATGCGATTCTTTCAGGTATAATTATGCTGGAGACTAGAAACTGGAGGCTGGAAGAATGGTGTAAAACTATTCCCCTCCTGCGAAGGGGTGGCCGGGGTGGGTCAACCGGAGACTGGAAGCCTCTCAGTCGTCATTCCCGCCCCGTATCGGAGTACAGGGTAAACTCCGGCAGGAATCCAGCGCAGGGATTGTGAGCTTCAGCCTGTAGACCGCAAGACAGCAAGACCAAGTCCCCCTTTGAAGGGGGATCTCAAGGGGGATGTCGCATGGAAAATAGAAACTTAGGAGCAAAAATATGACCGGTAAAAGCAAGGTAACGTTTATAGAACCGCCGCCGATTACCGACAGGGTACCCGAAAGACTGGCCGGTTGTACCTACGAGATACACCATTTCCCCGACCTTGCACAGCTCGGGCTGCTTTCGCTTCTGAAAAGGGAAGGATATGAAGTCAACCTGATAGATGCCGTGCTGGAAGAGATCCCGCGTGAAGATTTTTTCAAAATAATAGCTGAAGACGATTCGGATTATTATGTAATCCACTCCTGTATCCTGGCCAAGCCGACGGATTTGATGACCATCGCCAGGATTTACGAGGTCAGGCCCAAAAGCAGGGTTTTCTTTCATGGGCCGGAGCCGACCCGCGTCCCCTGGGAGTACCTGGATGATGAAAGGACTGTGGTGTTCCGGGGCGAGCCTGAAGATAACATGCTTGAGTTCCTCGAAAAAGGCACGGCGCCGGGGACATCTTTCAAAAAGAAATATGAAATTGAAAGCCTCCCCCCCACCGGCAGACAGGTAAACCTGGACAAGCTGCCGGTTCCCGACAGGCTGTTCGGGCCTCTTGGCAAATATAAGGATCGCTTTTTCAATCCCAAATTCAAAGGCCGCCCGTACACCGCGATGATGGCGTCGCGCGGCTGTGCACACCGATGTCTTTTCTGCGTCCCCAATTCCTTGAGCTTCGCCAGGGAGCTTGAGTGTATCAAATACTTCGGAAAAAAGCCGAAAGTGGCGAAAGTATCTGCGGCAAGAGTAATCGAAGAGTTCAGGGCGGTAGCCGCCCAGGGCTTCAAATCGATGATGGTCATCGACGACCAGTTCCTGTGGGACAAGCCGAGGTCACTGGAGATATGCGCCGGGGTGGCCCCGCTTAAACTGGAGTGGGGCATCCTTTCCAGGGCCGATTACCTCCTGGATGAAGAAGTGATAAAGGCTCTCAAAGATTCCGGCTGCACTACAATCGATATCGGCGTCGAGAGCCTGTGCCAGAAAACCCTGGATTTCGTCCGGAAAGACATCACGGTTGACCAGGTTGACAGGTCGCTGTCGCTCCTGAAAAAATACGGCATCGACGCAAAGCTTAACATGATAATCGGGGCATGTCCTGCGGAGACCGAGGCGGATATACAGGACGGGCTAGAGAAGCTCAAGGAGATGGATGTTGAAAACGTCATGTTTTCCATAGCCACCCCTTTCAAAGGGACGGAATTCTACAAGCTCTGCGAGGATGAAGGGTACCTGATAGATGAAAGCGATTCACTGGACCCTCTCAACAAGGCGATGATAAGCTATCCGAATCTTCCGGCGGAAAAACTGGAGAAACTGGAGAAAAAAGCTTACCGGGATTTTTATCTCAGGCCGGAAAAAATCTGGAAGCGGATCAAAAATATCAAGAACCTTAAAGATCTGGTCCGGGATATCGGGATCGCGCTCAAGATCTTTACATGATGAAACTTTCAATTTTAACCCCTGCGTATAATGCCGGGAACACCCTGGCGGCTTCCGTACAGGCCGTGGCTTCTTTGAAAATAGACGGCGAGCTTGAAGTTATAGTGGTTGACGACGGCTCGACCGATAATACCGCTTCGATAGCCGGTGAGCTTGCGGCGGCTTATCCCTGGGTGAAATTCATCCGCCGGGAAAACAGGGGCGAATCGGCGGCCTTGAATACCGCCCTGGACAATATCGGCGGGGAGCCCGATTTCATCGCAATAATAGAGGCCGACGTGGAAGTCCGGCCCGACTGGCTGGAGCTTCTGCTCCCGGCATTCGACGATCCGAAAGTCATGGGCGCAGGCGGCTTCCTGGAAACCTCGTCTTCCGACCCCTGGATAGCCAGGCTTGCTGGGTATGAGATCGAGGGCAAGTTTAAATCGAAAGAAAAAGAAACCGTCCACCTCACATCGGCGAATGTTTTATACAGGGCTGAAGCGTTCAGGATAGCGGGGCGCTTCGAAGAAAAGCTTGTCAATGCAAGTCTCGATGCGCTTTTCAATTCAAAGCTCCTGGACGAGGGATACAAGTTGATCTATGTCCCAGAAGCGAAGGTCATCCACCACTACAAGACTTCTTTTTTCGATTACCTGAAGAGGCAGTATGCCTACGCCAGGTACCGTGCCCACCTTACAAGGACAAACTTGTACCCGGCTGACCGCTGGGTCGGTGCAGGGGTCTTTCTTGCCGGGCTTTTCTGGCTGTCCATCCTGCTTGCCTGGAAATGGCCCCTGCTGCCGGTCGGGCTTTTTATTTTGATGATTGTTGTAAACACCATCCCGACGGTGAAATTATTCATGGAGAAAAAAGATCCCGCGCTGATTTTGAACCCGCTTGTCATAACACTTCGGAATATGGTTGTTGCGGTGGGCATCCCTCTGGGGATAGTAATGAAAAAGCTGGGAAGATACTAGAAGCTGGACGCTAGAAACTGGAAACTGAAAACTTTAAGCAGGGAGCGCCCCAGTCGTCATTCCCGCAGAGGCGGCTGTCTAAAAAGTCGGGCATGAAGTTATTCCCCTCCCCGGAGGGGTGCCCGAAGGGCGGGGTGGGTATATTATATAAATAGTTTTGCATTATAAAACCCACCCCTTAATCCCCTCCCAAGAGGGGAATGAAATTTTGTAGCGAATTTTTTAGACAGCCTCGGAAGAAGAGGATTAAGGGATGAGAGAATAGGGAAAAGAGAAGGGTTTGGGACCTGCCTGGATAATTTTATTTCGGGATGATTTTTATGGGGGAGAGAATCATGAGTGTAAACAATGCAAGTAAATCCGGCAGACGTCTTAAGATACTGGTAATTTTGTCGATCGTTTCTGTATGTTTATTGGTCATTTCTTTGACCTCGCCCTTTGACGGATTTTTAAAACAACTCAGGATATACATTTTAATTCAAACATTGGGACACCCGAATTCGCATATTAGTTGGGAGGCGACGATGGCGTTGGCGAATATAGGTGAGCCTGTGGTTCCACCCCTGATCGATGCCCTGAAAAATAAAAACCCATATATCCGGTGCGGCGCGGCATTGGCACTTGGAAGGATACGTGATCCCAGGGCTTTTGAACCTTTGCTCGCCGCTTTGAATGACAAAGATTCAAATGACAAAAATTTACCTGCCCGATGGGGAGCTGTAACTGCACTGGGAGAACTAAAAGATCCTCGTGCCGTTGAGCCTTTAATCGCGGCACTGAAGGATAAATTACCGACCGTCCGGAGCAGTGCGGCTCTTGCGTTGATTGGGTATAAAGAGCCCAGGGCCTTTGAACCTTTGCTTGTGGCATTGAAAGATAATAGCGATAATGTCCGTTCTTCTGCAGCAGTTACATTAGGAAATACACTGGATCCCCGTGCTTTTAAGCCATTGCTTGCTGCCTTGAATGATGAAGATGTCACTGTCCGTGCGAATGTGTCAAGCGCGTTGATAAATCTAAATGATCCACGGCTATTTGAATCGTTAATAGCCGCCTTGAATGATGAAAGCTGTATTTACCGAAGTGATGCGGTGAGTATGCTGGGGGATCTAAAAGAGCCACGTGTCGTTCAGCCATTGATCACTGCATTAATTAAAGATAAAGATCCTGATGTCCGTCAGAGCGCAGCCTGGTCATTCTTTAAGATTGAAAATGACCCCCGAGTGGTTGAGCCATTGATTGCCGCTTTGAAAGATAAAGATTGTCAAGTCCGCTCGACAGCTATTTCGGTGCTGGCGGATATAAAAGATCCCCGAGCAATTGAAGCCCTTATCTCCGCATTGAAAGATGAAGATTATTTGGTACGATCTAGTTCTGCATCCATACTTGGAGATCTGAAAAATACCCGTGCGGTTGAGCCTTTGATTGATGCTTTGAAAGATGAAAATTATGAAGTACGCAGTAGTGCTGCTTCGGCACTTGGAGAGATAAAAGACCCCCGTTCCATTGAATCCTTGACAATTGCTTTGAAAGACAAGGACAAATATGTGAGGAAAAGTGCAGCTAAGGCATTAGCGAAAATAAAAGATTCCCCCAGATGGGGCGGTGCGCGCATCAACACTAAATAATAAAGGAACTTTTTTATAAAGCCTGAAAATATCAATCCAGATGGAAAAGCCGCTTAACATACTTCAGGTAGTCCCTTACTTTTATCCCTCATGGACATGCGGCGGGACGCCGAGGGTGGTGTATGAATTGTCGCGCCGTCTTGCAGCGATGGGGCATAATATTACCAAATATACCACCGATGTTTATGACGCCGCTGCCAGGGTTACGGAAGACATGGTAGGCTCGACGGAAAGCTCCCCGCAGCATTTTACCGCCGACATAGAGGGAATGAGGGTGGTTTATTTCAGGAACATCTCCCCGTCTCTGGCGTTTAAAGGGCGGATTTTCATGGGGGGCGACCTCCCCGATTTTTTGAAGCAGGAGCAGGATCATTTCGATCTCGCCCACCTGCACGAGTTCAGGACTCTCATGAATATCCCTTTCATAAAGGCAAATATCCCCTTCGCGCTTTCCGCTCACGGCGGGTTCACTTATATCATGGGGAAGAAAACCCTGAAAAAGGCGTATGATATTTTCGCGGGCAACAGGCTGCTCGATGCGGCGTCGGCGCTTGTTGCCGTGTCGCCCCTTGAAGCGGCACAGTACAGGGAATACGGGATACCGCCCGAAAAAATCTTCCTTTCCGCAAACGGCATAAGCCCTGATGATTTCAAAGATCTCCCGGAGAAGGGAGAATTTCGCAGGCGTTACGGGCTTGAGGACAAAAGGATCGTGATGTTCCTCGGTAGAATGAATCCCATTAAAGGCCCGGACCTTTTGATCGAGGCTTTCGGCAGGGCCGCTTATCCCGATGCGGCCCTTGTAATGGTCGGCCCCGAAGACGGTGCGCTGGAACATTCGAAAAAGCTGGCGGAAAAGCTCGGTATCGTTGACCGGGTTATATTTACAGGCATGGTTTCCCCGGTGGAGAGGCTGAGCGCCCTTGTGGATGCGGACCTTATGGTGCTCCCGTCCAGGCACGAGATTTTCGGGCTTTCGCTCCTGGAATCTTTGATGTGCGGTACGCCGGTGATAGTTTCGAAAAACGTCGGCATAGCGCCGGTACTCGAAGAAGCAGGAGCCGCCGTTATCGTCGATTGTGACGATATAGACGATCTTTCGTACAACATCGCCGAATATCTGAGCCGGTCTGAAAAGAGAAGGAAAATGGTCAAGGCCGGGCGTAATTTGATAGCCGAAAAATATAACTGGGAAAAGATTACCGATGATCTTGTCGAATTGTACCGGACAATATCCGGGAAGAGAAAGGAACAGACGGAATGAAGAAAATAGTCGTAATGGGAATGGGATACATCGGCCTTCCTACCGCCGCCGTACTTGCAAACCGCGGTTTCGAAGTCCTGGGGGTCGATATAGATAAGAAAAAAATCGAGGCCATAAAAAGCGGGACATTCGAGATGAACGAGCCGGGCCTGGGAGAAGCGCTTTCAAGCGCCATAAAATCGGGCAGGCTGAAAGTCTCGGCCCGGCCGGAGGAAGCCGACGCATTTCTTATATGCGTGCCGACGCCGGCGGTGGCAAAAGGCGCAGGCAAGGTATCCGACCTTTCTTATGTTGACAACGCGGCGATGGCAATAGCGCCTTTCCTGAAAGAAGGGAACCTTGTAGTGCTGGAATCGACGGTTCCGCCCAGGACATGCCGGAAGTTCCTCATCCCGATACTTGAAGGCGGCGGCTTGAAGGCGGGAAAAGATTTCCACCTGGCCCACTGCCCCGAAAGGGTCCTGCCGGGACGCATCCTCCACGAAGTGGTTGAAAACGACCGCGTCATAGGAGGGCTGACGCCGAAGTGCGCGAAAGCCGCGGCGGACCTTTACGGCAGTTTCTGCGAGGGCACTATTTTTATCACCGACGATATCACGGCCGAGCTTGTCAAGCTCGTGGAAAACAGCTACAGGGACGTCAATATCGCATTCGCCAACGAGCTTTCACTCATCTGCCGGGAGATGCACCTGGACGCCCGGGAAGTCATCGAGCTTGCCAACCGCCACCCCAGGGTGAATATCCTGAACCCGGGTCCCGGCGTCGGGGGTCATTGTATTGCCGTTGACCCCTGGTTCATCGTGGAAAGCGATGAGCGCAACTCCAAGCTTATTAAGACCGCGAGGGAAGTAAACGATTCGATGCCGTCCAATGTGGTGGACGAGGTGGAAGTTGCGCTTGCCGCATCCGGTTACCACCCGGGGAATGTGGCATGTCTCGGCGTGGCGTATAAAAACGACGTGGAGGATACCAGGGAAAGCCCGGCCCTCGAGATAATGTTCCGGCTCCAGAAGAGGGGGCATAACGTGCGCGCGCATGACCCCATAGTGAAGGAATGCCCGTTTGACCTGATGGAGCTTGAAGCCGCGGTAAAAGGCGCCGACCTTATACTCCTCCTCGTGGATCACACGGTGTTCAAAGGGCTTGACCTCGAATACCTGACGGGTCTGATGAGGACGCCCCAGGTCATAGATACCCGCGGTATATGGCGCAAGCAGATGGAGAAAAAAGAACGGTATGTAAATAACGCCTATGTATTCCAGGGAGGCAAATCGTGAAACAGGTTCTTATAAAACAGGGTAAAGCTGTTGTTGAGGATGCCCCCGCGCCCGCGCCGGGGCCGAATTTTGTGCTTGTCGAGAACCTGTATTCGTTCATAAGCACCGGCACCGAGATGGCATCCATAGGCGGGACGGCCCAATCGCCGTTTCTAAGGGTCTTCAAAGACCCGGCATTGATTGCAAGAGGCTTCCGGGCTGTCCAGACGATGGGCCTGAGGAAAACTTTCGCCATGGCGAAGGGAGAAGGCGAAATGGGCTTCCCCACAGGCTACAGTTGTTCGGGGATAGTTAAGGAAGTGGGATCCGAGATTAAAAATATAAAGCCCGGGATGAAGGTGGCATGCGCCGGGGCCGGCTATGCCAACCATGCCGAAGTTGTCGCCGTGCCCGGGAACCTCGTGGTGCCTGTTCCCGACGGGCTTGATCCGGCTCCCGCCTCTTCGGTGGCGGTGGGCGCAATAGCGCTCCAGGGAGTCCGCCAGGCAAACCCCCAGGTAGGCGAGACATTCCTCGTCATAGGGCTGGGGCTTATAGGCCAGATAACATGCCAGATGCTGAAGGCCGCCGGGTGCCGCGTCATAGGCACGGACCTCAACGAGTTGAGAGTCGATATAGCCGAAGAATCGGGCGCCGAAATAGGTCTCAAAATTACCGAGCACGACGTGCTGAGATCGATAATGAACCGTACGGGCGGCAGGGGGGTTGACGGCGTAATCATCACCGCCGCGGCGAAAAGCGAATACCCGGTCCAGCTTGCAATGGAAAGCTGCCGCAGGAAAGGCCGCGTCGTTATTGTCGGCGATGTCAAGATCCTGGTGAAGAGAGAACATTTCTACAGGAAAGAGATCGACCTGAAAATCTCCTGCTCATACGGGCCGGGACGGTACGATTCTGATTACGAAGAAAAAGGCCGCGACTATCCTTTCGGCTACGTAAGGTGGACCGAAGGGCGCAACATGGAAGAATACCTCATGATGCTCAAGGAGAAAAAGGTCAACCTGGATACCCTCGAGTTGAAGGCGTTCCCTGTTGAGTGCGCCTCCGAAGCTTATGAAAGCCTGAAGGCTCCTGCGTTCAGGCCTTTCGGCGCGTACATCGAGTATAAGAAAGAAGACGATGCCGGGAAGATTAAGGAAAAGTTCAAGACCGTAGTTGAAATAGCCGCTCCCGAAATTAAGGTTAAGGATCATCCCATACGCGTCGCGGTAGTGGGCGCGGGCAGTTTTGCAAAGAGCATCCACCTCCCCAATATCAAGGAGATGAGCGACCTTTACCGGGTATATGCCGTTGTTGATATAAACGGCGGCCTGGCACGGGAAGTCGCAAAGCAGCAGAAAGCCGTTAAAGCCGCATCTTCCATAGATGAACTGCTCGACGATCCGGATCTGGATATGGTGCTGATATCGACGAGGCACGATACCCACGCCGAACTGAGCGTCAAAGCCATAAAAGCGGGCAAGGCGGTATTCGTAGAAAAGCCCATGGCGCTTAACAGGAAAGAAGTTGAAGAGATAACCGCCGCATTGAAGGAGAAGCCGGTGCCTTACATGGTGGGCTTCAACAGGAGGTTCTCCCCTACCTCGGCCAGGGCGAAGGAGATCCTGAAAAACAGGAAATCTCCCCTTATAATATTGTACCGGGTGATGTCCGGCTATATACCGCCCGATAACTGGCTCCAGACCGAACTCGGCGGGGGCAGGATGATAGGCGAAGGCTGCCACATGCTGGACATGTTCAATTTCTTAGTCGGAAACACGGACATCAAAGAGATCCGTTCCCTTGCAGTGCCTGTCGGGGACTCGGGCATAATCCACCCTGACAACGTCAGTGCTGGCATTTTATACGGGGACGGCTCCCTCTGTACCCTGTTATATATATCTTCGGGCGGCAAAGATCTCCCGAAGGAATATATCGAGATGCATTGTGAGAGCAGGACGCTCATATTGGATGATTTCAAGTCGCTCCGTGTAATAGGCGGAGGCGGAGGCATAAGCGGGAAAATGACCAGGAAAGGCCACAAGGAAGAGCTTGCCGCTTTCGGAAAGTATATAAAAGGACAGGGACCGGCACCGCTTACGATTGACGAGATAATCACGGCGACAAAGACCAGCTTTATAATAGACGAACAGGCGTCTGAATCATAATGTGCGGGATAGTCGGAATTTTCAGGTTTTCCGGCGCCGGGGACCCGATAACGCCGGAACTTATAGGACGCATGCGGGATACCATGACACACAGGGGGCCGGATGACGCGGGCCTTTACGTGTCGGAGGACGGCCGCATCGGGCTTGGCCATAGGAGGCTCAGCATCATTGATCTCTCCCCCGCAGGCCACCAGCCCATGTCTAACGAGGACGGCACGATATGGATCACGTTCAACGGCGAAATATATAACCATGAAAAAATCCGGGAGCGCCTTTTAAAGGCAGGTCATAAATACAAATCCCGCTCGGATACCGAAACCATAATCCATCTTTATGAAGAAACCGGCCCGGACTGCGTTAACGAGCTTGAAGGTATGTTCGCCTTTTGCATCTGGGATCAGAATAAGAAAAGGGTTTTCCTTGCACGCGACCGGATGGGCAAAAAACCGCTTTACTACAGCGTTCAGAACGGCCTTTTCATTTTTGCATCCGAAATAAAAGCCATCCTGGAACACCCCGAAATCAAGAGGGAGCTTGACCCGGAGGCTTTCTACCATTACCTGAGTTTCGCAACAACGCCCGCCCCGTGGACGCTTTTTAAGGGCATAAAAAAGATGGCGTGCGGCTATTCGATGGTGCTGGGAGAAGACGGGACGCCGAAATTGAGCCGCTACTGGGATGCCATTTTCCCGACGCGAGATGATTTGACCGAAACCGGTTGTATTGAAAGTATCCGTGACATCCTGATGAAGTCGGTGGAAAAAAGGATGATGTCGGATGTGCCTTTCGGCGTGTTTTTATCGGGCGGCATAGATTCAAGCACCAACGTTGCGCTGATGGCGAAGCTTATGAACCAGCCGGTAAGAACTTTTTCTGTTGGCTTCGTGGATCAGCCCCACATGAACGAGTTCCAGTACGCCTCACAGGTGGCGAAAGAGTTTAAGACGGACCACCACGAGATATTGATAGATCAGAAAGACCTGATGGAATATGTCCCGTCCCTGATTTACCACCAGGACGAGCCTATCGCCGACTGGGTGTGCGTGCCGTTATATTTTGTCAGCAAGCTGGCAAGGGACAACAACACGATAGTCGTCCAGATAGGCGAAGGGTCCGACGAGATCTTTTTCGGCTATAAAGGCTACCAGATCATCCTGGATGTTTTCAACAGGTACTGGAAGCCGTACATGCACATGCCCGGTTTTTTGAGGAAGGCGCTTTACGGCCTGATGTCGCCGGGCCTTTTACAACGTAAGGAACTCGTCAAGGAAGATATTTTGAGAAGGGCCGCAAAGGACCAGGCGCTTTTCTGGGGCGGCGCTATACCCCATCTTGAAAACCAGAAAAAGAATGTCCTCGGGGCGGGTTTCCCCGGCGCCGAAAATTTCGATTCCTATAACGTAGTTGCGGAGCACCTGGATCACCTGAAAAAGGTCAAGCCAAATGCGGATTTCGTCGAGCAGATGATTTACCTGGAACTGAAGATCCGCCTCCCGGAGCTTTTATTGATGAGGGTCGATAAAATAGTCATGAGCACATCCGTGGAAGGCAGGGCGCCTTACCTCGACCAGGACCTCGTGGAACTTGCGATGTCCATACCGTCATCCCTAAAGCTGAAGGGCGGGGAGACGAAACATATTTTGAAGAAAGCCGTGGAAGGGATAATCCCCGACAATATAATCTACAGGGAGAAACAGGGCTTCGGCGCGCCCGTCAAGGAGTGGTTCACCGAAGAACTGGGCGGCTATATCACCGAAGGGATTTTGAAATCGGATTTCAGGAAGCTTGGCTGGCTCAATTACCCGAAGGTGGATGAGCAGTTAAAAAGCCAGAGAGAAGATAAAAGCGACCAGAGCTTTTCGCTGTGGACGCTTTTCAATATCAGCAAATGGTATGATTACTGGATCGAAAAGAAGCCCATATCATGAGCGCGGAGTCTGACAGGCCGCTATGAAACCCCCGTTGTACAGTGTTTTTAATTTCTGGGCAGACCCGAATGCGGAAGAAAATATCCGCCGCGTCTTCAATCTCCCGGAAGATGCGCGAATCGAGATCCGAAACGACCTGCGGGGCATAACTCCCAGGAAACTCCTTTCGAAGCTTTTGTCGCTGGAAACCGACGGCTTCATCATCTGGGCTTACGATATGGATGTCCAGCACAGCATAACGATCCTCTCCGTCATAAGCCTGCTTGTCCGCGCGAAAGAAAAGTGGGCCGCCGATTTTACCGGCAGGAAGAAAAGGCTCACATGGACGAATGAGATCCCGAAAGATTTCCCAAGAGTGCTCGGCGAATTCCTATCGGGCCCTTTCGAGATAAATTTTCAAAACCGGCACATCTCCAACCTGGAACAGGATCTCAAGGAAACAGGCCACATCGCGTTCCCCGCCGATATTGAGAGAGCCGGATACCTTCGCACAGATCATTCGTTCGGGCTTCTTGCAGGCGGGTCGGTGGGGCACGTGGCTGGCGTTATAAACGGCTTCCTTGCAAACGGTCTCCCTGTCCAGGTTCTTTCCACGGATCACCTCCCGCTGGTTGACGAGTCGCTTGTGGATTTCCACCTGGTCAGGCCTTCAGGCAGGTTCCTCAACGTCAACGAGCTTCCCGAACTTGATTTCAACAGGCATTTCGAGAGCGAAGCTTTCCCCCTCCTCGCCGCCTTCGGCCCGTCGTTCCTTTACCAGAGATACAGCTACTACAACTATGCAGGGCTGGAGCTTTCCCGCAGGCTGAAGATCCCGCTCGTGCTTGAATACAACGGATCGTTCGTGTGGGTGGAGAAAAACTGGGGGGTCGGCATCCGTTATCCCGATATCCTGAACAGGATCGAGGATCTTTCGGTTAAGAACGCCGACCTCATAGTCATCGTCTCTGAAGTGATGCGGGATGAGCTTTTGTCTAAAGGCATCGATAACGAAAGGATCCTCGTCAACCCCAACGGCGTTGAGCCGTCGTATTACGAAGAGGCGAAGCTCCGAAAAGAGAGGGACGAGATAAGAGAGCAGCTCGGCATCGAAAATAATGTCGTCGTCGGCTTCATAGGAACGTTCGGCCCCTGGCACGGGGTGGAGCAGCTTGCAAGGGCCGTGAAGCCTGTAACGGAGCGGGTTCCCGAAGCTAAATTTTTAATCGTAGGCTCCGGCCTGCTTATGGAAAAAGTTAAAGAGATCCTGAAAAACGACGGGGTGGAAGACAGGGTGATCCTGACAGGAGTTGTTCCCCAGCATGAAGCCTCCGGCTACCTTGCCGCAGCCGATGTTCTGGCGTCGCCCCATGTCCCCAACCCCGACGGGACACGGTTTTTCGGTTCCCCGACAAAGCTTTTCGAATACATGGCGGCAGGCAGAGGGATAGTGGCAAGCAGTCTGGAGCAGATCGGCGAAATCCTGGAAGATGGGAAGACCGCGCTGATGGTAACTCCAGGGGATGAAAAAGAACTTGCCGAAAGCCTGGTAAAGCTTCTCATGGATAAAGATCTGAGAGATTCGCTGGGAAGAGCCGCCAGGGCCGAAGCGCTTAGCAAATACACCTGGAAAGAGAATACCCGCAGGGTGCTGGACGCGGCATCGAAACTGTGCGGGTGATTTTTCTCCCGGTTATCATTCCGAACCAGTTTGGGAGGTAAACAACGGCAAAGAGAAAAACCGGATCGGCAAAAATGAAGCTCTTTCAGCGCAGTATAAAATCAAAGTCAGGCTTATTTACGGGAGCTTGCCTCTCGGGTCAATCGGGGTGCCGTTTTCTCGGACTTCGAAGTGGAGGTGAGGGCCGGTGCTCCTGCCGGTACTCCCCACAGCGGCGACGGTTTGTCCCCTTTCGACTGTGGTTCCTTTACTGACATATAACGACGAGAGGTGGGCGTACAGGGTGGAACAACTGCCTCCGTGATCTATGATTACCGTATATCCGTAACCTCCGTACCAGCCGGAATAAATTACCAGCCCACCTGCCGCAGCCCTGACAGGAGTGCCCCAGCCGACTCCGATATCTATGCCTGTATGCATTATCACCCTGCCCAGGATCGGGTGGTTCCGGTATCCGAAAGCCGAGGTGAGCGGCCCGCTAACAGGCCATGTGAATGCGCCGACAGCCTGGTATCTGACTTTTCCCGAACGCTGGGCCAGCCGGATTATTTGCTGGAGATCTTCTTCTTCCTGCTTGGACAGGTTCTCCAGGAATATAACGTACCGGTTTACTTTCCTTCTTTCATAAGAAACGGAATTCAACAAACCCCGCCTTCTCGATTCCAGGGACGACAATTCGGTTGCCTTCTGGTCATAATCCATTCTTGTTTGATCAAGCCTTTGAAGAGTCTGCTGCCGTCTCCTCTGCTCGGCTTCATATTCGGCGGTCTTTTCCTGTAAATCGCGGATCAAGTTGTAGTCCGACCTGACTATGCGGGAGAGGAATTCCGTCCTGTTCAAAAAGTCCGCAAAATTTTCAGACTCCAGTATGCATGCTATGTAATCCAACTCCCCGTTTTCGTAAATATCCCTCAGCCTCCCGGATAACATTCTCTGCTGGTGTGACATCTGGTCATCCAGGATTTTCATATTCAGTTTTATTACCGAAAGCTGGTCTTCGGTGTCGCGTACCTGTACGGTGAGGCTGTCGAGCGTTTTGTTGGTCTGGAAAAGATTGTCCTGGGTCTGGCCGAGCTGGTAGGATATGTCGCGTTCCCTGACATTTATCAACTCCAGGCGCTTCTTCTGTTCCTTGAGCGCGTTTTTCAGGCGCTGGATCTGTTTTTTCTTGTAAATTATTTTCTTTTTAAGAACTTTCTTGTCTGAACACATGCCCGGCAGCGGTACGGATATTACAAAGATTAAGATTAAAATTAAAATAATAAATAAAACCGTGTATCTCCACCCGCTTATTTTGCTTCCGTTAAAATACATTATCACTCGTAATTCAAATATTTATTTACCGAGATAAACGCTCCCAGGCCGCCTATCACTATACCGGTAGTAAGCAGTGTCCATAAAAGATAATACAGGATGCCCGACGGCGGCAGAAACGGGATGAAGGGGAGAGCATGAAGTGCTCTCGGCACAAAGAGAAGATACGACAGGTAAACAAGGACGAATGCAGGCAGCGCTCCCAGTAGCCCTTGCATAATGCCTTCCAGTATGAAAGGCCAGCGTATAAACCAGAATGCCGCCCCTACAAGCTGCATGATCCTTATTTCTCTCCGGCGTGCATATACCGTAAGCCTGATGGTATTTACGATGATGAATATCGTACAGATGAGAGATAACGCCACCACAAGCAGGCCCCCTATCCTCACGGCCTGGTGTAACGACAATAATTTCTGGGCGATATTCTGCCCGTATTTTACATTTTCCGCGCCGGGGAAAGTCTCAAGCTCCTTTGCGACCGCCGCGATATTGGCGGAATTCTTGAGCTTTATCTCAAACGAGTTGGGCAGGGGGTTTTCCGGCATGTCGTTCATTCTGATCAGGATTTTCAATTTTTCCTGGAGGCGCTTCAGGGCGTTCTGCTTGGATATGAACTCGACATCTTTAACCTGGGGGTTTGCTTTTATGGCGTCATAAAGCCGGTTGATCTGTTCCTGCGAAACGTCGTCTTTAAGGTAAATCACGATCTGGAGCTGGTCAACTATTTTCTGGACCCAGAACCCCAGGTTTAAAGTTGCAATGAGAAAAAGCCCCAGCACTATCGTGGATACGGTAACAGTGGAAATGGAGGCAAGGTTCATGAGAACATTGCGGCGCAGGTTGGTAATTACTTCGCGGAAAAAGTAAACCGGGTTCATGCTCAAACCTCCCGGGCTGCCATCTCCAGGTCGGCAGGCAGGTAGCCGGATCTCTCCCGGTCGAAGGCTATTCTGCCGCCTGAAAGGCCGATGACCCGTTTCCTCATCATGTCAACGATGGTTTTGTTATGTGTCGCAACAATGACCGTCGTGCCCCGGCTGTTTGCCTTCATGAGGATCTGCATGATGTCCCACGATGTATCGGGGTCCAGGTTGCCCGTAGGCTCGTCGGCAAGCAGTATCAGGGGATGGTTAACCAGGGCGCGGGCTATGGAAGCGCGCTGCTGCTCGCCTCCCGAAAGCTGCTCCGGGAACGAATCCTCCTTGTCCCACAGGTTCACAAGCTTCAATGCCTCCGATACCTTCGCCGGGATCTGCTTGGCAGGGACACCGGTAACTTCCAGCACGTACGCCACGTTTTCAAAGATCGTCTTGTGCATGAGGAGCTTGAAATCCTGGAATATAACCCCGATATGCCGCCTGAGGAGAGGCACCTGCTGGAGGCGGATCTCGCTTGTAAGCTGGTTGTTTACGAAAACTTCACCCGTTGTAGGTAAAACTTCCCGGTTGATAAGCTTCAGGAAGCTGGACTTCCCCGAGCCTGTCTGGCCGACCAGGAAGGCGAATTCGCCCTTCGATATGTGGGCGCTTGCGTTCTGAAGCCCGATGGTCCCGTTGGGATAGACCAGGGATACGTTTTTAAATTCTATCAAATTATGCCTCCGGGCATGAATAGAAAAATTGCCGATAATATATCAACATCCTGTCCCCTCCGGGGACGGATTAAAAAAATCGGCTTAAACACTGAAAAAATTATAACATAGATTCAAAGGCAAAGTAAAGGAGAGTAAGAGTCCAATATATTATGGTCTCATACAGGCCTTTGCGAAACATCACCATTTATGCTATAATTTAATTGGAATCTGAAACTCAGCATATCTGAGGAGTAGGATTCCTCCGGGAGCGTAAGCTCCCTTAAATTTTTCACAACACCACTACCCCTTTATATTTTGTTGATATGTGTTCACATAATATTTTGGAAAATCTTTTATAATAGTTGTTACCCCCTTTTTTCCTCATAAAATTATTGGGTTTAATAAATTGAAACAAAAGGTAGGCTGCCAAATCTACTGATTGAATGAAATATGAATGTTCAGAATTTCTGAAAAAGGGATCTTCGATGATATAGTTGATTGGAATATTCCTATACCCTGCTCCAAAACTTCGCATGTTTGGTATGGGATTATACTTACGCATTTTTCTAACCAAACTCATTAATTTTCTGTTATCTGTATCATCACAGATAATCAATCCCTTTTCATCTGGATTAAGTGGGCCAGAAAAGTTTCTATTCTTTATTGTATTTTCGAATCGTTGAATAAGAACTGTCCATGCCTTTTCAAATACATTATAATTCGATTCCTTGCCTTCCTTTTGAACAACAACATAAAACAAATTAACTCCTTCAAGGTTGTCCAAAAAGTCAGCATAATGGCGAATCATTTCAAGTCTTTTGTGCCGGGGAATTCTTAACATGTCCCCTGGCCTGGTTATAAATTTGCTTGCATGAAATTCTTCTCTGAGATGAAGGCCAAACCTTTCCTTCAAAGATTTCCTGAATCGTATCAGTTCTTCCAAGCAGGGTTTCCAGCGCAATTCATGTATTACCAACCCTGCCAGAATAAACAAATTGGTTGGTGAACTTGTCAACCCACAATCGCCGCTTTCATCTACATACATTATAAACATTTATTGCTCCAACCTTAATTTAACTGTGCTCTCAAGCGCCTTTGCCGAATTGATCACTGCCCGGATACGCCTGATTATTTGAAGCTATACTTCACAGTTAAGTATATGGTGAGTGGGATCTCTTTTAATGTGCCGGAAGAGAACATTTCTTCTTCATCCAGAGCCGGAAAACAGCGGCTGTAGATTGTAAGATCCCCGCTTTTTTTCAAGGGGGAAAGGATTTCAACTTCCTGAATTTCACCTAATTGAACATTCATTGTCTTCGCCAGAGCTTCTGCTTTTATCTTTGCTTCCTGTAAGGCGCTCTCAAGGATTTTGCTTTCATATTGCCGGGCGTTTGTGATAGAGAAAGCTACAGGAATGAAACGGGGCGGATAAATATTTTCCTGGATATCACACAGGGAAGCGTCAGCTCTCACAAGGGCATCCAGGATCTTTTCAACTTTTTTCTCAACGGGTTTGGGGGCCGTTTTTTCTATTTTCATCCTGATGGTAAAAATAACGGTAGCGCTATATTTTAATGCCTCGGATTGGGAATAGAATGCAGATCTTTCGTCAGAATTTATTTTGGTGTCCGAGATATCGACCTGTTCTTTAGTTATTCTCAGGTTTTCTATCGCCTCTTTGATCCTGTCAACCTTTTTCTCGTTCAGGGTCAGGGCGTCCGCCATAATGCCGGAAGAAGAGCGGGCAAGCACCTTTATGATTACCGTATCAGGAACTACCTCGACCTTGCCTGATGCAACAACCTCGATTGTCTTCAAAGGGACTGCTTCCTGGGAATGACCGCTCCCTACAACCAGAAAAAGAATACACACGAACAAAAAAATACCGAAGATTTTTTTCATGTTTTCTCCCCCCTTCTGAAATTTTATTATATCATAGATTTTCCAACAATATACCGGGGCTGGGACAAAAAACCCGGCAGCATGAAACCTTACGGCAGGCGCCTGCCGTGACCACACTCCTCACAACGATGTGGCACGAATAAACCGTGAACCATGCTAAACAGAAAGCCGATCAGCCTCAACCCCGTTACCAGGTATAACAGCCAGTCGGGGAGAGTTTCTTCAAAATATGATTTTGAAAATACCGTCGTTTTATTACAAACGGGGCAGTGAGCGGTTACTTTATCTACCCGTGCCATTGCCTGCTCACCTGACCGCGCTCTCAAGCGCTTTTTTGATTACCATTCCCATCACCCCCGTGAGGAAAATATTCCCCACAGCGGCTCTTTTTCCTTTACTGGCATGCCTTAATAGATAGTACAACGCATGAAGTGTGCCCGCTATAATGTCAGCTTAAATATTCTTACCCTGCCTGCTCAAGCAGCAAATGGACATCGAGCGCCTTTACGGAATGGGTCAGCTTCCCCATCGAGATATAATCGACTCCGATATTTTTCAATACTACAAGCCTGTCTTCGGTAATGCCGCCCGAAACTTCAGCCGGCACCCTTCCGGCGATTATTTTCATAGCCTCCCCGACTGTCCGGTCATCCATGTTGTCAAGCAAAATTATATCGGTCCCCGCATTTATGACAGGCTCTATCTCATCCAGCTTCCTGACCTCGACTTCCACCTTGATGCTTTCAGGCGCGCCCGAACGGGCTTTCTTTACGGCTTCAGATATATCGGGATAAAATTCCAGGTGATTGTTTTTAATCAAAACCTGGTCGTAAAGCCCCATCCGGTGATTCTTCCCGCCGCCGGACGCCACCGCGTACTTTTCGGCAAGCCTCAATCCCGGTATGGTTTTCCTGGTATCCAGAAGCCTCGTCCTGCTCCCTTTCAGAAGATCCGTGAGCCTCCTGGTGTATGTGGCGATGCCCGAAAGGTGCTGGACGAAATTAAGCGCCGTGCGCTCCCCGGTAAGGAGCGCTGCGGCGTTCCCCTCCCATGAGGCCGCCGTCCGGCCTGCTTTTATGAATTCCCCGTCCGATGCGGCAGGGAAAAATTTCACCGCCGGGTCCAGCTTTTTAAATACTGCATCGGCGAAATCAAGCCCGGCAAGAACGCCGTCCTCCTTGAATATGAGGGACGCCCGGCTTTTCACGCCCGGCGGGACAAGGATCGATGTTGTTATATCGCCCGGCCCGACGTCTTCCTCAAGAGCCTTTTCTACTATCGAATCTATATATTCCCTTGACGGTATTATCATCTTTCAGCCTATTGGTTCGGGCACTGGTTTATTTACAACCAGTTCGGTATGTTTTCCTTCGGGAGATACGGGTTCGGGGAAATCGCACCTTTTGTGAGCTCCCCTGCTTTCCCTCCTGTTGTATGCGCCCGTCGCTATGAGCTTTGACATTGTCAGGGCGTTTCTTACAGAGTAATTAAGCGGGACTAATGCAGGGTCAAAAATATTTTTTTCGCTTTCAAACAATTGCTCCATCCTGTCAAGCTCGGACAGGGCGTTACAGAGGCTTTCTTCGCTCCGGACAATGCCCGCATTACTCCACAACAATCTCCGTATATTTTTCTTAATCTCAAGCAGGGTCTCTTCAGATGGAACTCCTTCCGATGGGAACGACAGGTATTCTCCCGGCGTTTCCGGCTTCGGCATACGGGGAAAGTCCCTGACGGCGGCCTTTGCGGCCCTGTCCCCGAAAACAAGCCCCTCCAGGAGGGAATTGCTTGCAAGCCTGTTGGCCCCGTGGACGCCGGTGGAAGAAACTTCTCCGGCGGCATAAAGGCCCGGCAGCGCAGCATGGCCGTCGATATCGGTTTTTATCCCGCCCATCGAATAATGCATGGCCGGGGTTACGGGGATCTTATCTTTGCCCGGCGTTATCCCGTTCCTGATACACTCCTCGTAAATATATGGGAAGCGTTCCGGGAACGCTTCGACGCCGCTCACGTCGAGGAATACACAGTTCGATTTTTCCTTTTCCATCTCCGTGAATATGGCAAGCGTTGTTATGTCGCGGGGTGCAAGCTCCCCGTCGGGATGGTACCTGAGCATGAATTGTTCCCCGGCGGCGTTATGCAGAGCCGCCCCGTCGCCTCGCAGGGCTTCGGTTATAAGCGGCAGAGGCTCGCCTTCGGGATACCCCGGCAAAAACAGGGCCGTGGGATGAAACTGGATCATCTCCGGGTCGCGTATCACCGCGCCTGCCCGGTATGCAATCGAGAAGCCGTCGCCGCCTGAAAGCCAGCTATTGGTGGTATAAAGGTATAATTCGCCGCAGCCGCCCGTCGCAAGCATCACAATAGGAGCCAGGATACAATGAAGCTCCCCGTTATTTTCGTCCCATGCCCAGATCCCGGTAACACGGCCGTTATCGACGACCAGGTCCAGGCAGAAAAAGCCTGCTCCGAGTTCTATCCCGATTTTCTTCACGGATTTCAGAAGAGTTTCCTGGACTTCTTTGCCGGTTTCGTAGCCGCGCGCATGGAGGACGCGCCTTCTCGAGTGGGCGCCTTCGCGGGACAGGTCGAAGCTCCCGTCGGGACGCCTGTCGAATGACGCTCCCATATCTACAAGGCGGCGTATTGCTTCCGGGGCTTCATTGACGAGCACTTCGACGGCGGCCCTGTCGCACAGCCCGGCGCCGGCTCTCAGCGTATCTTCGAGATGTAATTCGGGAGAATCGCCTTCGCCTACGGCGGCCGCTATGCCGCCCTGGGCCAGGTTCGTATTGGTGCGGGTCAGTGATGACCTTGCGATGGTCAGCCCTTTGAGATCCTTTGTCCCCAGTGCGAAGCTGAGGCCCGCAACCCCGCTTCCGACTATTATAAAATCGTAATGTCTGGTTTTAAATTTCATAGCAGGGTACTGGTTCTCTCAGGTCTGATCCAAATCCTGCATTGAAGAAAGTTATGCAAGCATCGCCTGTATTGCGCCCAGCGCCTTTGTGCGGATGTCTTCGGGGACGCGGACTTCACAATCCATATTTACAAGGGCGTTCTGCACTTTCTCAAGCGTGACGAGCTTCATGTTCCGGCAGACGAGTTTTTCCGATGCCGGGATAAATTCCTTATCCGGGTTTTCCTTTTTCAACCTGTAAATAATGCCTTTTTCCGTCCCTACTATGATGGTGCGGGCCTTTGTTTCACGGGCGAATTTCAGCATTGCCGATGTGCCGCCGACAAAATCGCAAAGCTTGAGGACGTCCCTGTGACATTCGGGATGTGCCATCAATACCGCATCGGGGTAACGGGATTTTACGTCGAGGACTTCTTTCACGAGAACATTATCATGCGTGGGGCATGACCCCGGGTGTAATACCAAGTCTTTTCCCAGTTGTCTCGAAACGTAATCTCCCAGGTTACAATCGGGTATAAAGATGACGGGAGCGCCGCCCAGCCTCCGCACTATTTCTACGGCGTTTTGCGAGGTACAGCACACGTCGCTTTCGGCTTTAATCGCAGCCGACGTATTTACATAGCAGACGACTTTTGCGCCGGGGTTTTCAGATTTGAGTTTCCTCAATTGATCAACCGTGATGGTATCTGCAAGGGGGCATCCGGCGTTCGGGTCGGGCAGGAGGATCTTTTTTTGAGGGGAGAGGATGTACGCGGTCTCCGCCATGAAATGGACGCCGCAGAATACTATGACGTCGGCATCGGTGCTTGCAGCCCTGCGGGAAAGGTCGAGCGAATCGCCGAGGAAATCGGCGATATCTTGGATCTCCCCGGGCTGATAGTTGTGTACGAGTATGACCGCCCGGCGCTTATTTTTCCACTCTTTGATGCTGTCAATTATCGGCATTGTTACACCTTTCCATTTAGTGAAATGTTGTATTGGATTTACGGCATGTTTTTCCTGCACGGCAGGAACCCCATCCGTGAAATAGAATGAAGTTTGAAATCGTGCCGGAGGGATTTTATGAAACGCTTGAGCCTTTTATTTGCTGTAATTATTTTGCTTGTAATGCCCGGAGCCGCATGGGGCGCGCAGGAAGATATAAAGATCAATCTTCTGGGCCCTTCAAACCCTTCGATAAGCAGGTTCCTGGGCTTCAAGGCCGTAATCCCTGCAGGCGTGGCTTCCCGCATAAGACCGGGATCTCTCAGGCTTCTTGTCAACGGTGAAGACATGACCTTCGGCCTCCAGCAGGTCATCGATCCCGGGACGAGGGACCTGATGCTTTCTTTTACTCCCGGCGTGCCGCTCCCGATGGGGAAAGTGGTAGAGAGCTTAACCGGGCAGATGATCGACGGAAAAAATTTTTCCAAACAGTGGTATTTTATCATCGATCCGTCGGCGGACCCGGATCTTGCATTCTCAGCAAGAAAGGTAAAAAAGAACCCCGAAAACATCGCCGCAATTTATTCGATGGGGAAGGCATACGAAAAAAAGTTTATGCTTGAAGATGCCGCCTTATGCTACAAGCAGGTCGTCGATATAGATCCCAACCAGAAAAAAGCCAGGGCTTCATATTATAATATTTTCAAGCGGCTTGATCGCAAGGTACTGGAAGTCGAAGGGCTTAACGTAGAGGTTGCCAGGTATCCTTTCCAGTCGGCGAATCTTCCGCTTATACTGGTTCAGGTAAATGCCTATAACGGCGACGAAAAAAGGATGGTAATAGACGCAAAGGGCGCCAAAATGTCCGCCGGGGGAGAAACATCTTCTGCGGCAAGTTCAATAAGCCAGTTTGCAGGCAAAGCTTACAGCCAGCGTCTTATAAGTGCGGAACAATATGCGAAGCTGTCATATGAACTGGAAAAAAAATCACCGTCTTTGATGGTGAATTCAATGCTGATGCCGGGAATGTATGTTAGAGGAATGATGGCTTTCCCGCTTATGATACCCGGCGTAAAAGAATTTACAATCATCCTGCCCGTAAACATAGAAAATACCAGGACGGAATATCTGAAGTTCCCGTTCCAGGTCAAGTAATAACGGGCTGACTGATTGTCCGGGTTCGGTGTTTTTTGAAGAGAAGAGCCTGCCAAAACGGCAGGCTCTTCTTTACATTTGCCTGATGTTATTTTGTTTCAGGAGCATTTTCCTGAGGCGCATTTCCTTCAGGCGCGGTCTGTTCGCCGGGAGCAGGCTGCTCGGTACCGGGACCGGGCTGACCGGTCATTTCCGGAGCGGGCTGGCCTTCTGCGGGAGCACCTGTCATCTCAGGAGCGGGCTGGCCTTCTGTGGGAGCGGCTGTTTCCTCTACCTGGACTTCGGTTACGCTCTCAGTCATCTCCGGCGCAGGCTGGGTTTCAACCTGCTCAGAAGGCGGTGTGCTTGGGGCGGTTTGCGGTCTGGAACATCCCAATACCGTAAAAGCAAGAATGATAACAAGCCCCAACACAACTAACTTCTTCATAAAGTCATCCCCTTTCAAAATAAAAAGATGAGGTTATATTCAAAATCTTTTAGTTTTTTCCTTCATACCCGGAAAATAATTTTTTTGGATAATGTCGGATAATTATTACCTTAAACAAAAGCACGTAATGATACTTTCTTTGTATAGTATTAAGCATCGCCCCGTTCCCTTCCGGGAAACGGCTGTCTTATCCTGTATGCCGTCTTTCGCCGGCATTTGCGTAATCCAATAATTCATACAACAATTCGTCCCGGTTCTCTCGTGATACGGTCAACACCCTCGAACCGGGAAAGGTCTTAAGCGCATTTAAAAACACCGTTTCGTCCTGCTTCAGGACGACAAGCCCGCTTTGAACCTTTTCTAAAGCCTTGAAAACTTTATAACGAAAACATGGCGCCGCATTTTCCAAAAAACCAAGCTCGTCGATAACCAGGAAATCTGATCCGGTTACACTGTCGAGAACCTCAATCCCCAGGCCGCAAAATCCCTCCGGGCACGGAACCATACCTTTTCCTTCTTCCAATTTTCCGATGAGGGCTTCCCTGGTGAAATGGAAATCGGTAATTATAACTTCGCCGCTATCGGCTTTCCTTGTTGTAAATAAACCGGCGGGAGAGGCCGGTCTGATTATCTCCATCGCTTTCTTAACAAGCGTCGATTTGCCGGCGCCTATCGGGCCGGTTATAAATATTATTCCCATCAAAGACCTCATGAGATTTCAATTTTAAAGATACAAAACCGGCGATTTTTCGAGAAATATTTTTTACGTAAAATAGTTCTCCGGCACCCCTGTATTACCTTCAACATGTTTCCCGTGAAGCTCTGCCTTTATTGATTTGATGACATCCTGAATTTCAATTCTTAACGAACTCAAACGCGACAGCGGCAAACTGTTATTCCTGTGAAATTTTTATCGGACGGAACTGCGGCAGACCCTGATTATTGAAACCTGGTTTTTATCTGGATTCGGAATCTTTCCCGAGGAAGTATTTAACCATGAAAA
>JAMCWD010000070.1 GCA_023475345.1 Chloroflexota bacterium | reverse complement strand
AAGACCAGGAAATCTTCAACTGTACCCCGGATCAGATTGCCATAAAATCAATCGAACTGGACCGGGGGCGCTATCTCCTGCCTGGGAGGCTCAGCCGTAATCTGAACTCTTTCCTCGCTTACATCCGGCATGATAATTTCAGGGATTGTGTGATCCTTGTCATACCTGACAGGCTCAGCTATCCTCTGGGGTATATCTTCATCGTGTTCGATATGTCTTTCCCTTTCGCGGGGAGGAAACTCCCGGCGGGGGGTAAATTCACGGCGGGGAGGAACGGACGACGGCCTCCGTCTTGCGAGGGGAGCATTCGTCGTATTCCTGCGGACATCTCCTCCCTCATGCCTTTCGGCTTTGCGGGACGCTATGACCACTCTGCGGAGCGGCTCCTGGCCGTTTGAATATGTCGAAATATCGGGGTCATTTTTCAACGCCATGTGTATTATCCGTCTCTCGCTCGGAACCATCGGCTCCAGGATGACGTTTCTTCTTTCCCGTTTTGCGCGCTGAGCCGACCGGACGGCCAGGTCGTGGAGGCTCTGCTCTCTCCTTGCGCGGTATCCTTCGACGTCTATGATTACTTTTTTCTTGTTAATCCTCTGCTTGTTGACTATAAGGTTGATGACAAACTGGAACGCTTCCAGCGTCTGGCCGTGCTTCCCTATAAGGGCGCCCAGGTTTTCCCCGAAAACATTTACCCTGTCCTGGGTCCTGTCTCCTTCTTTTACCTCTTCTACATCGGCCTTAAGCTCCATCAATGCAAGCAGTTCTGAAACTATCCCCTTGATATCGACAGGCTCCTCGTCAACAGGCTCCTCTGCCGCTTCCTCTTCATCATCGTCTTCGTCATCATCTTCTTCTTCGTCTTCATCATCTGCTTCATATTCCTCGCCGGCTTCGTCAAATTCGACCTCTTCTTCCGGTGAGCCTGCCTCTTCCTCTATCCCCTCATCCTCAACAACCATATCATCGGGCACCTTAACGCGGATCCTTGCATACTTTGTGCCCCAGCCGAAGACCCCCTTGGTCCCCTCGTCCAGTATTTCAACCTCCATCTGGCTCTCGTCTTTCAGGCCGAGTTTTTCCATCGCCTGCTGTTTTGCCTCTTCAACAGTTTTGCCGATCTGTTCAATGCTTTTCATTCGGCTTTCCTCCTCTTTCTAGATCTGGATTTTCTTTTTCCGGCCCCTTCGATTTCTCCGGGTTCTTCGGGCTCGGATTTAACAATGCGCACCGGAGACGGTTTGCGCATCATGTAACTCTGGTGTATTATGCTCAATATGTTATACACCAGCCAGTACAACACAAGGGCGCACGGCAAATTCCATTTATACATCATGTAAGTAAAAACAATCGGTAGCATCAGGGTGAACATCATCTGCTGGGACGGGCTCTGCGTGTCGGTGGCCGACATCTTCGACGTAACATACATGCTGTAGCCGTACATCAGCAGAAGCGGGATGTCTGCGGTGGCGAGGCTTGTCGCCAGGTATTTCGGGTACATGTGGGAGAGGTTGCTCCCGATCCACAGGAACCCGGAGTCCATGAATACGGCGGTATGGTTCCTTATAACCACGAATATCGCCCATAACACGGGGAGCTGGATGAGCATGGGGAGACAGCCGCCGAGCGGGTTTATCTTATGTTTTCTGAAGAGGAGGAGCTGTTCTTTCTGAAGCTTTTCCGGCTCGTCCTTGTAGAGTTCCTGGAGTTTTTTTATCTCCGGCTGGATAAGCTGCATATCCTTCATGGTCTGGAACTGTTTCTGCGTCGGCGAGAAGAATACGAGCTTGACAAGGGCCGCCAGGAGGATCAACGCCCACGCATAACTCCCCGTAAGCCCCTTCATGATATTGAGCAGGTACATTAAGGCATTTGCTATTTGGTCAATCATTTAAAAAGCGGGTCTCCTCTCAGGGCACAGGGTCGTAGCCGCCCGGATGGCCCGGGTGGCATCTTCCCAATCGCAAAAGGGTAAACCATAAACCCTTCATAATCCCGTGTTTCAATACCGCCTGCCTTGAATATTCCGAGCAGGTCGGCTGGAACCGGCAGACCGGAGGGAAAAACGAAGTAGTTACCTGGTAGATCCTGATAAGCCCCCCGTAAATAATTCTGGGTATTACTGCCGGTCTAAAAGGTTTTCTTCTTCCAAAATCCGTATCATGGACTGCTTCAGAACATTTACACTCTGTTTTAGACACGCGCTCCTCGTTATGATAACGATATCCTGTCCCGGTACGGCTGCTGATAAATTGTTTCTCAGTGTTTCCTTCAAAATCCTGCGCAGCCGGTTTCTTTTAACGGCTCCCCCCAGCTTACGGCTGATCCTTATGCCGGCCCTGTGACCGTGTTCGAGCCCCGGCATGGTGAAAACCACAAAATAAGGAGAAACTATACGGCACCCTTCTTCGATAACCCGTATAAAATTCCACTGTTTTTTAAGACTGGAAAATGGTTTTATACAGTTAATTTCTTCCTGCCCTTTGCGCGGCGCCGGGATAGGACTTTTTTCCCGCCTGGAGATGAATTGCGGGCCAAAAAACCGTGGACCTTTTTCCTGACTTTCTTTTTCGGCTGATACGTGCGTTTCATATTACACTTCCATATTAATCTGAACTGAGCCGGTTTTCAATGCCCGCATATTATAACTTGCCAAACTTATGCCTGTCAAGTTCAATTTTTGAATTTGTTAACCCGCAGGCGGCATTTGACGAAGACACCGTTATTTGATAATCTTTCGTTGTAAAGGCTCTTAGCTGTTTTATTTCTTAAACTGGATGTGATGAGTCCTTTTAAAAATTCTTTCAAACTATTTTATTGAGGAGGGAACATGGATCACAGACCCCCTGTCGGGATCATGCCTGTGGAAAGGCTGGCTATTTTTATCGACGGCTGGAATTTCAAGTACGCAACTTACGACTCCTTCGGCATCAAGATCGACTACATCAAGTTCCTGGAGTATCTCGCGCACAACTCGATCCTTTTGAGAGCTTATTATTATACCGGCGAATGGGACGACGCCGCCATCAGCCACTACATCAGGCTGACGAGCCCGTTCGACCCCGAAACCAGGAAAAGGGAGCTGGAAGAATCCAGGGACGCAGACCGCCGGTTCCTCCGGTTCCTGGACAGGAACGGCTACAAGGTAATAAGGAAGCCTGTCCGGGTGTTCAAGGACGCGGACGGGGAAGTCAGGATAAAGGCCGACCTGGATCTTGAAATCGCCATCGACATGTTGACGCTTTCCGATAGATGCGAAAAGCAGATCCTGGTTTCCGGGGACAGTGATTTCGTGCCTCTTGTAAATGCTGTTGCAGGGCGCGGTGTCCGCGTCGTCGTGGTCAGCACCCAGCATGAGGACGCCTTCAGGAACGCGCATTACAGGGCGTCCGACCAGTTGCTGGATGCGGCGGACGAATTCATAAGCATCGAAAGCATCCGGGACTTCATCTCCAGATAACCGGGCACGGGGGATCTCGATCAGGCTATATTGACGCCGTAGGCTTTGAGAGACTTCAGATATTTATCGATTGAAGATGCAGCTTTCTTCCCGTCTTTAATCGCAACGGCGATATTCGAAGGGCCTTCGGCTATGTCGCCGCCTGCGAAAACCCCGGCCCGGCTCGTCTTCAGCGTTTCGGCGTCGGTTTTGATCAGGCCCCGCTCCGTCAGGTCAACGCCCGTAAGGGTTGACGTAAATCCCTCGTCGGGCCTCTGCCCGACTGCTTCGATAACTGTGTCCGCCTCGATAAAAAATTCGCTTCCGGGGATATCCTCAAGGTTATCGATGCCGAACTTCTCTCCCTCTTTCAGCGCGACTTTTACGGCTTTCACGCCGGATACCCTGCCGTTTTCGCCCGTTATCTCAAGGGTTCTTGCCCTGTTGTAAAATACGGCTCCAAGCGCCAGAGCCTCTTCCCACTCGTTTTTATACGAGGGCATCTCCTCTGCGGCCTCAAGGCAGAGGATCGATGCGTCCTTTGCCCCGAGGGATTTCACCGCCAGGATCGAGTCTATAGCCACGTTTCCGCCCCCGATAACCACGACCTTATCGCCTGCTTCAGGAGGCGCGGCGCCGGGTATGAGCTTCCTGTCATAAATATTGAACCTGATTAAAAAGTCAAGTGCGGCGTAAACGCCTTTCAAATTTATGCCCGGGACATCAAGCCCGGCGGGCTTCCACAGGCCTGCCCCGATGAATATTGCATCGAAGCCCTCCTTGAATAATGAATCTATATTGATATCTCCGCCCGCCTTTACACCATTATGAAAAACAGCGCCTGTCTTTTTCAGGTTTTCCACTTCATTCATTATCGTGTCGGTATGGATCCTGGAAGAGGGCACGGCATAAATCGGCAGACCACCGGGAACGGCGTTCTCGTCGAATATCTCGGTTTTATATCCCATGCCGCCGAGAAAATAAGCACAGGCCAGGCCCGATGGCCCTGCCCCTATTATCGCTATTGTTTCCTTTTTCGTCTTTACCTGATCCATTATTTTCCAGGCCCCCTGTTTTCGACTATAAATAATTGTATTCCAACCCCCGGCATTTTTGCAAGCGATGAAACGGGATGGTTTGCCGGAAAAGGATTAAAATAAAAATGGGAGAATGAAATATTTGTTACGGGCGGGCATCGGTTGAGGGAAGCCGGTGCCTTTTTCAGGAGTATGAAAGGAGACCGGCTATGGCGGTAAAAGAAGACAAGGTTTTCGAAATCCCTGATTTCAAGCCGTTTTCCGGCGAGATTTTATCCGCGCCGAAGGGCATCCGAAGGAAAATGATCCCCCGGTACGAGGAACTGGCCCGCAGGATACGCAAGGCGCTTCTCATAGCGATCCAGGGCGCGGGTTCCGGCCATCCGGGAGGGAGCCTCAGCTCCGCCGATATCTTAACCGTGCTCTTCTTTTATGAAATGAAGATCAACCCGGCAAACGCCTGCTCGCCTGACAGGGATTACTTCATCCTTTCAAAAGGTCATACATGCCCGCTCTTGTATTCGGTCCATGCGGCGGCGGGATATTTTCCGCCGGGGGACCTCCTCACTCTCAGAAAATTCGGAAGCCTGCTCCAGGGGCACCCCGACTGGAAAAAGCTGGAGTGCTGCGAGATATCGTGCGGCTCCCTGGGCCAGGGCCTTTCCATAGCAAACGGCATAGCGATGGCCATGAAGATGGATGAGAAACCGAACCGGGTTTATTGCCTTATGGGCGACGGCGAACTCCAGGAAGGCCAGGTGTGGGAGGCCGTCATGACTTCGGCCCACTACAAGCTCGATAACGTCTGCGCGATAGTCGATTATAACAACCTCCAGATTGACGGCTTCGTCGAGGACGTTATGGGGATAGCGCCGCTAGACGACAAGTTCCGGGCGTTCAGCTGGAACGTCATAAAGGTAAACGGCCACGACATCGAAGCCCTGATGGACGCTTTCGAAAGCGCCCGCTCGTTCAGGGGGAAGCCGACTGTATTGATCTGCAGCACGGTGAAAGGGAAGGGCGTGTCTTTCATGGAAAACAAGGCGGACTGGCACGGGAAAGCGCCCGATGCCGAACAACTCGCCCTGGCTTTACGCGAACTCGATGCGCAATAATATAAACGTTTTAAAGGAGACCTCCGGATGGAAAATAAGATGAAGGCAACGAGGGAAGGCTATGCCGAGGCGCTCCTCATCCTCGGCGAGGAAAATCCCGACATAGTCGTCCTGGACGCCGACCTGTCGAAGTCAACATTGACCAACAGGTTCGCAGAAAAATTTCCCGGCAGGTTTTTCGACATGGGCATAGCCGAGCAGGATATGATGGGGACGGCGGCAGGGCTTGCAAAGGCAGGCAAGATCCCCTTCGTTACCACCTACGGTGTATTCGTTTCCGGGAGGGCATGGGACCAGATAAGGACTACCGTCTGCTACGGCTGTTTCAATGTTAAAATCGGGGGAGCGCACGGCGGCATATCGGTCGGGCCTGACGGCGCCACCCACCAGTCGCTTGAAGAAATCGCGCTGATGCGCGTCCTGCCCAACATGAACGTAATAGTCCCGTGCGACGCCATAGAGACCAGGAAGGCAACGCTTGCCGCAGTGGAAATCCAGGGGCCGGTATATATAAGGTTCGGGAGGGAGAAAACCCCCGTCATCACCGATGAGGACACGCCTTACGAATTCGGCAAAGCCCTGACATTCAGGGACGGCTCCGACATAACGGTAATAGCATGCGGCTATGAAGTCGGGGAAGCGCTTGCCGCCGCCGAAGAGCTTGAAAAGGAAAACGGGTTGTCCGTCCGCGTAATAAACCTTCATACCATAAAGCCCATCGATGAAGAGGCCATCGTAAAGGCCGCAAAGGAAACCGGCGCCATAGTTACGGCCGAGGAGCACCAGGCGGCAGGCGGGATGGGCTCAGCTATAGCCGAGGTCGTAGTCCGGAACTGCCCTGTCCCGATGAGGCTGGTAGGGATCGAAGACCGCTTCGGAGAATCCGGCCAGCCGGAGGAACTGCTGGAGGAGTTCGGCCTGACTTCCCGCTTTATAAAAAAAGCTGTGCTGGAAACTTTCGAAAGGAAAAAACAACCCGCGGCAAACCGTGCCGTTTAAAGGCTTCCGGGGATTTTTATTCCCGGAGCCGCTACAAAAATTTATTGGAGGTAAATTAAATGTCTGATCAGCTTCTTGCCGGGAACGCAACCGTGGTAACGCTGGATGAGAAAAGCACGTTCATAGACAAAGGAGCCGTGCTGTGCGAAAACGGCGTTATTAAAAAGGTCGGATCAACCGGAGACCTTCTCCGGGAGTATCCGGGGGCGCATTACATGGACCTGGAAGGCAGGGTTTTGATGCCGGGGATGATCAATGTCCACCATCACCTTTACAGCACGTTCGCCCGCGGGATGGGGATAAAAGACGAAGCTCCCGAAAATTTCGTCCAGATCCTGGAACGCCTGTGGTGGAGGCTGGATAACGCGCTTTCAATGGAAGACATTTACATCAGCGCGCTCATCCCGCTCATCGAAGGCATACGCCGCGGCACGACGACAATCATCGACCACCACGCAAGCCAGCACAAGATCCCGGGAAGCCTTGACGAACTCTCGAAGGCCGCAGTGGAACTCGGCGTCCGGCACTGCCTCTGCTACGAGACATCCGACCGCTGGGGACAGGAAATCGCAGACGAAGGCATCGAGGAAAACGAGCGCTTCATAAAACTCTGCAAGGAACAGCCCGACGACCTGAGAGCCGCCGCCTTCGGCCTCCATGCCGCATTTACAATAGGAGACGAAACCCTCCGGAAATCCATCGAGGTGGTTAAGAAATACGGCTCCTTTTTCCACTGCCACGTCGCCGAAGACAGGGCCGACGAAGAAGACTCCATGAAAAAATACGGCATGCCCATTATGAAGAGGTTTGAGAAAAGCGGCGCGCTGGACGGCGGGTTCATGGCGATCCATTGTATTCACATAAACGAAGAGGAAGAAGATATAATCAAGGGCCACAATGTCCTTGTCGTCCACAACCCGGAATCGAATATGAATAACGGGGTCGGTTGTGCCCGCGTGCCGAAGTTCCTTGAAAAGGAGATAACGGTGGGGCTGGGAACCGACGGCTTCACATCGGACATGTTCAGGGAGCTTGCTGTCATGCCGCTCCCGCACAGGCTGCTTTCGAAAGACCCGAGGACGTTCACGTTCCCGCAGATCTTCCAGACCTATTTCCAGAACAACCCCGCCATCGCGGGAAAGTTCTTCAACAAGCCGCTGGGCGTCATCAAAGAAGGCGCATTCGCCGACATGATAGTCCTGGATTATGACCCGCCGACTCCTTTCAGCGGGAACACGTTCCTGGGACACTGCCTGTTCGGCTTCCCCCAGACCCCCGTAAGCACGACAATCATCGGCGGGAAGGTAGTCATGCGGGAAGGCAGGATCCTGGGAGTTGACGAAGAGCGAGTCATGGCAAGGGCCCGCGAGCTTGCGCCGAAAATGTGGGATCGCTTTTAAAGACCACAGGCAATCAGGCAGGGGAGATAAAAATGATCAAAAAGCTTGAGGAACTTGCCGGGCAGGAAAGAGAAGAACTGATTAGATTCCTCCGGCGCCTGATCTCGCTCAAAAGCTACAGTTGTCACGAAGAAAAAGTAGCGGAGTTTGTCGAGAAGACGATGACGGCTGCGGGCTATGACGAGGTTATCGTTGACCAGATAGGAAACGTTTTCGGCAGGATAGGAACCGGTAAGAACAGGATATTGTACGATGCTCACATGGACACGGTTGGCATCGGCGACCCGGCCTCATGGGAATTCGATCCTTTCCAGGGGAAGCGTAAGGACGGCGTCATATATGGCCGCGGAGCCGTCGATATGAAATCCGGCCTTGCCGCAATCGTATGGGCGGGGCGCTGGATCAAGATGCTGGGCCTGGAAGGCGACTACACCCTTGTCGTCGCGGCGGTCGTCCAGGAGGAGGAAGGAGAAGGGGCGTCGATAGGGGAGGCCCACAGGCAAGGCTTCATCCCCGGCATGGAAGACGGAAGGATAGACGCCGTGCTCCTCGCTGAGCCTTCAAACCTCGAATTGAAACGGGGACAGCGCGGGAGGGTTGAGATCCGGCTTTCGGCACAGGGCCGGTCCTGTCACGGCAGCATGCCGGAAAAAGGCGACAACGCCCTGTACCGGCTTGCGCCCGCCATAATTAAAGTAAAAGAGATGGAAGATAAAAAACAGTTGGGCTTTGATCCCGTCCTCGGCCACGGCTCCATCGCTTTTACCCGTTGTATTTCCTCATCGGGATCTTTGAACACGATCCCGGATTCCGCCACCGGCTGGATCGACCGGAGGCTGACGCTCGGAGAAACTCCCGGTTCGGCCATCGAAGAACTGGAGAAAAAAATCGGCGGCGGGATCAAATTCGAAGTCGAACATACCGACCAGGAAAGCTACCGGGGCTACCATTTGAAAATGCCGAAAGCTTTCCGTCCCTGGCTCCTGGATGAAGACTCGCGGCTTCTTCGTGCGGGCAAAAAAACATACGAACAGCTTTTCGGCAGGGAAGGAACCGTAAGCACGTGGGTGTTTTCAACGGACGGCGTTTATACATCGGGCGCCGCCGGGATACCGACTCTCGGCTTCGGGCCGGGAGTTGAGAAGTACGCGCATACTTCCGACGAGCAGGTTGAAGAAGAGCAGTTGATCCGTGCGGCAAAGTTTTATGCGGCTTTTCCCATGTTTTATGCCGGTTAGAACCGAAAAAATATTTTTCAAAATTTTTCAGGATAACACAAAACCTTGCAGGAGTTGCAGTTTCAGAAGAGAAAAGAATTAATGTCTGAATACTTAATGATGAATTTCGTTAAGAATAAAGGCGCCGGAGCGCATCCGGAAAAAAGATTGGAGTGGTAGCTGCCTGGGGCAATTTAAAGAAACCTTCTGGAGCTGCCACTCCGCTTTTGTTTTTTGAGACGGTTCAGCCAGGCGCGCAGGCCTGTTCGCGAATCGTTTTTTTTAACGGGTTTTTTCAGGTTTTCCAGGTTAAAAATTTTTAAAGATCTCCTCTTGACTTTTTAATTTTAAGGTAATATGATTTATTTTGCAGCGACTCCGCAATAACGCCACCGCAATATTGCACAGTTTTAAAAAAGCTAGTGCGGTTTTTTTTTGGTGACGTAAATTTTCTAAGGAGGTTATTAAACATGTTGGCAACCGAACAGAAAAGAAAACTACTCAAGGGGAAAGACCTCATAACCACGGCCGACTGGACCAAGGAGGAACTCGATGTCGCCCTCGAGCTGGCGCATGAGATGAAAGCACAGCGTTTCACTCATCCTTATTCCGAATGCCTGAAGCTCAAGACTTTTTTGATGTTCTTTTATAACCCTTCGGTCCGCACGCGCCAGTCGTTCGAATGCGCGTCAAACGAGCTTTCGGGAAGCGCGATGTTCCTGGAGCCCAAAGCCATGCGCCTCAAGACTGCGACTTCCGCAGGCGAAACCGTCGAGGACGCAGCCCGCGTAATGAGCAGGTACGGCGTCGGCATCGGCTTGAGGATCCTGGAAGACAAGATAGCAAGCTATGGAGAAGGGGATGATCTCCTTAGAGAATACGCCCAATATTCCGACGTCCCGATAATCTCGATGGCCCACGACAAGTATCACCCCTGCCAGGGACTTGCCGACATGATGGGAATGCAGGAACACATGGGAGATGTGAAAGGCAAGACCTGCCTGGTTTACTGGGGACACGGGGCGCTTGCCCGCAGTTGGTGCTCGGTACAGGAAGCCCTCCTGCTTTATCCCCGCTATGGCATGAACATCGTTCTTGCGCATCCCGAAGGATACGACCTCGATCCCGAAGTGGTGGAAAAGTCCAGAGAATTTTGCAAGCAGACCGGGGCGACGTTCACCGAAACGAACGATCCCGTCGAATGCTATAAAAACGTCGATATCGTTTATTCCCGCAACTGGATGTCTCCGCAGGCCTATTACGGCGGCGAACTCCACAAGCAGGAAGAGATCGAAAAATCGCTCAAGTATCCCCAGTGGATATGCGATGAAGACAAGATGAAGCTCACGAGAAACGGGAAGGGCCTGTTTATACACCCCATGCCTGTTGACCGCGGGCATGAAGTAAGCGACGAAGTCTGTTCGGGACCCCGCTCGATAATAGTCGATGTTGCGGAAAACAGGCTCCACGCTCAGAAATCGGTCATGGCCCTGACGATGGGCGACATATAATCAAAGCAATCATTTAAGGAGGACGAGACAGATGCAAAAAGTAGCAGTAGTTGCAATAGGTGGAAATTCATTAATAAAAAGCAAGGATCAAAAGACTATACCCGACCAGTTCAACGCGGCTTTCGAAACCTGCCAGCACATCGCGACGATGGTCGAAATGGGGTACACCGTCATAGTCACGCACGGCAACGGCCCCCAGGTCGGCTTCATACTCCGCCGCTCTGAATTGAGCTGCCACGAACTCCACACCGTGCCGCTGGATTATTGCGGGGCGGACACCCAGGGAGCAATAGGCTACATGATCCAGCAGTCGCTGGACAATATTTTCAAAAAGCGCGGTGTAACGCGGCCCGTAACGACGGTAGTTACGCAGGTAATCGTCGATAAGAACGACCCGGCCTTTCAGAACCCCTCCAAGCCTATCGGATCTTTCATGGATTCGAAGGAAGAGGCAGACCGGCGCGCAAAGGAAGACGGCTGGCACATCGTAGAGGACGCAGGCAGGGGCTACCGCCGCGTGGTTGCAAGCCCGATACCGAAGGAAATAGTGGAGCTTGACAGCATAAAGACTCTCGTCGGCAATCAGACCATAGTGGTGGCCGTCGGCGGCGGCGGGATACCCGTGATAAGAGAAAACGACGGGATGCTCAAAGGCGTCGAAGCCGTTATAGACAAGGATTACGCTTCAAGCCTCCTGGCAAGCGACATCAAGGCGGACCTTTTCGTTATATCGACCGCCGTTTCCAAGGTAAGCCTCAACTACAACAAGCCCGGCCAGGTGGATCTCGATTACCTGAGCCTGGACGACGCGAAGAAATACCTCGCCGAAGGCCAGTTTGCAAAAGGGAGCATGGGCCCGAAAATCCAGGCCGTCATCAACTTCCTGGAAAGAGGCGGAGAACGGGCGATAATCACGATGCCGGAAACCATCGAAGAAGCGCTCAATGGCAAAAACGGTACGCTTATCACCAAAAGCCCGGTTCCCGTGAAATAAAAGAACCGGAGAAGTCCTATAAATCAAATACCCTGCAGCTTACTGCAGGGTATTTTTTTGCTTAAAAATCTTTTGTAGTGATTCTTCCGGAGTTCGGGGAAGGGCTTATTAAATAAGCCCGGTTATTTTACCGGCCTGCGCCTGCGGCTACCAGCCTGCGATCCGACTTCAACCACAACGCCAGCGGACGGGCGAACCTGTTCAACCGGCCTGTGTTATTATTCTTTTTAATGACGAACGTATCGACAAGCGTGCCGTCCATATTCACCGTCTTAACAGTAAGCGTCGTGTCTGTTACATCTATAACGAAGTAATTCGGCTGATCCTGCGGGTTATAAAAGAACGTGTTCCATTCTCTCTTGTGTACATCATCGTAGGCCTTGGTGCCGCTGCGCCCGGCCACGTAGTATATAGTTCCCTTCGAAGGTTCAGGCATATAAGCGTCCCCCTTGATCGGGTAGGTGCGGCCGACTCCGTGGTCATGAGCATTGAACACCAGATCGATATGGTGCTTCTCGATAACCGGACTGAAAGCGTTTTTGACCTTCTTGTTTTTCCGGCCGTCTTTGACTGAATAAGATCCCTTGTGATAGAAAACAATCTTCCACTTCGCCTTAGATGCAGCAAGGTCGGCGTCAAGCCATTTTACCTGCGGCGTAAGAATATCGCCATATTGCTTTTGCTCGCTCTGCTGGCTGTCGAGCACGACTAAATGGACAGGGCCGTAATCGTATGAGTACACCTGGTTCTTCAGTCCCACAGGCCCATTCTGCGGCAGTCTGAATTGTGCGTTCCAGTAAGCGGGCCTTCTTGTATCCGGTGAGCCGGATGTCTCATGGTTCCCAACAACAGGCATTTCAGGGATATTATCAATCACACCTTCGGCGGCCGCGAACCAACTGTTCCAGTGTGCGCCGTCCTGCCCGACATCCACGAGATCACCCACGTTGACCATAAACTTCGCATCGGGATTAACGTTATACGCGTTATGAACGATTTTGCCCCATAACGAATAGTCGTCGGCAGGGCTCTGGCTGTCGCCGAATACAAGGAATTTGAAAGATTTAGTTTTCGGGTCGGCGGTCATGAACGCATGCTTGCCGCTCCAGCGGCTGCCGTCTCCCACGCGGTACGAATATTTGGTGTTCGGCGATAGGCCGGTGAGTTTGGCCGTAAACAGACGTGTCGCCTGAATGTCCGTCGTGAAGCCGAATGACGCCGCTTTTACACGTTTCGCAGCATCGGACGGTACGGCCATTTTCTGATATTCCACGAAGCCTTTTGTTATTGTGGCATCGGTTCTCCATGTGACGGTCATTGTCGTCGCGGGATTATCGGTCCAGGTGAGCGTGATATGATCCGGTGATGCGGTAGCGCCGCCTGCCGCCTGGCATACAGACAGAGCCGGGCAAACGAGGGCGAATAGCAGGATTAACACCGCCAGCATGAATCTTTTTTTCATAGAAGTCTCCGAATATTTATTTGTGCGGATATTTATTTAAACCGCATAATCTGCCGATATTTACTGTGCCGCGATCAGGCGTAAACTTCGTCTTTTATCCTTATGGGCATCAGTATATAAACATACGAATCGTCGCCTACAGGCGATATGACGCCGGAAGAATGAGGATCCTTCATGTCCAGGTTTATCTGTTCTATCTCAAGGTTGCTTAAAACTTCCATCATGTATTTGCCGTTAAAAGCTATGTTCAATTCTTCTCCTTCGATGGCGACTTGAATTGTTTCCCTTGCCCTTCCGAGGTCCGCTGTATTTGACGATATTTCAAGGCCGTCTCCCTTGAACGACAGCTTTATAAGACCCGGGTTTATCCTCTCCTGGGCCGTAATCATCACACGGCGCACAGCGCCAAGCAGCATGAGACGATCAATTATAGCCCTTGTGTTGTAGTCTTTCCTTATAAGCGTCCTGTAATCTGGATACTCGCCTTCGAGCACTCTTGAGAAAAGGAACACCCTGGGGATCGAAAAGAATATCTGGCCTTCGCCGAACGATATTTCTATTTCCTTGTCGTCGTCTCTGAGCAGTTTCGATATTTCGGTAAGGCTGTGCTGGGGAACAACTCTCGACTCTTTACCGGGGAAGA
The DNA here is from genome assembly GCA_023475345.1 of Chloroflexota bacterium. Lineage (GTDB taxonomy): Bacteria > Vulcanimicrobiota > JAMCWD01 > JAMCWD01 > JAMCWD01 > JAMCWD01. The sequence continues at coordinate 50,863 of JAMCWD010000070.1, read as the reverse complement.
GCTGGTCTATGATCCGCTCAATCTGCGCAAGCCTCCGGCCATCGGTAGCCACCATTGTCAGCTTGTTTTCGTTAACTGAAATAAGGACGCCTGTAAGAACGGCGCGGCTTTCCTCGGCGGATGCACACGAAAAAAGCACGAGCCTTACCATCTCTTTAAAAGTTCCTGCGTCTATAGTCAGGGACGATGCCCCTTCAGGTCTTGGGAATATTGGAAATTCGGCGGAAGGTAAAGTAACAAGTGAAAATTCCGACCTGTGGGAAGTTATCTTCATTTGTCCTTCAGAAACTTCCAGTATTACCTCACCGTCGGGAAGCTGGCCTATTATATCCGAAAAAGTTTTAGCGGGAGCTGTGAAGCTTCTTTTTTCATCTTTTTTCGCCTCTACAGAGCCTTGTGTCTCAACATAGCTCTCTATACCCAACTCCAGGTCGGTAGCGCTTATTTTTATTCTGCCGTCCTCCACGTCAAACAGTAAATGACTGAGAATAGGCAAAGGACTCCTTATACTCACCGCTTTCATGCAGTTGTGTGTAGCAACCTCCAGTTTTTTTCTGTCGCATATGATCCTCATTTTAGAAGCCTCCTTTTTATTTAGAGAGTTAAGCACAGGTGCCTTTTGTTCTTTATATTAATACAGACTTATTATATTTATTATTCTTATATATTATATCCTGGGGATATTGTTCATAAGTCTGTTATATTTTGTAATTGTTGAATTATTTGTTAAGTTTTCATCCTCCTCGGCCTCTGGGTTATTCCTATTTTTATTAACATTGCCCACAGCTTAAGACACTTTCAGCGCGGATCTAATATTATCCACACTGTTTCGCACAGAAATATCATGGAGATTTGTGGATATCTTTTCATATGCGTGAAGCACCGTCGTATGGTCTCTCCTGAACTTTTTTGCAAGGTCGGGATAAGAGAGGTTGGTTATCTCCCGCGAAAGGAACATTGCTATCTGACGTGGGTATGCGAACCTCCTGTCCCGCCTGTCGCTCATTATCTCTTCAGTTTTTATATCGAAGTAAGAGGCGACTTTTTCTATGATCTTTTCTACAGTCGGTATCTGCTCCCTTCCTTCCGGGATAATACCTTTGAGAGCTTCCTGGGCAAGCTCAGTATTGACGGGCTGGCGCCTGAAAGTGCCGAATGCAAGCACTCTCAGCAGAGCTCCTTCCAGTTCGCGGACGTTTGAGGGAACCCTTTCGGCTATATAGTGGATAACCGAATTAGGCAGGGATATGCCCTTCTGCTCGGCTTTTTTTCGAAGGATGGCTTCGCGCGTTTCGAGATCGGGTTCCTGTATATCTGCAGTGAGCCCCCATTCGAACCTTGACGAAAGCCTCTTATCTATAAAAAGCTCGCGTGGTAGCCTGTCGCAGGTCATGACTATCTGCTTGTTGGCCCCGTATAACTCGTTAAATGTGTGGAAGAATTCCTCCTGTGTGAACTCCTTGTTCACCAGGAACTGGATGTCATCCACCAGCAGGACATCGACCGTCCTGTATTTCTTCCTGAATTTTTCTATTTTCTTTTTGGCCATCGCATCGATCATTTCGTTTATGAAACGCTCAGTGGACAGGTAAACAACCCTGGCTTTCTTTTTTCTTGCCAGGACGTTGTTGCCGATGGCCTGCATGAGATGAGTCTTGCCGAGGCCGACTCCTCCGAATATCAAAAGCGGGTTATATACCTTACCCGGGGACCTCGATACGGCCAGAGCCGCTCCGGTGGCGAACTGGTTGCTGTTGCCGACGACGAAGCTTTCCAGGGTATATCTCGGATCTAAGCTGTTTTCAGGGATATCGTCCTGCTCCTGTTTATAAAATTCCATCTGCTCGGGGAGGTCGGGTCTTGTAGGCAAAAGGTTTTCGTCAACTTCGAGTGCAAGATCAAGGCCGGGAGAGTCATAGATTTTCTGAAGAGTGTCTTTCATTATCCCTACATACTTGGTTTCGAGCCTTTCTTTGGCGAAAGCGCTGGACACCTGTATCACGGCCTTGCCGTTGTTAATCTTCTTAAGGATTGAAAATTTAAGGCATGTTTCAAAAGTGGGCTTTCCAAGAGCGTCCTCCATTACCTGGAGAAACCGTTCCCAACTGTCTTCCTTGCTTTTCACACTATTCCCCCATACGTATTCGTGATTTAACCCTCAAAACGCGGAAACCGCATCTGTTATGAATTTACGATTAAGGCAATTCGCATTCTGTCGTTGATTTCCTTTCGGAAAGTTATGCACAATATCCACAGATAGGAATCAAAAGCTGTGGACAACTTTTAAAAACCATTTTACTTCAAGGGAGAAAAAATTTTCCAACTTTTTTTAAAAATATCTGTTTCATGGGATTCGGCAAAAATTTATCCACAAATTAATCCCCAACCTGTGGAAACCGGGAATCGGCGGGGAATTTTAGGCATGAAGGAGTAAGCGGAATATAATAGAATACGGTTATTCAATTTTTGAATGCAGGTGATTACATGATTTCTGTCGATGAAGCAAAAAAGATACTGGAAGCAGCACTTTCCGGAGGGGGAGATTTCGCCGAGGTCTTTGTTGAAAAGCGCTGGGGCGAAGATTTCGCCATAGAAGACAAGGTGCTGAAAACTCTTAAATCGGGAAATTCGACGGGGGCCGGCATCAGGGTTGTAGTGGACGGTTGTACCGGTTATGCAACCTGTGAGGATCTTGAGATCGAGCTTCTGATATCGGCCGCGCAGCAGGCCGGGAACATAGCAAAGAAAGGCGGCGGAGTCGTTTCGGCGGAATTCAGGCCGGTGAAATATCCGGAGCTGGAATCGGATTTCAATGTACCGGGCAAGGATAAAGTAGAGCGGATGAGGAGAGCCGAAGAATCGGCTTTAAGTCATGATAAGATAGCCCAGGCATGGGTGAGGTATGGAGATTTTACAAGGAAGTTCACGGTGGCGAATTCCGACGGGGTTTTCGCAAGCGACACAGAGGTTTATGCCCGCCTGATAGTGGAAGTATTGGGAGAAGATGGGGGAATCCGCCATTCAGGCCGCTCGGCGAGGAGCGGCTACCGGGGGTTCGATATGTATTCGGGCGATGTCCCCGAGCGCCTCGGCAAGGAAGCCGCCGAAATGGCGTTGACGATGCTTTCGGCAAGACCCGCACCGGCAGGCGAGATGCCTGTGATACTGGGGAATTCCGACGGGTCGGTATTCCTTCACGAGGCGGTGGGACATTCCCTGGAAGCCGATCATATCCAGAAAAACAATTCCATGTTTTCCGGCAAAATGGGGGAGAAAGTGGCGTCGGAACTCGTTACCCTGGTCGATGATCCCACAGCCCGCGGGGAAGGCGGCTCCATAAGGATGGATGACGAGGGGACGGAAGCAAAAAGGACGGTACTTATAGAAAACGGGGTCCTTGTCAACCTGATGTATGACCGGCTCACGGCGCGTAATGCAGGCGCGGATCTTACAGGGAACGGCAGAAGACAGTCTTATCTTTTTTACCCTATACCCAGGATGACCAATACCTGTCTTTTAAAAGGCAGGTCAACTTTCGAAGAGATCCTGTCCCAGGTCAAAAGAGGGTTTTATGCAAAGCGGTTCGGAGGCGGCCAGGTGTCCCCTGCGAGCGGCGATTTCACTTTCGCGGTAGTCGAAGGATATTATATAGAAAACGGGGAAATCGCTTATCCGGTAAAGGGAGCCAGCCTGATAGGGAACAGCGCACGTGTCCTTAAAGACATCCTGATGGTAGGGGACGATTTCAGGTTCTGGCCCGGCGGCGGGATTTGCGGGAAGCTCCAGAACGTGCCTGTAAGCGGCGCACAGCCGACAATCCTTGTAAAGAGCATGGTGGTCGGCGGGACTGAAGTATAAGCCGGTCCGGTTTATCGATATAAACGGCGGAAAAAGGAGAATATCATGAAAGACCTCGAAGCGGCGGTAGAATTGTGCAATACGGCGGTCAAAAAAGGCGCGGACCAGGCCGAGGCGTATGTCATTTCGGCTACACAGAATGAAATTAGGGTACAGGATCAGGAGATAGAATCCCAGAGGACGCTCTCTACAAGGGGCATCGCGCTGCGGGTCATAAAGGACCGGGGCATGGGGATAGCGACCACCACCGGCTTTGATAAAGAAAGTCTGAACGGCATGGTGGATTCGGCGATAGAGCTGGCAGGGCTTGCCGACCCCGACCCGTACAACAATTTCTATTCTCCTGCGAAGAAATACAGCGAGTTGGAAATCTTTTCCCCCGGTATATGGAGGATGACCCTGGAGGACAAGGCCAGGCTTATAGCGGATGTCGAGAGGATCGGGAAAGCATACGATCCCAGGATAAAAAGGACCGATTACATGGCGTATTTTGACGAGAGCAAGGATGTAAGCATAGCGAACTCGCTGGGGCTGGGGGTCAGCTACATGGAAAGCGATTACGTTGCGCTGGCCGAGTTTATCGCGCAGGAAGGCGATTCGGTTTATGCATCCATGGTATCCCGTTGTGGGAGGAACCCGGAGGATCTCTCGCCGGAGGAGATGGGTATAAGTTGTGCCGAGACGGCCCTGCTTTCCCTGGGAGGGAAGCCTGTCCCCACGGGAAAATATCCTGTTTTGTTCGGGCCGGAAGCTGTAATGCATATATTCGTAACATTGAGCCAGTCGATATCCGGCAAAGCGGCGGCGATGCACCAGTCGTTCCTGTGGAACATGGAAGGGAAGGAAATAGCATCCCCCCTGGTAACGATAGTGGATGACGGCCTGGATCCGAAATATACCGGCAGTTCTCCTTTCGATGATGAAGGGGTGCCTGTCGAGACCAGGGTCATAGTCGATAAGGGTGTATTGAAAGAGTTCGAATATGATCTCCACAGCGCGAAAAAATACGGCCGCAGGCCTACAGGGAACGGCAGGCGCCAGTCTTATGGGGAAGCGCCTCTTACCCTGCCGAACAGCCTTGTTCTCAAGCCGGGAGCCGAAAGCCTGAAAGAGATAACAGGGAGAATAGGCAGGGGGCTTTATATAACCAGTGGGATGGGCTTTGCAGGCAACCCGGTTACCGGGGATTTTTCACTTGCGGCATCCGGGGCGCTTATTGAAAACGGGGAGATAACATCCCCGGTTATGGAAATTACGCTTGCCGGAAACCTAGTAGAGATGATGAAATCCGTGAGCGTCGTGGGGAACGATTTGACGGAAGTGGGCGGCGGCATTGTCGTCCCGAGCATTTTGATCGAGAATGTAAGCGTCGGGGGCAATAATAACTGATTGTCGGCTGATCGCCGGGTTGGAGGCTGATCATCGGGGTGGTGCCCGGATCACGACTTATCCACAGGTATATCTACAGATTTATATTAAAATTTTGAGGCTGAACTTTTAATAACGGTTTCACTTATTAAAGTTTAGGCCGTTAAATTTTAACAAGGGACGATAGGCTACTACATATAGTATTAAAATTAAGTCATCTTCAAAAGATAAATTTGTCAGCATAATCGCCTTAGAGGAGATACGGCCGAAAAATTTAAGTAATAACTCGAATATATTCAAGGAGCAGTTATGAAACGCAAGCTTTTTTTCAGGACAGGCAAAAATCGTAAAATTTGTGCGGTTCTGGATTCGCCCGACAGGAAAACGAGCCGCCCGCTGATTATAATGTGCCACGGATCGGGCGGGAGCAAGGACGGCGAAACCGGCCTTATTTTATCGGAGAAGCTGGTCCCCGAAGGGATTGCCGTAATGAGGATGGATTTTTACGGGCACGGGGAAAGCGACGGCTGCTTCGATGACCTGACAATCACAGAGGGAATAGAGGATGTCAGGGCGTGTCTTTCGGGCGCATGGAAAATGGGTTATCGAAAAATCGCCCTCATGGGTTCCAGCTTCGGCGGCATGTGTACCGCCGCCACCGCAAGAGACAGGGATCTTTTCGCCCTTGTTTTGAAATGCCCTCTGGTTTACCTGGGTCCCGACCCGGAGCAGCTCGATCCGGAAGATCCCGATTTCCTGAAAGGCATAGGCCCGTATCATGTAAAAAACGTCGCTCCCAGGATAAAAGCCCCCACTTTCATAGTCCACGGGAGCGCGGACAGCATCATCCCGCTTTACGAAGTCGAGCAGTTTTACAAGAGATTGAAATGTGAAAAAGACATGCTGGTTATAAAGGGAGCCGACCATCCCTTTCTCAAAAAAGAGCATTTTGACAAGATGATCCGGAGTATAACGGGATACATTCTGTGGCGTGCCCAGTCCGGCTAGCAATATTATAACAATATTTGAACAATATCTAATTCCTCCTTTGCTATTAGTCCCCGAAGGGGGCCAGGGGGTTTGGGGGATGTCGTCTGGAGACTAGAAACTAGAAACTGGAGACTAGAGACTTGAGACTAGAAGAATAGTTCCCCTTCAAGGGGTGCCTTGAGCGTAGTCGAAAGGCGGGGTGGGTCAATTAGAGACTGGATTGCCGCTCTGTTTTTTTGCCATCTCTCCGGCTCTGTACAATTTAGTATGAGGGTTTTTCTTAGGCGACAACCCCCGCGCCCCCTTTCATTAAGGGGGAATTTGTTTGGTACAGACCGGGCAGATGATTTACAGAATAGACCGGGCACATGGTTTACACTAGAGAGGGCAATAATAAATTTTTCCCGAATACCGCCGGGCCTCACCATACCTTGAAAATTTATCATCCTTATGAGATAAATAGTAACGGCTCGCCTGCCTGTAATGATAATTTGGCCGGAATTGCAGATGATATTTTTCGAAGACAAAAGCAGGACTTATAATATTATGTTTGAATAATAGTTCCCGGAAAGGTCGGGTTTTCAATGGACAAAATGACATGGCTCGAAATAGATTTGAGCGCTGTCAGGCACAACTTTAATATCATACGCAGGCGGGTCGGCAAAGACGTGGCCGTGCTCTGTGTCGTCAAGGCGGATGCTTACGGACACGGTGCGGTGGAAGTTGGGCGCGTCCTTGAAGAAGCCGGGGCGGACCGCCTCGCCGTCGCCACCGTCGATGAGGCAAAGCAGCTCCACAAGGCTGGCATCAAGATCCCCGTTCAGATCCTGAGCGCCACGCTTCCTGGGCAGGCTCCAGCCATAGTAAAATTCGGTTTCATACCGTCTGTATTCACGCGCGAAATGGCGTCTTCTCTTTCAGAGGAAGCCGCAAAGCAGGGCAGGGAATTGAAAGTTCACCTCAAAGTTGAAACGGGCATGGGGAGAATAGGCATATTGCCCGATGAGGCGGTTGAGATCGCCCGCTATATTCAAGACCTTCCCAATATCGAGCTTGAAGGCGTCTTCACTCATTTTGCAACCGCCGCAAGCCCCGATAAGGAATACGTTTACGAGCAGTGGAACGCTTTCAATAAAGTCCTGGAGGACCTGAAGGCCGCCGGGATAAAATATAAATACGCCCATGTCGCAACTTCGGCGGTGCTGATAGATTATCCCGAAATGAAATTGAACATGGTAAGGCCGGGGCTGATTATATACGGTATGGTGCCGTCGCCCCAGATGCTGCACAAGCTTCCGCTTCGGCCCGTTTTATCTTTGAAAGCCCGCGTGGTTTATGCGAAAAAACTTCCCGAAGACATGACTCTCTCTTACGACAGGACATATACCGCTCCCAGGGGATCCGTCATCGCCACCTTGCCGCTGGGTTATGCGGACGGCTACAGCAGGATGCTTTCAAACCGGGGCTGGGTACTTTTGAGAGGGATGGAAGTGCCTGTGGTAGGAAGGGTCTGTATGGATTCCATCCTTGTGGATGCGACATCCGTAGGCGAGGTGTTTCCGGGAGAAGTGGCTGTCATAATCGGGCACCAGCTCGACAGGTACATATCGGTTGACGATATCGCCTCTTTGATGGATACTATAAATTATGAAGTAACCACATTATTAGGCAAGCGTCATCCAAGGTTTTTTATGAAAGACAGCGAAATAAAGGAGATTCGAACTTTAAATGGAATTTATCAATCCCCGGTGAACGCTGTATGAAGCAAGGTATAAAACAGTTCTCACTGGCTATGAAAGGGGGGAAAAGTTATGGAAACCAGAGTTGGAGAGAATGAATCCATTGACTCTGCCCTCAAAAGGTTCCGCCGCCAGTGCCAGAAAGACGGTGTCCTGGCCGAGATCAAGAAGCGCGAACACTATGAGAAACCTTCCGTAAAAAAGAAGAAGAAAAAGGCGACCGCTGCAAGGCGGAAACACTGACAGGTATTTATCATTGTCAAAAAAAGCCCCGGGTTATGCCGGGGCTTTTGCCGTTTATGGGGGAAAATAAGTTTCATTTTGATCAATGTGATCTGATAACATATTCGCCGGACAGGTCTCCTCACTTTTCCACCTGGCGAAAAACCGGCTCCACAAAAGCACGGCACTGCGACGTCCTTCGATGCCTGGACATTTCTATTATTCCTGATAAAATAATTGGATGAACAAAGAAACCAGGCTGACGGTAGAAGTATATTCGGCAAGCGTGAGCAGCGAATGGGACAGGCTTACGAGTGACCCCTATCATCGCCTGGAATTCGATACCACCATGAGATTTCTTAAAAAACATCTTCCGAAAAAAGGTTTGATTTTAGATGCCGGGGGCGGCCCGGGAAGATACACGGTGGAGCTTGCAAAACGGGGATATGATGTCGTTTTACTGGATCTTGTTCAGGAGCATCTGGATTTTGCCGAAAAGCAGATAATAAAAAATAAACTCGGCAAAAGGGTTAAAAATATTGTCAGGGGATCGATAACCGATTTGTCGGATTTCAAGGACAATTCGTTTGATGCGGTGTTGTGCCTGGGTGGGCCGCTGTCACATATCCATCCCGAACAGGAAAGAAAAAAAGCCGTTTCCGAATTGATCCGGGTAGGCAAAGGCGGCTCTGTAATTTTTGTCTCGGTGATGAGCAGGTACGGCGTTTTAGCGGCGACCCCGGCGGGCTGGCCGCATGAAGCCGCGTCCAGGAAGGATTTAGAGAAGCTGGTTTTCAAAGGGGAAGATTACAGGTGGAGGGGGAGCGGCTATTGTCATTTCTTCACTTGTAACGAGCTTGAACAGATATTCCTTTCGGAAAATGTTGACATCATGGAAAAAGCCGGGCTGGAAGGCCTGAATATAGATATGGATACGACCAATAAATTTGCAAAGGATCACCCGGAGGCATGGAAAAACTGGCTGGACGTTCATTATAAAATATGCACCGAGCAGTTTGTCGTCGATGCAAGCGGCCACATGCTGATTATTGTCAGGAAAAAATAGAGCGGGGATTGATTCCCCCGCAAATAAAAATGGTGGGCGAACAGGGATTTGCTATTGCTTTGTGTTTTTAGCTTTAGAAAAAGGATAACCGGATATTTTTGATGAATTGAAATATTTAAATAATGGGTGTAATTATTCTTGATTATACTTTAAGGGGGATGGAGATATGACGGAAGCTAGCATTGAAGCCAATCTTTCTGGCGATGAGTACGGCCAGCTAAGTGGGGTGTGAAATTGAAGATATTGTTAGATATTTTTTTATGGATTGTAATTGTAATTGCAGCTATAATTTGGTTGCCAATAATTTTTAATTTTCTTCGTCAATTCTTTATACTTTTTACAAGACCTATTTTTGCATCTATAGCTAGCTTTAAAGCGTTTCGAAAATATTTGATAAACGGAGAAAGAATAACTTTTGGTCAGAAATGGGTTTTTTTACCCTTCTCAATCTTTGGGATTTCTTTGTTCTTACTTGCCCAAGGAGTATTATGGGCTTGGATTATTATTTTTACAATTTACGTAATGACCTCTTGGGATATTATTTGGGGATTAGGGATTTCAATTCTACTGCCTCCCCTGGCGATTTTTGCGGCTCCATTTATCGCTTGGTATAAATCGGGTTTTACAGCGTTTATTTCTGTTGGAACCTTACTTTTAATGGTTATTTTTTGGTTTTTCTTTTCAAAACTCTCTTTTACTTCAAAGATTATCGGATCAGGCGAAATTGAATCAGAAGATTATGATAAGTTCTCTCCAGAACAAATTCTTGGATACTCTCCTAATTTATTTATTTTGGGTGCCCTTTCTCTTCAAGTGATTGCTTCGCCTATATACTACCTTGCAATATATGTTTTTCCTTATGGTTCAATTTATCAAACTATAGCAATATGGACTGGTTTTATACTTTCAAATTATGGAGGCTTTTTCTATCTTCTGCTGGCTATTATCACCGCCTTTATGTGGCTATCAGCAAAAAAGAAATTATCTGAAGATTTAAAAGAACGGCTGTATAAGCCATCTGTTTGGATTTACATTCTTGGCTTCTTTTTTACAAGTATTCTCGGGGGATATTTTAACACCCTTGAAGTCCATGCAGCAGTTATCAATTGGCTCAATGGTTATTTTTTAGTTGCTTTAATAATTAGATTTATTGGATTTATATATCGTAAATTTAAAACTCACAAAGAAAAAGGATTGGAAATTTCTTTAGAAAAGAGAAGCAAATCTTAAAAGCTGACACTTGAAGGTGAAGGGCATTCTGAGAACATGGAAAATATTCTTTAAAATTTATCCTCACTCCTTCGCCTAGGCAAGTTTCTTCTATACGGCCTTCATCTTTACAGGTTTCTTCTTTGAACTCGCCTTCTTGACCTCAAGTTTCTTTCCCCTTTTTTTGTCCCTGAATTTATTTACTCTAAACTTATTTCCACAGTTCGGCTTACAGTATTTTTGTTTGCCTTTTTTTATAAACGGATTTCCACAACTGGGACAGATTCTGAGTTTTCCACTTAAAACATTTTCATATAGTTGAATATAAAGGGCGTGATACAAGCAAAAGAACAGCCATCCCTGTGTAAATGTTTCTGGATCGACTGCAAGAACAACGGAAGCACCCTGCAAGCCCAAATTTATATCACGGATTGTTTCATGCGTCATATTATGATCAAGGTTTTTTAATTTCACTTCATCCTTCTTCTCTTTGTCAGCCCCTTTAGTGCCTGAATAAAAACCTTTATCTAATTTGTTTTTAGTTTTTTGTAATTCATTATATGTTTCAATGATTTTCTTAAAAGTTGATACCTGCTCCTTGAACCATTCTACAGGCTCAAACCATAATTCTCCATTTTCTGGCGGTTTTTCGTATGTATTGGGATCATGAATCAGCCCTTTTTCGCAAATATGAATATAATTATATCCCAATTCCATAAAACCCAAGGCTCCGTATTGTTCCAGAAATTCTTTTATTTTTTCATCAGAGGAAATATCCAGGTCTTTAAATTCGATAAATAAGCCGTGCTTATCATCGACCGGATTATACCAAAACCCGCTTTTCTTATCATTCAAGTCATCAAGAGTTTTCGGCTCAGGAACATAATCACAAACTATCATCCGATCATCCTTATATGTAAGCATTTTTACAAATAATTTTTTATGGGAAAATTCGCGGGCTGCCGGGTGGGAGCGGAGAAGTTTGGGATTTGCTCCATATACCACATCGTCTTCCCTGGTTAGGGTGGGGTATTCGTTTTCATTTTCAGGCCATATTCCCATTAAATTAAAAAATTCATCACACTCATAATGTCTTAAGTAAGTCCAATCTTGTCGCTTCTCTCTTTTTGGGGTAAGCAATGAATTGTCAACCTCATCGGGATCTAAACTTTCATAAGCAAGCGTTCTGAGACAATGATCGGGAAAATCAAAAACCGAAAGCCCCCCCATACGACGCGCCCTCTGCACCCGTTGAGCCTCTTCATCACTGCTTATATATGTCAACCCACTTTCAAGTTCCATATCCATATCAATATCCCGCTCAATTGCATGATTCCGCTCTGTGAGCCTGTTCGCGTCTAAATCCGCTAAATATTGTAATTTTTCTTTGCGGGAAAAATGTTTTTCCTTTCCCTGTTTAATGGCGTCTTCAAGTAGTTTCCGCTTGTAATCGTCCCAGGGCAGCGACTCTTTTACTATTTTTTTTTCGTCTTCCTCACCCTCTTCAGAAAGCCCCTCTTCAGTTTCAACATCAAGAAGGCCCGGAAAAACTGCGGGGATTTTTTCTTTCAATATTTTATAATATCGCCCCAGTACCGGGAACTCTCCGAAACTTTTAAACCTGTAATTTTGACCTCTAATAACAAATGAAAAATCAACAACCCTTTTCATCAAGTTTTTTTCTCCTGTAATGGATTGTAATGTTTTCTATTATAGAAAGCATATCACCTAACTTATAAAATGTATACAAGAAGCCGAATTTTCAAAAGGAGATCAATCCAATGGAAAATAAGATCAATTTAAAAGATGGAGAAAATCTTTCCCAGGATTTCGGAGAATACGTCTTCAGTCATTCGAAAGACTGTCATATTATCAAAAAGAAAAACGGTGAAAATTTGATCGCCATTGCATCCATGACAGACAGAAAATTCTCCCCTGCTCAGCCGGGAGTTCTTGAACAGGCGTTCGACAGGCAATACAAAAAACCGTTAAGCCCGTCCCAAAAAAATTCAACGAATAAGGAGATCACTTAACGTGGTCGATATTGAAATTCGGGATTGTAAAATTTCAACGGATGAAAACTGCTGGGTTCTGAACCGGAGAAAAGGCGAAAATGAGAAGCCTTTAAGAGAGATGTCAAAAAATAGCACAAATAAAAATGGTGGGCGAACAGGGATTTGAACCCCGGACATCCTCGGTGTAAACGAGGCGCTCTAGACCCCTGAGCTATTCGCCCACGCAAATTTCAATTTTCAATTATTGTACAACTTTTCGATAGATCCTTCCAGCCCCCCTAAAAAAATTTTGCCCTCTTAAAATTTTTACCTCAGAAAAAAATTCGGGAAAAAATTTTTCGTTCGATAACTCCCCCCGTGCCCCGGTGAAAAAATCCCGAACCCGCAGTTATTTGCTCTATGAAGCCTCCCTGACAACCGCGACAAAAAACCCCGGCCCTCAATACCCGTCGAAGCCCGGATCAGGGATGGAAAACTGTATTTCCGGATGGACTATGTAATATTCTATCTTCGAGTTGTATTTGGGTTTAACTTCGGCCTCGGTATCGGACACGATCTTTTTTACATCCAGGGGTTCGGTCAGTTCGTATCTTGACCGCATATCATTCCCCCAGCTCCGCGTGAAGTTGATTACAACGGTACGCCTTTCCCCGGGACCCATTCTCAAAAGGAGGAGCTTGACCCCTGAGATTATACTGTCCTTCGTATCCACCAGCGTTATCGTTGCAAGCGCCCTGTCTATTTGGGAAGAAGAGGTATTCGCGATCTTTAACGTCAGGAGCAGAGGTTCTCCGCCGAGGAAATCGTCCTTCTGGCCCATCGAGAGATCTATCTCCTGGGCTTCCAGGGGGACGGGCTTATCAGGCGAAGGCGCATCCGGGGTTTCATCAGCCTGCTTGACTGCGGGCTGAAGTACCGCAGCAGGCGATGCCGCGTTGTAGTCTATAAAAATGCCGCCGTCGTTGATTTTGTAAGTGGCACCGATGAATTCCGACATGCCTTTGAGGGGTACGTAAATTTCATTGTTGAACATGGCGCACTGACTGAACTGCCTGCCGCCTATGATAAGGTACGGGCCCATGTAATTGACATCATAATCTATTTTGAATCCGCCGAGGAACTTTTCTCCCATTATCCACGGATCGCCGTTACGCATAACCAGCATGTAATCGGGGACGGCCGCCCCGTTGATGTAAACAGCAGGCTGCGCAGCCCATGCCGGAACGGAGCTTAAAAGCAGGATTAAAGCTGTGATTATAAATATTGATTTTTTCATGAAAATAGATTTCGAGCCTGGCCGGATTTTACCTTTTAAAAAATTAAGGGAGAGCAAATTTGCCCTCCGAAAAAATTGGTGACCCCGACGGGATTCGAACCCGTGATCTTCACATTGAAAGCGTGATGTCCTGGGCCGCTGGACGACGGGGCCACCTCAAACATTGTTTTCAATTAATGGTGGGCCTGCGAGGATTCGAACCTCGGACCAATCGGTTATGAGCCGACCGCTCTAACCACTGAGCTACAGGCCCCCGGTACGGGCATTATTATACATAAACGACCGGTAAAGGTCAACACGAATTTCAAATATTTGAAGTTTTGTTTTTTTAAGGAGCGGATCATGAAAGCCGGATATAAAAATTCCCCTGCCGCCGGAGGGGAGAAGACCTGGTGCGGAAGGGGGGACTCGAACCCCCAATGGGCTTAGCCCACTAGATCCTGAATCTAGCGCGTCTGCCAATTCCGCCACTTCCGCAAAATTTGCAAAATGATAATAACATAATCATTTTTGTTTTGCAAGCAGGAGTATGAGTCTATAACCTATTGGACTGAGACTTATTTTCGGAGAAGTTGACAAGCAGGTTGATCTCCCCTGCCTCTAAATTTAAGATGAATAAAAGCAGGGTATAATGACAAACCTGATGAAATAAAGTAACTTAAGAGGCTTTCGAAACTCTTGATATGGAGGATTAGGAATAGCTAATAGAAGCAGAAAATCGTGTATATAATCGTCAAACATATGAACTACCAAAAATCAGTAATTGGAGAATTATGATATGAAAAATCAAGAAACAACGGTATGGGGCATTCATGGCGGGAAGACCGGGGATGCCGACACTCTCTTCCTTAAAAAGGATTGTATTGCAATAGGCTGGGATAAAATGGGCGACCTGGAGAAGCTCAAGCCGGATAGGGATGCATTCAAGGCAAAAGTTGGAGAAGTTTATCCTGAAAAAAAGCCGGGAGCTATTCCCAATAATGCTGGACAGATGTTCCGTTTTGTCTATGAAATGAAGCCAGGGGATATCGTTATATATCCTTCTAAAAAAGATCGGCAAATTCATATAGGCCGCGTTGAAGGCCCGTATAAGTATGATGCTAAAAATGAAGAAGGTTATCCTCATCGCCGTTCGGTAAAATGGCTTCGCAAATTCCCACGCACTCAATTTTCCCAAGGAGCGCTTTACGAGATTGGTTCAGCAATGAGTTTTTTCCAGATAAAGACCTATGCCGAAGAATTCCTCGCGACTCTCGAAGGCAAGATCACGACTCCTCCTGTTTCTGAAGATGATACGGTAGCTCTCGTTGCAGAAGATATCCAGGCTACGACCCGCGACTTCATCATCAAGCAGCTCTCCCAGGAGTTGAAGGGACACCCGTTTGCTGACTTTGTCGCTCATCTCCTGGAATCTATGGGATACCGGTGCCGTGTTTCCCCCGAGGGACCGGACGGTGGTATCGACATTCTTGCCCACAAGGATGAACTTGGCTTCGAGCCACCAATCATCAAGGTTCAGGTCAAAAGCAGCGAAGGCAGTATAGGCGATCCTACCGTATCAGCGCTTTACGGCAAAGTATCTTCAAATGAATTCGGTCTTCTGGTAACCCTGGGGACATTCACATCCCAGGCCCGCAGGTTCGCTAACGGAAAAAGCAACCTCAGGCTGATTGACGGCGATGAATTGGTGGAATCAATCTTACAGCACTATGAGCAATTCAATTCTCGCTATAAAGGTCTACTGCCTCTTAAGCAGGTATATGTACCGCAAATGCTGGAAGAAGCGGAATGATATAAAATTTGCATAAATACTTCCAAAATTTTATGTAAATCTCCTGGATGAAAATAATATCGAAGCAAGTTTATCATCGAAAAGTCACGGTGGCCTGCCCATGCGTTGTATCAACGGCGGGCGGAGAAACCCCGCCCCTTACATAAGACCCTGATTAAGATCCTGATCTTCAGAGCTATTCTTCGGTCCCGCTCCCGAAGCGGGCGCATGGAAAATTTCGGACAGTTCACGGCCCGCCATGTTCGCTCGAACAATATCTTCAGGAAAAGATCCAGAGGTTCCCGGCAGGCTCGAACAATATATTTTACAAGACAACAGCCAAAAGGACTATTCTTATACCCTATACAGGCTGAGTCTGGTATGTCATTAAGGTCCATATCCGCTATCAAAAGTCTTATTCATACAGGACGGCATGAATTTTTTTCATTGAAAAAATAAGCCCCAGAATAGCGCTTGATTACGTCATTTGCCTGTTATCGTTCATTCCTTTATTAGCCGATAATTAATTATAGGGTTTATCCAATTATTTTAAGGAGGTGGGCAATGAATTTTCGCGGGAACCAACCGGCTGAATTTATCGGTTCTATCTCATTATTTTTATTATTGCTGTTTATTATCTGCCCCCTTACCGGCTGTCTCGGAGAAGGAGGCGGCACATCCGCCGCCGGGCCAACAACGGCATCGAGCAGCCTCCCGGAAAATTACAGGGTGCTTTTAACAGGCGAATCCGCCAGCCGAAGCGAGATCGACCCATCTGGCTTCCGGGCCGAATTCAAGCTTTCCTCCGACTGGAAAAGCGGCTTCGGCGCCGATATAACCGTTACCAACCTTGGTTCGAGCAGGCTCAACAACTGGCAGCTTGAATTCGATTTCGACCGCAACATTACAACAATCTGGAACGGCTCCATCGTAAGCCACGAGGGGAACCATTATGTAATCAAAGGGGAGTCATGGAACTCCTGGATCGAACCGGGCGGAAGCGTATCTTTCGGCTTCAACGGCTCGCCCGGCGCCGTTACTGTCTTCCCGGACGGCTATAAACTCACGGCGGAGCTGCCTGCCCCCCCGGAAGATCCCGGGGGCGGCTCTGGCTCAGGCTCGGCCGGTATTCAATATGCCACGACAAGCGACTGGGGGAGCGGGTTCGTAGGGAGCATCGTCATAACCAACGATGGAAGCACTCCAATTTCACAATGGGCACTCGAGTTCGACTTCGACCGCAACATTACAGGCATCTGGAACGCCGTCGTCGGCTCTCACGACGGCGACCACTACAGGCTCCTTCCCGAATCATACAACGGTGTCATCCCTCCCGGCGGCCAGGTTTCGCTGGGGTTTACGGGAGCGCCCGGCAATGTATCCGCAGGGCCGGTGAACTATAACCTCGCAATAAACGGTGGGGATCCCAATCCACAGCCGACTCCCACGCCGACACCCACGCCGTCGCCGACACCTTCACCATCACCTTCTCCCACGCCTGATCCTCCTCCGCCCGAATCAGGCAGGCGTGTCGTGGGGTATTTCGTCCAATGGGGCATATATGCCCGCAATTACCTTGTTACGGACATACCGGCCGATAAGGTAACTCACATCAACTACGCCTTTTTCGCAATAGACAGCTCGACAAAATCCTGCAGGATGATAGATTCGTGGGCCGATATCGAAAAAGTCTTCACGGGCGCACAGGATAAAGGCTTCCCCGACCAGACATGGGACGAATCCGCACGGGGCGAGGCGGGCAACCTGGGACGCCTGAAACAACTCAAGGCTATCTATCCCGGTGTAAAGACCATGATGTCCATCGGGGGCTGGACTTTAAGCTACAACTTCCCCGATATCGCCGGGACCGCAGGAGACAGGACGGCCTTCGTCTCGTCTTGTATGGAGATGATGAGACGTTATGATTTTGACGGCATCGACATCGACTGGGAGTACCCGGGGTCTGCCGACAAGAGAAATTTTACCCTCCTGATGGAGGAGTTTCGAAGACATCTCGACACCTCCGGCCAGGCAGACGGGAAGCATTACCTCCTGAGTTTCGCAGGCCCTGCCGGTTACGATAAGCTGCTGAACCTCGAGATAGACAGGCTGGCCGGTTGTATCGACTTCGTGAACATCATGAATTATGACTATCACGGAGGCTGGGACAGCAGGACCAACCATCACTCCCCTCTTTACAAGAACCCCGACGATCCTATAAACCCCGTTGACCGCGAGATCCTGAACACCGACTGGACTGTAAGTTATTACATCGATGCCGGTATGCCTGCGGAAAAGATCAATATGGGAGTCCCGTTTTACGGTCGGGCATGGGAAGCCGTGTCTGCAAATAATATGGGGCTTTTCCAGACTTCCACCAGGCTCCCGGCGACGAACCAGCCCGGCAACTGGGAAGCCGGGATGCTCGATTACTGGAAAATCCAGGAGCTTCTATTAAACCCGCTGGGTTATACACGCTATTGGGATGATTACGCTAAAGTCCCCTGGGTTTACGGCAGGAATTTGAGCGGTTTTGCTACCGGGGGCATGTTCGTAACTTACGAAGACCCGGTTTCCCTTTCGGGAAAAATACAATATCTGAAGACGAAGGGACTGGGCGGCGTAATGTTCTGGGAGCTTTCCGGCGATATCAAGGACAGCGATGATCCCAGATCTCTCCTCCATGTAATAGGGACAGAGCTTAATAATTAAGCCGGGCAGAGGGGATCAAATACAAAAGGCGCCTGCCGGAGGCGCCTTTTGTGCATTAATGCCGGATTTCTTCTTCAGGGGCGCGTTCAGGCTCCCGATATACAGAGGCAGTTAAATATCCAGCCTCAAAAAAGAGAGCGATGTACGGCTGCCGACCCAGACGCCGCCTGGGACCGGAAACAAAGCCTGGGTCTCCAGTCCTCCGTATAGCGAAGGGTTGATAAGCCGCCATTCATCCCTGCTTTCCCGGTAAACGCCCAGCGGTGTTGCCACAAGGATCGTTCCTCTGTCTTTCAAAAGGCAGATATCCCTCACGGCGAAGTCTTCGGAGTCCATTATTCGCCTGAACCTGCCTCCTGTAAATTCCAGCAGGCCGCCGTTATACGTGCCGATAAGCAGGCGGTCTCCGCACGGGCGAATGCGGGTGATCCAATCGTCGGTCAGGCCGTGAGCTTCGTGGTAACAGGTATAACCGCCGTCTTTCCAGGCGAACAGGCCCCGCTTCTGAGTCCCGATCCAGACCGTGCCGTTACTGGCCCCGATTGCGGTAACAACTTCCCCCTCGATCTCGGGGTCTTTGAAATGAAGCTCCCACCCCTTCCCGTCGGTCGATGCCCATCCTCCCCATAGCCCGAAGTAAAGCCTTCTCCCGTCCGCCGCCATTGCATAAACTTCCCTCCTTGGAAGATCCTTTTTATCATAAGCCGGACGCCATCGCCCGTCTTTCAGCATGTCGACTTCCCCTGTCGTATGCCTGACGTAAAGCGCCCCGTTAAATTCGACAAGGTCACGGGGATAATCTGTGCTGAGGCCGTCCTTGCCTGTTATGCGAATACAACGGTTTCCATTAAGGCACAGAAGCCCGTGGTCGAAGGTGCTCACCCAGAGCGCTCCTTTATAAACCACAATGCCGTAAATATCGGCGGACGGCAGTGACGGCGGCATCGGGAGCTTCCTCCAGCCGCTTCGTGTTTTTTCCCAGACCCCATCGTCCCTGGTGCCGATTATAACGCCGTCATTCCCGGCAAGAGCCGCAGATACAAAGCGGAAGCTCTCCGGAGTCCGCTTGAACTTCGACCAGCTTCCGTTTTTAAAAGAATAAAGGCCGTCGCCGTAAAGCCCTACAACGAGGACTTCGCCGTCTCCGGCAATTGTGCCGACATGGCTTGCCCCTCCCGATCCCGGAATGGCTATCTCCTCCCACTTTCCATTATAGAAAGACCTGAATCCCAGGGAAGTTGCCAGATACAACCGGTCTCCCAGGACGGTCCAACCTGTAATATTACCTTCCTTATCGGGCAAATCCCAGCTCTCCCCGCCCGGCAGGCGGATTAACCGCCTGTCCGTTATAACCCATAAGCACCCGTCTCCCGGCACAAAACGGCGCACATCCGCCTTCAATTCCGGTGAAAACCCGCTGCCGCTATTTACAAAAACCCCAACGCTTGTGCCGACCCGGAGGCGGCCGCCGTAAGCCGTAAGGCAGCGGATCTCCTGTCCCTGAAAACTCCCGGTGATATTGCCGACTTCTCCATCCGGCCCGATCTCGTTAAGCGAGTTTGCGTTACCTGCCCATACCGTGCCGTTTTCACATGCCAGCATAAGGACTTCGTTGCCTGAAAGTCCCCTGGCGGTAGTCCACTGCTCCGGCTTTTTCTCACCCGGAGAAAAGCGGATGACTCCCCCTTTCGTGCCCGCCCATACCGCGCCGTCCGGACTTAAGGCAAGCGATGTTACATGGCCTGACTCGGTATAAAGCTCAGGTTCAGGCTCCGAATAAATAGGTATCCATGTGGCGAAAACCAGCGCCGCCAGCAGTGTAAGCGCCCCTATAACCATCAGTCTTTTCATGGCCGCCTCCTTTCCCCTGGCGGGAGCATCACATAACAACATGATGCCCCCGCCTTCTTTTTTAATTACTTGATGTCGAGGTCAACTTCGATTTCCGTCCTGTTGTGTGCGCCGTCCATTAGAACCACCGTCAGCATGTTCTTCCCTGCGGGAGTATCCTTCGGGATCAAGATGCCCGCCTCCCAGTGGCCGTCTTTTTTGCCGAGGTTGTATCTTTCGCCCCAGGGAGTAACAACTACACCGCGCTCGATGCCGTCGCCGGTTACTTTGAGGATGACACTGCCTCCCGGCTTCCCGGTGAGTGTAGTTGCGTTTGCGCTGATGGTTTCTCCCAGAAGGTTGTCGTATTCCAGGATAAACCTGGTCAATTTGCCGTCCTTGTGAACCAATATCACAGTTACGCGATATGTCCCGGCGGCTGTCCCGAACGGGATGTCAAACCTCCCGCTCCAGCATTTCTTTTTCTCGTCATAATTCAGGCTCTTGGCTTCCCCGTTGGGGAAAACCGCCACCACCCGGAGTGCATCGACAGGCGCCTTGACACTGATCCAGGGGTCTCCTCCGCCTCCGCCGACGGATTTTGTATTTGTCTGGATCTTCTCCTTTGCGAGCACGTTTTTGTAATATTCCAGTTCCTCCTTCGGGATGGCCAGCAGTGCGGTGAACCGGCTGACAACATTGAACTTTTTGCTCAACTTGATGACTGTGTCGCGGTTGTTTTTGCTGTAGTCGTTCTGGAGGATATCGATCCTTTTGTCGGCCCAGATCGGGCCTGCGGCGTTGTATGACAGATGTCTGCCTGAAAGGCGGACGTCGGTCTCTACCGCTTTGCCGCCGCTTCTCTCTTTGAGCCTGATATCCGTCCAGCCAGGGTAAATGTAAGTTCCCGCGATGTAAATGCGGCCGTAAGCAGGGATAGAAGAGAAAAGGGTCGGCATGGAAAGGCCGGTGCCGATGTGGTTGGACAGGGTTGCTTTAAAGTCTGTCATCTCGTAGGGAGGGGAGATGAGAGTTACGTAATATCCCTTCCAACCGTTGAAGCCTGAATATGTGAGGGTTAAGAGGCCCTGTGAAGGCCTGGATCTCCGGATTATCCAGTTTGAGTCGGGGGTGAGCTGCCCGGCTATTTTTACTACGGCCCTGTCACCCTCCTGCCAGGAAGTGATTTTCGTCTCCGGGCCGGATGTCCGGTCGGCGAAGTTGTGGTTGAGTTGTTCCGCTTTTGCGCCGAGCCATTCCACCCTCATCTGCGCATATAACTGTTTGTCTTTTATAGAAGGCATGGCGACGGGAAGCTCGAACTTGAGATATTTTTCATCGGTATCGATGACCTGTACAAGCTCGAGTTCCACTTTGAGATCCTGTTTCGGCTCCACCGGGAAGATCTGGGCGTGATACTCCTGTGCAGAGGGGCGGTCCATGACGCCGGGATCACGTCCCCTGCTCGTTACCGCCCGGTAAATTTTCCATGCTTCCTCGGTGTCGTACATCGTGCCCTTGATAAACCTTCCCTTGTAATAGTAGCCGAAGCCGGTAAGCAGTGTATCTTTCGGAAGGAAGAGATTGAAGCATACTTCGGTCCGGTCGGTATATTTGTTCTCAATGATGTAATGGAGGGTGGTCCGGGCCACAGGGCCTTCCACCACTGTCCTGCTGTAAAGGGATTTAACGGGCATGTATTCCCCATTGTCGCGGTTATAGGAATAGATGGTGTCAGGATAATAGGTGTCGGCCCAGATGCAGGTTGACAGTAACAGGGCTGCCAGAATCGCCAGGAAAACCGTGAAAATCTTTTTACGCATTTTTACTTCCCCCGTTCAATGATTTTTTTGCCGGGCTTTTCATCCTCAGATCGGCCGTATAATAAAAAAACCCGGCGGGTTTTATTCGTACCGGCCGGGAAAACGGGCTCAGCGGATTTATCCTCCCTCCCTGAGGCAACCCGCTCCATCCCCCTCGAATGAATCCTGTTTTAAACATCGCGCCGCCTTTAATCCTTTGTTGTTGTTTTCTACTTAATATTTTACACAATGCTTTATTGAATGTCAATAGTAATTTTATAATAATTTTTATTGAATATATTATAAGGTATTATTATAATGTTCTTTCAATGAAAGCAGGAGGTTTTTCGGTTTTGCCGAATTAACATGCATAAGGATGTGTCTGTATGAATAAAAAAAGCTACGAAATTATCAACATAACGATGCCTAAAGAATTAAACAAACTATTGGTAAAAACTACTAAACATTATGGGCAAAGCAAGTCGGAATTTATACGGAATATCCTCGAAGCACATTTTGAAAACATCGAAAACAGGATTATCCCCCTGGATAAGGAGATAAAATTTTTCGGGTCTGTTGCCAGGGCCGACAAGGAAGACAGTTTTTTCGCGACGCGCCTGACCAACCTTGCCCCGTTCACGCTGCTCCAGGAATACCTGGACCTGCCCGAAACCAGGATTATTCTGGCGGGCAATATCGACGAGGCAATGCCCGACCTGGAAAAACATAACGCCATCTGCTTCGGGGGACCGAAGCAAAATGAGGTGGTAAAGGAAATTTTCAGGCTGGTTGAGAACGATTGTAACTTTATTTTTCAGAAGCCGTCGGAGCCGGGCAATTCGAAATATCAGATTTTCGATAAGGTTACGGGGTATTACTATAACAGCATCCCGGGGGACTGGCAGTTTTCTCTCCCGCCTACATTCACCGATTACGGCCTGATAACCAGGGTTCGCAACCCCTATAACAGGGATAAGGTTATCTGTATCCTTTCGGGTATTCATTCGATGGGAACCCTTGCGGCAACGCGGGTGGCGACCGACCCTTCTTTACGGAAAGAAGTATATGAGAAGCTGGGGAGCCACGAATTTTTCCAGTGTCTGGCTGAGATCAGGTTGGAAGACTTCGTTCTCAGGAAGCCTGAAATCCGCATCTGCAGGCCCATCGGAGCCGAAGGTTAGTCAAAGCATCCATCTGAATTTTTTCCGTAATCTTTCGACGCAGGTCCCTGCCATTTTTAAGATCGATAAATTCATGCTGCTGTTTAAAAAAATTTGGCGTAATATAAATTTACATATAACCCGGCCCAAATAAAAAAAGCGATAATCGATGGACACCTATATGGACATTTTTGGGGTTTTCAGGGTTTTTTGGGGGGTATCTGGCCGATCGGGCCGGGATCTCAGAAACCGCATAATGACGGGGAAATCTGGAAAAATTAAATGGTGCCGGGGGTCGGAGTCGAACCAACGACACGAGGATTTTCAGTCCACTGCTCTACCACTGAGCTACCCCGGCACCAAAATTATGGCGGGGCCGAAGAGATTTGAACTCTCGATCTCCTGCGTGACAGGCAGGCGCGTTAAACCGCTACGCTACGACCCCGCTTAATATTTCAACCTATAATGGTGGGCGAAACAGGATTTGAACCTGTGACCCCTTGCGTGTGAAGCAAGTGCTCTCCCGCTGAGCTATTCGCCCGTCTCGGGATATTATAGCAAAATAGCCGCCCGTGTCAAGAACGGGACACGTCTCCTGTAACATCAAAGGGGAATAGATCACTTCACGGCGGATTGACAGGCACTGACCCGGTCTCTATAATTTAGTAAGGCTAACTAAATAATTTTGGAGGAACGATGTCTGAAGCCGCCAGGCGGCAGGTGGAAGAACTGATTGACCGCCTTTCACAGGTGATGAGGCTGATTTTCCACGGGGTAAAGGTATCGGAGATGAACCTGGAGCCCGGAAGCGCCAGGCTGCGCGTTCTTATAAACCTTAACCGCCTGGGATCCCCCCGTATAGGCGAGCTTGCCTCCGCTCTCGGCATCGCGGTGCCTTCCCTGACTGCGATGCTGGAGCGCATGGAAAACGAAGGCATGATAGTGCGCCATATCGATCCCGACGACCGCCGTGCTGTCCGCCTCCACCTGAGCGCGTCAGGGCGTCGGCGTTTAAACGCTTTCTATGCCGAGCGCAGGAAAAAATGGTCGGACCGGATAGCCCGCCTCACACCGCCGGAACGAAAGCGGCTGATCGAAATATTCGACGAACTGCGCCAGCTCCTTACAAAAGCCAGGGAGGAATCCTGATGCAAAACCATTACAACAGGCGCACCGTACTTATCATCCTGACCACCCTGCTCCTGATAGGCGGATTTTTCCTTGCAAGCTGGGTGATCCACAACATCCTTTATGTTTCCACGGATGACGCCCAGGTGAAAGGCAACCTGGTAGGAGTCTCGACGAAAGTTGCGGCCCGTGTCATCCGCCTCGGAGCGGAAGAAGGAGATATGGTGGAAAAGGGCCGGGTGCTGGCCGCCCTGGACGACCGGGATCTTGCTGCGACCCTTGCACAGGCCGAAGCCTCCGCCCAGTCGATACGTCTTGACATGGACAGGCTGTCACAGGACCTCCCTCTCCAGGAGAAGGAATCCGATATCCGTCTCGGCCTTGCAGACGATTCCCTGGCTTCGTCGGGATACCGGCTCGACATTTCACAGGAGGACCTTTCCATGCAGGAAGAGACCGCCCGCGCAGGTCTGAAGCGCCAGGAAGCGGCCCTTGCACTAGCAAAGACGACGCTCACAAAGGCATCGGCCGAATACGCCGAAGCTGACCATGACGCCGACCGGGCAAAACAGCTTTTCAAGCAGGGAGGCATCTCCCAGCAGGAACAAGAACAGGCCGAAACCCGCCGCATCGCGGACAAAGCCGGCGTTGACGCCGCAAAAGAAAGCGTAAAGGAGCAGGAACATCTCCTTGAAGTCGCCAGGGCGGGTCTGCGCACGATACTCATAAAGCAAAATCAGTATTTAGCTTCCAAAAGCGATCTTGAAAGCAGCAGCCGCAATGTTAATCTTGCCAGAATCGGAGCCGACCGGGTTAACGTATCACGCCAGAACCTGAAGATCCTTGCCGCAAAGCTGAAGGAAGCAGATGCAAAGGTGCGCTATCAAACGCTGATGCTGGCCGAAACTTCGGTCAAATCCCCCGTTACGGGCAGTGTCGCACGCCGCAATATAAACATGGGCGAGATGACCACCCCCGGATCGCCTCTCTTTTATGTCCTCGACTACGAGCGGATCTGGGTCGTTGCAAATATCCAGGAAAACAACATCCGGTATGTCCGGCCGGGAGATTCTGTGAAAGTGCATCTGGATGCCTATCCCAACAAAATTTTCAATGGGAGCGTGGAATTCATCGGGGCGGCCGCTTCTTCCGAATTCTCCCTTTTCCCTTCCGATAACCCGTCGGGGAATTTCATAAAGGTTACCCACCGCATCCCTGTCAGGATAAAAGTAGATGACTCGGACCACCTCCTCAAGCCGGGGATGAACGCCGTGGTGGACATATCGAAAAAACCGCCTGAGAAAAAATAAACAGTACGAGACGGAAGCGGCTTTGCGAGCCTGCTCCATCGGTATTTATGCCTGAAAATATTGAAAAAAGTCCTCAATTTTCGACCGTCCCGCCTGCCCCGGACGACGGCTATAAGTGGCGCGCCCTGGGGATCATAATGATCGGCACTTTCATGGCCGTCCTCGACAGCAGCATCGTCAATGTAGCCATGCCCCACATGATGGCCTCGTTCGGCACGGATCTCGACAAAATGAAGTGGGTGGCTACAGTTTACATGATCTCCTACGGCGTGATAGTCCTGATCAGCGATTTCATAGGCAAACGCTTCGGGCACGAACGGTTGTACATTGCAGCGCTGGGGTTGTTTACAATCGGGTCATTCATGTGCGGGCGGGCATGGGATATAAATTCCATGATAGCGTTCCGGGCTTTCCAGGCGGTGGGCGGGGGGCTGATGCTCCCTACAGGCATGACAATCATCACCCGCGCTTTCAAACCAAGCGAACGAGGAGCGGCATTCGGGACGTTCGGGATGGTTATTCTGCTCGCGCCCGTACTGGGGCCGACCCTGGGAGGCTACCTGGTTGACAGTATCGGCTGGCCGTCCATCTTCCTGATCAATATCCCCGTCGGCATTATCGGAATTTTGATGTCGGTTTCCGTCCTGCGCCTGTCCCCAAAGGGAGAAAGCCGACCCTTCGACTGGGCGGGTTTCCTGGGATTGAGCACGGCCCTGACGACCTTCCTTCTGGCCCTTTCACAGGGGGAGCGCTGGGGCTGGGATTCCCCGGCTACAGTTACATGCTTTTCCCTTGCAGGAGCAGGCTTTTTCGTCTTTGTTGTATCCGACCTGTACGCGAAACATCCGATCATCGACCTGTCGCTTTTTTCGGACCTGCCTTTCACTCTTCTCAGCATCATGTCATTCCTGCGGGCGGTGGCCCTTTTCGGCAGGACGCTTTTCCTGTCGCTTTTCATGCAGACCCTGATGGGCTATTCCGCCTTCCAGGCCGGAGTTTACCTGATACCGGGCGCGATAGTGGCCGGATTTTCCACCCCGATAGCCGGGAGGCTTGCCGACCGCTTCGGTGCAAAGCCGCTTATCCTCCCCGGTTTTCTCATAACCGCATGGTCTCTCTGGCTTTACCGCGACATCGCCCCGAACTCTCCGTACAGCGCTATTCTGTGGCCTATGCTGCTACTGGGGATCGGGATGGGCATGCTTTCGTCTCCCATGATGTCCAGCGCCATGAACGTGGTCGAACCCAGGCATGTCGGCACAGTTTCCATGCTCCAGACAGTCCTGATGCAGGTCGGCGGGGCTTACGGCATCAATTACATGGAGACCCTGGTAAATTCACGTACTACTTTTCACTTCCAGAGCCAGCTTGAAGCCTTCACAGGCTCCATTGCAAACCACGCCGGGCGGTGGGTCCCCGGGATCATGAACATCTCGAAAGGAGCGGATGCCGTCCGCTCCCTGGGTATCAGCATGTACAACCAGAATATGGCGGCGGCATGGGCTTATAACGACGCCTTCATCATCATGGCATGGCTCTGCGTGGCGGGGCTTGTTGTAGGGTTATTTTTCCACGAAGGGAACCGGAAGCCCGAAAAATCCGGCAGGCATGAACCCGGCGCCGTAGAAGCTGGCTGATTTTAAATATAGTCATGCTGCGGGAAGCGTCGAAAGCGGATACAATACGGCGTATTAATCGCCCTCTGCGTTACCATTAATTGAATACATCGATTCAAAGAAAGAAGTCTGAACTTTTGCATCTCTGAGATAGAGCTCTTTCCAGTTGGAAGGCACCGGGTAATCCGTGTGCTTGATATTGATTTTATCGAAAGGATTGATACTGTTCCACCATTGCTTCGAATAAAAATAATGCTTTGTTATGTGATCAATTAAGCCGAAATAGGCTTTGATCTGTTCAGGCAGCATTTCATGGAGCGAAGAGATATTGATGAATAAATCCACTATCTTACCGGGCAGTAAATCAGCCTGATGCGGAAGCAAAAAAATGATATCGGCTTGTGAAAACTCATCTTCAATCTCACTGAAGCTTTTAAAATCCCTGAACTGAAATATTTTTTTTTGATTGAAAACCGAAGACAGGTACCTTTGAGCCACATACAGAGCGGGAGGAATATCAATAACGATGTACTTACAACGGGGGAAAACTTTCAAAAACACATAGGCGTTTCTGCCGTACCCCGCACCCAGCTCGCAAACCGTTATACTCTGGGTAAAGGGCACCTTAAACTGTTCTCTGATGGAATAGAACTCAATCACTGAATTTGCAATGTCCTGTGAAATCAGTTTCCCTTTTGAAAAAATCCTGAGAGGATTCCCCTCAAGCGGCTCTTCCAAAAGCGGAAGGACTTTTTCACGATCGAGTTCCCGGGCAAAATGCCATAAAACCTTAGTGAAAATACCTAACGTAGCCTGCTGTTTCCGGGTCAATACCGAATGTGAATCGTTCGTAAAAAAACCTTCGAGCATAAATAAATAAGACAACGGCCCTATTTTCTTTAAAAGATACTGAAACTGCTCGTGTTTATGATCAACTATCCATGTAAAATAATTCAATGCCAAAGTTTGTTTGAAGTTGTCATATCCATGTGATTCCAGTTGTCCCAGATTCTTTTCATTATAAGATTCCCAAAATTTGGACGGGAGGTACACCGGGTTTCCTTTTGAAAAGCAATCGAACATTTCTTGCAATACAGCTTGCATAATATTTATGATTTCCTTCTCTTTATATTTTTACCACATCTATATTTCTTCGGTGCAATGTAGATTCCTTTTAATCCCACCTATGCCTGAATTTCATGTTTTAAGCGCCGGCCGTGGAGACGGAGCGCCTGATTTTCAGTAACATTCGAAAATTGATTCTATCGATTTCAAGCCGCAGTCGTCACATTTATAAAATGTGATAACCCCAACATCTCCAAGCTCAAGCCCATGATCTCCAAAAAACTCCCCTTTCTTATCAGGGTCATCAGGTTCATCAGTCCCGAGCTGAAAAAACATGGATTTAACTTTCCCGCATTTACAATCAGGGTTTTTATCTCCCTGTATCCGCGCAGGCCAGCCGCCATACTTCGTGTATTGGTGGTGCTTGAATTCTTCCGACAAGATCTCATCAACCCCATAATCTAAAAGTTCTTGCGGATAATCGATCCTGTCAGGGTAATCGTCAACTTTTCTCGGCTTGAAATAACACTCGACAACCTCATTCTCACATCTTTCTTTTACAGCCCTGTCTGGAGGTTTTTCAAAAGTTTTATTTTCACCGTTCATGTCAACTTCGCCAAAATACAAAAAAATGGGATGATCAAACGCATCTGTTTTGTACCATTTCGGACAATCGAAATTAGGGCACCTGAAAATTGAAAAAATATTCGAGCCATCAGGGAAATAAAAATCCGGGAAATCTTTTTTATATATTTGTATCACAAAGTGAAGAGGGTGGCCGCAATACTCGCATACCGGCCATTCGGATTCGAATATATTCAAATTCGGAATGCCGCCCATTTTACTCTGATTGAATGGGATCGGATTATCCGATGCGATTGGAACAAGCAGTGTGGCGTTTTTTTTCATGTTTTTCAAATATGCTTTGCCTGCGATCAGAAGGGAATGATATTCATCGTCCGATATTTTTTCCGGCTCAAGTGTAATGACTGTTAATCCTACTCAAGTGTAATGACTGTTAATCCTAAATTTTTAGCTCTATCCGCTGAACTGTCGGCGTCATCGTTTTTTTCCCTTCCGGTCTTGAGATCTATCCATATTCCTTCTCTCTTTTTTTCGGCATCCGGGTTAGAAATCTTAATTATAAAACCTTCTTTAATAAATGATAATATCAACCCTAAAAACTCTATAATGCCGCCTCC
This sequence comes from Chloroflexota bacterium, assembly GCA_023475345.1. Lineage (GTDB taxonomy): Bacteria > Vulcanimicrobiota > JAMCWD01 > JAMCWD01 > JAMCWD01 > JAMCWD01. The sequence continues at coordinate 21,524 of JAMCWD010000070.1, read as the reverse complement.
TTCTTTTTTATTGGATTGCTTTTTTAGCCTTTGTAAGTCCTTAAATGATCCGAATATATCATGGGGGTCTGAAATTTCATCTTTTTCATCAGGTTCCATTTTTCTCCCTCCCCTCCTAAACTACAAGTATAATTATTCGAATGGGAATTCGTTGTATCCTGCTTATCTGCCGCCCGCACTGGGGTGCCGCCCATTCGGATCAGGAGCCGGAAATAATCCGGGAAGGGAAAAGACCCGCGGCATAGTATATGTAACGATACCCGGCGAAGCGGTAAAAGCCGCGGTACCCAGTATAACGAACAGGAGGGAACGGCGCTGAAAGATCCTGAAAGAGAGCTTCCCAGGCCTGAGGCTAAGATGCCTGCAGGCTTTGTAGAGAAGGATCTCAATTATTATCTTCGGACAGTAAGGGGAGATTTCGGGGAGTTCGAAGAGACTCTGCCTTTGAAAATCCGCGGCCCCGGCGGCGCGAAGAACATTGTCATATTGCTGACTTCGCCTTACATGGGCCATGAGGATGTCGGGCTGGGCGGAAGGCTTTTGAAGTTTTTCTTCCAGGCGCTTATAAACCAGCAGGTCAAGCCGCGGGCCGTCATACTCATGAACACCGCCGTAACCATGGCGTGCCAGGATTCCGAAATGCTCGGCAGGCTTGCCATCCTGGAAGAGCAGGAAGTCAAAGTGCTGATCGATGCGATATCCGTCGAAGAGCTTGACCTTGAAGGCAAGATCAAGGTGGGAACGGTTTCCGACATGGAAACGATAACCGAACACTTAATGGCGGCATGGAAAGTGATCTCGCTTTAGGAGCAGAAATGATCTCAGTAATCGTCCCCACATATAACGAGCTTGAAGGACTGCCAAGGCTCGTATCGACGATATTCGACGTAACCGGAGGCGCGGGTCTCGATGCCGAGATGGTGATAGTCGATGACAACTCTCCCGACGGGACGGGGGATCTTGCGGATAAGCTGGCGCTTGAAAAGCCCATAACCGTCGTCCACCGGGCAGGGAAGCTGGGCCTTTCGTCGGCGGTCATGGAGGGGTTCGAAGCCTCCAAAGGCGATATTATAATCGTTACGGACGCCGACCTGTCCCACGATGTAGGCATTATCCCGCAGATGGTTGAGATGATCGAAAAGGGCGAAGCGCAGGTGGTGGTGGGGAGCAGGTATATAAAAGGAGGCGGGATCAAAAACTGGCCGCTGGTCAGGTTTATAATATCACGCGGTGCGATATTGCTCTCCAGGGGGGTAACCGGCGTTACCGACAGCATGTCGGGTTTTTTTGCAATCCACCGCTCGGTTATAGACGGGGCGGAGCTTTCCGCAATCGGCTACAAGATAGGCCTGGAGATATTCGTCAAGGGCAAATACGATAAGGTTAAAGAGATCCCATATGTTTTCGTGAACCGCGCGGAAGGCCGGAGCAAGCTTTCCAAGGGCGAGTTCATAAATTACCTGAAGCATTTAAAAGAGTTGTATTCGTGGAAATATTTCCGTAAAAAGTAACGGCTTTATTAAGGCGATTCCAGACGTAATATCAAATTTTAGAATCTGAAAAATCCTCCAATTCTGTACGGTTATTGAGAATAGTTTTAACCGCAGAGTTCGCAGAGGATTCCCTATGATGCCGCAGAGTCCCGGGGTTCTTGTTTCAAGCCCCTCGTAGGGGCGGGGTTTCCCCGCCCGCCCGATTTCTTTTACAGGGATTTTGTTTGTCCGGAACCGTGAATTTCGGCCTCAAACCTGCATATTAGCAAAACGAAATCCCCCTTGTATCTTAATGAAAGGGGGTGGCCCGCAGGGCCGGGGGATGTCGGGATGGCACTTCTTTGACTATCGCCACAGAGGATGTGTATCATTCAATGTCGTTCAATATCTTCTCGATCTTCGCATGAAGATTCTTCCTAACCCAGCTATCCAGTGTCGTCTTCATGTTTTGCGGTCTCATAAGTTCCGGTGAATTTTCATCTTCTTCTGAGCATAGCCAGGCAACAAACGGATTTTCTTCATTTACGAGCACCTGCCCCGTATCAATGTCATACAAGCTGTGATAGAGGCCCCCGCGTGAAAAGACCAGGTACTTCCCCTTAAGGATTTCAAGTTTGGCATTATCGGAGTGGTCTCCTGTCTCGGAGTAATTCCAAAAAAGGACTCCATCCGTATTGTGGCCGATTCTCATTTCTACTTTTTGTATAACGTCAATTACAACAGGCGATTTATAAACATACCATGAACGGTCACCAACACCTGCCAGGTCGGTCATGAGGACAAACTTCATATTTTTGCCAGGTGCTTCCAGCGTTTGAAGATGGGTCTTGAAGCAGTTTTGGTAGAAAAGATCGAAGCCTAAAATACCGACCGACATTATCAAACCCTGCATAACTACAACAAGTGTAACCAGGACGGCTATGCCGATGCCTTTAGCAATTGGATTAATCCACTTTTCCATTATGCAGAATTCTCAAATATATTTTAACAACCCCGCCTCTACTTGTCTTCAGGCTTTACTATGATCCTTGCGCCCCAGCTTTCCCAGATGCTTTTGATTTTATCGGCCCTTTCTTTGCTGAGGTTTTTCAAAATGGGGACTCCGACGGCCGTGTAAAGCGAATAGTCTTTCCCGGTCAGGCGCTTGAGCTGCTTGAGCACGTTCTTCGCGTCATAGCCCAGGTTGTCTATAACGATCTGGTATTTTTCGGGAAGCATATCGTGGGCGGCATCAACCGCCGCGGCATATTCTTTAGGCACTTCCGCCATCTGAGAAAAACTCCGATCCTGTTTCGGAGGCTGTTTTTTCTCCCCTCCACCCCGGCTGATGGATACGCCGGCGCCGGTTACCGGCAAAGGCTTCTCAACGGGAGGCTGAAGCGAGGTTGAGACCGTATCAGGTTTGTCGAAATCAGTGATGAAGGAAACCTTTTCCATCGTCGTCAGATCAATGTTTTGAGTAACAGGGATATTACCGTCGGTGGTCGATTTGAGCTCGTAATGTGTAAAATCCGGGGTATCTATACCCATTTCCGTTATGCCTTCGCCTTCGAATTTACCCGTCCTGCGCTGGTCAAAAAGCGTTTTATAATCCAGTTTAATCGGCTGGCCGCCGTGCGTGGGCAGGGCCTTAGGCGCCTGGTAACCGTTAACGACAACCGAAACATTACCCGTTGAGACATCAAACATCAGCCCGTGAACATGGACATCCCCGGGCATTAAAGGATGTGAGCGCAAAAACTCCACCTGCTTTTTTATATTTTCATTCTCGTTAACGAAAATGCCCAGCCACTCTCGTATATTCTGATCGGGAATCGCGTTCCGGTGGACTTTCTCCCGCGAAAGGGAATCCAGGAATTGTGATACGGTTAACTTCGATATGGCGCAATCGGTATGCCCCAGCACTATTATCTCATTAATATCATAAAGCACGGCGGCTATTATAGCGCTGCGGACAACGTCGGGAGTCGCCAGGTTCCCGGCGTTCCTGATAACGAAAGCTTCGCCGTTTTTCAATCCCATCGAGGGCAGTAAATCGGCGTTAAGCCTGGGGTCCATACAGGTGATTATTATTACCTTCGGGACGGATTCGGGTTCCGTTTTGTTGTATTTCGAATTTGCCGCAAGGATCTCATCCAGCAACATAATATCTCCTCCTTCCGGGCCGCCAGAGGAACCATCGCCTCAAGACCGGGACACGGCGAATAATCTTAAAATGAATTTATCAGGATTTATGCTCTTTATAGGTCCCGGGCACGGCGGTTACCGTATCTGTAGCGCTCCCCTGAACAGTCTTCTTCATCTTGGGGACGGTCTTGATAAGCTCTTCGAGATCGAGTCCGGTCAGGGCTTCCAGCACCGGCGGGAGCTGGCTTACGATATCGGTAACATCCTTCACTATCCTGGAGGCGCCGCCTCCGTCCCCGCCTGAGCTTACCACCACGTAACGGTCGATGCGGGAAAGAGGCTCGGCGACAGCTTTCATGATATCGGGCAGCCGCTCGATATACATCTGCGTGATGGCCGCTTCGTTATACAACTTCCATGCCTCGGCCTTCTTGGTCATGGCTTCGGCTTCGGATAGACCCTGAGCCTTTATAATATCAGCATTTGCAAGACCCTTGGCCTTGTTCGAATCGGCATCGGCGAAGCCCGTCAGCTTGGTGGCCTCGGCCTGGCCCGCCGCCGTGGTCTTGAGTTTGAACTGCTCCGCGTTTGCAAGGGCTTCGATCCTGTAGCGCTCCGCATCGGCAGGCTTCTGTATCGTTGCTTCAAGCTCTTTTTGCTTCCTCAAGATCTCTTTTTCCTGTACCTCGATTTGCTTGGTCTTCTCCACAGTTTGAACTTCGATTTCTTCGGCTTTCACCGACTGCTCGGTCTTGTATCTCTGGAGGTCATAGGCAAGGTCGGCCTCAGCCTGTTTCTGGTTGACTTCGGCGGTATAATTTGCAACTTCTTTCTTATAATTTTTCTGCGCTTCGGCGATCCTGGTTTCGGCGAGGTACTTGGCAAGCTCGCCTTCTCTCTTGGCTTCGGCTGACTTTATATTTGCATCTCTCTGGGCTTCGGCTTCTGCTATCACCGCATTTCTCTTGACCTGGGCGATATTGGGCTTGCCGAGCGCTTCCAGGTAGCCGTGCTGATCCTTGATATCTTTAATTGTAAAGGAGATGATGGTAAGTCCCATGTTTGCAAGATCACTTGCGGAGACTTCCTGTACCTTCTGGGCGAAAACATCCCGGTTCCTTATGACTTCCTCAACCGTGATGGTGCCTATGATGGCGCGGAGATGGCCTTCGAGTGTCTGTCTTGCTATTTCTATCAGCTCACCGACACTTTTCGAAAGGAACTGCTCCACCGCCGTGGCGATGGACACGTCGTCATTCTTCACTTTGAGCTGCGCCACGCCGTCGATAGATACCGGAACGCCCTGTGTGGTGTAAACTTCCGGCGTCCGTATATCGATGGTCATCGTCTCCAGGGAGAAACGGTCGGCCTTCTCGACGAACGGCCATACGAAAACGCCGCCGCCCGATACGATCTTGTATCCTCTTATCTGCCCGCCCGGGCTCCTGTGCCTCCGGCCCGAAACCACTATGGCCTCGTTCGGCCCGGCCTTCAAATACCTGCTGCTGTAAGCCGCCGCAAGGAAAATGAGAAATACCACGACCGCCAGTACGGCAAGACCTACTATCGACCAGTTGACATCCGCAAACATTTTTAGTCCCCCTTTATGCTTAATTTATTTAATCCGTATTTTTAAGAAACAGGCTTTTCCCCGGCATCCTGCTTGAACGGCTTTATATAACACGTGCTCCCCACGATCCTGTCTATTATAACGGCTTCTCCCTTTTTCATGTCTTCTCCGTTTACGGACTTTGCCATAGCGGTCATGCGTGAACCTTTGGTGTTGTAAGCTATTTCGCCGATGCCGCCGCCCGGTACCGGGGTGATAATTTCCGCGGTTATCCCGATCAGGCTTTCGCCGTCCACGACCGAGCTTGCCTGTGACATTATGAAGAACCTGTAGAATACGGTGTAAACGATAACGGCTATCAATGAAGAGCTTACGACCGAAACCAGTATGCTGATGCCTGGCGACATGCTGAACCCTTTGAGCGTTATAAGGCCGATGGCGCCGAAGCTTGAAATAAATGAAGACATGGTTATCGGGCTGAAAGGCGCAAAATGGACGCCTGCATCGTGGCCGCCTCCGCTGACATCCCCGTCGGCGCCCGCCCCTGCATCGTGGCCTCCGCCGGCAGCGGCATCGGTATCATGCCCCAGAATGTTAAGTGATATAGCATACACCAGCCCCGCAACCAGACATGCAAGGTAAAAGCCGGTCAGTCCTATATTCATTTTTCCGAAAATCCCCAGCCCGAACTTCATTGCCTCAGAACCCAGATCAAATAGAGGAAACATATGATCCTCCCAGCCAAGTTTTTGAAAAACTCCGGACATTATTCTTTAAATCTAAATAATCTTCCTCTTTTAAAGCGTCATTATCTCCGTTGCTTGTTATCGGGCATGAAATTATCAATGTAGATCTCCTTATTTGCTTTCCCGGAGATGTTCAACGCGATATAGATTAACCGATTTTGGGATTTTAAATTCCCAATCTATTTTCCAAGGGGGGGCCAACGGGATGAATTTGCATTCCCCCGGTGATTGAAGGTCCTCTATAATCTTATTTACTTCTTTCTCATCATCCCCCGCCGAAAGTACCATATAATCGGACTTTCTCAGATCTTTCTCCGGATCCCCCTTGTTTTCATAATAAATAATCATTTCATTTAATCCGAAAAGACCCTCTTCTATTCCCTGGTGGCGCAGGCATTGGAGGTCCATGGCCTGGATCTCGCTGTGATTTGATATAAAGATCGAAACCGGCCTGTTATTCCTGTGTGAAAGATCCCCTGATATTTTTTTAAGAATTCCACCGGTAATTAAGAAGTATTTCGAACTGAGCCCGGAGCCGGGCATGGATACAGTTCTTATCATCGTTTTAACATCAGGAGGAAACCCCCGGTTTTTGAGGATTATCCACCCTGTCAATTGCCATGCCGATAACAGTAACACAAGGGGGAATATCAATATCTGCCAGCGTTTTTTTACCAATCCCACCCAGTAGAATGAAAGAATTACAACAGGCGGCATCAGGTCAACCAGGTATCTGGCTGTGGGCGGCACCCTGGATAATGAGATTAAAACAAGGCCGGAAACAAAGGCAATTAGAGCCAGTACCCCTGCCTTTGCTTTTCCGCGAAACACCAGGAGCAATATTGTCCCGATAATGAGCAGGGGACAGGCCATGAAAAAAATATTGTTGAAATCCCTGATGTAGGCGAATAACATCTGGTACAACGGCTTATAAGTTTCAGGGCGTGGGTAAGTCATAAAAGCCCACATCTTAGTGTATGTTCCGAATTTAAGCAGGTACCAGGGTACTGCAATCACGGCGGCTATTCCCATGGCCAAAATAAGGTTTGTAAACCCGGGGAAAGAGGAAAGCGGCTTCCCGCGCTTTTTAGCTTCCCTGCGTATGGGATCATATACAATCCAGGCTGTCCATATTACAGGGAGGAACATCACCATGGGATGGATGAATTTGACAAGGGCGCCCAGGCCGAGGATGACACCGCACCAGATGGATTTTTTACGGTCGGAAAAATCACCGGCCCATAACAGGGACCAGATCCCTAATGCAATAAAGGCAGCGGTCGGATAATCTTCGTAATATTTGTGCGAATAATCGACGGCGATAGGGGACGATAAAGCAACCAGGGCGAATATCCATGCGGTCAGCCGGCTCCCTGTGGTTCTGCCGGCCATGTACAACCCGAACAATAGCGGCCATACATATATCATCACGGAAAAATACGCAGCCCCCCTGGAGAACCCTGAAACAAGATAGAACAGTGAAGTAATAAAAAAAAGCAGGGGAGGATTTTCATCAAGAGGCCCCAGTACCGACACAGGATTCAACTGCTGGAAAAAAAGGCGGAAAAAATCAATAGACTGGTCCAGATGCTTGGTATGGTCCCATTCGGGGAACTGGGGATCAAGCGACAGCCAGTAATAGTTCAGGCCAATCAAAAAAAGTCCGAGTAAAAACAGTAATGCCAGATCAGGCCATAAACCTTTATACTTTTCTTCAGTCAATATGATAAGCCGCCATGAAAAATTTGGATGGTTCCCGGTTAGTCTGAAAAAATGGAAAGAAAATGTTGTTTTTTAAACCCTCGCATATTATTCTTTAAATCAGAATAATCTTCCTCTTTTAAAGAGGGGCGGCAAAATCTATTTAATTTTATATGCGGAATGCCGCCATACCATATTAAGCCGGAGGGGATCGGCATTATGTTGTAGAAGTTAACAACGGGATAATTATGCGAGCCGGCACGACAATAAAGGGATACAGGATAAAAAGCTTTTTCGCAAGAGGCGGAATGGCCGACCTTTATCTGGCCGAGCCTCTCGAAGGGACACAAAAGGACTGGATCTTCAAGTTGTACCGGTGGGACGATACCGTCGGCAACGTGCTCCTTCCGAGGTTTCAATCGGCCGCCCAACTCCTCAGGTCTTTGCGTCATCCGGCCCTCCCTGCGGTAAAAGAATATTTTTCGCTTCCGGACGGCTTCGTCCTGGTAATAGAATATATCCAGGGCAGAGACCTGGAATCCATCGGGAGCGAGCAGCTCCTGCCGTTTCCGCCCGAAACGGTAATACACTGGGGCGCGGAGCTCTGTAAGGTTTTCAGATACCTCCATGGGAGGATCCCGCCGGTCATCCTGAGAGATCTCAGGCCTTCGAACCTGATAAGGGAAAGCCGGAACCGCCTCCGCCTCATCGACCTCGAGCTTGCCTGTACCGAACGCGACCTGTGCGATTACCTGCCGCCCGGCGTGCCGGGCTTTACCGCGCCTGAAGTCCTGGCAGGCGAAAGGCCTGCTCCGAAAACCGACCTGTACAGCCTTGGCGCAACATTGTTTTACCTCTTAACATTGAAAGTCCCGTCACATGAGAATATCGATATGCTGGACAGAACCATTTCACAAACCCATTCAAACTTGAAACGAACGCTTCGCAGGGCGCTTCATCCCGATCCCGGGGAAAGGTATAATAATATAGATGAATTCGAAGAATCGCTGGCCGGGGATTAAATGGATAAGCACACTTAAATGGTGTTATGTCTGATTTCCTTATGGTTCCCCGCCGCGGGGATGACACAACTGCTTGTTCCCCTCATTCCGATCCCGTAATATTAAAAAAACCAACCCCCTGTAAAGATTGACACTCCAGGTTTCCCACCCCAAAAGCCTTCCGGAATCTTCAACCGCTCCGGCTGTTTCTCAATCTCTCTTCACAGGAAGTTGGCACTCTCGGTTCTAAATTTTTTGACAAAAACCCCTTTTAAAATCCTCCTTGAAAAACTGAAAAATAGGGAATGTTTATATATATATTATAAAAGCTTCATTTTAAATGCACAATCATCATAACAGGCCGTCCCGTTTCACAGACCGGAAAATATTCGACTTGAATAATACCCGATTCCCGGGCCGGAAAATTTACAGCCCGAAATAGTTATTATATTTCAATGATAAATACGCTTCCGGTTTTAATTCGCATTTTTGAAGATATAACGGATAATCCGGGTGAACTAGGAATAAAGTATTTAAAAATATGTCAAAAGAACTAGCCAATCGGATAATTAAAAACTGCTGTAAAGGACTATTCCGGGTCTATGAATTGCCCGGAAGCCCGCCGAAAGGAATTATCGGGGATTAAAGAAAATTGCTCGGCATTATTTCATTTTTTAAAAGCCCAGCGTTGACCGCCACGATGACCGTGCTTAAAGACATCAGCACGGCGCCCATTGCAGGGCTTAAAAGTATCCCCCACTTGAACAGCACGCCTGCCGCAAGCGGGATGGCGAAAGCGTTATAGCCGGTCGCCCAGGCCAGGTTCTGAACCATCTTCCTGTAAGTGGCGCGGGACAGTCCCAGGATCGATATAACATCCAGCGGGTTGCTCCGCACAAGGATGATGTCGGCGGTCTCCACCGCTACATCGGTCCCCGCGCCGACAGCTACGCCCACATCGGCCTGTGCCAGGGCCGGGGCGTCGTTGACGCCGTCGCCCGTCATGGCCACTATCAGCCCCCTCTCCTGTACCTCTTTAACCTTCGACGCCTTCTCCTGTGGCAGGACTTCCGCGAAATATTCATCCAGGCCGACCTGTTCCGATACCCATTGAGCGACCTTTTTATTATCCCCGGTCAGCATCATACACTTTATGCCCATCTCCTTGAGCATTGAAACGGCTTTTTTTGATTCCGGCCTGATGATATCGGCAAGGGCTATCGCCCCTTTTAATTTTTCATCGATCATCACGAATACGATGGTTTTGCCCTGTGAGGCAAGTTTTTCGATCCTCTCATCCGTTACCGGGATGTTGTTTTCCCCCAGGTAACCCGGGCTTACCACCTTAACGTCCATGCCGTTCACTTTGCCCTGTGCGCCTTTCCCGGTAACGGCCCTGAATTCTTCAACCGGAAAGGAGTCTTTGACTGATTCTACAATCCCCTTTGCAATGGGGTGTTCGGAGCGAGCTTCTACCGATGCGGCATATTTCAAGAGATCATTTTCGGATGTATCGTCTGAAAAAGCAATCGTGTCGGTTACACCGAATTTGCCTTCCGTCAGCGTCCCCGTCTTATCGAATATTATGGCCTGGATGTTCCTTGCGTTTTCAAAAGCCGCCCTGTTCCTGATGATAAGGCCGCTCCCGGCGGCAAGCGCCGTCGAAACCGCCACCACCAGCGGGATGGCAAGGCCCAGGGCATGGGGGCATGTAATTACCATGACCGTTACGGTCCTCTCGAGAGAGAAAGCAAAATCCTTCCCCATCACCCAGAGCCATACAACAAGGGTTATCGCCCCGCACGCAAGTGCTATGACGGTCAGCCACAACGCGGCCCGGTTTGCAAGATCCTGTGTCTTCGACTTACTTTCCTGGGCCTGCCTGACAAGGTCGATGACCTGTGATAGAAATGAATCTTTTCCGGTTCTCTTTACCTCCACGGTCAAAGAGCCTTCCCCGTTGATAGCTCCCCCGATTACTCCCTCACCCGGCTTTTTGGGCACAGGTCCGGATTCGCCGGTAAGCATGGATTCGTTGACAGAGCTTTCGCCTTCTACCACCTCGCCGTCGGCGGGGATCTTCTCACCGGGCTTTATAATAATCCTGTCATCGACGTTCAGTTCATCTAACGGCACGTCTTTAACGCTCCCGCCGGGCATTATTTTATGTGCTTCGAAAGGCATGAGTCTTGCCAGCTCTTCAAGGGCTTTCGATGCGCCCATCACGGATTTCATTTCTATCCAGTGGCCCAGGAGCATGATATCGATTAATGTCGCCAGTTCCCAGAAAAATATCTTGCCCGCAAGCCCGAACACCACGGCGGAGCTATACGCGTAAGCTATCGTAACGGCTACCGCTATGAGGGTCATCATGCCGGGCTGTTCCTTTTTCATCTCGTCGAAGAAACCCTTGAGAAAAGGGAAGCCGCCGTAGAAAAACACTATCGAAGAAAAACTGAAAAGCAGGTATGAATCACCAGCGAACCTGAGCGATTCTCCCAGCCCGAGGAATTGTTGTATCATTGGGGAAAGAGCGAGGATCGGGACGGTAAGAGCAAGCGAGATCCAGAAGCGTTTCCTGAAATCGGCTACCATGCCTGCGTGATGGTCATGGTGCCCGTGCCCTGCATGGCCTCCGTCCATCTGATCCGCTTCGTGCTCCATGCCGCCCATTTTCATCTTCCCACGCGCCATGAATTTATTCTTGCAGGCATCACTGCAAAAATAATAAACCTCGCCGTCCTTCTCCAGCTTGACGGCGTTTTTTTCATCAACATCCATTCCGCAGACCGGGTCTTTCGGCATTTTCCACCTCTTCGGTTTTATAATTTCAAAGAACCAGACATCCCCTGCAAGAAAGCATCTTCCTTATGATTAAGTATTTACCCTCAAATTTAAATAATAAGCGTAATATGTCAATTTTAGGGTACAGAAAATATAATTCTCCCGGCTTCCTTACAAAAAGAAAATTCGTTTGCGGTGTCCTGCAGGCTGCAGGAGACTGTTCAATTGTCTTTCGTTTTCTGTATGCCAGGTCCGTTGCCCAGGTATTTGACGGCTAAAAGCGTGATATCATCGACCTGGTGAACACCGGAAGTGTATTCTTCTACTTTACACAGTACATGATTAACGGCACTTTCCGGGGAAAAAGGCTCCATCTTCTTAAGGAGCTTAAGGAGTCTTTGCCCTGTAAACCGGTTGCCGTTTTTATCAATCGCATCCGTTACCCCGTCGGAATAAAGAAAAATTCCATTCTCAAGCTGACGCATGCACGTGGTATAACGAGCGTTTTTGTCAATGCCCAAGGGAATCTCCCCCGTTATCGGGAGATGTTCCGGGCGCCCTTTTTCATCTATTATAAAAGGTGAATCGTGGCCTGCATTACTGTATTTCAATTCCCCGGTTTGAGGATCCAGTATCCCGTAAAAAAGCGTGATATACATATCCAGGTGAATATCCCTGTCAAGCAATTCGTTGACATAAGTCAGGCATTCCCCGGGCTCATAGCCTCGTATCGCAGTAGCCTTCAAAAAAGCCTGGCTTAAAGACATGAACAACGCCGCAGGCACTCCCTTGCCGCTTGCATCTCCGATTGCAAAACAAAGAAGGCCGGGATCAACAAATAAGAAATCGTAAAAATCTCCTCCTACCACCCGGGCGGGAAGAGTCCTGGCAAAAATTTCCGCCCCGGGTATTTTCGGAAACTTCTGGGGAATGACGGATAACTGAATTTGCTTGGCGATATTAAGCTCCGACGTAAGCCTTTCCTGTTCCAGGTGAGCTTTATGCAGCTTTTGTTTGATTTCTTTGACATCCGCAATGTCGCGGGCTGCGGCGAGCACTCCCCCCACTTCTCCCGCCTCGTTCCTGTAAACCGTGGCGTTGTACAGGACGGGGGTGGTCTTCCCGCTTATATGCCTGACAGTAAGAGGGTAGTCCCTGACTATGCCCTCAGACAATACTGTTTTGTATCCTTCTCTTGCTTTATCAGGCTCGGTGAAGTAATCACAAAAATCCGTGCCGACCAACTGCTCGCGGGAAATGCCGGTTACTTCTTCCGTAGCATTATTAACATCCATGATTTTACCTTCCCGGCTTATGGTAACAAGAGGGTCAACGCTTGCCTCGATAAGGCTCCGGTTATATAAAGATGCTTTGCGAAGGTCTTCTTCCGCCTTCTTCCGCGCGGATATATCACGGGCCACGGCAAATACACCTTCCACTTCCCCCACCTCGTTTGTGTAAATCGTGGCGTTGTACAGGACGGGGGTGGTTTTCCCGCTTATATGCCTGATAGTAAGAGGATAGTTCCTGACTATGCCCTCAGACAATACTTTTTTATATCCTTCTCTTGCCTTATCAGGCTCGGTGAAGTAATCACAAAAGTCCGTGCCTATCAACTGCTCGCGGGAAATGCCTGTTGCCTCTTCCGTAGCCTTATTAACATCCATGATTTTGCCTTCATGGCTTATGGTAACAAAGGGGTCAACGCTTGCCTCGATAAGGCTCCGGTTATATAAAGATGCTTTGTGGAGGTCTTCTTCGAGTTGTTCAAGTTTTTTCATATTACTCCACTTATCTCCTCACATCAGGGATGCCGGTCTCTCTGTCAAAGATCCCCCATGCCGCCGGCTATTTAATGAAGAGCGGATGAGAATCCTGACGGGGGCAGGCGTCAATCACATCGTCTTTAAGGACACGCAGCGGATCTTACAGGATTCCCATAAGCCGGCGTTACGAGAGCCCGTCCCCTGTTAACTGTGCCTCCTCCTTAACAAATACAGGCTTCTTCCGATCTGGATACAACCGGGGAATTTGTTTTTTGAGTTCATAATAATAACTTTTCCCTCAAACCCGCTTTATGAATATTTCTATAAAATAATATTAATCCTTCTCTGGTAACTGCATTATCCAAAAAAGCAAAGCGATATTACAGGTAAAAAATATTTACATAGGAACCCGGATAAGCATCAGCACAGCCCGGGGAAGGAATTTTGAATTTTCTATTGAACGATTCCCGATACCTGTGGTATAATGCCTTTGACAATTTTCAAAGTATTGTTGGCGGGTGGCCAAATTGGTAAGGCTCCTGACTCTGGATCAGGTAATTGTAGGTTCGACTCCTACCCCGCCAGCTTTTTTATTTCCGGCCTGTTTATTTAAACAGCTTAAGTTATATAACGCCGACTTTCGCCAACTCCGGGATAAGCCATGCAAGAGATACTCCGGCATTGTGTGAGGCAACGAAATTCTGGCCGTAGGATCTCGGAACCAGTTCCATGTCAAAATATTTGACCCTGTCAGTTATCCCTGAAACAAAAAGAAACGGAGGCTTCGTTCCATATGATTCTTCTGCCACAAGGCGGATAACGCCGTGTGTCGTTTCCACCGACCCTATGGGTTCATTTTTGTATTTGCTTTTCATGATATCGATAGCCTGTTGATCAGCCCAGACATAATGGTCATAATCGATTACATTGACGATTCCCAGGGCGACATACCTGGCCCCGTGGATGATTACCGGCGGCCGGGCCGGGTTTAACGGGGAACGGAGCATCCGCCCCTCTGCGTGATAATGAACTTCTGAAGAAATTTTTCTAAAAAAACCGCCCGGATAACCGGTCAGAGACGACTCCAGCAGTGTGTCGAGATAATCGTCCCAATCGTGAGGCCAATCGCTTTCACTCTTATATTCTCTGTTGTCGGCATAGGGGTTGTGGATGAAAGCCTGCGTCCCTATAACCGTACAAGCATCGTAATTTGTCAGGTCGGGGAAACCCGCCGTGCCGAATGCGATAATATAATCAGGGTTTTCGACTTCTTCAATTATCTTCGGCAGTATCCGAATTTTTTCCCTTGTATTCGAATAGCTGAGCGCGGGGTTCATGAGATCCTGAATACAACAGACAACAACCTCCGCCGTTATTTTCTTTATGTCATTGTCTTTGACTATGAGGGTGTTGTATTCGAATTTTATTCTCGATGCCGGTATCGAGTAGGGGTAATCTTTACGCTTTCGCTCTTCGGGAAACGGGTGATTTTTGATTTTGAATTGTCCGAAACCTTCGGGACACGCCTTGTCATTGAGAAGAACATTGATGAGCGGGTCGGCTTCCCAGGATTTATTTGCAATGATCAGGATTTTCTTTTTAATAACCTCTTGAGAATAGCTAACCTCTTGAGACATTTTTTCTCCCCCCTTTAGTTGCCTGGAATTGAGCGGCTATAACCTCAGATTTTAATTTTTGAAATTTAATCCCCCCTTCAAAAAAAACTTCGGCTTCTTACTTGTTGTTGAATAATCGATTTATCAGAAGCGCTTATATTCCCCTTATACAATAAAATACAACAAATCGATCCGAATGACAAGATGATATGAGTTCGACAAAACCGCCCGGGTTTCAGGATCTGAATAACCGCGGAGCCGGTATTAAAGGAAAGGAATTTTTCATACGCCTAAGCCTGAACCGGCGTATTGTGAAAAGTTCAGGACAGGGTCTGAGGCAGGAAGTGAAATCTTCGAGTACAACGAAGTATCTTATAATCGGAAGGAGGCGTTCTTAGCCGGGTTATAGAAGCCCTGAAGACTTTGAGAAATTCGGGAAGGCAGCTTAACTCCGTGTCCACTTTTTCGGGGGAAGATCAAGGTGTGACATTAAAAGGACAGAAAATGGAATATTCGATATTAGAAGGAAATGGGGTGATTGTGTATTGAGGTGGAGAACTTTTATAGCCGCTGTTATAATGGCGCTAATATTCAGTCTTTTATACCAATGCAATAATATAATACCTAATGGACACTATGAGGACCCGATTTTTGGGTTTTTGCTCTCTATATTTTTCACTTCGATCTGGCTGGGTTTTAAAGCAGAGAAGTGGGGTAGCCTCTGGGGGATACCATTAACGATTACCATCACCCCCGTGATATATTTTTTTGTAGTACATGGCCCCTATTATAATATAGTTTTAGAACAAATTATTGCTTGCCTAATCTTAGGATTTTTAGGCGGAGTTATTGGCTCGGCGATTAAGTCAATAACGGGATGGATTGCAAAAGTAAGAAAAAGGACGAAAAGCGGGGACAGCCATCCGGTCGAGCGTGAAAATTGAGAAAAAGAGGATGGGTTCATTTTTTTGACACAATGGATATTCTTTCTATGACCCCCCTTCTTTAATTTGCCGTTTTCTTTGCCGGGCGGCTTCGGGCTTTCATCTTCAGCCTATCCAGGACAGCCTGGCTCTTTAACTCCCGCAGGGCGTCGGATGCAATCCACCTCGCGCTGGAAGAATCCATCTCCCGCATCTTTTCCCCGATTCTTACGGCCTTCTCATTCAGTGCAAGGTTTCTCTTACCGATCTGCCTGAGCGCCCAGTTGACGGCCTTCCTGACAAAGTTCCTCTCATCCGCCGCCCCCCTAAGAATAATCGGGAAAAAGCTCTCGAACTTTTCATCTCCTGCTTTTTTATCGCTCACCGCAAGGCGGGCCATCAATACAAACCCGGCCCTTTTAACGAATTCTTCTTCCCGTTGGCTCCACTGGAAACATTTATCGTATGCGAAAGGGGTCTTTTCAAAAAGGTTGCTGCAGCACTGGTCGCAGGCTTCCCAGCTGTCAAAATCGCGGACCCAGCTTTCTATCTGCTTTTCGGTAACGAGCGCCGGGTCGTCGATCATCGCCGCAATGATCCTTGTCTCGCGGATTTCCTTCCCCCACAACTTCAGGGCAAGCTCGTGATCTCTGCCGATTTCTTTTGCCAGTTTCCGAAGATCGGGGATCTTTACGCCCATGACCTCTTTAGCGGTTATGCCGAACCTGGCCATCCCGCTTATCACTTCGGGATCAGCCATCTGCCTGAGTTTTTTGATTACATCTTCGTACCGCATAAAAAAACACCCCCGCGCTTATTACTGAATCTCAATTGATATGATACCAGAATTTCATCGAAACTTCATCCTGTATTATAAGCTGTACCCCGATCCTAGCGGATGTTTATTATCGTAGTTTTTGATTCTAATAAATTTTTCAGGCAGGAAATAAAAGCTTTCTTGATTAATAAATATATTATTTCAGGATATTAAGTCCAGTCAATGGGGGGGGATAGTTATGGCCACCAAGGCATGGGAAGCCAAAGTTATTTGTACCAATGAAGAAAAGGCTCATCTCTGGAGAACTCATAAAATTTTCAATAAGAATCTTCCTTTTGTAATTCAGCAGATGTTTAAGATGAAAAGGGGAGAAGCCGGAGATGATAAGGAGAGCGGGCAGGCTTATAAAATTATTTTTGAATCTATCGGCGGCAGTCAAAATTCAATAGCTAAAATGGAAGCGGTTACTTCATTAAAATTTAAATCGGGTAAAGATGAAGATTGGGCGAAACTTGCAAAAAAATTGACAAAAAAGAAGAAAATTCTTTTTGACCGTTTTGAGGAATTGCCCGGCTTTTCCAGCGAATTCAGAAGAAAACTTTTTGAAATGTCTTTTCAGTTGATCAGCGGGCATGAAGAACTAAAGAAACTATGGGAAAAAGAACATGAAGAGTGGGCCAAAGAAAAACTTAAATTTGAAGAGAGCAACCCGAACTACATGAGAGCACGTCCGATACTCGAAGAATTTGAAAAAGAAGTCGGGACAGGTTTTACAAAAAGAAGAATGCGCTGGCACAAATATCTGGATTTCTTAAAATCGCATCCTGAACTTGCGGCATGGAGAGGAGAAGAGGCGGTCGTAAACCCAATTCCTGCAGAGGGTCAGCAAAGAATCAAAAGGGCATATAGAAGTAAAAAGATGAAAATGGAGGGGGAAGAATTTTTCAAGGCCAACCCGGAACTGGAAGCCCTTGACAGGGTTCATTCTAAGTATGAAATAGAATTTGTCAGAAGAAGAGCAATAAGAAAAAATCCCGATGGTTTTCGCCACCGCCCGACATTCACTCTGCCATCCCCTGAGAAGCATCCCGCATGGTTTTCTTTCAAGAAAGACAGCACATATAAAAACCTTGATACCGACAAGTGCGAAATTCAACTCAAGGTCATTACATCGGATAAAGAAGAAGAAAGGAGCCCTAAAGGTTATACTGTATTTCGCTTTAAACCGGATAAAAGATTAAAAGGGCTGAAGAAATTCAGAAGAATCCATACCACGCATAAAAAAACCGAAAAAGAGAAAACTTTCTATTCATTTTTCGATAAGAATCTTCAAATAGATCGTGAAGTAGATATTAAGGGAGTAAAATTGATCTTTCGTCCGGCAAAGCCGACCGGGACTCCATACCTTGTTTTCACATGCAATATTAAGAACAAAGAACTGACTCCGAGGGCTAAAGAAATTAAATGGGTGGAATCGGATGAAAAAACCCAAAAAGGGAAATATAAGTTTCCATCTGATCTTATAACTTGTGCCGTTGATCTTGGGATACGCAACCTGGGGGTTGCTACAATTATGCAAATGCATAACGGAAAACTACCTGACAAGCCCGTTGCTGTAAATTTCATCAGCCTTGATGAAGTCGGACTGCGACACATAAAAAAACACAAGAAAGAAATCGGCAAACTCCGCTCTGAAAGAGGACAAGCCGCAAAGGGAGAACGATCGTTTATTTCTCTTCAGGATCATATTACAGACATGGGAGAAGACAGGTTCAAAAAAGGCGCAAGAGAAATAGTAAACTTTGCAGTTAAGCACAATGCCGATGTTATTATTCTTGAACGGATGGCAGGCTTGATACCCGATGCCGAAAAGCAAAAGGGAATAAACCGGGCTTTGATGGAGTGGAACAGAAGAAACCTTACCGAATGGGTAAAGATGCTGGGAAAGGAAGCGGGAATAAAAGTTTTTACGGTAAGCCCTCACCATTCTTCATGGGTATGCTCACGCTGCGGCTCTCTTGGAAGAAGATATTCTGTTTGTAAAGATAAAAAAACCGGGCAGGTTGAGAAAAGGTTTGAGACCGTCGGGAAGCTCTTCGCATGCCCGGAAGAAAACTGCCTCCTTGAGGTAAATGCCGATTACAACGCTTCGATTAACCTGCATAAAATATTTAACGGCAATTTTGTCCGCCCGGAAAAAATAGGTAAAGGCATTTACAGACACAGGAATAACGAAGTAAAGTTTAGCGATATTGAAGAACGAATCCGCAATCGCCTGGAGAATCTGATCCCGAATCAACTAGAGGATGAAATCGTTCTTCAGCCTGACGAATTAGACAGCCTTATGTCACCAAATTTTATGAAGAAACGTTGAAGATGGATTCATTCGCAAGCGATCCCATCCCCCTTTCAATGCTGAATGCCTTCATATATTGTCCCAGGCGGTTTTATTTTGAACACATCGAGGGGGTAATGGAATATAATGAATTTGTAGAGGACGGCAGGAGTAAGCATAAAAGACTCGACGCTCCTGAATTAGCGGGGAAACAGAGAAAAGAACGCGATACAATTCATACCCGGAGTGTTACGATTTCTTCAGAAGAATATAGCATAACAGGACGGCTGGATCTCCTCGAAGAAAAAAACGGAGATATATACCCGGTAGAATATAAGCGGTCAAAACTCAAGCTCAATTCGGACGGAGAGCCGATTATCTGGGACAATGACGCAGTCCAATTATGCGCCCAGGCTCTTATGCTGGAAGAAAAATACGAGAAAAAAATAGAGTGTGGTTATCTTTATTTTTACGGCTCAAATCAGAGGGTGTCGATATCAATTAACCGGGAATTGCGCGGGAAAACAAAAGAATACATTGAACAGGCAAAAGCGCTTGTTATGAGCGGAAAGATCCCGCCTCCTCTTGATCCCGAATTGTCAAACCGCTGCCCGCCCTGTTCTCTTGTAGCTATTTGCCAGCCCGAAGAAATCCGCGTATTACAGACAGGTAACTATGACGAAGAAAAAAAGATCGATCGAGTTATTCCGCAGTCTTATGACAGCGGAATTCTTTATGTCCAGGATCAGGGCGCATCAATTATAAAAAAGGGGGAATACCTTGAAATTTTCAAGAAGGACGGCGAAAAAGAAAGAATTCCGTTACAGACGGTAAGAGAGGTTGTTTTATTCGGCAATGTCAATATAACTACTCAGGCCCAGAATACTCTTATAAATATGGGAATTAATTTGACTTTTCTTTCCTCTCACGGCAAGTTCCAGGCTGTTCTGATGCCTGCTCCTCAAAAAAATATCACCCTTCGTTTTCAGCAATTCAATTATTTTCAAAATCCCGAAATACGCTTGAAACTTGCAAAAGAAGTTATAAATGCTAAAGTTCAGAATTCCAGGACATTCCTCATGAGAGGGTTTCGGTCTATGCCGGAGCCTGGCGAAAACCTTGCTGTAAAAGTCCTGGCAGATGCCTTAAAATCTCTGGAAGATGCAGGATCTCTTGAAACTATTCTCGGCATTGAAGGCAATGCAGCAAGAACTTATTTTTCCAATTATGGGATTCTTTTCAAAAACCAGGTTCCGGGAGGAGAATTTCATTGGAACGGGAGAAACCGCCGTCCGCCGAGAGACCCCGTAAATGCCATGCTGTCGCTCGGATATACAATGCTGTGCAGGGATTTTTTCTCGGCATTGATGACTGTTGGACTTGATCCATATATGGGATTCTATCACGGCATCAAGAATGGCCGCCCCTCTCTCGCCCTTGACCTGATGGAAGAATTCAGGTCGATCGTTGTTGATTCGGTGGTTCTGACCATGATAAATAACAGGATGATAGATATAAATGATTTTATTATCTGGAAAGATTCATGCGTTTTGAATTCCCGGGGGAGGAAAAATTTTTTCTCGGCTTATGAAAACAGGAAAAACACGATGATTACTCATCATATATTCGGCTATCAGATGTCATATTCCAGAATGTTTGAAGTCCAAAGCCGTTTTTTAGCGGCATATTTGAGAGGAGATCTGCCTGAGTATAAAGGATTTGTTGTAAGGTGAATTATGGCTGAGGCTGAATCATATTTTATTACTTATGATATAAAAGATCCCAAACGACTTAACCGCGTTTTCAAAACTTTGCTGGGATTTGCTCGGCATATTCAACTGTCTGTTTTTTTCGGCAGGATTACCCGGCAGAAAATGATAATCCTGAAAGAAAGAATTGAAGAGATAATTGAAGATGAAGAAGACCAGGTTATATTTATAAAATTATGCGCCGATTGTTCGGAGAAAATTACAGCAATAGGAACTCCGCTTAATCTGAAAAAAGACAATACGATAATTATTTAAAAACGAATTAAACACCCGTTGCAATAACAAGTCAAGGTCTGGTATAATTTTTATATCCCGGACTGGATTGATACTCCCGCTAAATGGGGGAGTGTTCCGAGGAGCCGGAGGCAGTGAGTGTTGAAGGACGGATGACCATAAGGGCTTCGGCCCGGTGGTAGCGGGTTTGTAGTGTGATTTAAAATCCGAATCGATAAACTGCAAAAACCCCGACGTCCACGCCCCGGATGTTTCAGTTTTTTTCAGTAACAGGAGATCGAGAGGAGGGGTTGCCTGCAGAAACCAGAGGAGCGCTCGATCTTGATGAAATGCTGTTACGGGGATATTTTTTCGAGGGACAGGTCGAAAAGGATGAAGGTAATTTTGCAATTAACAGGAGCCTCTCGAAAAAGGGACAAAGAGCCGCATTGGAGAGGGATTTGTAACCTGTGCTGTGATCCCCCCCTCTGAAAAAACCTGAAGCAGAACACAAATCGGCCGCGCCCTGGATATCCCGCCGAACCGGGTACGTGATCCCCCCCTCTGAAAAAACCTGAAGCAGAACACACATAAGGTTTTATTGCCTCATCATCGAGATCAGGGGTGATCCCCCCCTCTGAAAAAACCTGAAGCAGAACACGGCATTACTCCAAACCGTTATTTCCCCCCCGCTTCCCTCGT